>NZ_JAPHUF010000016.1 GCF_026196735.1 Sulfurimonas sp.
CACAGCCATAACATCAGGACGGTCTATATATGGAGTTATCCTTCTAAAACCTTCGGGTTCATTTTGTGTACAAAAAATATTTCCTGATTTATAAAGCCCTTCTAATTCACTGTTTAACTGCGGATAAATTTTGTTGAGGATAATTATTTTGAACTCATCTGGGACATCTAAAATCGTAAGAGTTTCTTCACCTATGACATATCTTGTATTATCAAGCTTCAAATCATCTAAATATATATCTACCAATTCTAAGTCTATGCTGTTTAAAACTATGTCTTTGGCATTTTTGTCTTCTTTAGTAATACTCATCATATTGGTCACTAAAGTATACTCTTCAAATAGTTCAAAAACCAAGTCGCAGTTATGTATTTTAAATTCTGGTGCTTTATAATCTTTTAGGTAAATCGTCTCTACTTTACTCATAAATTCTCTTTATTTTTTTCTAATGATAGCATAAGTCATTAAGGGTATGACAACAAGTAAAATAATTGCTTTGTAAGATTCTTATTGTAGAATTACATCATTAATAATTATAAGGCAAATATTGTGAGCATTTACAGAGAATACGACATAAGAGGCATCTACGAAAAAGAGTTAAACGAGCAGAGTGTTGTCCGTATTGGTTACGCACTTGCTTCAAAAATTGACGGCGAATATGTTGCTGTTGGTTATGATGCCAGAAGTCACTCTCCTATTCTTTTTGAGTATCTTGTTCACGGTCTTAATGCCGGTGGTAAAAAAGTTCTTGACATGGGTCTTGTGCCTACTCCGGTTAACTACTTTACAAACTATCAGGAGTGGGAAATAGGAAATGCTAGCGTTACTCCATCTGCTTCTATTATGATTACAGGCTCACACAATCCAAGCGAGTACAACGGATTTAAAATCACCGTAGATAAAGCACCGTTTTTCTCTGAAGACATCTATGCTTTAGGTCGCGAGTGTGAGGCTATGCAGATGCCGGCTAAAGTACAAAGAGATGTCACTAAAATAGATGCTCTCACAAGATATATCGATTTTATAGTAAATGCATTTGGGCACTTAAAAGGCATGGAGACAAAGATAGTATATGACTGTGGAAACGGGGTTGCAGGTGTTGTTACAGAAGATATTTTCTCTCGTCTTAACCTTAAAACAACTGGTCTTTATGTAGATCCAGATGGAAGTTTTCCAAATCATCATCCAGACCCCTCAGAAGAACACAATTTAGAAGATGTAAAAAAACTTTTAGCAGATGGTAATGATATTGCTTTTGCGTATGATGGTGATGCCGATAGAATAGCAGTTTTAACGCATAAAAACAATATAAAAGGCGACATGATGGCCCTTTTATACTCTATGAAAATGGACAAACCTACTGTTATTGGTGAAGTAAAATGTTCTCAAGTTATGTACGATGAGCTTGAGCGTCGTGGTGCAACAGCTATCATGTACAAAACTGGTCACTCAAATCTAAAAGTAAAAATGAAAGAAACAGGTGCTGATTTAGCTTGTGAAGTTAGTGGACATGTGTTTTTCAAAGACCGTTACTTTGGTTACGATGATGCTATTTATGCAACTCTTAGAATGTTAGAGCTTATTCATGATGGAATAGATTTGGATGTTGAGTTAGCAAAACTTCCACAAGTTTTTTCAACTGAGGAGATAAAAGTAAAAACAACTGAATCTGAAAAATTTAAAATTATAGATAAAGTTAAAGAACTTTTACTTCATCCATCAGCTACTTTTCCAATTATCAAAGATATTATTGATGTAGATGGTGTTCGCATCAACTTTGAAAATGGTTGGGGACTTGTAAGAGCTAGTAACACAACTCCAGTTTTAGTTACTCGCTTTGAATCAACCTCTCAAGAAGAGGTTTTAGTTTATGAAAAAGCAATAAACAATTTAATTTTAGAGGCTAAAAGTTCTATTTAGATATAATTTTAAAACTAATTAATACAGGATTGACAAACCAATGAAAACTCATACTCTTTTAATGCCACTTGACATGCACTTACATCTTCGTGATGGAGTTATGCTTGAAAATGTTGCTCCGCTTACTGCTTACAGTTTTAGCGGTGCGATAATTATGCCAAATCTTGTACCTCCGGTTACGACTTTAGAAGATGTACAAGCTTATAAAGCGCGAATTATGGCAGCAGTTCCAAATGACTATTTTGAGCCATATATGACTCTGTTTTATAAAAACTATGATAAAAAATTCTTGGCTAGTGTTGTTGATGATATTGCAGCTATCAAACTTTATCCTGCAGGAATAACTACAAACTCTGAAGGCGGTGTTTCATCTTTTGACATTGAGGAAATGCGTGAGACATTAGAAGCTATGAGCACCTTAGGAATTCCGCTTTGTGTTCATGGTGAGACTGACGGTTTTGTTATGGACAGAGAAGCTGAGTTTATGAGTATTTATGAACTTTTGGCTACAAACTTTCCAGACCTTAAAATCATTATGGAGCATATTACGACAAAAGCAGCTGTTGACATGTTAGATAAATATGAAAATCTTTATGCGACTATCACCGTTCACCACTTGCTTTTGACTCTTGACGATGTTGTTGGCGGGATGATGCAGCCACATCTTTTTTGTAAACCGATTGCAAAAAGACCTGAAGACTTAGATGCACTTTTAAGCGTTGCTCTTGAAGCGCACCCAAAAGTAATGTTTGGTTCAGACTCTGCACCTCATCCTCAAGACAAAAAAGAGAGTTGTGGATGTGCAGCCGGAGTTTTTACAGCACCTATTGCTTTACAACTTTTATGTGAGATTTTTGAGCAGTATGACAAACTTGATAATCTTCAAGATTTTGTCAGCGACAATGCACAACGCATTTATGGAATCTGTCCTGAGTTTAAAGAGGTTACTCTAGAGAAGAGACCCTTTGTAGTACCTGAGAATTATGGCGGGGTTGTACCTATGTATGCAGGCAATGCTATAAATTGGGCGATTGAGAGCATTGACTAAAGTTTTACTACTAGAAGATGATCTGCTCTTTGCAGAGACTCTTGTCGATTTGCTAGAAGACTCTGACTTTGAAGTCACGCACGCTCCAAATGGGCAGAGTGCACTTGATACTACTTACTCACAAAAATTTGACCTTTACCTTCTTGACATAAATGTACCTCTTATCGATGGTATTACACTTTTAAAAGAATTGAGAGAAGCCAATGACAATACACCTACAATTTTTTTAACATCGCATAAAGATAAAGAGGTTCTAAAAAATAGTTTTGTTAGCGGAGCAGACGACTTTATAACCAAACCATTCGACAGTGATGAGCTATTTTTTCGCATTAACGCACTTTTAAAAAGAGTTAACCTAAATAAAATAGAATGCATTGGTCTGCTTTGTCATGATGATACTCACAAGCGTATTCTGTTTGATAATGAAGAGCTAGAACTATCAAAAAAAGAGTATGAATTGCTTCTTTTACTTATGCAACATGTAAACAGTACTGTACCAAAAGAGTTGATTTTAGATGAACTATGGGCTATTGGTGAGACCGGAAGTGATGGAGCAATAAGAGTTTATATAAACCGTATAAAGCAGCTTCTTCCTCAAATGAGCATAGAAAATATTCGTGGTGTAGGATATAAACTTGTTTCGTAATCTTCGTATAAATGTTTTTTTATACTATTTCTTAACGACAGCTACTTTTTTAGCTGTTTTATACTACTTTATAGCAATTGTTCAAATAACAAATATTCCTTTACTGACAGTCGTTTTGTTATGTTTAATCGCCTTTGGAGGAGTTGTAATATCTAAACTTTCAGTTGATCCTCTCGTTCAACATGTAAACAATCTTCAAAACCTATCAAAAGAGACTCTACACGAACTAAACCTTCCCATAAGTACAATAAAAACAAATATGCATATGTTAAGAAAAAATATTGAAAATGAAAAAGATTTAAAAAGAGCCACTAGGATTGAGAGGGCCTGTGATATGCTTCAGCAGAGATATAATGAACTAGACTATATGATAAAACTGCAAAGCTCAAACATTACAAAAGAAGATTTCAATCTTGATGAACTAATTACTCAAAGAGTTGCTTTTTTAAAGCCGATATATCCACATGTAGAATTTAATCTCAACCTTCACTCTACACAAATTAACAATGATAAAGTAGGCTTATCCAAGGTTATTGACAATCTTATAGATAATGCTGTAAAATATTCACAAAACATTCACAATATTGATGTAAGATTACAAGACAATGAACTTCAAATTCAAGACTACGGTTGCGGAATGGATGAAGTTGAGCTGTTGCAAATATTTGACAACTATTACCAAAGCAACAGCAATATACAGGGTTTTGGAATAGGACTCAGTATGGTAAAAAGATTTTGTGACGCGAATGGAATTTTGTTAAATTTCAAATCCACGCCCAATGTTGGTACGACAGTTATATTAAAATTTAAGGAAGATTAGTGGAAAACAATTTTTTAGCTTATGCAGAAGATGCTATTGACTACGGTGTAATTGGGGTTTTAATCCTTATGAGTATAATTACCCTATGGTTGTTTATAGAGAGAATGATGTTTTATTCAACTGTTCGCAGTGAAGATTATGATCATAGAGACAACCTTGAAATGGATTTAACTGACAATATAAATGTAATCTCAGCAATAGGCTCAAATGCTCCATATGTCGGTCTTCTTGGAACAGTGCTGGGAATTATGTTTACCTTTTACACTATGGGTGATACTGGAGCTGTGGATGCTAAAAAGATTATGGTAGGACTTGCTCTTGCTTTAAAAGCTACTGCTATTGGTCTTATGGTAGCTATGCCCGCAATTGTTGCATATACGATTTTACTACGCAAAGTTGAAAAAATATTAACTATATTTGATGTAGCACAAGAAAAAGCAAGTAAATAACTACTTATGGCAAAATTTAAAATACAACGCAAAAGATTTGATGAAATAAATGTAATACCTTTTATAGACATCATGCTTGTTCTTTTGGTCATGGTTTTAACCACGGCTACATTTATCAACCAAGGTGTTATTCCTGTTGATTTGCCGACCACTAAGACAAGCGCTAAAGAAGATATTAAAAAAGAGATTACTATTTATGTAAATGCTAAAGGTGAACTATTTTTTGAAAAACAAAAAGTAAACCTAAAAGAGCTTGAAGAAAAACTAACAACTATATCCAAAGAGCAAGCGGTAGTTCTTAGAAGTGACAAAGAGTCAAAATTTCAAGACTTTGTAAGTGTTATGGATATTTTAAAGCGCCTAAAGCATGAACAGCTATATATAATCACAAAAGAAAATAATTAATAAGCTCTATTTTTTAGCAAAAGTTTTATCACACATGTTGTAACCATACTCAATAACTTCTTCTACCTTGTCAAAATCAAAAGTATCACACAGATTTTTCGGGATAATTATCTCTACATCAGGTGGGTATGCAGATAGTTTCATCCGAGCAATTGTACTCTGCATAGACTCAAAAGCTTTATTTGCAACAGCATACATACCATCTTCTTCAACTATAGACTCAGGTAATGATATTTTGCTTATATACGCTTTTATTTTTGAATAGTAAGTTTTGTTCTCTTCAATTATTTGCAAATCAAATTTTGGCAGCATCTCACCACCAAGATTGACAGCAATAATCATATCTGTAGAATCATGAAAAGTTGGAGCGATAGGAACTGGGTTTAAGGTACCACCATCTACAAGAGACCTTCCATTAAGCACATAAGGAGCAAAAAATAGCGGTAAAGATGTAGAGGCCCTAATGGCATCTAGCATCGGGCCTTTGTTTATCCAGATCTCTTTTTCTGCATCTATATCAGTCGCAACAGCAGTGAATTTTATTGGCAATTCTTCTATGAGATAATTTCTTCCTAATAATTCTTGCATCTTATCAACAATTTTATTTCCAGATACAAGACCGCCTGAACCGCTTAAGTCTAAAAGCTTTAGCAAGTCAATACCATCAACTTCAATTATCCATTTTGTAAAAATATCAAGCTTACCTGCAGCATAAAAACCACCAACTAAGGCTCCCATGGAACAGCCTGAAATGGACTCTATTTTATAATTATGTTCTTCAAGCCATCTTATCACACCAATATGCGCCATTCCTCTAGCGCCACCGCTACCAAGGACTAGAGATACTCTTTTTTCTTCCATGTTAAAACTTTCTATACTTTTTAATTGCCATTATATCCACCATAACTCGTTGAATTTACTTCTAAAAGTCTAAAACTATTTGTTTGGCTTTTTTCTTCTACAATATTATTCTCTTTGTCTACTGTTGAAATTTTACTTGACTCTGTAGCAAAAGTTTTTTTCTCAATATCCTCAACATCAAGAAACAAAGTACTCGCAATAAAAAAAAGCACCATTATAACTACCACACTCGCATAAAGTAATAAATAATTTTTGATATGACCCGATTCAAAAGGATTTTGCATTTGTTCTCTTTGTAGTTATTTGTGTATTAATTATATAATAAATAAGATAACTTACATTATTTTTATGATAATATATTTTAAATTTTTTTTAAGGAATGTCTATGCAAACTACTACTTTTAACGGGAGTCCTGTCAAATTATCAGGAAATGAAATCAATGTAGGAGACAAAGCACCAGTTGTGACTGCTGTAGCAACTGACTTAAGTGATGTTGAGATTGGCGGAGCTAAAGATAATATTCAACTAATCATTACTGTCCCATCTTTAGATACTGATACATGTGCAGCTGAAACTAGAAGATTTAATCAAGATGTAAATAACTTGGATATATGTGAAACTACTGTTATTTCTATGGATTTACCTTTTGCTTCTGAGCGTTTTTGTACAACTTCAGGGATTGAAAACCTTACTGTAGCATCTGATTATATTGACAAAGCAGTTAGTAAAGCGTATGGTGTATTAATGGCTGACAACAAACTTGTAGGCTTAAGTGCAAGAGCGGTTTTTGTAGTGGATAGAAGTGGAGAAGTTGTTTATAAAGAGATCGTACCGGAAGTAACGGCAGAGCCAAACTATGAAGCTGCGTTAGATGCTATAAAAGAAGCTAGATAAGTTTCATATGTGGTTTTGAAAACGCTTTAGTTCTCGGCGGTCCTTCGGACATCGTCTGTGGTTCCGACCCTGAAAACGACAAGAAATTGTCGTTTTTTTTACGGGTCTCACATCATACCCGGCATTCCCATTTGAGGAGGCATTCCACCACCCATATCTGGAGCTGGAGTCTCTTCTGGAATTTCATAAATTGCAGCTTCTGTAGTTAAAAGAAGACTTGAAACTGAAGTTGCGTTTATCAGAGCTACACGAGCAACTTTAAGCGGATCGATGATACCAGCTTCAAACATATCTACATACTCACCTGTTGCAGCGTTAAAACCTGTACTTTGGTTTTGAGCAGATTCAACTGCATTTACAACAACACCGGTATCATAACCTGCATTCTCAGCTATCTGCTTCATCGGTGCTTTTACTGCACGAAGAATAATCTCACAACCGATTTTTTGATCACCCTCAAGGTCTAGAGTAACTTTCGCAGCTGCACGAACTAATGCAGCTCCACCACCGATTATAATGCCCTCTTCTACTGCAGCTTTTGTAGCTGATAGTGCATCATCAACACGGTCTTTTTTCTCTTTCATCTCAGTCTCAGTTGCAGCCCCTACTTTGATAACTGCCACACCGCCTGAAAGTTTCGCTAAACGCTCTTGAAGTTTCTCTTTGTCATACTCACTCGTAGTAGCGTCGATTTGAACTTTAATCTCAGAGATTCTAGCTTTAACAGCCGCTTCATCGCCGGCACCTGCTACGATTACAGTGTTATCTTTGTCAATTACAACACGAGAAGCTTGACCTAACATCTGAATTGTTGCACCTTCAAGTGTGTGACCTGTCTCTTCTGAAATAACAGTACCCGCTGTAAGTGTTGCAATATCTTGAAGCATAGCTTTTCTTCTATCGCCAAAGCCAGGAGCTTTAACAGCAGAGATATTTAAAACACCGCGAAGTTTATTTACAACTAGAGTTGAAAGTGCCTCACCTTCTACATCTTCAGCTATTATAAGAAGTGGACGATTTGTTTTTTGAACTTGCTCTAAAACCGGAAGCAAGTCTTTTAATGAAGTGATTTTACTGTCAGCTAGTAAAATCCAAGGATTCTCTACTTCTGCAATCATCTTCTCAGTATTTGTAATAAAGTACGGGCTTAGATAACCACGGTCAAACTGCATACCTTCAACAACTGTAAGCTCATCACTTATCCCTTTAGCTTCTTCAACAGTAATAACACCATCTTGACCGACTTTATCCATAGCTTCAGCAATCATATCCCCAATTGAAGTGTCAGAGTTTGCTGAAATAGTAGCAACTTGAGCAATGTCTTGTTTACCGTTTACAACTTTAGAAGCTTCTTTTAAGTTTTCTAAAATAGCGTCACAAGCTTTGTCCATACCGCGTTTTACTTCAACAGGATTTGCACCCGCAGTGATGTTTCTAAGACCTTCAGAAAAAATAGCATTTGCTAAAACTGTAGCTGTGGTAGTACCGTCACCTGCTTCATCTGCAGTATTTGATGCCACTTGCTTTACAAGTTGAGCACCCATATCTTCTAGTTTATCTTTTAATTCTATCTCTCTTGCAACAGAAACACCATCTTTAGTAATTACCGGTGAACCATAGCTTTTTTGAATAAGTACATTACGACCGCGAGGCCCCATTGTTACTTTTACTGCATCTGTAAGTTTCGCAACACCACGAGCTAATGCATTTCTTGCATTATCTGAAAAAATTATCTCTTTTGCCATCTAATATTCCTTATTTTAATTTATTATTTAATTTATTAATTGTATTGAATTGAATTATTTTATAATTCCAAAAATATCATCAGTTTCCATAACTAAATACTTTTGTGAATCTAATGAAATCTCACTGCCTGTATATTTTCCAAATACTACAACATCTCCACAAGCCAGCTCAGTAACTTCTGCGCTTACTGCAACTACTTCACCTTTTGCAGGCTTTTCTTGTGCACTATCAGGGATAATAATTCCACTACTTGTAGTGCTAGCCTCTTCTACTCTTTTAACTAAAATTCTTTTACCTAAAGGTTGAAAATTCATATATATCTCCTTAATTAATTTAATAAATGTGATTCTACTAAATTTTTGTTAAATCCTTGGTAAATTACTTTAGAATTATTTATTTTAAGCTATTTAAAGGTTTAAAACAATATAATTCTGCCTCTTAAAAGATGTCAGGGTAGCTCAGCTGGTTAGAGCGCTGGTCTCATAAGCCGGAGGTCGAGAGTTCAAGTCTCTCTTCTGACACCATTTTTTAAGAACTTTTTACATTCCGGATTAGCTCAGCGGTAGAGTAGGTGACTGTTAATCACTTGGTCACTGGTTCGAATCCAGTATCCGGAGCCATTACTTTTGAAACCCCATAAACAGCGACTTTCAACCAACTTTTTCAATAATCGGTGTCGTTTCGGTGTCTTTTAGTGCCACTGTTTTTTCTAAGAATGTAGCTCTTTTCTTATCATCACGCTTTATATACTTTGCATATCTGCTAAGTGTCATTGTAGAATCTTTATGACCTAACATATTTGATATCCACAGAATATCCTCACCGTTCTCCAACATTACCGTAGCAAATGTATGTCTTGTATGATAAATAGGTCGATAATCAAGTTTACACTTTATAAGTGTCTTTTTCCATTGATTATCTCGTATCCTTTTTATATCATATAGAGGTTCATGATTCTCATTTAAAAACACATAAGAGTTTTGTGAACCAGTTAGTTGATATTGATTTTTCAAGTAAGGCAATAGTGAATCTAAAATCTCAATCTCTCTATAACTAGATTCAGTTTTTAATTTTCCATCCTTACCTGATCTGACTACACTTTTTATCACTTACATCTCCTAAAAACAGAAATTTAAGATTTTACTGCAACTGTAGATAAGCACTTTTAGTTCTAGAACGGTAACACCATATAATTTCGAATATACTCTTTTATTTTTTTGCATGCCACATTATGTAACTTTTTTTATAAAACATCATAGTAATTTAAATATTTTTATATATAATACAATTGAATGTAACGAAAGACAATATTAAAACAAGGTACTATTATTATAAATGAATTTAAATAGCATCAAACAAAATACCCTTGTATTAATCATTTACTCATTCTTGTTTGTTAACGGGATAATATATATACTGGATAAACAATTAGGGTATTTTGACATGCTTCACTCAGCTATGCTTAGAAATATTTCTAGTACATATGATGAGAGCACTCCTGTTTATTCCAATCATTCTGATTCTGTTGTAATATTAATTAGTAATAAAACGTTTGAAAAAGAATTTAATTCCAAAACTCCATTAAACAAAGATAAGCTTGGTATTTTAGTTCAAAATATTTTGGATAAAAATCCAAAAAGTCTTATTTTTGACCTTGATATATCACCTGATTATAATTTTGAAAATAAAAAGCAGATACAAACAAATTTATATAATATATTGATGAATAATTCCGATAATGTAAAGATATTTTTGCCTTTTGCCTTCATAGCAGACACACAAGAAAATAAAACTCTAAAACTTACTTGGGCAAAACAAATGTGTGAAAATAATATTAAGTTTGCATTTCCATTCATAACTGATGAAATAGGATCAGTGTTACAATATTATCAAGACCCTAATCATATTTCATTGTTTACACATAGTTTACAAGAAGGTAGTTCTAACTTAGGAGTATGTAATAAAATTACTGGAACTGATATAAAAGATTTAAAAGACATCAATCAATACTATTTTGAGGAACATCATACATTTAAACAACTTCCTGTAAATTACCAAACTATTAACAAAAATACGATTATGATTGATAATTTTAAAGATTTAGATAAATATAATCTTACAAACAAGGTTGTATTTTTAGGTGGTAGTTATGGGTTTGGTGATAAATATATAACTCCATACGGAGAAAAATATGGTGTTGAAATACTTAATGCTATATATTATTCTTTAAAACATAAAATTGACGAAGCAGACGCATTAACGACACTAATAATTACTGATGTAATTATTGGTTTACTATTCGGAGTAATTATCAGTTATCTAATTAAACAAAGAAAGAAAATTTCTACACAAAGCAAGTTAGCCCTAAATAACTTTAGTTTGATCACTGTAGCTGCTGTCTTTTTATTTATTTCTTTAATAGTTTCATCTTACATATTTCACAACCTATATCTTTGGCTTAACCCTGTTCCTTTAATTATTGGAATGTTTATTGACTCAATAACTGGGTTAGGAGAAGAAGAAGTTGAAGATAAGGGAAACTATATAAACCTAGTATATGTAATAAAAGCATCTTTAGTTTTTATTGGTGGATATAGCTTTATTGATAGTATTTAAATATAAAATGGAGGTAGTCAAATGATAAAGTATAACTTTGTATTTTTTCTGTTTACAAGTAGCTTATTAGCAAACATACTGTTTATGGGTAGCAAGCAAGATACATTTAAATGTGATTCTGAAATTGGTCATCCGATAAGTCTTATGGATTGTAAAAATATTGAAGCAGTAACAGATATAAGTATCTGTTACTTTCTAAACGCATCATTAGGATGCAAAAAACTATTCAAAGGGGATTCTTATTCAGCTGATAAGATAGATACAAATAGTTTAAGTTTTAAACGACTTTTATCTTTTAATACAAATAAAAAAACTTCATTTGGAATAAAAAGATTTGGTAACGAAGCAAAAGATATTGGAATCCCAAATGGAACAATTATAAAACCAAAAAACAATTTGCATATAAAGTTAGATAAAGAGTATAACATTGAATTAGTACTGATGAATAGCTATAAAAAGATTCTTTTGCAAAAGAACCATACAAGTGATGTAGTTGACATACCTGGAAACTTATTAGAATACTCAAAAAAATATTATTGGCAAGTTAAGCTTGACACAATCACCTATGAAGGTAGTTTCGATACATTAGATCAAGACAGTTATAAAGAGATGAATAACGAAATTACTAATTTAGTTAAAAGTCTTAATGATGAAAAGTCAATAAGATATATAAAAAGTGTTATTTATGATCAATATGGTTTGACATATGATCGGAACATAATTTTAAAAGGAGCATTCTGAGATGAAAAAAATATTCTTAAGTAGTTTAATTATAAGTAGTTTATTCGCATTTGATTTAGGTATTGGTAGTTTAATTAGTGTAGTTAAAAGTGGTGCATCGGCTTTAGGTATGGATGGAGAAACAAGTACAATCAATGTAGATAGAGAGTGTAATCAAGCATTCGAAAGCTATGATTTAAACACTGAAGCACTATTGAAAACTACATCTATGTATGGTATATCAAAATCAGACAATATATTAGATTTTTTAAATACTAATAAATCTAGCGGTAAAGATATAACAAGCGATGATTTTAAAGAGCTTTCAAAAATAATGGCTAAAAACTTTTTATGGATTCCATTAGAAGTTGAAAAAATCTATGGTGAAAAGCAATATAAACATAGAATTGAGTCTGGTGATGTTATTTTGAAAACAACAAGAAATAAAAAATACAAAAAAATGTATGCGAAGATAGATAAGTATCTCAGAAAATATAATTCCTATCTAGAAAAAAATGATTTAAAGTATCCATATGATATAAAAATATATATATTATCAACACAAAAAAAAGCTGAATCATTACCTTACGGATATGTTTTTATTAGTGAAGATTATATTGAAAATGGAATGTATGAAACAATACTTTCACATGAGTTGGCACATGTATCAAAAAGGCACGCAACAAAAGAAATACAATATCAAATTGTTATGTCATATGACAATATTACAGATATTATGAAATTAATTAAAGAAATGCAAGATGAAAATGTTGCCACCAAAGTTGCAACTGGATTTATGACAAAAGATATCATTAAAGCAAGTTATGAGCTTTATCCACAAGAACAAGAGATAGAGGCAGATGCATGTGGATTAAAAACTATCAACGCATTTATACCTGATAGGAAAGAGGATCATGTTAAAAATTTTATAGCAAATGTAAATAATAGTAAATACGATGATAAAGAAAAAGAAGGTGGATTTCAAGATCATCCTAGCAAACAAGTAAGAATATCTAATATAAAAAATGTAGCACAATTATTTTGATATCCTAAGCATATGAAAGTCAAGTTAATCGCTTTCAGCCATTAAATATTGGTTGTTTATGGAGCCTGTAAAATAAACTGTGTAAATCCACCTCTATCTATCTAATCACTTAGTATATTTTTCCATAATTTCACTGAAAAATATACTAAGTTGAGGGTAAATCTCACTCCAATTTCTAATTTTAGCACTTTTCCATTTTTCCTGAACCTCCTGAGTTGCCAGATATAATAATTTAAAAGCTGAATCTACAGTTGGAAATGAGCCTTTGGATTTGGTTTTTCTTTTGATATTTGAGTTAAGAGACTCAATCGGATTTGTTGTATAAATAAGCTTTTTTATAGCTTCTGGGTATTTGAAAAATGTGGAAAGTTCATTCCAGTGAGACTGCCAGGACAGAGTGATGTGAGGATATTTTTTACCCCATACATCATTAAACTCTGTAAGCGCAAGTTGTCCATCTTCTTCTGTTGCTGCAGTGTAGATAGTCTTTAAATCTTTTGCAACCGCTTTTCTGTCTTTCCAAGAGACATATCTGAGAGAGCTTCTTATCTGATGAACGATGCATCTTTGTATTTCAGCTTTTGGATACACGGCTTGTATGGCTTGATTAAACCCATTGAGACCATCTATAGCAAATATCAGGACATCTTCAACACCTCTATTTTTGAGTTCATTTAAAAGTGTCAGCCAATACTTTGAAGTTTCATTCTCTCCAATCCAAATACCGATAATCTCTTTTTGGCCATCAAGAGTGATTCCAAGCATTATATATGCTGAAATATTTTTTACAACTCTGTCTATTCTTATTTTTAATAGGAGCCATACACTCACAAACCCAAAAATACCGTACTTTCCAACTGAATTATTTAGCTACTGTGCCAATAATATGCCCTTTAATGTCTACTATATTCAATCTTGTATTTCTAATTATAAGTTATTGCACTTTGGAATATCCCCAATAAATTAAACTATACACTAGCTATTTAATATACAACTTTTTTAATATACAAATCATACTCTCAACAGCTTTTATGGATGTTGTTTCATGTACAGTGTGGTACCCAATAGTAGGAAGCTGTAGAGTTGCTCCTTGGATTTCACCCTTTGTAGCATGAATAAGTCGTCCAAGTTCAGTAGTTCCAAGTGAACCTTTTGTTCCATTTTGCTTCATCTTATTTTTTAAGTAAGCATCTTTAAAATGATATTTTATATTCTCTTTTATAGCTATATTTTTAATTTCATTTTTTAAAGGTGACCTAAAAACAGCATTTGCATCGCGATTTCTTAAAATAATATCAAGATTATTGATATCTTCTAAAGTGTCGTACGGGCTTGTGTCAAGAACAAGAAGTTCTTTTGTGTTTATATTAAATCTTCTAAACCATTCAAGTAAAAATCTCCAACTTTTTCCGGCCTCTTCTGAAGCTGTAAAAAAGGCAGTGCCTTGATATCCAATACTATACATGTAAATAATGATTGCAACAGATATTACATTGTCAAGTTGAGCTGATATCAACTCATCTTTTACTTCAAGTTTATCCATAAATGCTATCGGAGTTCCGGGAAACAGATAGTCAAAGCCATCTACTTTGAAAATAATATTATTTCTTCTTTGACAAAGAAAAGCTTCTTTTATTGTTCCGATACCTAGATATGAACCTGACCATGGTTCATATGCCTGAACTTTTTCATCTATAAATCTTGTTGTAAAATTATGCAGCAGTTGTTCTGAGTTTGAATCCCCAGTCAAATCAGCTTTATTTTTTGCAATAAATGCCGAATATTGAAACTCATTGTGTCCTGTACATGTAAGTCCATGTCTATCTGAGTGTGCCGAAATATATCCGCTCTCAGGACTGCTTCCTTTTGCCACAAGAACACCATCATAGTATTCAACTTTTATACCAAGTTCTTCTAAGTCTCTTTTTACAAACATGAAAAATGGGTGTTCAGCACCGACAACACTTGGTATACGAATTAGTTGTTTTAATATATCGTAAAATAGTTCCATAGTTACTCTATTATATCTTCATCATTGAGTTCATGAAATTCACTTGACTCATTAATATCTTCATTAAAATACTCCATTTTATCTTCTGCCATCTCAAGATTTGTAAATTTAGCAATATGAAAAATAGCATCACCTGCTTGGACTAAAGGGATTTCTGATTTCCCTATGATAACTCCGTCAAATGGTGATTTGATTTCAAAACTTTCATCGTCTAAAGGTTCATCTATAAATGCAATAGTTTCATCTTTTGATACTGTGTCGCCAAGTGCTTTTATGGTTCTAAGCATTCCGCTTTCACTTGCGCGTGTCCATTGACTTGTTTTTGTAATTATTGGGGTTTTTCTTGGTTTTTTTCTTGCTACTTTAGGGAGCATATCGTTTTCTCTAAGCACATTAACTATTCCATGAACTCCAACCCTGATGCAAGCTTCATCAAATCTCAAGGCTTCACCGGCTTCATATAAAAGAATCGGCACCCCTTTTTCTTGCGCTACTGCTCTTAGAGAACCATCCCTGAGTTCAGAGTGCAAAATCACAGGTGCCTGAAAAGCTTTTGCCAAATTAAATGTATGCTCATTATCTATATTTGTTCTAACTTGTGGAAGGTTAGATTTGTGTATAGACGCTGTATGCAAATCTATTCCCAAATCACACTTTCTTACAATCTCATCAAAAAAAGTTTTTGCGACTCTACTAGCGAGTGAACCCTTTAAGCTTCCGGGAAAACTTCTATTTAAGTCTCTTCTATCTGGTAAATATCTAGAAAGTGTCATAATTCCATACACATTTACTATTGGAACTAAAACCAAAGTACCCTTTAGTTTTTTTAAAATATGTAACTTTCGTAAGCGTCTTATTATCTCTATACCGTTTAATTCATCGCCATGGATTGCTGCGCTCACAAAAACAATTGGCCCATCTTTTTTACCACGAATTACTCTAACTGGCAGTTGTGTTGGAGTATTATATAACTTAGGCAAATCAATATTTATGGTAACATTAACCCCTTTTGGTATTTCAACGCCGCCTAATGTAAATACTTGATTAAGCATTTAAGCTCCTATACTATCTCTTTTAATTCTTTTCTTTTTAGCAGTCGTATCAGATTTTGGAGTAACATTTTTTGCTATATAATCCATGATTTTTCCAGCAATGTCAATATTTGTAGACTTTTCAATTCCCTCTAATCCTGGAGATGAGTTTACTTCCATTACAAGCGGTCCTCGAGCAGATGGAATCATATCAACGCCACAGACACCAAGACCCATAGCTTTTGCAGCAGCAAGCGCAGTCGATTTTTCTTTTCTAGTTAATTTATGAATAGTGGCCTTTCCGCCTTGATGCAAGTTAGACCTAAATTCACCGTCTGCACCTTGGCGCTTCATAGCTCCAACAACCTCTCCACCAACAATAAAGACTCTTATGTCAGCTCCACCGGCTTCTTCTACAAACTCTTGAACAAGTAAGCTCACATCCATTCCATAAAACGCATCTAGAACTGATTTTGCAGCTTTTGCAGTATCTACAAGTACTACGCCGACACCCTGAGTACCTTCAAGAATTTTCAAAACTAATGGTGCACCACCGCTTAATGCAATAATATCTTTTGCACTTGATTTATTTGAAGCAAAAACAGTTTTTGGCATATCTACACCATATTTAGAAAGTATTTGCAAGCTTCTTAGCTTATCTCTGCTTCTTGCTATTGCAAGATTACCTGAAGTCGAGAAAACATCCATCATTTCAAAGTGTCTAACCATAGCAGTTCCATAAAATGTTCTGCTCGCTCCGATTCTAGGAATGATAGCGTCAGGAATTGGCAATTGTTCGCCCAGATAGTTGATTCTCAATTGCCCTTTCATAATCTCAATAGAACATTTTAAATAGTCAATTACTCTAACTTCCCAACCTTTTTGCTCTGCCGCTTCAAGCAATCTTTTTGTTGAATACAATTCTTTGTTTCTAGATAATATATACACTCTCATTATTTTTCCTTTTATTTATTCTCTTTGGATAGATACTCTTGTGATACATCAACTAAAAATTTTCCACTTAAAAATCTTCTTCCTATAAGCATCGGGTATTTCATATCTGCTCTATTTGTTAAAGAGATAACTGTTTTATATTTTTTCCCAAAAAATTTAACACTGACTTTTATAGAAGGTCTCTCTTGTATTTCGCCATTTGAACTTTTTACTTTTTTAACTTTATAGAGCGGCACAACCATTTTTTTACCGTGATATGCCAAATGAACTTCATCTAGCAGGTGAAAATGCACATTATTTTCATCATCTATATATATATGGTCGCAATGCAAAGCGTTTGAATCAGCACCAGTGTCTACTTTTGCATCAAGATCATATAACTCTAAATCTAAAATTGATATAAGCTCTTTCTTACCAATTACTTTTTTTTCCTTCATATTCTCAATCCTGAATTTTATAAATTATACCATATACTTGCAATAAGTGAAATCTGGGCTCGTACTTATAGAGATAAATTTTTTTGCAAATAGGAATTTTATATTGACCCAGTAGTGTAATTTAGTCAAAGTTTTTTGTAGTTTTTTTGCTGCGTTTTTGCATTTTCTGAAGAATATTTAAGTTTTTAATATAAAGCTTAATATTTTGATAAGATTATTTTGTTAGGATTTCACTACGGTTTTAAATAAACCGTAACTTAATCCTTAACAAAACTGCATTTTCGTTTTACTAGGAGTATATCAATATTAACCGCCAAGCTATATTGATATACAAAGTAGATTAAACTTCACTATTCGCAGTGGAATTATACTCCCAAAATCATTTTTTTTTGCTAAAAATTATCTTAATAGAAAAAAAAGATAACCTCAATGGAATTCCACTCGGTACTTTGGTGATTTGTTGTGTTTGATAACAAGATATCAAACAATTATCTCATGTAGAATAAATATATTTATCGAGGATATAATGAAAGTTTCTGATGTAGTGTTTGAAATGGAACTTAATGGCGTTGATGCAGCAGATATTGCTGAGATTGTTGCACTTTGTGAAAACAAAGGGTTTAATAGTGACTTTATTGATGAAGAACTTCTTAAAAGAGGTTATACAAAGATTTTCACTATAGATTATGATTCGTATGATGATTATGATAATTGGGAAGAAGATGAGTATGCCTCAATAGAAAAATTCCCGCACAGACAACAATATTCTTAGAGGAAAAAAGATGACAAATAAAAATCTTGTAGCTAAATATTACGAAATGTGGAACTCTCACAATTTTGATGCAGCAGAGATGATTTTTGACAAAGGTGTACATTTTCGTGGGTCTATTGGAACCGACACTGTTGGAATAGAACAGTTTAAAGATTATGCAAACACTATTTTAACTGCATTTCCAAATTTATATCATGCAACTGAGATTGTTGTAGCGGAAGATTCACAAGTAGCGGTATATGTCAGTTACATTGGTACGCACAGTGGTAAATTGCTTGATTATGAGCCAACCGGCAATAAGATTAATTACTCAGGTGCATCATTTTTTAGTATTAAAAACGGAAAAATAACCGATATAAAAGTATTGGGCGATAGATATTCTCTATATAATCAGATAAGCTCTTAGTCTTAAGAGCTTAAACTGATACAGATGAGTTTATAAAAGCAGGCATAATATTGAGAGAAACAATAAAGAGGTTGTATACTAAATGAAATATCTAATATTACTACTTTTGGTTTTTAATCTATATGCTAAAGACACATTGGGAAGAATTGATAAATTTGATTTACCTGAGCTTAATATATACAATATTAGAGCAAAAATAGATACCGGCGCAAAGACATCATCACTTCATTGTAGCAATATAATACCAGTAGGTGATAATCTGGTAAAGTTTATAGTTTTAGATGGTAAAAACAATCAATTGACCAAAGGTTATATCACTAAGCCTATCTCAAGAGTAGCAAATGTAAAAAGTTCAAATGGAGAAATTGAACAGAGATACTTTGTACATACAAAAATAGTGATTTATAATAAAACATATGATATTGAGCTGTCTTTAACCTTTAGAGACAGTATGAGATACCCACTGCTAATCGGACGAGAACTTCTAAATCAAGGCTTTATAGTAGATACAACTCAGAAAAACCTCTCATTTAAGGCAAAAGATAATTAAACTTATTCTATCTCATTGTCTTTCAATTTTGTAGACTTGCCCGGACTTTTTTTCAATTGGATTTCTGGATATTTTTTATATTCATTTAGTAACTTTATGGTTAAATCACCTCTATTTTTTAAAGAAGTTTTAAATTGAGTTTCATACCATATTTGACTACTCATAGAAGTTTTTAACGAGTTTAACTGTATTGAAAATTGATGTATGATATTTTCTCTGTCAAAAACCTCTTTTGTGATTTGTTCAATAAATTCAAAATCATTATCAAGGTCAAAATCAATCTCTATTAAATCCCTTATTATTCCATTATTAGCCGTTGAATAGTTGTAGAAAACTTGCGTAAATATATAACTATTTGGTATGTGAAGTCTTCGTCCGGCATTTTTAATCTCTTTTAAATTACTATAATCTTCTACTTCATTAAGAGTCATCTTCATAAGTGTTATTGATTTAATATCACCCACAGTATGTTTTGTTCCAACTAAAAACAAGACTCTGTTTCCTTGCTTAACAATACTTGTACTAAATATATACACCCATCCTGCAATGTTTAATATAATTTCTCTAGTAGCAATGGTTAATGCGGCACCAATAACACTTAATAGTGTTAATGCATGAAGTATATTGTCACTATATCTTAGTGATATGGTGATAATAACGATTAATGTAAAAATAATATTTCCAAGCTTTTTATAAGATGCTTTGTCTTCATCCTGTTTTATGAGTTTTACACTCAATTTAGAGTTAAGTAAGTGCAAAATATATGCTATGAGAATGATAACAAGTGTTATGAGATGTTTTACCAAAACATTTTCATAATAAGTTTTGTAGGCTTTTTTAATCTCTATCTTTGAGTCAATTAAATTTTGTTCACTTTTATCTATAATCTCTTTAAAGTCTTTAAAATACTCTATATCTGATTCTAACTCTTTAAGCGAGACTTTTTTTAACATCTCATTTTCACTATTGGTAGACTTGGTTTTATACATCTTTTCTAAGTGTGATTTTGCAAGATTATATTCGTTAATCAATATATTATATTGCAGTATCTTATTATCAACATTATTCAATGAGGATTCTAGTAAATAGTCAAAAAAGTCTACTTCTTTCATCACAAAATTTAAATATGGGTTTATTAAAACCATAAGATTGTTATTTTTTTGAAAAAGTAAAAGTTTTGATTGCTGAATATTTAACTTTTTATTCAAAGTTCTTATTCTTTCTAAATCGTTATTTTTGTTGGCTTTTATAAGTTGGTTTTCATATGTTGCTATCAATGATATCGAACGGTCATAACTTTTTACATTTTTATAAATTTTTAGCCACTGATTATCTATATTTAGATATTCATATGGTTTATTCTTCTTTGCTGTTATTTCTTGAGAAAATGAACATATTGCAATTAAAATCATTATAAATTTTTTCAATAATTTATCTCCGTCTATAGTTAATTAAAATAGAATTATACTTAAAAAAAACTGAGCATAATTCATAAATACAGTATATTAGTCTTAAATATTTTTATCAGTCTTGCCTTTCCATAAGTATAAAACACCCGAACTCACTAAAAGAAGTGAAACCATGAGCAAGACGGCATTTAAAGTTCCCATACTTCCACCTGCAAATGGAAGACCGCTTGTATTCATTCCAAAAAAGCCGACAACAAGATTAAGAGGAAGAAAAACAGCAGATAATAGAGTAAGTATAAATATCATTTTATTCATCTTATCATTGGTGCGGGCTGTGTAAAAACTGTAAAGATAATCAAGTTTGGACAGCTGAAGACCTGCAGAACGCATTGTTCTTTCCATATGCTCATGTAAATCAATATAGTGGTTAATTGGGAACGCTTCTTCATGCTCATAAAATTCTATTAGCTCATCAATTGTCAATGATGAACGCAACAGAAGTCTCTCTATGCGAACTATATCCTTCTTAAGAGCAAGCCAATTTTTCATAAAATCATCTGTTACCTTATCTTCATACATATTCTCTTCTAAGTCAGCAACTGTATCTTGATAATATGTAAAAGATTTCAAAAATTTATCAAGAATTTTATCAAGAATTTTATACGGACCCTCAAATTTATCGCCCGTTTCGTCAAAGAGCTTTTTGGTTTTGTCATACAGATAACTTTTATCGTCTGCTATAACAAAACCTATAGATTTTGCCTCTAAAGTAGCATTTATTATAGGTAGTCTGACAATAAGCATATCATAACCATCATTTTCATCAAAAAAAGATGGATGAAGCTCATTACGCAAATCTTCAAGATGAAGGTCGTCTACTAGTTGTTCTAATTTTTCCATAGATTTCTCCTGCTTTTTTACGGTATCTACATGACATGTTGTTTAGTGCATTATAAATCAAGATAAGACTATTATATATAACTATATCATAAATATCATACTGATTATAAATTTTAAAACTAGATTTTATATACAAAAATTACTAAAAATCTTTTATATATAAAATTGTCACTCCGTGTCCTGTTTCATAAACATCTATGTCAAATCTTATTGACCTGCTAAGAGTATACTGCAAAATTATGCTTGAGATTGTGTTGTTTTTGTATATGACTCGTATCTTATCGTTAAAACGAGCCCCGATTTCATATCCCAAGGTTCCCTCCTCGTTTGTCAATACATTTAAAGTATCTATATTTATCCCTGCTGTGTCATTAAATATCTGTTTCACTCCTGTTGCCAAAAGCATTGAACTGACAGATGTTTTTGCTCCGGATGAGCTATCAAAGGCTGATGAAGCAGGCTCTCCAAAGAGTATATATGACATTATGTCATTTTGACTTAAGTATGGTGTTGATTTAAATATAACCACAGGCGAAGCAAGCGTATTTGTCACATAAATTTCTATATCAATATAGTCTAATGTCTGATAGTGCATATTGAGGTTCAAATATGGATTTATCGGATTCGCTCCGTTAAAATAAACTTCACTTTTATCAAAAGTAAAGAGCTTGTCACTTGCCGTCACTTTTCCCTCTTCAATCGTTAGCATTCCCAAAAGAGCTAAAGGATTTGATGACTCTTGCCAAAGAACAATATCTGGAACAAATTGTAAATCAATATCTTTTGTTTTATAAGTAATGGGTTTTAGAGAATTTATATGTATATTTACAAAACGCTTATACCCTGTCTGCGGCTTAATGTCCTGTATTACAATTATGTCATCTGAGATTGTATACTCAACAGGCGGTTCATAAGTTATCACGCCATCAATCAGCGTTACATTTCCTTGTATCTTTTGGGTACCCTTGCCGTCAAAAGAAGCCTCTAAATCAGCTTTAAGAGTAACATTTGCTTCTTTGCCCTCATATCTGAACATATCACTTTTTATCCGTACATCCCCCTTCATCTCAACCGGATTAAAAAGGCCGGTTACAAGCAGGTTGTCATATATCCAAAACTCTTTTAGATTTAAAGTTATATTTTCATCAAAACTTATTTTTGACTTTTTTTGGGAGGAAAAATTATGATTCATGAAATCAAAGCTATATTGTTCTATGCTTATGTTGTTATCTACCATGGTTGCCTCTAAATAAAGATTTTCCCCTCTATAAGTTGTTTTAGTGTCAATTTTTGTGATAAACCAAGGAACATGCAGACGGCTTTTTATCTCTATATTTTTAGAAAAATCAACACTAGCCTCTATATTTGCCTCTGCATCAAATAAAACACCCTCTTCTGGCTTACTCAAACCAAACTCGCTCAACAGTGCATTAATTGACGCTATTTTTGCGTTGAGTATTATATTTTTATCAGAGATATCGCCTTTAACTTCAAAACTCTCTGAGCCAAGATTTCCTAATCCACTAAGAGTTTGTCCACTCTTAAATAGAGTTACATCAAGCATTTTCGCATCAAGATTTAAAACAGTTTTTTCATCTTCACTATAATATACAAACTTAAGTGGCGAAAACTTATCTATAGGATATTCTTTGAAAATCTCTGATTCGAGTTTTGGATGTATTTGCGCTACAACTAGCTGACTGCTCTTATCTAGCTCTACATTCCCATCTACGCTACAGTACACTCCTTTAGTAGTAAATGTTCCCGTCAATGAAAATGGAGACATTGCTAAAACTGCGTCTACATTAACTGCAACAGCATCTTCTTTAAGCACATCGGGAAGCTCAGATATAGATGATAATGCCAGTGCTTTACTCTCTACATGTAGTAAAAATTCTTTATAATCTTTGGACTTAATATCAAGATTTAAATGCTGTGCTTTTATGTTCCCTGCCATACTCTCAGTATCTCCTGAGACCTCTGCGCTAAACTTATCAAAAGGAATCTGCGGTGGATATTTTCTCAAATTGGCACTCAACTCTGTGGTATAAGTACCAAGAGAGTTAAATATCCCGTTTTGTTTTACCTCTGCTTCAAGTTCTTGATGAAAAAACATGTAAGAACTCTCAAACGAGAAGTAATCCTCTTTTATAAAATATGTTAGCGTTACATCTGCATTTCCTATACTTATATTTTGGTCTGTGCTGAGACTTAAATGATTAAGATGGGTACGCATCAATACTTTTTGCAGCGATGCATCAACATCAATGGCGATTTTTTTGACAATAGATGTTTTGGGAGTCACAAAAGTTTTTGCTAAGAGTCTGTTTTGTTTTATGCTCCCTTTCATTGTTGCATCTGCGTAGGGAGTAAACAACTCTATCGAGAGTTTTTTAACATTTAAATTTTTGTTATAGCTAACTTTTGAAGCATCTAGATTAAACACAAATCTTTCACCGTCAAGGATAATACTTGCATTTGTCAGTTGAAGTTTTGTAAGGGCAAAAGAAAATAAAGACAAATCACTACTGCCATCTTCACTCTTTGGCAACTTATCAAGATTTAACGATACTCCGTCTGCTTTGATTTTTCCAATAAGAGGAGTCGGACTAAAAAGCATGTCAAAACTATAGCCTATCTCTATATTTTTGGCACTAAAAACATCCCCATAATCTACATTATGCAGAGCTGCCCCCGTGAGAAGAGAACCTTCCACTTTGCTATACGCAATTTCATTTTCTGTTAAAAACTTATCTGCAAGATGCTTTAGAGTATCGGGCTGCAAAGCTATAGTTGCAACAGCTAAGCCAACGGCTACAATAAAGATTATAAAATAGTAAGCAAACAGATAAATCCTAAGAATCAAAACTGTTCACCTATATGAAAATGAAAAGCATACTGCTTTGTCGGATTTTCTATGTCAAACCCGATATCAAATGCTATCGGTCCAATCGGTGTAACATAACGAACTCCTGCTCCAAGAGAGTAGTAACCTTTCTTATATTCAGGTGTTTCTTTCTCCCCTATAAATGTGGTGTCGTTAAAAACCACTCCTCGAAAATTACCGCTAATTGCAAAGCGGTATTCAGCGGTCATCTCCAAAAGGGAATGAAGTCCTATCGGATTGCCCTGATCATTAATGGGTCCCAGTTTTCTATAACTATATGCGCGGTTGCTGTTCATGCCGCCTGCATAAAAACGGTAAGATGCCGGAATATTGCCATCATAAAGTCGAAGTGAGCCGAAGTTTGCCTTTAAGGCTACGACTGACGGCAGAAGTGGAAATATGTATCCTCCGGACAGATTATATTTGTAATAGCTTGCATCTGATATTTTAGACTTAAGCGAGCCGCTTACCTGCGGTCGCAAAAAATAGCCTTTTTTAGGATTAAGAATATCGTCTCTGGTATCATAGCTCCATTGAAGTTTTGCAGACACGACAAACAGTTGACCTTCTGGAAACAGAGTATCATCCTCACTATCATAAGTAGTCACATTATCAAAAAGCAGCGTCTCTTGAAATATATGAGATGTTTCATTTTGCTTAAGAAAGATACTTCCAAAATATCTATCCTCCTTAAAACCTATAAATTTTTCTTTCTCAAATCCTATCTCGGCACCTGTTGAATTTCTATTTGTTAGAGGCATAAAAAAATTTGTTTTAACTGTCTGTTTTGTTTCTGTTAGTCGTGTCTCAATTGCAGCAGTTTTGAGATTTTTAAATATATTTCTATGCTTAACGCCAAGAGAGAGCATAGCTCCTTCATCACTGCTCGCACCAATACCTGCTTGAAATCGAATTGGTTTTTCAAGCTCAGTTACAGACACTTTTATCGGAGCAGTATCATTATTTTTAACGCTTGTATCTATCAAGACCTTGCTAATACCTTCGTTTGCATATAGACTTTGATAACTTTTGCGTATTTTTTCTGGAGAAAATGGTTTATTTTGTTTGATATGAAGCATTGAATTTACTATCTGAGGATCGATACTCTGCGGAGAACTTATCTCAATCTCTCCAAAATAACACAATTTATTAGGCGTTACATCATACAAAATATACGCGCTATTTGTCTCTATGTCTATCCATGTTTTGGAATCAAGCTCAGTATTACAGTAGCCCTCATTGGCATATAAAAGTTTTATATCTTTTTTACTAATATCAAATTTATCAGCATCAAAAATCATCCCTTTTTTAAAAGGAATTGCAGAGTTGATTTTTAGTTTTGATATTATTGAAATATCGGCTATGCGTATAGGTAATTTTTCAGAAATTGTAATTTTTACCTCATTATCACTTTTTTCATGTGTCACTTCTGCGTGAAAAAATCCTTTTGAGCGGTAAAAATTTTTAATAGTTTGGCTAAGCACGGCAGCTGTATCAGGATTTACGGTAGGTTCTTTTTTCCAAAATTCGTACATGTAGGGTTTATGTAAGTTTAATGCCTCATAAAGCTCTCGCTCTTTTATCTGCTCATTGCCTTTAAAGTAAATCGGTACAAAATCCCCATACAAAAGCGAAGAAAACAACAATAAGAGAAGAACTAATTGCTTCATTTTCATCCCCCTTGCATATGTTTTGCTATAGTATAACTATGATTATTTATTTATTCTGATAACAGGTTTTTGCAGCACAAGGTTGTTGGGGTACAAGATAAGATTCTCTTCACTGTCTACAAGTTCTATTTGAAAAAGAGATATCTCTTTAATTGTCCCCTCTACGCTGTTGTCACCATCCACAATTTTAATTTTATCACCGACTCTTGCAGGAAATGTAAAAAATATAATAATACTGGCTGTTACATTACTTAGTATTGACCATTGCGCAAACATCGCAACACCGATAATGGCAAAAAGCGATGACGCAAAAAGTGAAATGCCCTTTAAGTCAACACTCCAAACAAAAGCCATAGCAACCATTCCCATGAGTACGAACAGTATTTCAAAAACTTTTTGAATATAAAAGAGTCTTTTTACATCGACTTTCTTTCCTATGGCTATTTTATTTAAAATTCTTTTGAACAATCTGAAACTAATATATGTAACAACAATTACAACCAAACTCCATAATACACTTACACCCATCTGTCAACCTTCTTTTTTATAATATAATAAATTTTATTTAGCACTTTAGATGCATTATCAGTTATAATAAAACAACTATATTATATCTGATACAACATACAAGTTTCATGAAATATATGTGTGAAATTAAGTCGAAATTTTTCCTATAAACTAGACAATATTTGCCTCTACTATTATTGTAGTATAATTTTAAAAAATGAAGGTGATATAAATGAAAAAACTAATATTAATTTTTAGTATAATTTGTAGTATTAATCTCTATGCAGATTCATTTGAAAATGCTTTTAATGAAGAACTCAATGGTAATGTAAAAATAGCTGCCAAATTGTATTTACAATCTTGCAATGACGGGAATAGCAACGCCTGTTATCATTTGGGCCTTTTATATACTAAAGGAAAAGGTGTAAGACAAAATAATAAAACAGCAAATGATTTTTTTACAAAAGCATGCAACAATGCAAATCCAGAAGCATGTTTTAATTTAGGAATAACTTACGAAGATGGGCGAGCTGTTATAAAAGATAAGAAAAAAGCTGCAAAATTTTATGAAACAGCTTGTGATGGCGGTAGTGCTGATGGATGTTTTTATTTAGGGAGAATGTACCTAAAAGGGAAAATTTTTAAACAAGACTATAAAAAAATAGTTGAATTATATACAAAATCATGTGATTTAAAAAACAGCCAAAGCTGCTATAGTCTTGGATTGATGTACTTACAAGGAGAAGGTGTAAGACAAAATAAGAGTACCTCTAAAGAGTTCTTCGGAAGAGCTTGCGATAGTGGAAACAACAAAGGATGCAAGCAATTTCGTATTTTAAGTGATGCTGGCATTAAGTAGTTACTCTTTGTCCAAAGCATCTACAATTATTGCTCCCATTGAAGCAGGCATTGCTATAACAATCAACCTTTTTATAGCGATAGCAGGCTCACTCAGAAGAGGAAACTTATCTAGACTCCATAATACTAAAGCGACTACTAAAACAGCGATAAAATATGCTGCAATAATACGAAATAAAAATACAGGATATCGATTTTTAATATTTGATTGAAATACACTTCCATAGGTAAACAATGCCAAGAATCCCATAGAAATCACAAAAATAACAATAAGATTAAACATTGGCAGTGTTTCACTAAGCCTCCATGCCTCTTCTGAAAATGATATAGGTACAGCCAGAGCAAATGAACCAATTGCAATTTGGCTTGCGTCTTCTAAATTAAAATACCAATTACGCGCTATTGGCATCTATTGTTTACCTTTAAATACAACTACGCGGTTTTTTCCAGTTTGTTTTGCTTCATATAGTGCTTTATCTGCCCCATTAACAATATCATCTGCGGTTTTTATATCTAATGACGAATGACATACCCCAATACTAACTTTCACAGAAAAACCAGAAAATTTAATCTCTGATATTTTCTTCCTAATCCTTTCGGCTAGAAAAACAGCTTCTTCAGGTTTTGATTCTGGCACAATTATAGCAAGCTCTTCGCCTCCATATCGCGCCGCAATATCCATACTTCTAATATTATTATTTATCAACTTACCAATTGCTTTTAATACTTCATCTCCCACTAAATGGCCAAAAGTATCATTTACTTTTTTGAAATCATCAATATCAATCATCAGCAAAGAAAGGTTATGTTTGGTTCGAAAACTTTTTTCTAACTCTTTTTGCAATGCGAAATTAAATACACTCTTTAGATACAGTTGAGTTAATTCATCTCTAGTTGTTGTTTCAGATATAAAATCACTTTTATCTTCTTGAATAAGAACAGGAGATAATAATGAATTATCAATGTTTGAAAGATAATCAAGTGTAGCTACAACAATACCGGGATTTCTATCAAGCTTCTTCGTTAAAGTATCAAGATGCGAACTTATTTTATCCCATAATAATTTGGCTTCATCGGTTTCATACCTTTCATGAGTTAATGCAAGCAATATTTCAGAGTACAATCTCTCACCATACTCTTTTTCAAAACTCTCAAAGATATTTTTGTTATGAATAATAGATTCAATATTTTCCAATGATAAAGTAGAATATTCGGTTTCAATTAAATCTTCATAATGTTTATGTTTATCTTTCAAAAACATCTCCTTTTTTCACAATTAACGATTTAAGAGTTATTATAGCACATAGACAACGATTATCAGATGATAACTTGATATTTAAATATAGTGACCTAAAAAATAAAATGTAGTTAGCAAACTTAACAATAAAACCATAATCTTTTTAGTACAATTATTACAAATTGTAATAAAAGGCCTCACATGCAATTTGGCACTATTAAATCAAAATTACTTCTATATCTGTTTGCATCTTTAAGTGGTATTTTAATAAGTGTAATCCTCGCATATTTTGTAGCATCTGGTGCTATAAAGAACATTATGTTAAATGATGTAATGGATGTTGCAAAAGCCTTAGAAAAAAACATTAATTTTTATGCAAATGAAAACAAAAAAGGTTATGAAAGCAAAACTTTTAAAGAGATGCTTAAAACAATCACTATCGGCAAAAGCGGCTATGTATATATTATTGATGCAAGTGGAAAGATGATTGTGCACCCTAAAAAAGAAGGCGAAAGTTTAGCTGGGACTAATTATGGAGATCATATTCGTTCACATAAAGAAGGCGGTGTTTATGAGTATACTTCAAGCACTACAGGTCAAGATAAACTTGCAGCTTTTAAATACATCAAAGCATGGGATATGTGGGTAGTACCCGGTGTTAACAAAGAGGATTATTTTCTAGATTTAAAAGAAACTTTTTTGATATCAATGAGCATTGGTGGATTAATCATTGCTGTTATATTGGCTTTAGTGGGAAAACTTCTTGAACGAGCTATAGTAAAACCTGTAGAAAATCTTATCGAAGTTGCACAGGACTTAGCTCAAGGAGACGGTGATTTAACAAAACGCTTAAACTTTTCAAACAAGTCAGAAATGTCTGAAGCTAGCGGTTATGTTGACAAATTTATTGATAAAATCCAAGTTACTATCAATGTTGCTAAAGCAGCAGTTGACACAACTGTGAAATCATCAGATAAGCTTGCAGCACTTTCTGGTACTATAACATCGCATACAAAAAAACAGCATGAACTCATTGCCCAATCTTCAGACTTAGTAAAAGATATAAGCAGCTCATTTGATGAAAGCGAACATGCTTCTATACAGACTTCTGAGGATCTTAACAGCACATCTGCTGAACTTGATGTTATGATTGGAGAACTTTCTAAAATATCCGCTCATATAAATGAGGCCAGTACAGAGCAAGAAGACTTCGCAGAAAAACTTGAGCAACTAAACCAAGATGCTTCACAAATTCAAGCGGTTCTTCAAGTTATCAATGAAATTGCAGACCAGACCAACCTTCTTGCACTTAATGCTGCCATCGAAGCAGCACGAGCAGGTGAACATGGGCGTGGGTTTGCTGTCGTTGCTGATGAAGTAAGAAAACTTGCTGAAAAAACACAAAAAAGTCTTTTAGAAATCAATACTACAATCAGTGTTGTTGTACAATCTATTTCAGACACTAGTGCACAGATGAATAACAGCGCTAAGCAGATGCTTGTTATCAGTGATGTCAGCAGCAAGATAGAAGCAAAAACTCAGACTACTAAAGAAGCAATGTATCAAACAATGGGTTATTCAAATAAAGCAGCTAAACTAGCTACAGTAATCGCTTACAAGACTAAAGAGCTAATCACAAATATGGATAATGTTAAAGAAGTTGCGACTGACAGTGAAAAAATTATAGAGACTATCAATGAAAACATCCAGCTTATCACAAAAAATTCTCATGATTTGGATGATAAATTAAATCAATTTAAGAGCTAAAATTACTCTATAGCAAGACGCTCAATAAATGCGTCAGCCATCATTTCATACCCTATCTTGTTTGGATGGATATTGTCACTTTTAAACCTACGGTCTGATTCTATAACAGATAGTATATCTTCTTCAAAAACAACCCCTGTTTCATTAGCGACTTCACTATATAGTTTTGCTGTTTTAAACCCAAAAATACCAAAATCAGGAACACCCACAAGTAAAACATCTGCACCGCTATTTTTAATAAGTTTTATCATTGCTAATAAATTATTTTTCAGTTTGACATGTGAGCGTTGACGCAAAATATCATTTCCGCCGTGACAAAGAATAACTAACTTAGGCTTTTGTTTTAACAACGCAGGAAGACGGAGTAAGCCTTCTGAGGATTCTTCACCGGAGACTCCGGCATTTATTACATGTAGTCCTGTTTTCATCTGAAGTTGTGATGGGTAGCTAAAAGCGCTTGGCACACCGTATCCGTAAGTGATACTATCGCCAAAAGCAAGTATTACATCATCTTTTTTTAATACATGTGAAGAAGTCTCGTCGTCAATATTTTGACTAATGATTGAAAAAAGTAGAGTAGCAACTACTAGTATAGTGATAAATTTAATTTTATTCATCTATACATTGTAGCAATTTACTACTTATTTTTTGGTAGTTTAAAGTTTTGAGCTTTCCAGCCTTTTTTCCCCGGCCAGTTAACTTCTAGCTCACCTTTTACAGTATTTGCAGTAGAGTATTTGGCACTCCAAGCTTTCATACCGCCATTAAGGATTTTCACATCATAACCAAGTGCAGCAAGTGGTACAGCCCCAGCGGCAGCTAAAATCCCGTCTTGTGACACTAAAACAATCTTGTAACCAAGTTGAGGCTTTGGCATAAGCTGTATGCCATCACGAGAAAGCAGTTGATTAATTGGAACTTGGTAAGCACTCTGGAGTCTGCTCTTTTTAAACTCTTCTACATCTCTTAAATCAATTACTTTTACTTTTTCTTTGTCTGTAAACCACTGTTTTAATTCTTCAGGAGTCGTTAACCACTCACTTGGATTATTATCAGAAGAAAAGATTTTTTGCATCGGTCTGTATGTTGGGTTAGAGTTTATAACCGGCAGATTCTTTTCATCCCAAACAGGTTGACCGCCTTTGTACCAGTAAACATTTTTATAACCTCTTTTAGCCATCTCAGCAGTAAGCTTGTAGGACTTCCAACAGTTCACACCCATACAGTAAAAAGCTATAGGAGTATTTTTATCTTTTGGTAAAACAGAATAATCCCAGCTATCTTCTTTTATGTTAAAGTTAATATCCAAAGAGGACCACTCAGAAAACGGCACACTCTTTGCAAAAGGAATATGACCTTCAAATTCATACTCACTATAATGCCATCTAACATCGTAAACTTCTCCACCTGCGTGAAATATATCCATCAAATCTTGCTCTGTTGCCATTTTAACGCCAGCCGGCGGTTCGTTTGGTGTAGGGATTTTCTCCGCAACTGCTTGTGCTGTAAAAGCGATACTAATTAGTGCTACAAGAGCAGTAAATTTTAATTTATTCAACTATGGTTCCTTATTTAGGCTGTAAACATCATTTTTGCAAGAACTACTATACCCAGTCCTAAAACTAAAACCAATTTATGAAAGTGATTTTCCATGAAAGCAGGTTTTTTTCTTCCTGTAAACTTATTAAAAAGATTAAAAAGTACCCCTAAAGCGATTATGGTTGCCAGAGCTATTTTTATAACAAGCAGTTGCTGTAAATTTGTCTCAAAGAATCCTGCATTAGAATTAATGAATTTTGACATCATCATTCCACCTGTTAAAACAATAACCAAAAGTACTAGAGGGAAAATTTTAAAACTTTTCTTACCTAGTGTTTGATTTATCTCTTTATCTGTCTCGCTGTTAAACCTGTTTTTTAGTGCTGATATCATAAAAACATCAGTAAAAACATAGCCTAAAAAGATAATTGCCAAAACTAAGTGTATGATATGTGCGTACGGATAGATAGCTTCCATTAAAACTCCTGTATAAAATTAATGTGATTATACATAAAAAATATTAAATGATTTCATGCCAATTAAAGTAATTTATTATGCCCTTAAATGTTTCATCTAATGATGCTTTGATTATTAACATGTCATCTTTATACGGATGTTTTAATTCTAAAGAAAGTGCATGAAGAAGCAGCCTATGACAATCATACTGCTCTCGTATAAACTTATTGTGCTCGCCTCGTCCATACTTTGTATCCCCTAAAATATGGTGAGAGATATGTTTCATATGACGGCGAAGCTGATGCTTTCTGCCTGTTTGAGGAGTAAGCTTTACGAGTGAGTAGCGGGTTTTGTCATACTTGCCAACTGCAAAAGGAAGCTCCACTGTTGCAAGCCTCTCGTATTTTGTTGTAGCCTCTTGTGCCTCTTTGTTTTTTTGGGCTTTTTTATCGGCAATCTTGTCAAGCTTTTCAACTAATGCATGCTCAATAATTCCACAATCCTCTGTATATCCTCGAACAACTGCGATGTAAGTCTTTTTTGTTTCTCTTGTTTTAAACTGCTCAGACATGAGTTTGGCACTCTCTTTATCAAGTGCAAAAAGTAAAACTCCAGAAGTCGGTTTGTCGAGTCGGTGAACAGGGTAGACAAACTGCCCTATCTGGTCTCTAAGTTGTTGAACTGCAAACTCAGTTTCGTTTTTGTCTATCGGAGAGCGGTGGACTAAAAGCCCAGAAGGCTTGTTAATAGCCACAAAATATTCGTCTTTATATAATATTTCTAACAAAACTATTAATCTCGTTTTGTAGTTTTTCTCTTTTTCTTAGTTACTTTCAAACTTTTTGCGGTGACTTTTTGGGGAGCTTTTTTCTTAACATGTTTTTTCTCTTGTTTTTTATGTTCGCTCTTTAGTTTTACCTCGTCTTCATCTTTTCTACGAATAGTTGGATCAGGCTCAAAACCTTCAACTGTCTCTTGAGGAATTTTAACACCGATAAGTCTTTCAATCTCTTTTATATCGTACTTCTCATAGATGTCAATAAGTGAAATTGCTTCACCGTCTCGCCCTGCTCTGCCTGTTCTACCTACTCTATGCACATAATCTTCAGGAATAGATGGTAGTTCATAGTTAATTACATAAGGAAGGTGCTCTATATCTAAACCACGAGATGCAATGTCAGTTGCAACAAGCACTCTTATCTGTCCCTCTTTAAACTGTTCAAGTGTTTTAGAGCGGTTTGCCTGAGTCTTGTCACCATGAATAATTCCGCACTTCAAACCATCTTTTTTAAGTTCTATAACTAACTCATCCGCACTTGCTTTAGTTCTAGTAAAAACCAAAACCTGCCTAAAGTTTCTTGAACCTATTATGTATGCTAAAAGTTCAGCTTTTCTATCACGGTCAACAAGATATACTTTTTGATTGATTTTATCAACAGTTGAGTTCTTTTTGGATGCTTCAATAAATGCCGGTTTGGTTAAAATCAGTTTTGAAAGTTTTCTTACTTTGTCACTGTATGTAGCTGAGAAAAGAAGTGTTTGGTGTCTTTTAGGAAGCATCGGATGAATCTTTCTTATCTCTTTTACAAAACCCATATCAAGCATTCTGTCTGCTTCATCGAGTACAAATATCTCCACACTTTTTAAACTTAGGTTTGCCTGGGCATGTTCTAGCATCCTACCCGGTGTAGCAATAACAATGTCTACACCTTTTTTAAGAGTTTTTTGTTGAGACTCTATATCTTTTCCGCCAACTAAAAGAGCTATACTCAAGTCCATATATTTTGCAAAGCTTTTTAAGTCCTGATATATCTGCTTTGACAACTCACGAGTAGGTGAAAGAATGACGCCTCTGACTGCTCTATTTGGATCATCAGAGTTAGAACGCAGACGCTGAATCATAGGAAGCCCAAATGCAGCAGTCTTGCCTGTTCCTGTCTGAGCTGTAGCAAATATATCACTTTTAGCCAATACCAAAGGGATAGCTCTTGTTTGTACTGTAGTAGGATTTTTATAGCCTAAATCGTTTATAGCGCCAAGAAGTTGTTTCATAACTCCTAATTTTTCAAATGACATGTATACCTACTTTTAAATAATTAGTGAAATTTTAGCATATTTATCAAGGCATAAAGTAGCGTACTAAAAAATACGCTACTTAAGGTAGTTATTTGGTCGGCTTATTTTTATAAAAGAGTAGATAAGTTGAAGGTAAAATAAGTAGCGTTAAAAGTGTTGAACTTATAATTCCTCCTGTGATAACCACTGACAACGGATACTGTATCTCACTACCAACTCCAGTTGCGAAAAGTAGAGGCAAGATACCAAACAAGGTGGTAAAAGCTGTCATCAAGACAGGCCTAAGTCGTAAAAGTGTTGCATCTTTTAGTACAATCTTCAAATCTACATGTGGAAATTTTAGACGCATCTCATCTATAAAACTTACAAGTACTATTCCATTTAAAATAGCAATGGCAAATATTGCTAAAAAACCTATGATTGCTGATACTGAAAGATATATTCCACTTACAATAAGTGCTACAATCCCACCAATAAGACCAAAGGGCACATTTATCAAAATCAGCATAGCTTTTGAGAGTGAGTTAAATGCAGTAAATAGAAGTAATATAACCAAAAATAGAGTTATTGGGATAATTATCATAAGCTTTTGTGTAGCTTCTTGCATATTCTTAAAGTCCCCTGCCCAACCTATATAGTAACCTGTTGGTGTTTTTACTTTTTCTTTAATTATATTGTTGGCTTCTTCTACAAATGAGGCTACATCTCTGCCCTCAACTTCCATAGATAAAACCATATAACGACTTAGATTTTCACGCTTTATAAAAGCTGCACCCTGAGTAATAGTAATATCACATATCTGCTTTAATGAGACAATCTCACCACTACTAGAGCGGATGGTTACATTTTTAACAGAGTCTATATCTAGTTTTGCATCTTTTATTTTTGCGACAATACCAAAGCGTCTAATACCTTCGATTTTCTCACTTACAGCCTCTTCACCGATACCACTTCTTATAACTTTCATAACCTCCTCTACACTTATTCCGTAACGAGCCAGAGATAAATAGTTCGGCGTGATATTAATCTGAGCCTGACCAAGTTGAGTTTCAACTTCCATTCGTTGGAGTCCATCTACATCAGCAATACTCTCTGTTATTTCCTTTGCAATCTCATCAAGAATTTTCTGATCATCACCATAAATTTTTACAGCAAGTTCTGCTTTTACTCCCTCTAACAACTCTTCTATCCTCATGGCGATAGGCTGTGTAGGCACAAACTGAACATACTCAAAACTATGTTCTAAATCTTCATTCATTTTATGTGTCAGAGCTTCCAAGTCTTCTATACCGGGCTTTAAAGTAAGCAGTACTTCCATGTAGTTTGCTTGCGCAGTCTCACCCTTTTCACTTCGTCCTATCATTGAAAGAACAGACTCCACTTCATCTGGATACTTCTTAAGTATATGCTTTTCAACTTCCTGAGCTGTTGTTATAGACTGAGTCAAAGCAGTCCCAGGAATTGATATGACACGGTACATTATTGACTCTTCATTTAACGCTGGCATAAACTCTCTACCTTGTTGAGTAAGAACAAAGACCAAAACAAAAAATAGTGCAGATACACCAAGAAGCAGAGTCTTGGCATGTGATAGTGCATACATCAAAATAGGTGTATATAGGTTTTTAACACCTTTTATAACTGCATTATCACTGGACTTTGTTGGTTTTAGAAGTAAGAATGTCAAAACCGGCACCAATACCAAGGCTACAAACAATGAACCAAGCATTACAAAAACAATGTTCAGTGCCATCGGTGAATATAGTTTACCGGCTAAGCCATCTAAACTAAGCAGAGGAATGAATACTGCGGCAATAATTAATACAGCGAATGTAACAGGAGTAGCCACCTCTTTTGCTGCGTCTGAAATAACACTCAATTTATCACGATCTGGTTCATCGTGCAGTTTTCTAAAACTATTCTCAACCACAACTATTGTTCCATCAACTATCATACCTACAGCGATGGCAAGTCCGCTAAGGCTCATCAAGTTAACACTTACATTGTAATAATCCATCAATAAAAAAGCAATAAGCAGAGATGTTGGGATGGAGACAATAACTATAAATGCAGAGCGAAATTCAAATAAAAATAAAAACAGAACAATTGTAACAAGAATAATACCACTAAAGAGTGCTGATGTCATTGTACTTACTGCTTTATGAGTTATCTCTGTTCTGTCATAAATTGTTTTTACTGTAACACCATCTGGAAGAGCAGTATTGACAGTTTGTATCTTCTGTTTAAGAAGTTCTACTACTTCTGCCGCATTAGTTGCTGATCGTTGTAGTACCATGCCCATCACAGATTCACTTCCATCAATACTAACGGCCCCGAAACGAGGAGCTGAGCCTGCTTTAACCTCAGCTACATCTCTAATAGTTACAGCTTGTCCTGCTCCTGCCATAATTACACTGTTGCGAATATCTTCTAAAGACTTGTACAATCCAGCCCCGCGAATGAGATACTGTTCGCGATTAAACTCCAAGTACTGTCCGCCTGCGGCTTTATTGCTCTTTTGAAGTGCTTCAACTATATCATCATAAGTTATACCTATGTTTTGAAGTTTTTTTGTATCAATCAGGACATCGTACTGTTTTTCATTTCCACCCCAGCCAATAACCTCTTCAACCCCGCTAACGCTTTTAAAAAGAGGAGTAACAATATAGTCTTGCATCTCTCGAAGTTCACCTAGAGAGTATTTTGAAGTGGCATCATTTAACTCATACCAAAATACTTGTCCCAGCCCTGTTGTATTTGGTCCAAGAACAGGTTTTCCCCAGCCAGCCGGTATATCTATATTGTTTAGTCTTTCACTCATTAATTGGCGTAAAAAATATATATCCATATTATCTTCAAAAAAGACAGATACATAAGAGAGCCCAAAGAGTGAATTTGACATTATCTTCTTAACACCGGCCATACCTGATACGGCTGACTCAATAGGATAAGTTATAAGTTTTTCAATATCTTCTGCAGAGTTACCCGGGCTCTCAGTATATACCACGACCTGCTTTGGTGTTATGTCCGGAAAAGCATCTACAGGTATCTCCTTGTATGCCTTCAAACCAAAAGCACTTATTGCAATAAAAAGTACAATAACCAATGTTTTGTATCTTAGAGATAGTTCTATAAGTTTATTTAACATATATAATCCCTAATGACCATGTCCGCCAAGAGATGATTTTAACATCATCGACTTAACATAGTAACTTTTATCACTAACATACTCTTCATTTTCAGCTAATCCATTGACTCCAGCATATTCGTTGTCTTTATTTATAATATCAACAACACGAGCTTCATAAGCAACTTCTTCATCCACATGTTCATCTTTAGATTCATGTTCATCATGTTTTTCAGACTCATTATGCTTATCTTCTTCATGCTCATCATGCTCTTTGTGTCCTTCTTCCTCTTTTGGCACAAAAACAACCCACTCATTCTTAAAAAATGAAAGTGCAGATTTTTTAACAGCTACATGTTTTTCATTTGTATCAATATATAGTTTAGATCCCAGATATGCATTAATATATAAATCATCCGCTTTTTCATCAACACTTGAAAGTAAAATAATCCTTTGAGTTTTTTCATCTAATGCAGGAAGAATCTGAGTTATATATGTAACAATATCTCTATCGTTGTAATTTACTACAATTTTTTGCCCCACTTTTACAAGACTTGCATATTCTAAAGGCAGATATGATTTAATATAAAAAGCTTGGCTCTTTACTATTGAAATAATTGGTGTGTCTTCACTTATTACGGAGTGTAGAGACTGAAGAAGCTCCGAAACTCTTCCAGAACTATGGGCATACAAAATATACTCAGATGAAGCTTTGTTCAGTGTCTGTGTATTTATACCTAATGTTTCTAGTTGTGATTGCAGAGTATCTATTTTTGCTGACATAGCATTTTTTTTCATACTCTGTTCATTCAACTCCTGCATTGATGTCATACCTTTATCGTATAGCTTTTTTGTAGCAGAGTAATTATTGCCAAGTGCTAAAAACTGCTCTTTTAATGAGATATATTGTGCTGTCATTTGAGAGAGCTTTATAGAATTAATCAAAGCAATTTTTTGATTGTTCTTAACCATTGAACCTGGTTCAACATAGTATTTTTCTATGTGCCCGCTAAGTAAAGACATGATAGACTGTTGAGCATTTGAGAGTTGAATAACTTTTGAGTTCAACTCTATAGATTTTGAAAAAGTACGGACTTTAGCATACTCAACCGGTATATCTAAAGCGTGCATAAAAGGGCTTAAAAGCAGTACTGTCAATATTAGTTTATTCATTATAATTTCCTTGAAGGTAGTTTCTGTTGATTGCATTTTGATTCAATGCTGTTTTTATTTTAATAAGAGATTCTTTTGTTGATATAACTCTATTTTTTATATCTTCAAGTTCTAATAAGTTGATATTTGAAATTTTATATCCCTCTTCAAACATCTTTAACAGCTCTAATTCTTTTTTTAATATATTCTCATTTTGAACACTTAGTTTTTTCAAAGAAAAATACTCTTTTTGAAGTTTTGTGTTCTCAATCTCAACACGAGTTTTTTCATTTTTAACTAATAACTCTGAGCGGGATGCCTGCAAGTTTGCGATTCTTCTCTCTTGTGATTTTTGATTGAAAATCACTAATGGAAAACTAAGCCCGACTCTTATGATATCTTGTTCGGGTTCGCTTTCATACTCTGTAAAGAGGTTCATCCACTCTAGTTTGTTTGAATTTACCTTTGCCTCTGAAAGTGCTATATCTTGTTCAGATATCAATATATTAATATCTAGATTTTTTAACTCTTCATAGTTTTGTGCAGAGGTAAAGGTATAATCAACATCAAGATTCAGCTCTTCATTCATACCAGCAAACTTCAGCAAATCATAGTAACTTTTTATCGAAGCTAACTGCAGTGTTTCATTTGCAACTTCTATCATCTCATAAGCTATTTGAGCTTTTAGCATTACACCTCTTGAAATTGTACCGCTGTCATAGCGAGCTTTGGAAATATCATATATTTTTTTAGCAATGCTTAGCTCTTCATCTCCTAAACTCAAAAGCATTTTTTGCTGTGAGTATTGTGTATACAAGAGGGACAATCCTCTTATAAAAAGTGCCTTTTTCTTGGCATAACCGATATGTGCTCTTTTAGTCGTAGCCTCCGATAAGGTTTTCTTGTCATCTGCTATTCCCCATAGACGAACTGGCTGAGTATAGTTAATGCGATATCCATTGTCCCTACTTCCACTCTCAGGTTTAAAATCTGCATACTCCAATTCAAGAGTAGGGTTTTCATATCTAAGTAATAGTGACGCTTCTTCTTTTGCTTCATCAATATCTAAAGATGAAGACTTTAAATATGGGCTGTTTTTAATGGCCTTTTGTAAAAAAATATCAAAATTTACTGCATAAATAGGTGCACACAGAAATAAAGACATAAGTATGTTTTTCAACATAACTATCCTTTTGTAAATAAAAATTTGGTATTAATATAGGTTGAGAAAAGGAGTTATACTATTGGCGGTTTTAAGAAATCAAGACTTGCTTTAAAGTCGTAACTATCGTGTTTAAAAAATATAGTGAAATCAAGCTGTTTAACGCAGCTAAAAACATTGTTCTGAGTTAAGATATACGGTGAATGATATTCAAAGTGTATCTCACATAAATCCCCATGGTCACTCGGTGATTCTAATTCTAAAACATACTCACTTGCACTGCAGTGATCATCATCATAAATAGCAAATAGATACTCATGAATAATAGAAAAGCTCATAACAAACAGTAGTGCCAAAAAGATGATGTTTTGTCGTTTCATTAGCAATATTGTATCCTAACTCAGTATACTAATACTTAAACATGAAAATTTATATATAATTCTATGAAATTATTTACAAATTTAAATATATTATTAAAAATATAAGTTCTTTATAGATATAATCTTTACACTTTGTAATAATGGTATACATAATGATAAGAAAAACTCTTAAAAAAACAAGTAAACATCATAAATTAAAAGACTTTATAAAAAAATATAAAATTCCGCCGGAGTATCTCTCTACTAGCAGAAGAATGGTATCAAAAGCTATTTTCATAGGTCTCCTTATTGCTTTTATACCGATGCCGATGCAGATGCTGGCAGTTATCGCCGTTATACCTTTTAGCAAGTTTAATGTTCCTATTGCTCTGGCAATGTGCTGGTTAAGCAACCCTTTTACCATGCCGGCAATGTATTATATGGAGTATCTCACCGGAAGTTATATTTTAGGCATGGATACAACTCCCGTAGTTATGACGATGGATTGGTTTAGTGAAAACATTGGAAATATATTTATTCCTCTGTACACTGGAGCAGTTTTTTATTCAGTAGTCGTCTCATCCTTAGCTTATTACCTAGTAAATCGCTTTTGGATATCTTCAGTCCATAGAGATAAAAAACTTCACCGCCACCATAGAAACAAATAATTAAACTCAGTAATTAAGTCTTATATATCTCTACTCTATCGCGTCCATTATTTTTCGCCGTATATAACGCATTATCAGCAAAATTATGCATTATTTTTTGATTTTATATTTTTACTTTTGCCATAAAAATAAAACCAGGCTATTAAAGCTGCCGCGCTCATACCTAGACTTAGAACCTGTCCGAAGGTAATTGCATCACAGCATATATAACCTATTTGAACATCTGGAGCACGCCAAATCTCTGCAATGGCTCTAAAAATTCCATAACTGATAGCGTAAACTAAAATCAGTTCTCCGCTGAATCTTTGATAGTTTCTATAGATATAAACAACTATAAATACACCAATGCCTTCTAAAATGGCTTCATAAAGCTGTGAGGGATGCCTTAACACTCCATCAACTAAAATTCCCCATGGCACATCAGTCTCTCGTCCGATAAGCTCTTGGTTTAAAAAGTTTCCTATACGGCCAAATACAAAGGCTAAAGGCACGCTTATCGCAACAAGGTCCATTATCTTGCCTAGTGCTATTTTATGCTTTTTAGTGTACATGTAAGTAGCAATTAGAAAACCTAAAACAGCGCCATGATAACTCATACCTCGTATGCCTACAAATTCGCCGTTTTGAAATGGGTTAAATATCTGCCAAGGATGCGAAAGATAGTAAAATGTTTGGGTGTCGTAAAAAAGAATGTATCCTAGTCTTGCACCGAGTATTACACCTATCTCTACATATATAAAGTAACTGTCGACTTCTTCGCCTTTAAAGTCTAGCTTATCTCTTTTAATAAAGTACTTTCCGATATACAAAGCACTCACAAGAGCTAAAACATACATAATGCCATACCAATGAACCGGTATAGAAAAGAGACTAAAAGCTATCGGATCAAATGTTTCATATATATTGTTCCATGATGACATGTAGGTTTATTATCTCAGCGCTTCAGCGATAAGTTCAATAGGATTTTTAAACAATGCCTTAGCGTCTGTATATCCAAGTGAAGAGTTTATCTGCATTCTACAAGCACTACACTCAGAGCTTACAACATCCGCTTTTGTTTTATTTATCATTGCAGCTTTTGGAATACCGGCTGCTTTAGCAAAATGATACTTCTCGCTCTGCATGGTCACACCGCCAAATCCACAACAACTATTTGGATCACTCATCTCTTTTATATCGTAATTTTTACTTATAAGATTTCTAGGCTCCATAAAGATTCCCTGCATCTTTCTTGCATGACAAGGGTCATGATAGGTAACAATTTTTGTATCTTTTTTCTTTGAAGCTAAAAGTTCTTCAAGCCCGGTATGATGCTGCAGCCACTCGGTAGCCATAAAGATTTTGTCTCTAATTGCTATAGCTCTTTCTTTCCACTCAGGCTGGTCGTGAAAATAGTGTTCATAATCAATTTTGAGCATTGCGCTACATGTAGCTTCTGGAACTATTATAGCCTCGACATCTTTTGAAAAACTCTCAAAGTACTCGATATTGAACTTGGCATTATAATCAACAGTGTAAAAATCACCTGTAAAGTAAGCAGGTGCAGAACAACACTTTTGATCTTTTGCCAAAAATGCATCTATTTCTAAATGTTCTAAAATCTCTAAAAGTGAATTTCCGACATCTACATAGTTGTAGTTGCCTAAACATCCTATAAATATAGCCACTTTTCTTTTTCCGCCATTATTTATATTTTCTACATGTGAGTTTAAAAATGATGTTTTTCTAAGACTTGGAAGTACTCTGTCTGCTTTTAACATCGGTAGATTAAATCTAGCATTCATTGAATCCGCATCTGCTTTGATTTTAAATCCGCATGTCTGAAACACCCAACCAAGCTTAAAAGCCAAATCATTCATCCAGCGATGACGAAGAAGCATAAAGAAGAGTCTCTTATACCAAGCAATACCAAACTTTTTAGCAATATCTGAGCGGACTTGTTCTATGACCATATCTGTAGGAAGAGACTTTGGACAAACTTCAACACAAGCAGTACATAAAAAACAGCTCTCAAATATATCTTTTGCGTTTTGATCTAACTCTAGATTTCCTCGCTGATAAGCTCCCAAAAGGTCTAAAAAACCACGAGGAGATGTTACCTCATCAGCATTTACATTATGGATGGTACAGACTGGTATACATTTTCCACACTTAATGCAATCATCTGTTATATTTGCATAATCAAAAATATCCTGGGGCGTTTTACTCAATGTTTATACCGTTTTAGAAAATGTTTTAGAACTTGCCGCGTGTTTTTTCATATATGCATCAAATGGCATTGCAATATTTCTAATAAGCAGAGTTCCTGTTTCGCTACACTCTATAAAATCATCATTCATAGTTAACAGTTCTTCCTCGGCAAAAGGTTTAAGTGCTTCAATCGCATCTGCAAAATATGTTTTAAACTCTACATTATAAAGTTTCTCAAATCTTTTTATATCAAGCTTGAAGTTGCTCATAAGCTCCATGATTACATACTGACGGATTAAATCATCTTCATTTAAAGATATTCCCCTCTCAAAAGGTAATTTATCCGCATCGATAGCAGCCTCATACTCTTTCATGTCTTTATGATTTTGAGCATAATAATCAACACCTTCACCGATAGAAGTCAGACCTACTCCAATCAAATCAGCTCCACCTTTTGTAGTATAACCTTGAAAATTTCTATGAAGTTCACCCTTTTCTATCGCTTGAAATAGTTCATCTTCAGGTTTTGCAAAGTGATCCATACCAATCATCTTATAGCCGTTTGAAGTTAAAAAATCGATTGTATACTGCATAATTTGAAGTTTTTCATCTGGAAGAGGAAGAGTTGTCTCATCAATCTTACGCATTGTCTTTTTCAACCAAGGAACATGTGCATAGTTAAATATTGCAAATCTGTCCGGATTTAGTGTCAGAGAAAGAGCTAAAGTCTCTTTAAAAGTCTCTAATGTTTGAAATGGAAGTCCATAAATAAGGTCAACATTTACAGAGACCATATTATATTTTCTTGCCAAATCCATTGCATCCTTTGAGATGCCATACGGTTGAATTCTATGAACCGCTTGCTGAACTTTTTCGTTGAAATCTTGCAGACCAAAACTTACACGGTTAAATCCAGACTCGCTCATAACACGCATCTGATCTTCATCTATATGACGAGGATCTATTTCACAACTAATCTCCGCACCATCTACAAAATTTGGAAAAAATGATTTAATCTCATCTATAACCTCTTTTAATTGAGAAGCACTAAAAAATGTCGGTGTACCGCCACCAAAATGCATCTGAATAACATCTCGCTTACAATCTACATGTGAAGAAAGTATTTTCAGCTCTCTTTTTAAATACTCCATATAACGAAGCATTTTGTCTTCTTTAGAAGTGAAAACAACATTACATCCGCAAAAATAACATGCATTTTTACAAAAAGGCAGGTGGAAATACAGACTAAGTGGTCGAGAAGAGTCTTGAGACTCTAGCTTTTGTATATACTCATCGTATCCAAACGAGTCACTAAATTCTAGTGCTGTTGGGTAACTCGTATAACGAGGTCCTGGTTTTGAGTACTTTGTAAATTTTGCAAAATCTAACATATTAATAGTCCATTTTTTATATAGTTACCGCGATTATCTCTAAAAAGAGTTGAAATACTCATAAAGTTTTTATTTAATTATCCCTAAATCTTTAAATGTAATAATTTTACTTTGGTCTGTACTATTATAATATTCCCTTAAAAAGTTATCAAAATACTCTTTATTATTACTATTTTCAGGAATCTTAATGACATTTATTTGACTATCTTCATAAACCATGCCTAATGTTGTTAAAGCTGTCGAAGAAAATGACATTATATGCATAGGGTATATTTTTTCCTCTAAAAGATACATCTCAATTGACTTATTTAAATTATTCACTTCAAATAGAGGATTATCTATAGAGGCTATCGTTTGTTTGAGTTTTTCAGATTCTGACCTATGTGGAATATATACAATTTTTTTTTGATACATTTTGATGATATTTTCTAAAACTTTTTTATACATTTGAACATCAATTACATTCACATCATCTAAAGGTTGCCCTATGAAGTATATTACACTGGTGTCTTTTTTCGCATCTTTTAAATATTTTCTTTTTAAATAATTCAAGTTGTTTTTCACAACTTCTATCCCATGTACCGGTTTTAAATCAAAATAAGTATACAAATTAACTTTATCTCTAACCTTGATTTTCAATCCTGCAAATAAAAATCTAAGTTCCCTAAAATTATACTTATTGTACTTATCATGTATAATAAACTTATTATAATATTTCATAGTTACAGTGCCATCATCTAAAAGAAAAACCTTTTCTTTTTTTGTGTTAGCTACAACTATTTTGTAAAATATTCCAAGCTCTCCAATAAAAATATTCTTATAGTTATGTTTTTTTAAAGCTCTTATTATTTTTACATATCTAAAAAATTTCGACTTAAAAGATTCCTCTATATGAATTATTTGTTCCCATTTTCCGAGGCTTAATAATTTCTTCATTTGTTGCGTATTGCTATCAGAGCGATTATACACCGGAACTACTATGTTATTCTCTAAATTAAAATGCTCTATTGCATCCAGTGCATTAATTATCTGTAGTGGTGATCTCAATATAAATAAATTTTTTAAATTATTTTTCATTTAACATTACTTTTGCGATCTCAAAATCAATCTCTTCATCAATATCAATAGAACTTTTTCTATCCATATTGTACGCATATATATCATTTTTTATGTAAAATGATTTTTCTTTTAATAATTTATCAGTTTTACAGATATATATAGCACCGTTTAGTCTATAGTAAGTATCTAAATCTTGGCTTCTTTTATTTAAAACTTCATCTCTTAAAAATCCGCTCATACTCATATCTTCTGACAGAGTATTTGACCAAAGAGGAGAATGATCCATTTCACATATTGATACAATTGCATCAGCCTTTTTAGTCTCTAGTAATTTTATTGCTTCATCAATATGCACTTCATTTCTCAATGGTGATGTAGGTTGTAGCAATACAATGTAGTCATAATCATCAAAGCTATTAATTGTATGCTCAACCGCATCAAAACTAGTAGCTTTATCAGTGGCAAGTTCATATGGTCTTTTTATGATTTGTGCACCAAACTTTGTTGCTATATTTAATATTTCATCATTATCGCTTGTAACAACGACTTTATCTATAAATTTACTTTTTAATCCAGCATCTATAGTCCAAGCTATAAGCGGCTTTCCTGCTAAATCTAAAATATTTTTTCTAGGCAGTCTTTTGCTCCCACCTCGCGCAGGGATAATTGCTAAAAAAGTTTTATCTTTATACATTAAAACACCTCATCGTACTCATCATTGGCTTTTTTATACTCTTCTATTCTTCCGATATCAAGCCAATATTCTCGAAGTGGAAATGATACTGTATTTTGTTTTTCACTTATTAGCTTTTCAAAAAGTGTTGGCATATCATAAAATTTATTTTCAGGTATATACTTTAATACCTCAGGTGACAACATGTATATTCCTGCACTTACAAAAAACTTATGAACTGGTTTTTCATCTATAGACACTATCTGGTTACCATCTAAATTCACTACACCATAAGGAACTTGAAAGTCATATTCCCTTACACACATTGTTGATACTGAATTATTTGAATTATGGTATTTATGAAGATGCTCAAAATTTACATTTGTTAAAAGATCTCCATTCATTACAAAAAATGGTTCTGTTGGTACAGTTTTAAGTAAACTTAGTGCGCCGGCTGTACCCATTCTTTCTTCTTCTAGAACATACTCAATATTTACTCCAAACTCACTGCCGTTACCAAAAAAATCTTTTATTATTTGAAATTTGTAATTTACACACATTACAATATTTACATATCCATACTCAGCAAATTTTTCTACAATAGTTTGCAAAATTGGCCTATCTCCAACTTTCAACATTGGCTTTGGAGTGTTCTCTGTTAGAGATCCAAGCCTTGTGCCCAGCCCTCCAACCATTAAAATGACTTTATTATTTTTTACTTGTGGTCTTACAAGCTCATCAATTTCCTCTAGTCCAACAACTCTATTTTCATTATCCACTATTGGTATCTGATGCAATTTTTTATCAAGTGCTTTTTTTAAAATCTCTTCTTTAGTGTCACTAATATTTGCTACAGTTGGTGTTGTATATATTATAGTTTCTATAGAGTCATCAAGAGAAATATTGTTTAAAAGTCCTCTCCTTATATCTCCATCAGTTATTGTTCCTAGTAATTTTTCATTTTCATCTATTACAATAGCAATTTGCATAGCACCACTGTCTATTATTTTTAAAGCTTCTTTTACTGTTGATGTTGGTTTTAACAAAACATTTTTATAGTTTTTCATTCTGTAACCTTTATATCGTAAAATGATTTTTTCAATATACCTTCTAAACTAAAGCTTTTTATACACTCTTTTATTTTAACACTAGCACCACCATTTCCATATGGGTTTTGTGTCTCTTTTAGTATTTTTTTAAAATCTCTTGAATATATTTTTTCAAATGACTCTTTTATATCTTTATACTTTGAACTGCAATTAATAACACTATCTGCCATTAGACGACCTTTTTGTCTATCTCCGATATTTATAGTTGCTATTTTAAATGTTGGTGCTTCTAAAAGTCCACTTGAACTATTTCCTACCACTGCATCTATCCACTGTAAAGCACTTAAGTATCTCAACTGCCCTAATGAAGTAAATCCAACAGCTTTATCACTGTTATTTGATACATATTCATCTATCATTTGATTTATAACTCTTCCATCTGTATCACTATTTGCTTTTGTAAGTATTATATTTGTATCTTCTAGTTCATCTATAACATCAAGCAGTTCCCCAAATTGATCTTTTGCAGTAGAATTTTCCAAAGTAACAGGATGAAAAGTAACTAAAATATTTTTTTTATTTAGTTTAAAATCAATTGATTTCTCAAACTCTTCTTTAGATAATAACTTAAGCTTTTTAATATTATCTATACCCAAGCCACCAACATTAAAAACTCTATCTGGATGTTCACCAAGCTGGATTACTCTATTTTTATACTCATCTGTTGCCGTAAAGTGTAAATGACTCATTTTTGTAATACTATGCCTAATCGATTCATCAAATGCACCCTCAGTTGTCTCACCACCATGAAGATGCGCAATTGGAATTCCAGCAATCATAGCAGTACTTACTGCACTAAATACTTCATATCTATCACCAAGCACTACCAACATGTCAGGTTTTAAATCTTCATAAGCCTCCGCAAAACTTATCTGAGCCAAACCCATAGATTTTGAGATGCCAACAGAAGTGTCTGATGACAAAAGCATCTCTATTTTTTTGTCAATTTTAAAATCATTTTCTATTATTTTATATGTTAATCCAAACTCTGGGCTTAGATGCATACCTGTAACAATCAGTTGAAGTTCTAATTCATTATCAGACCCCATCTCTTTCATGAGCCAATAAAGCAAGCCATATTCTGCTCTCGTTCCAGTTACTACACATATTTTTCTTTTCATATCAAATCATCTTCACTATAATCTTTCATGGCGCTTGTTCCGATCACCTCATCCCATCTCATCGGACTAATACCATTACCTGGTCTTTTTATACCAAGATTTTTTTCAGTAAAAATTTCACCTTTTTTAATTTCACAGTTTGCTACTATAGACTTTCTGGCAATTTTTATATTTGGTTTTTCACTCTCAGATGGTTTTTTTACACTACTGCCCAATGCCAGCTCAATATTTCGTATAGCTTTTACCATTGCTTGGAGCTCATCTGGTTCTAGTGAAGCTTTATGATCTGGTCCTTGCATAGTACAATCAAGTGTAAAATGTTTCTCAACACAACTAGCTCCAATAGCAACTGCAGCAACAGGAACTTCTATACCTAAAGTGTGGTCACTGTATCCAAATGCTATATCGAAAGTATTTCCTATAGTTACCATCGCTTTTAAGTTCACATCTTCCATGGGGGTTGGGTACATTGTGTTAGCATGAAGCACGGTAATGTTCTCTTTTTTAGTTCCCTCGCCAACCAACACATCCAAAGCATCTTCTATCTCGCCAATATCTGCCATACCGGTTGAGAGTATAACTTTTTTGTTTAGTTTTCCTATGTGTCTTAAGTATGGTAAATTTGTTATTTCACCACTTGGAATTTTAAATATTTCAAGTCCTAAATCATCTAACATGTCAATACTGTCATGATCAAAAGGAGTTGAGAGAAACATGATATTTTTTGATTTGCAGTATGAGATAAGTTCATGATGAGTTTCTACATCAAGTTCTAACTTTTTAAGCATATTAAACTGTGAATCATCTTTGTCGTTCATATTCTTTTTTTGATACTGGGCTTTTTGCGCATTTTTAGACACTAAGTTTTCTGTTTTAAAAGTTTGAAACTTAACAGCATCAGCACCAGCTTCTACTGCCGCGTCAATAAGTTTTTTTGCAAGTTCTATTGAACCATTATGATTTACGCCGGCTTCTGCTATTATAAATACGCTCATTTTTGTAAACTCCCAGCCTTAATGAAACTACTTTTTTCTATCACAATCGCCTCTTTTGAGGTAGCATTACTGCCGAAAAAAGTTCCCTCTTCCACTTTTACATCGCCGTTAATTACCGAAGCTGTTGATATATGACAATTATCTTCTATAATACTATCATGCTCAATCAATGCTTTTGAGTTTATTATACAGTTTTTTCCTACTTTAACATTTGAATTTATTAACGCCTGATGCATTATCACTGTGCCCTCATCAATTGTAGAGTGTTTAGATACATAAGCCAATGGTGAAACAATAAGAGGTAAATCATAGCCTATGCCTTTTAGTATATTAAAGAGTTTAACTCTTAGCAGGTTTGATTTTATATGTCCTATGGTTATAAGTGCATATTTATATTTTTGAAACAATTCTTCTAAATCATCGTCACAACCAATAACTTTATAACCTAAAATCTCTTGGCCAATTAGTTCTTTTTTATCAATTATTCCTGCAATGGTGTACTTATCTTCTAGCTCAATTACATCTATGACTGACCGACAATGGCCACCACCACCGATTAAAAGTATTTTTTCTTTCATAATCGCACACTACTTGGTATATTTACAACTCTCTGTTCTAAATATTTTGAATTTTCTAAATTACTACATTGACAATCTTTAAACATATCTAATTCATTCATAAGCTTCCAAATTGGTCTTGTCATGACTCCATTTTTATTTGTAAAATCTAAAAAGTCATCCCTGTTTTTTACATCTTTAACAATTACTGCCTGCAACCAATAGTTGGATACTGAATTTTCAGGTTCTTTTATAAAATCAATATCATCAATGCTACTGAAAAACTCTTCATATTTCAAGGCTAAATTTCTTTTAGAATCTATAAAATCATCTAATTTTTCCAATTGAGCAACTAACAAAGCAGCATTTAAATTAGGCATTCTGTAGTTATACCCTATCTCATCATGAACATATTCCCATTTATGTGGAATTTTAGCCGTCGTCGTGAGGTGTTTAGCTCTTTTCGCAAGTGTTTCATCATCAGTTACTATAACACCGCCACCACCAGAAGTAATGATTTTATTTCCATTAAAAGAAAATGCACCTACTTTTCCAAATGTTCCTGTATGTTTTTCATTATAGTATGAACCTAAGCTCTCAGCTGCATCTTCAACTAAAGCTATATGCCACTCATTACATATATCTTTTATATCCTCAATTTTACAAGCGTGACCAAATGTATGCATCGGGACACATGCTTTAATTGTTTTTTTAGTAGTTTTATTTATGCATCTGTTGCCTATTATTTCACAGTTATCTTTTAAAAATTCCTCTAAAGACTTAGGAGATAAACCCATAGTATCCAAATCAACATCAACAAAAATAGGTTTTGCCCCGATGTAGCTTATTGCATTACATGTAGCAATAAAAGTAAGCGGTTGTGTTATTACTTCATCATCTTTAGTCACATCTGCTAGAAGGAGGGATATATGAAGAGCTGCTGTACCGTTTACAGTTGCTACTGCGTATTTAGCACTAACCCTTTTAGCAAATTCTGCTTCAAATGTATCGACATATTTACCGACACTTGAGACAAATGTAGAGTCAATGCAGTCGTTTAAATATTTTTTCTCATTTCCAATGAATCTTGGTTCATGTAAGGGGATAAACTCTTTTGTTTTAAAAGTATCCTGAATAAAATCTACAATTTTTTGCATATTACATCTTCCCATCTAAATATTTACCGGTCTCTTTATGTCCAAAATTTGGAATCATTTTAAAAAACTCTTTTACTATATCTTCTTTTGTCCATGAGAGATTTTGTTTAAAACCTTGCATAGTTTTAGTAAAAAAATTCAACTTATCTTCATCAAACAAAGCCTCGTTTTTAATAACGCCAAGATTTTCAAATCTTTGCATATCTAAAACTTCTTTATCTGTAAAAAACTCTTCAAAATCTTTCTCACCTGTTGTATCGCTAGATGTAAATAGACAAGGCCACTTTCCTTCTTTAGGCAAAGTCTTAGCTAGTTCCCTTGCCTCATCTTCATCACTGCACAGATATGGCTCATAGCCTAGATTTTCAAGATATTTTACTGCTATATCTGCAAAAGATATAAGGTCCAACTCCTCACTAAGTTTTGGAAAAAATATGTCTCTATTTTCACCGAAGATACAAGACATGAGACATAACTCCCCTGACTCCTGTGGTGTTACAAAGTATCTTTTAATATCATTTGGAGCAACTATAGGTTGCTGTTTTTGAATGCGTTGATTAAATCCATGCAAAAGTGAGCCATCCGAAAATGCTACATTGGCAAATCTGGCAGTCGAGATATTTATTTCTAGTGATTTTCTCATCAAAAACATCTCCATGATTCGCTTACTAGCACCCATCATATTAACTGGATTTGCTGCTTTATCAGTTGAGACACAAAAATATTTTTTAGTACCGTTATCTATTGATTGTTGAAGGGTTTTATCAGTATTAAATACATTCACATCAATCATTCTCATTAGAGTAAATGGGTCTTTTTCGCTTCTTACATGTTTAAGTGCTGAGAGGTTTAAAACATAATCATATTTGCCGTCATTTTTTATAAACGCATCATATTCTACAGAACCGATATCAAGAGCAAAAGTCTGAAAATCACCGTTAATGTAGCCGAAGGAACTTCGTATATCGCGAACCAGTTCAACCATGTTGTTTTCACTTATATCCACTACATGTAGTTTTTTAGGATTGCGTTTAAATATCTCTTTTGTGACAGCTTGACCGATTGAGCCGGCACCGCCGATAACCAAAAAAGATGAAGATGAAACTATACTTTTTAATTCTTTGTCGTTATTGTTAATATCTTTTTCAAACAGCTCTTTTTCTCTGCCGATTAGTTTTAGCATTTGACTCATCTATTTTATTTCCTCTTTATTTTTCAAACTGTCCAGCCAATCTTTGATAGACCTCAGAATTTGCCAAAAGCTCACTATGCTTTCCACTTGCAACTATCTTTCCTTTTTGCAGAACCAAAATTTTATCAGCATGTTCAATTGTACCAAGTCTGTGAGCAATTGTTATGGTTATCTTGTCTTTTGTATACTCATCCAAAGCTTTTTGAATTCTCTTTTCACTCTCATTATCAAGTGCGGATGTCGCTTCATCAAAAAGGATAAGTGAAGAGTGTTTATAAATAGCTCTTGCAATAGCGACTCTTTGTCTCTGTCCTCCAGATAAATTTACACCAAACTCTTCCATCGTTGTATGAATTCCATTTTCAAGTGAGTTAACAAAATCAGATGCATCAGCAAGCCTTAGCGCTTCATTTACTTTATCCTCATCAATCTCTTGACCATAAGCGACATTCGCCGCAAGAGTGTCTTGAAATATATAAATTCTCTGTGACACCAGAGAGATATGATGTTTTAATGAGTTTTGATTAAACTCTTTTATATTAGTATTGTTTATTAGTACTTCGCCTTCATCCGGGTCATAAAAACGAAGAAGCATATTTATAAATGTGCTTTTCCCACCTCCACTATCTCCAACGAGTGCTATGTTCTCGCCCTGTTTTATATTTATATTTACATCATCTAATGCATATGAATCTTCATACTTTAATTTTACATTTTTAAACTCTACATGTACAATATTGTCTTGAAGAAATTTTTCTCCATCAATTATTTTACTCTTTGTGTCTAAAATTTCAAACACTCTTTCGCTTGCCGCTATTGCATCTTGAATTTTTGAATATATTGAACCTATTCTTCTAATAGGTTGAAATACAAGTCCAACAGCTGTCAAAAAGGCTGTAAACTCTCCAACACTCATGTTTTCATTGTAAACTTCCCTAGCCCCAATAAAAATAACTGCTGCAAGTCCAACTGCCCCAATCAACTCCATCATAGGTGAGACGATATCTCCAACATAAACAGACTTCATAGTTATCTTAAAAAACTGCCAATTTTGAATGTTAAAACGATCCATCTCAAATTTTTCAGTTGCATTTGCTTTTATAATTTCACTGTTATTAAAAACTTCTGTAAGCCTACTAACAACATCTGCATTTTTCTCTTGTGATCTGTGAGAATATTTTTTTAATTTTTTAGCTATGTATATTAGTGGATAAATAGCAGCTGGCAAAACAACTAAAGAGTAGAATGCCAACATTGGATTTAAGTATATAACATATCCTATAAGAGCAACAACAGTCAAACTTTCACGAAAAAGCTCCGGTAACATATTTGATACAAAATAACGAATTCTTTCTATATCATTAGTAATCCTTGATATAAGCTCACCGCTACGGTTTACATACAAAAAAGCCATGTCAAGATTGATGATTTTTTCAAGAAGTGTTTCTCTAAGTCTAGTGATGATATGCAAGCCTATATATTTCATAAAGACCGATTGAATATATCTGCCAACTGACTTAAAGATGTATATAACGATTAAACCAATTGGAATAAGGTAGAGCATCTCTGCTTTTCTTTCAATAAACATCTCATCCATCAAAGGTTTCATAATATGTGCTGTTGCAGCTGTAGCACTAACAGTAAAAAGTATACCGATTAATACTAAAAAATATTGTAATTTATAATCTTTTATATATGGTAGATATCGCTTTAAAGTTTTTTTCAATAATTATTCCAAAAGTTCTTATTTAAGTCTGTATTCTAGCTAAAAAATAAAAATAGCCTGTAAATTATCTTATATTCATACTTTTTTATGTAAAATTCACTCATGAAAAACAAACATATATTGGAATTTTGTCTTGCGCATGGCTTTGGTGGATTGGAGCTATGTGTTGTAGATTATTTTAAATGCTTTCAAACTAAAACAAAATGTAGTTTAATGGTTGCACCCGATACTAAACTCGACAAGTCGGTAGATGATAAAAATAAGTTCACTTTAAAACGAAACAAGCTCTTGCCTTTTTTACCTGCCTTAAAACTTGCAAAATTTATAGATACAAATGATGTAGATATTATTCATTTTCACTGGGGAAAAGATATAATAACCGTTGTTCTTGGAAAGCTTTTAAGTAAAAGAAAACCAAAAATAATACACTCTAGGCACATGAGCATGACAAGATTTAAAGATGACATGTATCATAATTGGTTATACAAAAACATAGATATACTTCATGCTGTTACAAATCAAGTAAAAGAACAGATGCAAAAGTTTATACCTGACTTTATAAGACCTCCTATTGAAGTAGTTTACCTAGGTGTTAATGAACCTAAAGTTGATAAAGAAAAAATTGACCAGTTTAAAGAAAAATATAAAATCAAAGAAAACGAATTTATAGTTGGTATGGTTGGTAGAATTGAGTCTGAAAAAGGGCAATATATACTAATTGATGCAATTAAAAAACTACAAAACTTAAACATCAAAGCTTTAATCATTGGACATACTATGGATGAAAACTATCTTGACAAATTAAAAACACAAATTAAGAGTTTAAATTTACAAAACAATATAATATTTACAGGCTTTACCAGAGATGTCAATGAGCATATGCAACTTTGCGACACCATGGTCCTAGCTACAAAAAAAGAGACTTTTGGACTTGTTGTCATTGAGGCTATGGCAAATAAAATATGCATGATCGCTACTAATAATGGCGGTCCTCTTGAGATAATCGATGATAATATAAATGGTCTTTTGTTTGATAGAACTAGTGACGACTTAGCCAAAAAAATAGAATTTTTATATAATGATACAGATAAAAAAGAAGCTTTGGCACAGGCTGGTTATGAAAAAGTAAAAAAAGTTTTTGACCATGACACACAAGTTGAAAAACTATATGACATTATAGACAAATGTTAATACTATTATGAAAATATGCATAGTTAAATTATCGGCTATGGGAGATATCATACACGCGATGGTGGCTCTACAGTTTATAAAACAAGAATTACCGGATGCTAAAATAGACTGGGTTGTCGAGAGCGGATTCAAAGGTATTTTAGAAAACAATCCTCATATTGACAACATCTTAGCTGTAAATATAAAATCTATCAAAAAGAAAAAAAGCGAAATATTTACTCAATATAAAATTTTGAAGACTTACTCTAAAAATAATTATGATATTGTTATAGATGCTCAAGGATTACTCAAATCTGCAATTGTTTCTAAAATAATAGGTGCAAAAATTATTGCAGGTTTTGATAAAGATTCAATTCGTGAAGGGATAGCTTCTATTTTTTATAACAAAAAAGTACATATACCTTATGACGCAAATACAATTGACAGAAATGCAACCGTTATTTGTAAACCACTTGGAATAGAGGTTACAAGCGAGAAAATAATCAATAAAGAAAAATTTCTTTTTTCTTCTTCACATGTAGAAAATCTACCGGATATTTTCAACCTATTTGTCATAGGTTCAACTTGGGAGAGCAGAAACTATCCAAAAGAGAAGTTTGTAGAAATTGCAAAAGAGTTAAAAACAGAAACTTACATAGTTTGGGGAAGTGAGGAAGAACATCAAAAAGCACTTTGGATGCAAGAGCAATCAAAATATCTACATGTACTTCCAAAAGGCTCTTTAAACGACTTAAAATATGTCATCTCAAAATGCAATTTGCTTATAGGAAATGACACAGGACCAACGCATATGGCATGGGGTCTAAATATTCCATCAATAACTATTTTTGGTCCAACTCCAATAAATCGTGTTTATATCACACCAATCAACAAAGTCATAAAATCAAGCAGTAAGATAAATCATTACAGACTAAATAAAAATGACTTTTCAATATATGAAATAGAAGTAGCCAAAATCGTTAAAATAGCCAATAAACTGCAAAAATCTGCTTATAAGTAAACTTTAGATAAAATCCACAGAATTTAATTATTAAAAATTAGAATCCTTAATTAAGGTCATATTGTAAATTATGAATATTTTAGTACTAACATCATCAAACGACTCATTTAACAGTGTTAGACCCGAACTGGAAATTTATATATCTTTGGCTAAAGCTGGGCACAATATTACACTTATGACTCAAAAAGAGAGTGCTTATTCAGCCAGATTTGATAAGTATAAAATTGATATAATAGATACAACCTTCAACAAAAAAATAAGCATCAAAAGTATTAAATTAATTAAAAAAACAATTAAAGAAAAAAATATTGATATCATTTATGCTACGAACTCTAGGGCAATTTCAAATGCCACATTTGCTTGTGTAGCTACTAAAGTCAAACTAGTGAGCTACAGAGGAACAACCGGCGGACTCTATCGTCATGATCCAAGTTCATATTTAAATGCATTAAATCCAAGAGTAGACGGTGTCATTTGCGTATCTCAAGCAGTTACAAACCATGTATCAAAACAGGTTTTTTCAAAATCAAAAAAGATTGTCACTATATACAAAGGGCATGATGTATCATGGTATAACCAAATGCCTACAAATCTAGATGAGTTTAACACAAACTCAAATAATTTCAATGTTGCTTTTGTTGCAAATGTAAGACCTCACAAGGGTTTGATTTATGTTATTAAAGCGGCTTATGAACTAGCTGATTTAGAAAACTTACACATTCTTCTAATAGGAAATAAAATATCGCAAGAACCCTACCTATCAGAGATAAAAAATAGTGGTATGGAAAATAGAATTCATGTTACTGGATACAGAAGTGATGTACCACAGATCATTGCAGCATCTGATGTTTTAATACATGCTTCAACAAGAAAAGAGGGTTTACCTCGCGTAATACTTGAATCCCTGGCCAGCAAAACTCCGGTTATTGCATCAGCAAATGAAAGCAGCCTTGAAATCATAGAAGATGATGTTAATGGGTTTATAGTTCCAATCAAAGATGCAAAAGCAATAGCTCAAAAAACAAGACTTCTATATAACTCTCCAGAGACATTGGAGCGCTTAACTGCTAATTCACAAAACATTATCAATGACAAACTATCTCACAAAGCCACAGCTGAAAAATACATTGAATATTTTGAGTCATTACTAAGGGAATCAAATGATTAAATTTAAAAATATAACATTAAATAGCTACATAAACTATATATTTGTGTTATATGCTTTTTTACTTCCTTTATCAAGGGCTGCCATAACACTGCTTACTGCACTGCTTTTTATTCTTTGGTTATTCACAGATGACTTTAGAGAAAAAATAAACTTTTTAAAATCAAACAAAGCAGTTATTTACCTAGTTGCTTTTGTAGCTTTTAGTTTGCTCTCTCTTTTGTGGACAGATAATGTCAGCAGTGGTCTGTATTATATTAGAAAATACTGGTATTTTTTACCAATCTTTGTCATAGCCACAACAGTAGAGAAAAGATTTATATACCATGGTGTATCCGCTTTTTTGTTAGGTATGTTAGTAAGTGAAATCATCTCATATGGTATCTTTCTTGAACTATGGTCGACCAGACATAGCAGTCCATCAGACCCGACACCTTTTATGAGTCATGTTCAGTACTCAATGTTTTTAGCCTTCACTTCACTTTTAATACTAAACAGACTTTTTAAAGAGACTGAGTTAAAGTGGAGAGCAATATATTTTTTATATTTTTTAACAGCTACATCAAACCTCTTTTTAAATGGTGGCAGGACTGGACAATTAGCATTTATACTCTCTATCTTTGTAGTTGGTATCTTAAATATTAAACATAGAGTAGTAGCTTTTGCAAGTATGTTTGTTTTACTTACTGCTATATTATTTACAGCATACAATGTAAGTCCGGTATTTAAATCAAGGGTTCATACTTCTATAGCTGAGTCTAAAAATATTCTTGATTCTAATCATAAAGGCTCTCTTGGCCAAAGAATATCAATGTGGACTGTAGGAACAAAGATTTTTCTTGATAATCCTGTAGCTGGGCTTGGTGTCTCTTGTGAAATGAATGTTCTTAATGACTATATAGACAAATACTACCCTGATATGAGTAACATTAAACATACCAATAGTTACCATAGTAACTATATTCAACCACTAGCTCAACTTGGTATTATTGGATTTATCTTATATATGATGTTCATATACTCACTTATTACTCTAAAAATACACAATAGAGAGTATAAAAATATGTTAATTATTTTTGTAATAGTATATTCAATATCTTCTATATTTGAGACCATGTTTCATTCACAATTTGGCGAAGCACTTTTAGCTCTGTTTGTGGGAATATTTATAGCTGAATCAAGGCAAGAGAATGAAGCTAGACATAGCAGATAACAAATATATAAATTTATTAAAAGATATAAAAAGTTACTTTTCAAAATCAAATAACTCTATTCATAAAGCACGAAATGAGATAAAAATAATTAACTTTGACAATAAAGAGCTTGTAGTAAAATCTTTTAAAATTCCAAATATTATAAACAAAATCATATATACATTTTTTAAAGATTCAAAAGCAAAAAAATCATATATAAATAGTATTAAAATAGTTGACTTTGTGCCTAAACCAATAGGCTTTATAGAGTTTAGAAAATTTGGTTTAATAAACGACAGCTATTTTGTAAGTGAAAATTTTAATTATGATTTCACTATACGCGAACCATTGCTAGATGGCAATTTTAAAGATAAAGAAAATATTTTTAAAGCATTTGCAAAATTTACTCTAAAGCTTCACGAAAATGGTATTTTTCATTTAGACTACTCCCCTGGAAATATTCTTATAAAAAAAGAAGCAAATAACTATATATTTAAAATAGTTGACATTAATAGAATGCAGTTTAAAACTCTAAACTTGGATGATAGACTTAAAAATTTTTCTAAACTTTGGGCAAAAGATGATGATTTAACCACCATAATAAAAAAGTATTCAAAACTAACAAACAATGATGAAAGATTATGTATTGAAATTGCACTTAAATATTCTCAAGCACATAAAGATCGAAAAAATGCTAAAAAAAGAAAACGGGGACAAAAAGTTGTTGATTAGTACAATGTATCATAATATTAATTCTGATAAATATTCAAACAAACTATCAATTTTTAAAGAGCACTTGTTATATATAAAAAACAATTTCAATGTCGTATTTCCCGAAGACACACTTAAAGGTAAAGACATATGCTTAACTTTTGATGATGGGTTTTACAACTTTTATGAATATGTTTTTCCACTACTTAAAGAATTAAACTTAAAAGCCATTTTAGCAGTGCCTACAAAATTTATTTTAGATGATACTAATATACAAAAAAAAGACCGACTGGCTATTATGCATGATGACACTTATAGTCACATTGATCAAGCTCCATTTTGTACATTTAAAGAACTTAAAGAGATGAGCGAAAGTGGTCATGTTAAAATAGCATCACATTCACATAGTCATACTAATTTATCTACATGTGATAACCTAAAATATGAACTGCAAAAATCAAAACAAATTTTAGAAGAAAAATTAAGCATAAAGTGTGACAGTTTAATTTTCCCGTATGGTAAGTACGATGAAACTGTCTTAACAATGGCAAAAAAAGAGTATAAATATCTATTTAGAATCGGAAATGGCATAAATAAAAACTTCGACGGAATAAATGGGATTATTTATAGGATTAATGCAGACAACTTAAAGAATGAAAAATCTATATTTTCTTATACTAATATGTTAAAATACAGAATAAAATCTTTTATAAAATCTTTTTAGGACAATCATGAATATAAGTGCAGTTATAATTGTAAAAAATGGTGCTACTTCTATTTCTAGTACATTAGATGCATTAAAAGAGTTTAATGATGTTGTTGTATTTGACAATGGTTCATCTGATGGTACACAAGAAATAGCAAAACGATATGCTAATGTCAATTTAATTGAGGGTGACTTTATAGGTTTTGGACCAACAAAAAACAAAGCAGCATCATATGCAAAAAATGATTGGATAATCATAATAGACAGCGATGAAGTTGTAGATAATGAACTACTTAATACACTAAAGACAAAGGTCTTAGATAAAAACAGAGTATATTCCCTAAACTTTATAGCATACTACAAAGAGATACAAATAAAACATTGTGGATGGAGCAATCAAAAAATTAAAAGAGTTTATAACAAAACTGTAACAAAATTTAATGATAATTTAGTTCATGAAAATATCATAGACACAAACCCTGAACATAACATGTTAGATGGTAATATAAAACACTATAGTTACACTTCGATTAGTGATTTTATTATAAAAATTGATAGATATTCCTCTTTATTCGCAAATGACAATGTTGGCAAAAAGAACTCATCTCCGACAAAAGCCATCTTCAACGGTATATTTTCTTTTATAAAGACATACTTTTTCAAAAGAGGTTTTTTAGACGGTTATGCTGGTTTGGTCATTGCATTTTCTCATATGGCAACGAACTTCTACAAATATATAAAACTGTATGAACTAAATAAAGACAAAAAACAAAACACATGAAGCAATAAATGAGTCCATTTACAATAATACAAAAACTTAAAAACAAAATTAGAGTAAAAGGTACTAATAATAAAATAGTGCTTGACGATAAAAAATCACTAAAAATCTCAAAAACGAAAATAGTTATTAAAGGATCAAATAACACTTTACATATAAAAAGTAATGCACATATAAGAAACTCTTTTATTGAAATTGTTGGAGATAATTGTAGTGTAACTATTGGCAAGAACTGTATTATTGGCGATGAGTGTTATCTGTCAGCAAAAGAGACAAATACAAAACTGAAGATTGGTGATGGCTGTATGCTTTCGAGAAATGCAAAACTTATGACATCAGATGGACACCCAATATATCAAAACAGTAAAATTATAAATCATGCGAAAGATATCATCATAAACGACAATGTCTGGATAGCAGATAATGTAACTATACTAAAAGGCGTAGAAGTGGGAAACAACTCTATTGTTGGCATAAACTCTGTTTTGACAAAATCAATACCAGAGCATTCAATTGCTGCTGGAAATCCTGCCAAAATTATTAAGCAAGATATTAGCTGGGATCACTAAGCTAGCAATTCTCTTTTTACTTTTTCAAAAAGTTCTTCTCTTTTTTCTTTATCACTTGGAATCATATAGTGCTTTTGCAGAGATTCGTCCCCAACACTTTTCCATCTCTTTGAACTCGCAAAAAGTGAATCTGCGAAAAAAGTCATAGTTGGAGTCCCAACTAATGAAGCAATATGATATGTCCCGGTTGATGTACTGATAAAAAGTTTAAAGCTACTTACCAGTTTTGCAAAATAGACTAAGCCTTCAAGAGAGAGATAAAAAATCACATTCTCGCCAAAGAACCTGTTTTGCATATTTTCATACAACTCTTTTTCATCAGGGCCGAAAGTCATAACAACTTGATATTTATTTTGTTTCAATACTTCACGAATTAAAATTTCATACTCATCAAGAGTCCAATTAGCATCACTTGAACCTCCAAAGCCAACATGAAAAGCTACTATCTCTTTTTCAATATCATGGTTTGCGCAAAATACATAGTTAATATTCTTTGCATCATCAAACTTTAACAGTGGTTTTTTGTACTCCAGACTAATATCGCTAAATAAAGATTTTGTAAGTTGTAAGTTATACTCAAACTCAGCCATTTTTACTTCACTTCGTCTTTGTAAAACTCTTTTAGTGTAAAATATTTGAGCAATTTTTGTAGCTGGTGCAATGCGCTTAGGTATCCTTGCCAAAAACTGCGCAACAGCTACACGAGTATTTGAAAACAAAGTTATTGAGGCATTTATCTTTGCTTCTTTGAGTTTTTTAATAAATTTCCATATACTAGAGCCATCATCAACTATTACCTCATCAATAAAGTCACATGCTTCAGCCAAACCTTTGTTCATTGGAGCTACACAAGCAATAATCCTATTTTGAGGATTATGATTCTTTAACACATACATAGTTGGAAGAGCAGTCACAAAGTCACCTAGTTTATCCGTACGAACTACAAGTATATTCAAAAAATATCCCTAAAAATTTAATGGATTATTTTACCTTAAAAAGGATATAATTCGCCTTATGAAAGAACCTTATGTATGGGATAGCTATTCCGACCAACCTTACCCACTAAAAGATAAAAGCTATAAGAAGCAAATGAGAAAAAGAGAGTTCACTTCACTTTTAAAAACATTTTTGACTGCTCTTGTCATACTTCCTTTTTCACTTATCATGATGCCTTTTGTAAAAAGAAAACAGATAAGCTCAGAAGATTTTTTCTGCATCGGTGTAGACTATCAAAAAGAGCCAGAGCTTACACTAGGATTCATTGAAGAGCTGGATATCAATAGAATCCTAGTTCGTTTAAAACTCTGGGAGATGGATACACTTGATGAACTTAAAGAATTTTTACTAAAATGTAAAGATAAAAAAGTAACTCTAAAAATACTCCAAGACAGAGAACATGTAGAAGATTTAGAACTTCTAAAAAAAGATTTATATACTATCTTTTCAGAACTAAATGAACATGTAGATATCTTTGAAATCGGTTCGACCATAAACAGGGCTAAATGGGGCTTTTTTAGTGTAGATGAGTACAACAAATTTTATAAAACTGCTTATGATTTGAAAACAAAAAAGTTTTCACCCTCAACCAAGGAGGACAAGCATATCAAATTAATAGGAAGTGGAGTTATAGACTTTGAATATCATTTTACAGCTCATACGCTTTTTAACTTCTTTAAATACAGCTATGATGGGATTTCTTCGCTACTTTATGTAGACAGACGCGGTGCCCCAGAAAATGAACAAATGGGCTTTACTCTTTCGGATAAGATAGCACTTCTTAGTACTATGGTCTGGTTAAGTCCAAAAGTTAAACAGGAGTTACACATTACCGAGACTAACTGGCCCATTACCGGTACAGCACCTTATGCACCTACTAGTGAGTATGAGTGTGTTGATGAAGAATCATATGCTGATTTTATGCTTAGATACTATCTACTTGCATTCGCTTCTCAGCAGGTTGACTCAGTTTCTTGGCATCAATTAATTGCACCAGGATATGGTCTTATAGATAATAGAGATACGATTAAAAAACGCTCAGTATTCACAACATATAAATTTATGGTAAAAAACTTAAAAAATGCACAATTTTTAAGACTTGACATAAAAAGAGGATACTATATACTTCAGTGTTTAGTAGACAACACTATTTTACAAATACATTGGTCTCTAAAGCCTACAACTCTTAACAATGAAGATTTCTTTACAGTGTACTCTAGAGATGGAAAACTTATAAAAAACAAAACTTTAGATATAGGCTCTTCGCCACTATATATTTATATACAAGACGCGGTATAATTGCGCTATGGAAAAAACAGACAATGCATAAACATCAACTATCGCCTATAATTAAAGTTGTCATTTTTAGCTTTGTAGCTTTGATGCTTATACGACTGACTCTTTATAATTTTTATCTTGATGATTTTAGTAATCTTACGACATATGAGTTTTTTTACTCCTTGTTTATGGGCTTTCGTGTCGACATGATAACAATATTTACTTTTTCTTCTATATTTATTTTATTACTACTGTTTCTAAAAGGAACTAAAAAAAGAGCAGCTATTGCTATACTTTGGGCACTTGTTTTAAATATGATATTTATCCTAAGTTTCAGTGATGTGCTTTACTATCATTACATTCACAGACATATCTCAAGTGAACTTTTTAACCTTGGTAACGATATGGACATTATTATTAGTATGGCACTTGGTTCGATGTTGCCATACACAATCGGAGCAACACTTTTTAGCTTTATATTTTTATATTTAGTCCTTAAGACTTTTACAAAACATATAGAAAACTTTATTGACGGAAGACATATCGTAATAATAGCTTTTATTACTATTTTAATTCTGTTTATTGGTATCAGAAACAATTTTGGAAGTAAAGCTTTTGGAATTAGCGATGCTTATGCAGTAAATAAAGTCAGTAGCGGAAACCTGGCACTTAGTGGTTTTTTTACAATCTACAGAACAGCAAACGAGTCTACAAAACACAATCTATTAAAGCTTGATGAAGCCATTAAAACAACTAAAGAAGCTATGAGATCTTCAAATACAGAGTTCATAGATGATGAATACCCACTTCTTAGGCGTTACAGTAAAAAAGATAAACCGCAATACAATGTTGTAATAGTACTGCTTGAATCATTCGGGGCTGAACATCTTGACGGATTTACAAAATACAAAGAACTAAATGTCACACCTTACTTTAAAAAACTTAGCCAAGAAGGGCTTAAATTTACAAACTTTTACTCAAATGGATATAGATCAATCTTTGGAATCACTTCTATTTTCACGAGTGTTACAATACCACAAGGATTTCACTATCTTGGCAAAGGGCTTGAACTATCTAATTTAAGCTACCTTGGAACTACAGCTAAAGAAAACGGGTACTCGACAATCTCTATGCAAGCTGGCAATAGAGGTTCATACAGAGTCGATTCTATCAGTAACCTTGCCGGATTTGATGAATATTACGGTGCAGAAGACATGCCCAATGTAGAAGATGTAGAAGCCGGTCACGAACCTAATACCGGAACCTTTGACTATAATATGCTTGATTTTTATCGTAATAAACTAAATAAAATGAAAGAGCCTTTCTTGGGTTTTGCATTTACATGTACAACTCACTCTGATTTTAAACTCCCACACTCCAAATATGAAAAATTTCCACATGACTTAAAAAACTATAATGGCGCCTTGAACGCATATTATTATACCGATGATTCCATACGAAGATTTATGGAAAAAGTAAAAAAAGAACCTTGGTTTGATAGAACTATCTTCATATTTACATCAGATCATGGTCACGGAAGTGCCCTCAACAGTATTGGTAAAGAGTATAGACCAGATGATAAACCATTAGATGGCATTGAACACTTTAGGATTCCACTAATCATGTATGCACCTAAAATATTTGAAGCTGAAGAAATTAAAACTCTTGGTTCTCAAAATGATATATTTCCGACTATTGTCGATATGTTAGGATGGGAAACGGATATTACAACTATTGGAAGTTCACTCTTTGATAAAGACATCAATGAACGATTTGCCTACTTCTTTGCCGGAAATCTTATAGGACTTATAACAGATGATGGGTATATTCAATACAATTTTAAAGATATAGTTGCTAAATCAGTGGATGACAAAAATCTTGAAAAAACAAAAAAATTACTTTTCGCAATTGATACGGCAGAAGCACAATTACTCCAAAATAATAGATGGGCAAAATGATAAGAACTAAAGTTCAATGCAGGGAGACACTAAATGTCGAGTCGTAAAATATTAGTAATTTTACCTAACTGGCTTGGTGATGCTGTAATGGCTACTCCGGCAATAGAACTTTTAGCAAAATATCATCCAAATGCAAGATTTACATTCGTTGGCAGCTATGCGTCTATAGAGGCTCTAAAATATCATCCTCTTTGCGAAAAAGCGGTGGTCGATGAAACAAAAAAAGCTTCTAATAGACTTATTGCAACATATAAACTAGCAAAGAAACTAGGAGAGTTCCATTTAGCGGTTTCTTTTAGAAATCAACTACACTCTTCTCTTCTGCTTAGATTTACAGGAACCGTGATTTGCATAGCAAAAAAATCATGGCACTCTATGTTACTGCTATCTCATACACCCCGTATATTATCAGATAAACACCTATCAAAGCAGTATGCCCAACTGGCTATGATAAATGTAGATAACTGGGATAAAGAGACTCCAAAACTTAAGCTATATATTGAAGCTCAAGAGTTTAAAAAACCAAGCTTAGGCATAAATGCAGGTGCTACATACGGAAGTGCAAAAAGATGGTATCCGGAGCGATTTGCCGAAGTCGCAAAAGAGTTCAGTGAAAGATTTGACATTATTATTTTTGGCGGACCAAATGAAGTTGAAATGGCAAATGAGATTGAACAAAACCTAAAAGCTTCACATGTACAAAACTATATTAATTTAGCAGGTAAAACAAGCATCAAAGAACTTTGCTCAAATATAGGCGGCTGTTCTTTGTTTATCACAAACGACAGTGGACCTATGCATGTAGCTGCCGCTTATCAAGTTCCTACTGTTGCGATATTTGGACCTACAAAACACAAAGAGACATGTCAGTGGATGAATGAAAAAAGCAAGATTGTGAGACATGATATGGATTGTGCGCCATGCATGAAAAGAGAGTGCCCCCTCAAACATCATGAATGCATGACTTCCATTACTGCCTCTGAAGTTATAGAGGCTGTAAAAGAGCTAAAGATTTAAACTAATTAAAAAGCAAATTTAAAACCAAGATAAACCGAACTATTATATTTATCATGCCTTCTAGTGTTATCATAATCAGTTTCAAGAGATCTATACCCTACTGTAACACGCCCGTTTTCTATGACTTCAGCATCTAAACTGATACGAAACTCTGAAAAACCATCGGCATTATCATAAGAGAGTACTTCAGGAGCGTAATACAAACTACCATTAATATAAAACGGTATCTGTATATTTGCCGGCAGTTTATAACTCGCTTCAACCCCTAAAGGAACGGAAACAAAGTTTTTTGTATGATTTAGTTTTACTCCTAGTCCAAGAGTAAAGCCACTATCAACCTCTCTTTGCATCAAAAAATTCAACTCTTGATAATCATCTATATTAGAAAAATCACTATGCTTTTCATCAGCATTTATATATTTTGCGCCAAAAAACATAGTTTCAGGTTCAACAGCATCATCAAACTGACCCACATCAAACTTAACCCCAAGCTCAAGGTCAGAATTATTAACATTTATTTCAGCACTATGCATTGCAAAAACAGATACTGCTGACGCAGCTATTAATCCAAATTTTTTTAACATTTTAATCTCCTTGTATTTTTTGAATGGTTTTTGTAGTACTTTTACCATCAACAAAGTCAACTAATTTTAACTCATTTGCAAACTCTGTCCCAACCACATCTTTGCCTTTATAGTCTCCACCTTTTACAAGTACATTCGGAGCTATCATCTTTATCAAGTCATATGGCGTATCTTCGCTAAACGGCACAACAAAATCGACAGCTTCAAGTGCTGCTAATATATACGCTCTGTCTTCAGCAATATTTACAGGGCGAGTTGGACCTTTGAGTCTTGAAACTGACTCGTCAGAATTTAACCCTACTATTAAAACATCACCAAAACTTTTTGCAATTTGCAGATACTTGACATGTCCTACATGTAATATATCAAAACAGCCATTTGTAAAGACAACTTTTTTACCATTTTGCTTATAACGCTTCACCAATGCATCTATCTCTTCAAAACTCTTTATATGTGCATCGGATGTACTTTTATGCAGACTTGCCTCATACTCTTCTATCTCATCAAGTGTAACCGTAGCAGAACCAATTTTGCCAACAACTACTCCTGCTGCTAAATTTGAAAATGCAGCTGTCTCTTCTATTGTTTTTCCTGCACTTAAAGCAAAAGCAATTGAAGCAATAACAGTATCACCAGCTCCAGTTACATCAAAGACTTCTTTTGCAACTGTCGGAAACTTTTTAACCTCTGTATCATAAGTAGCAATTCCATCTTCACTCAAAGTAATAAGTGACAAACCAAGATTACAATCTGTTTTTAACTTGAGCAATGCCTCTTTTAAAGTCTCATCATCTTTTATCTCTATGCCAGTAGCCAAAATAGCTTCTTTTTTATTTGGTGTTAAAAGATAAGAACCTCTATATTTAGTAAAGTCTCTTCCTTTTGGATCAACTAAAACTTTAACGCCGTTTTTATTTGACAATGCGATTATTTTTTGACAAAGTTCTTCAGTTAAAACACCTTTTCCATAATCAGACAAGATTACTATGTCATAGCTTGAGATAGTACCAGACAAAGATTCTATAATTTTATTTGAAGAGATAGTTGTTATCTCCTCTTTTGTCTCTTTATCATATCTTAGTATCTGTTGTGAGGCAGCGATTACACGACTTTTTTTAGATGTTTTTCTATTGCTGTCTATGATTATATTTGAGCTATCTACATTAATTTCATTTAACATATTTATAAGCTCTTGTCCGTTTTCATCATCGCCTATAATACTGCTAACGCTGACATCTGCACCAAGAGCCTTAAGGTTATTTATAACATTACCAGCACCGCCAAGCACTGTCGTCTCTTTAGCAATATCTACAATCTGCACAGGTGCTTCCGGTGATATTCTTTCACAACTACCCCATAAGTAATGATCTATCATCAAGTCACCAACTACAAGTATCTTTGGAATAAAGTTTTTAAGTATTTGCATTATTTGATTTCTTCTTCATACATTCGTTTTATTTCGTCTATATAAGACTTGATTCCATCTTCCATCTCGTAAGCAGGTTCATATCCTAAAGCCTCTTTAGTTGTAGATATATCTGCTTCGGTGTGAAATTGATAACTTCCGATAAATGGATTAAGGATATATTCACATGTCAAATTTGTACCCAATTCACGCTGTAAAATATCTACAATATCTTGAAAACTTCTAGCTTTACCTGTTCCAACATTATAAATTCCACTCTTTTTTGGCTGCATTGCTTTTATATTTGCCTGTATAATATCTTCTATATATATGAAATCACGAAGTATTTTATCACTATCCTCAAAAAGGCGAGGATTCTTACCTGAAAGTATCTGATGTCCAAACTGTAAGACCATTGATGCGGTTGTATTTTTAAAATACTCTCTTGGTCCATAAACATTGAAGTATCTAAGTCCAACTATAGAAATATCACTAGTTTTCATATACTCACGGCTTAAATTATCCATACTTAGTTTTGAAAATCCATAAACATTTTGCGGTGCTTCTCTTCCAACTTTCTGTGGAGATTCTGCATTTCCATATGTTGCAGCTGATGATGCATAAATCATATTTGCATTATGCTCCATTGCTAACTCCAGCAGATCTTTATATGCATTTACATTTGTCTTTATCATCAAATCCTGCTCAAGTGCAGTTGTATCAGATATCGCAGCTTCATGAAAGATATAATCAAATTTATACTTATTTCTCAAATCAAGCAACAGTTCTTTATCGTTAATATCTCCACTTATAACCTCGCCGTTAAAACCAAGTAAATTTTTAAAATGGCCAAAGCTTTTTAGGTTTCCGTTTGATAGTGTTTCTCCGCTTCTAAAAGTATCTAAAATGACTATATTCGCATCTGGATGATTCTTTTGAAAATAAAATGCCAAGTTCGAACCTACAAAGCCAGCGCCGCCAGTTATTAAAATTGTTTTATCTTTTAAATCATCTTCTATGTATCGCATCTTGTCGCCACTTTGTCACTATTTTATTATAATAGTTTATTTATTAGTTACAATAATAACAGATTTTTTATTAACATGTATTTAAGAGTAAAATCACTATAATTTGCCTGAAATTAAAATTTTAAGGAATAAATATGAAAAAAATCGTAATCGCTACTGTAGCTACTTTAGCTATGGCAACAGTATCAATGGCTGCTGTAAATGCTGGAGCTTGTACTGGATGTCACGGTGCTGACTGGAGCAAAATTGCTCTTGGTAAATCTAAAAATGTAGCTGAAATGACTCATGCAGACATCGCTGCTGCGCTTAAGGGCTACAAAGATGGTACTTACGGTGGTCCAATGAAAGGTCTTATGAAAGGTCAAGTTGCAAAATACTCTGACGCTGATTTAGAAGCTTTCTCACAAACTATCGGTAAATAACTTTACCTGAATTGCCTCTTTGGCAATTCAAATCTTTCCCTTCAAAGTATTCAAGCATAAGTTGTGTGTAAAAAATATCACTTTATTTACTCAGGTCTATACTCTTTTTTTAGTGCCTCTTTTTTCTGTTCTTGTTTTACAGCATCATTAAGTTCATCTTCTCCATCAAACTTTGCTGCATTTAAAAACTTATTTTCATCATCGAACTGACCATTTTTTATAGCCCAAAGAAAGGCAAAAAGTGCGATTGCTCCTAAAAAGATAGATACTCCTAGCATCATAGCTATAACCCAATTGTCCATTTTTATTCTTTTCTCCATTTATAACGAATTCTCATAGAGTTGCCTACAACTAAAAGTGAACTGACTGACATTGATATTGCTGCAACCAATGGTATGACATATCCAGCCATAGCAAGCGGTATTGTTATAGCATTGTAAGCTAAAGATATAAGAAGATTCTGTTTAATTAGCCCAAAAGTCGTACGGCTGATTTTAAATGCGTCATGAAGTGATTTTAGCGAATCATCTAATAGAACAACATCTCCAACTTCTACAGCTATATCACTTCCGCTTCCCATAACTATTCCTATATCAGACGAAGCAAGTGCCAATATATCATTTACTCCATCACCTACCATAACGACACTTTTACCATCATCATGAAGTTTCTTTATATAATCGGCTTTACTTTGAGGTGTCTGTTCATAAATAAACTTTGTTATACCAACTTCAGAAGCTACTTTTTTTGCTACTCGTTCATTATCTCCAGTCAACATGATTGTTTCTATATTTCTTTTTTTGAGTGACTCAACTAATTCTTTAGCGCCCTCTTTTATCTTATCACGCAGCTCATAAACAGCTACTACTTTTTTATCAACTACAAAATAAAAAACTGTATCTTCGCTAATGAATTCTATCTTTATTGAGTTCACTTCTAATAATTTTTTATTGCCGCCTAGTAACTCTATATCTCCATACTTTGCTCTTATTCCTTGTGCTGGAATCTGGATAAATTCATCAAAAGCAGTATCTTCTATATTTTTATTTTCTTTTTTAATATACTCTGCAATTGAACGCGCAACTGGATGGTTTGAAGAATTCACAAGTGCATATAGAAGACTTTTGTCAAATTCTTCATAAGTGTGTTCATTTATAATTTCCGGTTTGCCAACAGTTATAGTTCCTGTCTTATCCAATACAAGCGTATCAACTTTTGCCATCGTCTCAAGCTGAGCCGCCTCTTTAAATAATATGCCTCTAGAGGCTCCAAGACCGAGTCCCACTAAAGTTGCAACTGGTGTAGCTAGGGCTAAAGCACATGGACATGCAATGATGATAACTGATATACCTACCATAAATGATGTCTCAAAACTGTGAGGCCACAGCCACCACACAACAAATGTAACAAAAGACAAGCCTAATATAACCGATGAAAAATGTTCAGACAGCTTGTTTGCCATCTGCTGTATCTTAGGTTTTTTGTTTATTGCAGATTCCAATAAAGAGACAAGATTTGATAGTGTTGAATGTTTAAAGTCTTTTGTAGCTCTAAAGCGAACATCTGCATCAATACTGGTCGTACCACTAACAACATTCATCCCCACACTTTTATACACTGGTTCACTCTCACCTGTAAGACTTGACTCATCAAATGAGCCACTTCCTTTGATTATCTCACCATCAAGTAAAACTTTTTCTCCTGAGGATACAAAAACAATATCACCAACATTTACATCATCAATTTTACATGTTAAAATCTTCTCATTTTTAATAATCTTAGCTTCACTTGGTATACTTTTAATTATTATATCAAGTGTGTCAGCAGCATTTTTTTTACTAAGTACCTCTAAAAACTTGCCAATAAGTACAAATGTAATAATCATACTAACAGAGTCAAAATATGCTTCACCATGCTCTAAAACTGTTATATAAATAGAGTAAAGGTAAGTAAGTGACGCTCCAGTTGCAACTAGTAGATCCATATTTACAACTTTAGTTTTTAAGCCATAGTATGCACCCCTAAAAAACACCCAACCACTATAAAAAAGTACAGGGGTAGCCAAAATACCCTCTGCAATATTTAGTATAGTTTTAACTTCTTGAGTAATACCGCTAAAATACCCTGCATATTGAGCAACTGCAATCCACATAATATTCATTGATGCAAAAATTGCAACTGCCATTTTTAAATAATATGATTTTCTCTCTTTATTGGCATGTGTTTCTTGCATAGATGCATCGTATGCAAAGGCATTGTAACCGATAGAACGAATCATCTCTATAATAGCAGACAGTTTAACTACATTGTCGGCCCATATAATAGTTGCCTTATTGTTTGTAAAATTAATATTAGCTTCTACTACTCCTTCCATCTTGTTCAGAGCTTTTTCATTTAACCAGACGCATGCTGAACAATGAATACCTTCTATTATTAAAGAGACTTCACAAAAGCCATCGCTATTAGTTTTCACAAACTTATCATAAAAAGATTCTCTATCAAAACTTGAGGCGTCTTCAAAATGTTCTGATGGTGGGGTTAGCTCTATATTTCCTGATTTTTCATAAAAGCTTTCCAAGCCTTCTTCATTTATAAGATGAAAAACACCTTGACAACCTTTACAGCAGAAGTAATTATCTGCTTCTTTTATCATTACAGATTCATCAAATTTTAGATGGCAGTGAGAACAGACAACTTTATTCGACAAATTCAAACTTTCCAAATTTGCTATTTTTTTGTATAGTTTGCCACGGGCCTATAAAACCACTCATGCAAATATATACACCAAATTCGTTCACAGCTTTTGAAAACCCTATAGCCATTCCTAGATTTAAACTTGCCTCAACACTGTCAATCTCAAATGGTTTCATGGAACCAACAAAAATAATTTTTCTATCATCAAATATTTCTGATAAAAATTCAGCACTTAAGTGCATAGTATCTGTACCGTGAACAATTATAAAAGTGTCATCTTTTGACTGCATAATAATATTTGCCAATATCTTTCTATCATCTATTGTCATATCTAAAGAATCTTTATACATAACACCAGCTAGATCATACTCTGAATCAACACTTTGTAAGACTCTCTCAATTGCTCCATTATCAAACGGGACTTCCAACTCTCCATTTAATGGATTATATCTTTTGTTAAATGTACCACCGCTATTTAATATTAACATTGTAAATATCCTCCAGTTTTGAAACAATTTTTGTAGCTTTTGATTTTTCGTACCCCAAGGGCGGTTCTTGCATGGTACATGTAGATTTTTCATCAAAAAGATAAGTTTCTTTTAGTCCAGCATTTAAACCAGCTTCAATATCCCTCTCTTTATCACCGATGATAATAGAATTTTCTAAATCAATATCGAACTCTTTGGCAGCATCTAAAAGCATACCTGATTTTGGTTTTCTACATTCACATTCACCAGAAATATCAGGATGATGAGGACAAAAATAGACTTTTTTTATTTCAATAGCATATTTTTCAAACTCTTTTTTCATCCAAGAAGTTAAAACATTAAAATCATGCTCAGTGTAATATCCTCTTGCAATTCCTGACTGATTTGTAACAACAATTATCATATAGCCTAAGTTTTGATAATGCATACATAAAGTAAAAATACCATCTATAAACTCAAAATCTTCGATTTTATGAAGATAGTTTACTTCGGTATTTATAACACCATCCCTATCTAAAAAAAGAGCTTTATTCATAAGAACTAACTAACGCCATTACCAAAAGTCTCTTTTTCTATAATGTCACAAATAATGTGTCCTATTAATATATGAGACTCTTGTATTCTTGGTGTTGAGTTTGATGGTATAACTAAAGAAATATCAGCAATTTGAGCCATTTCTCCGCCATCTTTACCAACTAAAGCAACAGTAGTGATTCCTTTTTTCTTAGCCGCAATAAATGCATTTATTATATTTTCAGAATTACCTGAAGTAGAAATACCGATAAATATATCACCATTTTGCCCCATGCCTTCTAATTGGCGGGAAAATACCTTATCATATCCATAATCATTCCCAATAGCAGTAAGATTAGATGTATCGGTTGTAAGTGCCAAAGAGGGGATAGACGGTCTATCAAATCCATACCTTCCAACAAGTTCGGCTGCAATATGCTGAGCATCCGCTGCACTTCCACCATTACCTGCTAATATAGTTTTGTTAGGACCTTTATACAGTTCTACACAGAGTTTAGAAACCTCTTCTATTTTGTTTAATAAATCTTCATTTTCATAAATGGCTTGCTTTGTTTCGTATGATTTTTTAATTTGATCTTTAATGTAGTTTTTCATATAACATCCTAAAATAATATACAAAATAATACCATATAATTAATTGTTAATATTGAAAAAGCTTTAGATTAAATATAAGTTTGTTAATTTGATTGTTGTGAGTGATTGTAAATTGATCAACTAGGCAGCGACCTACATTTCCAACCCTGCAAGGGCAAGTATTATCAGCGATGAGAGGCTTAGCTTCTGGGTTCGGAATGG
>NZ_JAPHUF010000017.1 GCF_026196735.1 Sulfurimonas sp.
AGCAGAAGACACAATAGACGATGTTGTTCACACTCCGGCAAGCGATGAATCAACAACAGATGAAAATACTATAGATGCGGTTGATGAAGACACAACAGCGGAAAATACTACAGATGCAGTAGCGGAAGATACAGTTGATGAAGATACAACTGACGCAGTTGCTGAGAGTACAATAGATGCAGTAGAAAATGTTGCTGCTTCAGCAGAAGAAACAACAGATGAAGATACTGTTGATGCACAAACGATTATAAATGGAAGTTCTGGTGATGACACAATAGCGTTTGATGCAAGTGCTACTATTCATGGGCTGAAGGTTATGATACATTGTTAATAACTGAAGACATGAATATTGATATGAGTGCAATAAGTGAAAATATATCAAATATAGAGTCTATAAACTTAGCTGATGGTTCACAACATATAACTTCAATTTCAATAGAAGATGTTATGAATATAACAGATGTAGATAATTTACTTCGTATAGACGGTGATAATAGCGATACTATAAATTTAAATACGCAAGGCCCTGATGCTGAGTGGAGTTTAGGTAATTTTAAAACAGATGCTGAGACGGGACAAGGATATCAAGAGTATACCGCTGGAGAAGGTGACAGTACAGTTACTTTAGAAATAAGTACGGATGTAGATATTAACGAAGTTTAATATCTTTGTTTATTTTAAAAGTAAGACCAAAGAGAGTCTGTCATTAACATGTAGCTTTGAAAATATCGAGCTGATATGTGCTTTTACGGTTCTAGTAGTAATATCGAGTGCTGACGCTATTGCGTCGTTTGTTAAGCCATCGAGTATCAGGTAAACTACCTCTAACTCTTTAGATGATAATCTATTTTCTAAAAGTGCCAATGAATCAGTGCTTAAAGAGTTGTTTTTATTTATTTTAGCAAGTTGGGCTGTTAACTCAGGGTATGTCCAGATATTGCCATTTTTAACCGTTTCAATCATTTGAGTATAGTGATGTGTTAGCATTCTAGAGTTTGCATAAGCTTTGGCTCCACGAAATATCAAAATTTTCCCAGTTGCAATTGCAGGTTCTTTTTCTAAAACTATCAGGTTATTGGGAATAGAGCCTGAAGATATTAGGGAGTTTACTTCATGAGCAACACTATCGTAATCAGCGATTAAGATAGTGTTCTTGTCTTCTTGCAGCTCTATCGTCAAAGATTCCAAGTCATGACATGTAGCATATTTTTCTATACCATGTCTTTCTTTCCACTCATCAATCATATTCATGTCTGTACTAAAAAATATAATGCTCATTTTATCTCTCCGAAAAAACATATTGTTTAGATTTAAGTATAGGTTTTAAAATATACTGCATTACAGTTTTTTGTCCTGTTACTATATCTACATTTACAGTCATTCCCGGAATAATCTTTAGGGGATGTTCTTTTGTGCCTAAATAATTTTTCTCAGTCACTACATGTATAAGATAAAAGGTATTCTCTTTTTTGTCTGTAATAGTATCGGGAGATATATTTACAACTTTACCTACGAGCCCACCGTGAATAGCAAAATCATATGCAGATACCTTTACCTTCGCTTCTGCTCCTGGATGGATGAAAGCAATGTCGCTAGGTTTGATTTTGATCTCTAAAAAAAGTTTTTTATTTGTCGGAACAATCTCTACAAGATCGGCACCTGGCTTGATAACTCCGCCTACAGTGTTTACAAATAGTTTTTGAACAATGCCCTCAACCGGTGATTTAACCATCGTTCTGTTTACTTGGTCACTAAATGCAATTTGTTGAGTTTGGAGTCTGGATATCTCAGCTAGCACTTCGCTTAACTCTTCTTTGGCAGTATTTATAAAAAGCTGGCGTGATTCTTTTCTTTTATTTTTAAACTCATCAATAGTAGCTTGTAGTCTAGGCAGAGAAAGTTTTGCAGCTTCTATATCATTTTCTATGCTGTTTGCTTCTCTTTTGAGCTTTAAAAAATCAACTTTAGACTTGATACCTTCTCTTACCATTGGTGCAGTCATCTGTATCTCTTCTGTTACAAACTCCAAAGATTTTTGCAGAGACTTAACTCTTGCACTTGCTTCTTTAAATGCTTGCGTTTTTTGCTTAATCTGATTTATATATGAGTTATCTTTGGCATCAAACTCTTTTTTGTTTGAATTATATATATTTTCTGAGAGTTTTATCTGTCTTGCAAATTCTTTATCTTCTACTGTTGGAGCTTTGAAAGGTGTTTGATTGGCTTGTGCGCGGAGTCTTAAGCTTTTGGCTTCGAGCTCATAGTATTTCATCTCATTTGTACGAGATTCAGATGTTGATTTGGCATTATTGATTTTTAAAATCACTTCGCCGGCTTTAACTACCTGACCCTCTTCAACTAATATAGATTCAACAATACCACCTTCAAGATTTTGAATGATTTGATTTTGACCATAAGGGATAACATCACCGTCTCCTCTGGTTATCTCATCTATTTCAGCTAATGATGCCCAGATTAAAAAAGCCGCAACAGTAAATAGCCATACTTTAAGTACTCTGCTCATCCTAGTAGGTGTCTGCTCTAAAACAGCAGCACTTAGACTATTCATAAAATTATAGTCGTTTTTGGTATATTCTATAGGTTTATTATTTTTTTTCAATATTTTTTCCTCCGCTTTGGAGTTTTTTTAATGCTTCTGCTTTTGGAGCATCAATAAAAATTTTACCTTCATTAATAACAATAACTCTATCTACAATACTAAGCAGAGTCATTTTTTGAGTTACTAGTATGGAAGTCTTTCCTTTTAAAGCTTTTTTGAGATTTTCTAAAAGTTTAGCTTCGGTAATCTGATCCATTGCATTACTAGGTTCATCCATTAGCATAATAGGAGCATCAAGTAAAAAAGCACGAGCAATACCAATACTCTGTCTTTGACCACCAGAAAGTCCTTGTCCACGCTCTCCAATTGGCATCTCGTAACCTTTTGGATGTCTTTTGATAAACTCAGAAGTTCCACTTATCTGTGCGGCTCTAATCATAGCGGCATCATTTGCGTGAGTGGCACGGTATGTAATATTATCTTTTACTGTTCCACGAAAGAGCATTATGTCTTGAGAAACATAACCTACATGTTTTCGTAAGTCTGCCGGATCAATTTGTTTTATATCTATCCCATCAATTAAAATTTGACCGGAACTAGGCTCATACAAACCGAGGATGAGTTTTTCTATTGTACTTTTACCTGAACCTATACGACCAATAATTGCCACTTGTTCACCTGGTTCTATAGTAAAAGAAACATTTTTTAGTGCCGGAACATCTGTCCCTGGGTACGAGAAAGTAACATCAACAAACTCTATATGACCACTGAATTCAGGTCTTTGGACAAATTTTTTGCCACTTGGTCTTTCACTTGCTTGAGATATTATCTCATTGAGTGTTTCATAAGATGTTTTTGTATCTTCGTAGTTAGTGAGCAGTGCCGCTACTTGACCCATTGGTGCCAATGTTCTTGAGGTAAGAATAACTATGGCAATAAGACCACCCATAGATAACTCAAACTCTTGGATGAGATATACACCATAAACAATCACCATAACAGTATTTAGCTGGATTAGCAGTTGAGTAATAGTTGGAATAGAAGCTGAAAGAAGACGAGATTTTAGACTTTTACCTGCTATTTCGCCTGTAGATTCTTCCCATTTCCATTGTACTTGATTTAGTGTGCCTAGTGTTTTTAATGTTTCAATATTGTTTAGGCTCTCAATAAGAATAGAACTTTTTTTAGCACTAGCTTCATGCGTACTCTCAATACTTGAACGAAGAGGTTTTTTTATAATAAACGCATAAGTCAAAATCAATAACATAGTTATCATAGGAATGATAACAAGTGCTCCACCTATATACCAAATAACTGCCAAAAATATCACAGCAAAAGGAAGATCGATAATAGCAGCCATCGTCGCATTTGTTAAAAAGCTTCGTATAGAGTCAAAATCTTTAAGATTACTGGCAAACGAGCCTACGGATGCCGGATGGTTTTCCATTTTTAAGTCTAAGACTTTTTCAAAAATAATTGAGGACATAATGATGTCACTCTTTTTTGCGGCACTCTCAAGCAGGTAGGTTCTTGTAAACTTTAAAAAAGTATCTATAACATAAACTATACTTACACCTATAGCAAATACCCAGAGAGTCTCAATGGCATTATTTGGAACAACTCTGTCATAGACATTCATGGTAAAGAGAGGCGAGGCGAGAACAAAGAGGTTAATAAGCAAAGAAGCATATAAAACATCTTTATATGTAGATGCAGACAATTTTATAGTGCTCCAAAACCAGTGTTTTTGGTCTAGGTTTAGAGTTCTTTTATTTTCATCACTATACTCATAAGCCTTTTTAATCATAAAACCAAAACCGATATACTCATCTTTAAGCAAGTCCATATCAACCCACTGCTCGATAGCTTCTTCAGCAGGCATAATAATTTTAGCTTGAGTACCATCTTCGCTAAATCTATCTAAAATACAAGCACCCTGATTGGAGAGAAGTATAATCATTGGAAGTTGAAGCGGAGATATTTGAGCAAGCGGCCTTCTGATTAGGGATGATTTGAGACCGGCTCTCTCAGCAGCACGAGAGAAAAGACCTTTTGCATTATTAATTGAGAAAAGCTCAGGTGCATCTGCTCCAGGCTCTATCGGCAGTCCGGCAGTTAGTGCTTCTGCAGAGAATGGTTTGTGATAAAGTTTTGTAAAGAGAACCAAGCAGTCGAGCAAGGCGTCCATTCTTAAGTTTTCAGCACTTGTTAAAAGCATTTACAACCCTTTTTTTATTTTTTTAATTTTCTTACTATTATGTCAGCTCTATTATTTAAATTTGATGATTGATTACTCTCTTTGCTAAACATAGGAGCTTTGTCTTCTTGAGCATGGATTACAATATTTACATCAATGGCACCTGCCAAAATCAGTTTGTCTTTGATTGCTTGAGCTCTTTGTTTTGATAAGTTATGCATCTCTTCTTTTGTCATATCTTGGCTATCAACATTACCAAGTATATCAAATTTCAAATTTTCCCAACCGTAAGGTTTCATTTGTTTTATTAAGTCGTTTAGTCTATCTGTGCCATCATCTGTTAACTCATAGCTTTCATTATTAAATAAAAAACCACTGTATCTTTCAATGCGCTGAGTGTCATTAAAGGTAAATTCGCAGCCATATAAGTTTCTCATCTTATCAGAAAGAGAATTGTTACATATATCCATCTCATCAACAATTAAATCATTGTCATTATCATAAGAGATAGGCAATGAGTCCATATTTTCAGGTGTTTTTCCGGCTAGTCCTACATTTGAGTATATAGTATCGGTATCTTCGTTGATTGTTGAAACCAAAGTACCCATCGCATCTAAAATTCTATATTTTGCAAAAAGCATGCTGTATTCAGTATTAATTATTTGAGCCTTTGCAGCAATGAAGTCATTTTGAGCAGATAAAAGATCTAAAAGAGAACGGCGACCCAGATCATACTCTTTAGAGTAGAGCGTTAAAGTTTTTATCGAAAAATTCTTATAGTCTTTTAAATGTTCAAGTTGTTTTGAGAGCTTTTCATTTGCTGCCCAAGAGAGACTAAGTCCTTCAATAACTTCTCGTCTTAGTTGATTTTTTGTTTGTACTTCTTGGTGGATAGTGCTTACACTTTTTTGTAGTGTTGCCTTGTCTGCGAAGCCGTTAAAAAAGTTGTATCTTAGGTATGCCATAGCTCTAAGGTTGTCATACTCGCCAGGGATACCGCTTAAGTTTTTGTTCATATTTTGAGATACTTCTATATCTACTGATGGATAAAATGGTGATTTTTTCTCTTGATATGTTGCTTGAGCCAGTTTTACATTATGTTTGCCAACCAATAATGAGGGATTGTTTTGCATTGCAAAAAGCGTTGCTTCTTCCAAGCTTGCAGGAAGTGCTACATTTAGTACCGGTCTGCTCATCTCGTCAGGGTCTATATATCTGCCGAGGACTCTTTGCATATTGTATTTAACATCAAGCATGGTGTTTTCTTGAACAATATAGTTTGATTTTGCAAGAGAGAGAGAAGACTCGATTTTATTTACCTCAGAAAGAGTCGTTAATCCAGAATCATAAAGTTTTTGTACTTTTGCAAGTATTTCGGCATTAATTTCAATGTTTTCCCTCTCAATGTTGAGAAGTTCTTTGTTTTTCATGACTTGCAGATAAGTATTTACCATTTCAAAAGAGGTGTCATTTACTTTTTCAATGTAGCTGTAAGCTGCTGATGCAGTTCTGCTTTCTTGCTGTTTAACTCTGTAGGTTGTCTCAAAACCTTTAAAAATGTTGTGAGTATATGTTAGTGAGTTTTGATATACACTATAGTCAAAATCTTGACCTGCCGCTGTTTCACCATCTTCCCTACCAACGCCGATAGATAAGTCTAGTTTAGGATAGTAGCCTGCTTTTGCAGTTGTTATATCTTCTTTTGTAGCATTGTAGTTTTTAAGTCTTTCTAAAATAATAGGGTTTGTCGATAGGACTTCGTTCACAGTCGTCTTTAAGTCTTGCGCGTTTATTGCAGTTGCTAGTAATACAGCCAGAAGTATGGTTTTGTTCATAAAATTATATTCCTAATTTGTTTTATACTCCAGCAATTTTACCGCGATAATATTAAAATAAGCTATAATTATGATTACTGCTAATGTTTTTTTAGTTTTTATAAGTAATTTATGCTTATTTTGTGACAATAATTTTCTACATGTCATCTTTTTCCAGTTCACTTACAATCTTATGCATTTTATATAATGAGTCGGGATTAAGTGAAATTGAGTCAATATTGTTTTGTACTAAAAACTTGGTTATCTCTGGATAATCAGATGGTGCCTGTCCACAAATACCTATGTATTTACCTTTTGCATTACAAGCCTCTATGGCCATTTTCAGCATCCGCTTTACAGCTTCATCCCTCTCATCAAATATATGAGCAATTTTTGCACTCTCACGGTCAACCCCAAGTGTTAGTTGCGTTAAATCATTTGAGCCTATGGAATATCCGTTAAATATTTCTAAAAACTTATCTGCTAATATTACATTTGCAGGTATCTCACACATCGCATAAATCTCAAGACTATTTTTACCTTGAATAAGCCCTTGTGTATTCATAATCTCTATGACTTTTTTGCCCTCATTCGGAGTACGCACAAACGGGAGCATTATTTTTATGTTAGTTAGTCCCATATCATCGCGAACTCTCTTTAGTGCTTCACACTCCCACTCAAATGCTTCTTTATAGCTCTCATCGTAGTAGCGGCTAGCTCCTCTAAAACCTAGCATAGGATTCTCTTCAACTGCTTCATAATCAAGACCGCCGGGCATATTTCTATACTCATTGCTTTTAAAATCACTTGTTCTTATAATTACGGGTTTTGGATAAAAAGCTGCTGCAATTGTTGCGACTCCCTCGCTTAATTTTTGCAAGAAAAATTCTTTTGCGTTAGTGTGAGGAGTCATAAACGAGCGAATTTTATTTTCATTTTTGACATTTTTTTCTTTGTACATGTCAACGAGTGCCATTGGATGAGCGTTGATGGAGTTGTTCATGATAAACTCCATTCTTGCAAGACCTACACCGTCATTTGGCATTTTAGCAAGCTTAAAAGCTTCTGCCGGGTTTCCAATATTCATAAAAAGTTTTGTTTTTGTTGGTGCAAGCTCACTCAAATCTACAGTTTTTACAGAGTATGAAAGTTCGCCTTCATAAATGTACCCCTCATCTCCCTCTGCACAACTAACAGTTGCAATTTCACCGTTATTAAGTACTTTGCTTGCATTATTGCACCCAACAACAGCAGGCACACCAATCTCACGCGCGACTATTGCTGCATGACATGTACGGCTGCCGCGGTTTGTTACAACTGCTGAAGCCTTTTTCATGATAGGTTCCCAGTCTGGATTTGTTGTGTCCGTTACAAGAATCTCACCATCTTTGAAGCGCTCAAACTCAGAAGTAGAGTTAATGATATTTACCACACCGTGACCAATTTTGTCTCCGATAGCCCGTCCTGATGTTAGTATTTTTGCATCTTGGACATCATTAAGCGAAAATTGCTCTATCGTCATACTTTGGTTTTGTTTGCTCTGCACGGTTTCCGGTCGCGCTTGGACTATATATAATTTAGAGTCATGTCCATCTTTTGCCCACTCTATGTCCATCGGCCGATTATAATGATCTTCAATTATAAGGGCTTGGGAAGCTAATTCTATTACTTCATCATCAGTAATAGAAAAACTTTTTTGCTCTTTTTCAGTGGTATGAACATTGACAGTATTTTTGGAGTCCCCGCTATAAAGCATCTTCTCTTTTTTACTCCCCAAAGAGCGTTTTAAAATAGTATTTATCCCCATTTTTAGAGTAGGTTTAAAGATGAAAAATTCATCAGCATTTACTTTTCCGCTCACAACATTCTCGCCTAAACCCCATATTGAGTTGATTAGTATCAAATTCTCTGAGCCGCTCTCTGTATCGATGCTAAACATGATACCGCTTGAGGATATATCACTTCGTACCATTTTTTGTACACCTACTGAGAGAGCAACTTTGAAATGATTAAACCCGCGACTTGTTCTATAACTGATAGCACGGTCTGTAAAGAGTGATGCAAAGCAGTGGTGAACACTTCTTAGCAGAGATTCAGGAGAGCTTATGTTCAAGTAAGTCTCTTGCTGTCCTGCAAAACTAGCTTCGGGTAAATCTTCTGCAGTTCCAGAAGAACGCACAGCTACATCAACCATTTCACAATCATACTCTAAAGAGAGAGTTTTATATGCCTGGAGTATTTCATCTTCTAGTATTTTTGGAAGTTTTGAATTAAGTATCAGGTTACGAACAGCTAGTCCTCGTTTTTGAAGATTGTTGGTGTCTGAAATATCCAAATCTTGAAGTATATCTTGTATCTTGTCTTTGATATTGTTTTCTTGAAGCAGCAGCCAATATGCATCTGCTGTTGTTGCAAAACCGTTAGGTATATTTATGCCTTTTGGAGTCAGAATTTGGTACATCTCTCCAAGAGAAGCATTCTTGCCGCCGACTGTAGAAACATCGTTGATATTAAGTTCACTAAAAAAGCGTATATATTTCATAATCTATACTCCAAAATAAAAGTTATTTGTATATCTTAGCATAAAGTTTGATATAATCTCAATAATAAAAAAGACTATAGAAAAGTGGTATATGCGTTCATCAGATGTAAGCTCTATTTTAGATAATAAAGACAGATTGTTGACTCAAACATATTTCGATTTGCAGAGATATTTTGAAGATAAGTATGGCAACGATACCGTAGTTTTTATGGAGATAGGAACTTTTTTTGAAGTCTATGAAGTAAACAACGATGAAGAACAGATTGGTAAAGCAAAAGAGATTGCTGAACTTTTAAATATACAACTTACAAAAAAAAATAAAAATATCATTGAAAATAGTGATAAAAACCCGCTTTTAGCTGGAGTTCCTGCTGTCTCTTTTGAGCGCTACTTAAGCCGTCTTATCTCAGAGCAAAAATATACCGTCATCGTAGTAAAGCAAAAAGGCAATCCTCCAAAAATAAGCAGATATATTGCACAAATTGTCTCTCCAGGTACAAACTTTGACCACATAGTAGACAATGATGATAATTATATAGTTTCGCTTTTAGTAGATTGTCACAAAGATATCTATACAGTCGGATACTCTGCAATAGATGTTACAACAGGAAAGACTTGGCTTTATGAAGGTCATGGAACAAGTGAAGACCCTTCTTATGCACTAGATGAAATCTTTAACCTTCTCAATATTTACAGAACTAGTGAGGTTGTTGTTACATTTTTAGATGGCATTACAGACCAGCGACATGTCATACAGTACCTTGAGATACAAGAGCATTACCACTATAGCGTGAACAACCAAAGACCTCGTATTGAGTTTCAAAACGAGCTTTTTCGCGAAGTTTATCAGATTCGATCGCTTCTTTCTCCCATAGAGCATTTAGACCTAGAGAGAAGTCCGATGATTACCGAGTCATTGGCAATACTTATTCACTTTGTAATAGAGCATGACATACATATAGTTCAAAAATTAGACCATCCAAATATCATAGATAACCGCCGTTTTATGTATCTTGGCAACAATGCGTTAGAGCAGATGGGTGTAGTCTCTAAAGATAAAAAAGAGTTCACACTTTTAAAAATGATGGACAAAAGTGCAACAGCTATAGGTCGTCGCCTTTTAAAAGAGAGACTTCTAAACCCGATTATGGAAAAAGATGAGCTTGAACGCAGATACAACCTGATAGAGAGAGTTTCATCTCATACGAGATATTTAGATGAGACTATGCGAGGAGTCTATGACCTAGAGAGGCTATCGCGCAGACTTGATTTAGGAAGGTTGCATCCTTTTGAGATGAACCACATATATGAGTCAATGCTTAGTGTGAAAGAATTGATGCTCTATGTCAAAAAGCACAAAATCCAAAAGACTCCTTTTCATGAGAGTGAAGTAGATGAGTTTTTAAGGGATATAAGCAAAAGCATAGACCTTGATGTATCCCGCCGTTTTACAAATGCAACGGTGGATGAGAATTTTTTAATGAGGGGTGTTGATGAGACTATAGATACTCTTGTTAAAGAAAACTCCACTATGCTTATAGCTTTTGAAGATATCATGGCTAAGATTGAGATACTGTTAGAGAGCGCTAATGCCGGTAGCTCAAGCCGCTTAGTTACACTTGGTTTGCTGGAAAAAGAGGGTTATTATATCTCTCTTAGCAAAAATAGATTCACTATGATAGAAGATGAGTTTAAAAAGAGCGAGGATTTTAAAGAGTTCACTGTTAAAAAGCTTACAAACTCTGTGAAAATCACATCAGATTTTACAGATAATCTCTCAGATAAGATTATGAAAAACCGCCGCAAGATAATCTCTCTGGTTAGAGATAGATATATACAGCTTCAAGGTATTTATGAGAGGCGATACTCTCTGCTGTTTGACCGTGTAATAGGTTATGTTGCAGACTTGGATGTTGGGGTAAGCTCATCAAAAGTTGCCGACATGTATAAACACTCAAGACCAATGATAGTTGATGTTGAAGAAGATGAAAACTTTATGCAGGTTATGCAGCTTCGTCATCCGCTTATAGAGGTTCAAGAACGCGGCGGAATATATGTCCCAAATGATATAGTCATGGGAAACCGCTCTTATATGGATCTGCCTCATCCTGAGACAGTTATGACTGAAGTTAGTGTGCATGACGGACATGATGTAAACGGTGTACTTTTGTATGGAATAAACTCAAGTGGAAAATCATCACTTATGAAAAGTATAGGAATAGCTACTCTTATGGCGCAGTCAGGCTTTTTTGTAAGCGCTGCTGTTATGAAATTTTCTCTGTTTGATTCACTTTTTACTCGTATTGTCTCTAAAGATAATCTCGCAAAAGGACTTTCGACTTTTGCGGTTGAGATGTTGGAGATGAAAAATATATTTAACCGAGCCACAGTTGGTTCACTTATACTTGGTGATGAGATAAGCCACGGAACAGAAACACTCTCTGGAGTAGCGATAGTATCAAGTGCTATTATCAAGTTAGCAAAACTTCGTTCACTATTTTTGTTTGCTACACATCTCCACCAACTCTCAACTATGAAAGAGATTACTTCACTGAACAATGTTGTAGATTTACATCTAAGTGTTGAATATGATGAAGAAAAAGATACTCTACTTTTCAATAGAGTCTTGCAAGCTGGAAGTGGAAGCAGTATATATGGTTTAGAATTTGCAAAATCACTTCATATGGATAGTGAGTTCTTAGATACTGCCAATAAAATCAGGAAACGACTCGCAAAAGATTTTGATGAGTTAGAACTTCTTGTGAAGAAAAAAACAAGTAAGTATAACAAAGACCTCTATGTAACCAAGTGCGTAATTTGTGGCAGTTTAGCTGAAGATGTTCACCATATTAACCATAAGTCTTTAGCTGACTCTGCTGGGTTTATAGGGCATTTTCATAAAGATTCAAAGCATAACCTTGTTCCACTATGTAAGGATCATCACAAAGAGATACATGATGGTAAAATAAGAGTTGATGGTTTTGTTATGACTTCAAATGGTTTAGAGTTAAAGTTCCAAGAGCAGATGAGTAAGCCTAAAGAAGTTAAAATAGAAGAACCTGAAATCAATGAAGTAAAACAAAAAGATGAGTCTGATGGCTTTGTGTTGGATGACTGGGATTAAATAATCACCCTGCTGTTAATACTTCGTTAAACCTCTATTAAAATGTTGTTAAGCCACTTAGCCTATACTTTGAGTATCTAAAGTAAGGAGTTCATTATGAACACAAAAATAATTTTAAGTTTAGGTGCTACAGCACTTTTAGCATCATCACTGTTAGCATTTTCTCCTCAAAGTGGTAAAGGACAAGGAAATAACGCTGGATGTAATCAACAAAAGATGATGAAAGGTCAAGGACATAGAGGAAATAAGGGTTTGGTAAAAATGTTTATGAAACTTGATTTAAGTGATAAACAAAGAGCTGAGGTTAAAGCTATCGTCAAGGCTAGTATGGAAAGTATGCCAAAACCGCATAGTGCATTTAGTGATGATTCTTTTGATAAAAAAGCGTTCATTAAATTGGCAAAAGAGAAAAGAGATGGTAAAATAAAAAGAAGAGCTGAAATGATTGAAAAAATTTATAAAGTACTAGACTCTTCTCAAAAGAAAGATTTTAAAACTATGCTCGATATGAGACAGCTTATGAAAAAAAACATGATGCTAGGCGGAGGCCAAAATGCTAAAAATTGCAATGGTAGAAGATGACAGAGAGTTAGCAGATGTCTTGACTCAGTATTTGTCAAAATTTAATATCTCGGTAACAAACTATGAAGACCCGTTTTTAGCACTTAGTGCCATAGCTTTAGAGGAGTTTGATCTAATCATTTTAGATCTTACTCTTCCTGGTATGGATGGACTGGAAGTTTGTAAAGAGCTTGTTAGCAAGCATGATATTCCCATTATAATTTCAAGTGCTAGAAGTGATATAACAGATAAAGTCATAGCATTAGAACTTGGTGCGGATGACTACTTAGCAAAGCCGTATGAGCCTAGAGAACTTGAAGTTAGAATCAAGACTATACTTAGACGCTTTAACAAAAGTATGCCAAAAGTAGTTGAAGATAAAAAAGAGATATTTGTTTTAGATGAAGAAAAACAAGAGATAAAAAAAGACGGTAAGTTTATAAAGTTCACTCCTGCAGAGTTTCAAATAATGTCTTTAATGTGCAAAAGAAAAGGTTTTGTAGTTTCAAGATATGATATTTTAGATAGTTGTGACCTTTTTAACAGTGATGAGGATAGTGGAAGTATAGCGGTAATCATAAACAGAATAAGACATAAAATAGAAGAAGATCCAAAAAAACCAAATTATTTTTTAACTATCAGAGGTGCGGGGTATAAATTAGTAGAATGAAAAAAGATTCCATACTGTTTGCAATAACCGTAACTTTTGTAACATCGTTAATATTGATTTTAATCAGCTTTGTTGTGCTCTATGTAGGCTCTCAAAAAAGAGAAGAGCACTTTATGCAAAAGATTAACAGCGATACAACTCAAATGTTTTTTAGAGAGTATAGACATAATGGCTTGAGTAAAGAGCTAGAAGAAGAGTTGCAAATTATGAACTTTTCAATTATAAGTGACACACAAGAGCAAAACAAAATACTCAGTGATAAAAAATTATTACATGTAGATGAAAGAACCACCAGAAGAGCCAGATTTGAGCAGTTAAAACTCAATGGTAAGTATTATGTATATATTCAGACACCAAGAGGCAGTGTACTATTAGCTAACAACAACAAAAGCACAAATCATCAAAGTACAATTTTAGTTATATTTTCAGTTATATTTTTAGCATTTATTTTTTTATATATAACCACATTAAAAAAGTTAAAACCGCTTAAAGCTTTAAGAAAGAAAGTTCAAAGATTGGCAAATGAAGATTTTGAGATAGATTGTGCAACAACAAAACAAGATGAGATATCGCTTCTTGCAAATGAGTTTAGTAAATCTGCCAAAAAACTAAAAAATCTAAAAGAATCAAGAAATATTTTCATCAGAAATATTATGCATGAGTTAAAAACACCCATTACTAAAGGAAAGTTTCTAACTCAACTAGAACAAACAGAAGAAAATAGTGAAAAAATGCAAAAAGTCTTTTACAGGCTTGAAGCACTGATTAATGAATTTGCCTCTATTGAAGAGTTGATATCTAGTAAAAAAGTATTGGACAAAAAAGAGTACTATTTAGCAGATGTCATTGACAATGCGGTTGACCTTTTGATGTGCGATGAGAATAGTGTAATTCAGGAGTATGAAAATATTAAAATCAATATTGACTTCAAACTGTTCTCAATTGCTATTAAAAATCTAATCGACAATGGCATAAAGTACTCTGAGGACAGTAGGGTAGTTGTAAAAACAGATGCAAACAAGATAATATTTGAAAACAGAGGCAAAGAACTACTATATGAATTAGATGCGTATTATGAACCGTTTTTTAAGGGGGATAATGTGCAATCAAATCAAAGTTTTGGACTTGGTTTATATATTGTAAAGAATATACTAAATGCTAATGAATATAGCTTAAAATACGAGTATACTGATGGGGTAAACAGCTTTATATTAGAGAAAAATTAACGGTTTTGAAGTAACATCTGACTCTTGTCAATAACAATATTGTCCATATTGTTAGATATAGAATACTCTAAGACATAGAAAAGATCTTTTATCATATTTTCATTATTTTCATAATCTTCTGAAAAGACTACACTTGTGTATAATTTTTTGCCAAAGTTTTTATTTTGGAATGCAGTTTGTAAGTTTGAAGTGGCTTTAATGGCATTTTGGGAAGTTGTTGAATCCAGAATGATGCAACAGAGATTTTTCTCTAGTTCAATAAACATGTCTGTTTTTCTTTTGTGATCGATAAAATCTTTAAAGTTAACATTATTGTCAGATAACCAAAGTGTTAGTGAATATTCAACACCATATCTTTTTTCTCTGTATGAGTACTCTTCCAAATTATCCATAATAAGTTTATAGTACTTCTGAAAATTGTCTTTTATGAGATTTTGCATGCATATCTCCAAATTTTATTTAGAAGTATAATAACATTGTCTAACTAACGACTATATTAAAAAACAGATAATTTTACTAAAAGAAAGTTATAATTTAAAAACTGTATAATTCATCATTGGATAATTGGAGAAAATATGAAAAAATTAGCAATAACTATAGGCATACTTTTTAGCATTATGATTTCTGGATGTACTCAAGAGACTCAGAATAAGATGGGAAGAACTATACAAAACTGGACCGGAACAAATGGTGTTTTAGATATTTATATGGGTGAAAAACTTGTAAAAAGATTCATAAAGATAGATAAACTATCAACGGCAGAGGCTACCCAAGGAGGTTCCCCAAGAACTTATCGTTACGGATACGGTTATTTGGATTTAAACTACAATTACAAAGTAGATGATGGAGAGAAAAAGCTATATTTTGAGATAAGTGACTATGCTACTCCATATATTTTTTATGACAATCCAGGTACTAAATAGTGCAGATAATAGAACTTTTTAAATATATGATAGCTCAAAAGAGCGAGACTCCTGATGATGGAGGACTTCTGGATTTTATAGAGAGCTATCTGCCGGATTTTACAGCCGTTCGTGTTGATGTAGAAGATGTCAAAAATCTCTTTATTTATAAGAAATTTGCAGATGGTGATCACCTCTGCTTTGCAGGACATGTAGATGTTGTTCCAGCTGGCCGAGGATGGGACACAAATCCTTATGAAGCAGTTGAGAAAGACGGCTTTGTATTTGGTCGCGGTACTCAAGATATGAAAAGCGGTGTGGCTGCCTTTACTCAGGCTGTAAAAGAAGCTCAAAACTTCAAAGGTACACTTTCTCTTTTGCTTACTTCAGATGAAGAGGGTGAAGCGACATATGGGACTGTAAAAGTTTTAGAGTTTTTAGAGAATAACGAGATGCTTCCCGATGCTGTAGTCGTTGCAGAACCTACATGTGAAGATAATTTTGGCGATGCCATAAAAGTAGGGCGCCGCGGTTCTATAAACGGCTACATTACTTTAAAAGGCAAACAGGGTCATGCAGCATATCCTGAAAAAGCCATAAATCCCATACATAATATAGCTCAGGTCCTCTCAGATATGGCAGGAGTTGATTTAGATAAGGGTGATGAGTTTTTTAGTCCAAGCAAATTTGTAATAACAGATATACGCTCTGGCATGCAGGTGACAAATGTAACACCAAGTCATCTTGATATGATGTTTAATGTTAGAAACACGACTTTGACTACTCAAAAAGAAGTTACCGCATTTGTTGCAAAAAATCTTAATGGACTTGATTATGAATTAAGGTTGACACAGGGTTCATATCCGTTTAGAACAAATACTGATACAAAACTTGTAAAAAATATTGACTCCTCAATTGAAAAAATAACGGGTATTAAACCAAAACACTCAACCGCAGGCGGTACTTCAGATGCAAGATTTATAGCTGCTGCTGGCATAGATGTTATAGAGTTTGGTGTTAAAAACGATACAATACATAGTATAAATGAGAGAACAACTAAAAAAGAAGTTCAAGATCTTTATGAAGTATTTAAAGATTTAATTAAGACATGGAAATAGGAGCTAGATGATGAGGTATTTAATTTTAACAATCGCACTAATATCAACTCTTTGTGCTGTTGACTGGCCGAGTGATTACGATGAAGCTAAAGAGCAGGCAAAAAAAGAGAAGAAAAACATTTACATGTTGATAGGGTCCGAGTATTGTCCATGGTGTGAAAAGTTTGAGAAAAAAGTTTTATCTCAAAAAGAGGTAATTGAAAAATTAGAAAAAGACTATGTTCTAATCTATCTTTCAAGAGAGATAGATGATATACCAACTCATTTAGAGAAAACTCCTGTTCCTAGGCATTACTTCTTAACTGAAAATGGCGAAATAATATATACAATAGTCGGCTATAGAAGTGTTGAAGCTTTATATGAAGTCTTAAATGATGTTAAGGAAGAAAACGAAGATTAATCTTGTTCAGCTAAGCATTAATAAAATTAAAATAAGTAAAAACTTAGTAGAATTCTACAGAATATTTTAAAGGAATTAGATGAAATTTGTACAAACGAGCAAAGCGCCATCGGCAATAGGACCATATTCCCAAGCAGTAGTAGCTAATAAAATGGTGTATACATCAGGACAGATCGCTCTTACTCCCGAGGGTGTTATGCTCGAGAATGATGTGGTCGTTCAGACAAAACAGGTACTGAAAAATCTTCAGGCAGTTTTAGAAGAGGCGGGCGCTTCAATGCAAAGCGTTATTAAAACTACTATATTTCTGGACTCTATGGATGATTTTGCAACGGTCAATGAGATATATGCTCAGGCTTTTGGTTCTCACAAACCCGCACGCTCAACGGTCGCAGTTAAGACGCTTCCAAAAAATGCACTTGTAGAGATCGATGCAGTAGCGCTGGTAAAATGATAAAACTCCTCTTTTTGATGCTGCCTTTTCTTTTGGCGGCAGAGAGCCTGCAATCTATTTTAGAGTATGCTTATCAAAATAACAACAATATAAAATCTTCAAAATATATAAAAGAGTCAAAACTCCAAGAGGTCGAATCACAAAAGAGCGGCTATCTCCCTGCCGTAGATATCGGTGCCTCCTACACTAATACAAGTAATAGAACAGTTTTTCAGATAAAAGATGTCTATGCAGGATATGCCAGAGCAGAGTTTGATATTTATGACGGCGGAGCAAGATCGGCACTAGTGCAAAAAGCCAAAGATGAGTTCTCATCAAGCCTTCATGATGAAGAGAGTCTAAAACAAGAGCTCTCTTTGGAGATAGTCGGAGATTTTTACGCAATACTCAGTCTAAAAGCGAGCCTCAAAGCAAAAGAGGACGCTAAAAGATCACTGCAAGAACAGCTTGAGAGAGTAAGGCAGTTTCGAGGCGCGGGACTGGCAACAGAGGATGACGTAGAGAGGCTTAGGGCATCTTATGAGAGAGCTCTTTATGAGATAGAGTCGCTTAAGTATAAGCTCCTTGAGCGTAAAAGCTCTCTGGAGCTAAAAGTCGGCAGAGAGATAGAGAGCTTTGATAACTCCTATTTTAAAGAGGCTGATATTGGCGATATTGAGACCCAAGATGCCGTAAAGTCGCTTATATACAAAGAGAGAGCGCTTAAAAAGAGCGCAGATGCCATTGAGAGCATCTACTATCCAAACATAAAAGCCGAGGATGTCTATACGGTCTATGAGTATGGAGATATAGCCGAGGATCATTTTGCAAAGATAGATAAGCAAAACGTCTTTATGCTTACTCTCAATATGAGGATCTTTGACTATGGCGCTACAAGGGAGGCAAGAGAGTCCATGCTTCTGAGTGCTAAGGCTCTGAATGAGAAGATAAAATATATGTCAAAAGAGCAGAAGCTCCGTTATAAGCTCTCCATCGACAGGATAAAGAGTGTAAAGGTTAAGATAAAGAGCGCAAAAAGTGCTTTGGTCGCCGCATCAAGCGCCTTTGAGACCATAAACGAGAAGTACAATGCAGGCTTGGTCGACTATGTTATCTATCTGGACGCGCTAAGTGCTAAAACAGATGCTACCTCCCTTTATGAGAGCTCATTGAATGAGTTGCAGACAGCATATGCCATGTACTACTTCTACAGCGGAAGAGATTTAGAGGAGTTTATAGAATGATGAAGATATTTTTTGGCGTGCTTTTTAGCATCTTTAGCCTTAGTGCCGAGGATGTTTATGCAAACTTTTTCGTAGAGCCTCTTAAAGATGCGGCTTTGGCGTTTCATGCAGGCGGTATTGTCAAAGAGGTACGTGCAGAGGTCTCTAGCAGCGTTAAAAAAGGAGATTTGCTTGCGACTTTGGCAAACGATGATATAAAAGCGCTCTTGGATGTTGCAAAAGCAGAGTTGGCAAATGCGGAGGTTGAGTATAAGTATGCCGCAAGAGATTATGAGAGACAACAAAAAGTCCGCCATCTGATCGATGAAGCAAGGTTTGATATCTACGCTCTTGCCTATGAGAAGTCAAAATCAGCTTTAGAGCTTGCAAAAGCAAATCTTGCCTACCAAGAGGCGCTTTATAAAAAAACCATGCTTTATGCTCCCTTTGACGGTGTTATATATGAAAAGAGCGTAGAAACTGGGGATGTCGTGACCGAGATGTCGCCAAAGGTCATCTTAAAACTCCAAAGCATAGAAAAACAGAAGCTTGTTTTGGAGTTTGACCAGAAGTATTGGCAGGATGTAAAGATAGGAGAGAGTTTCAGATACAAGGTTGACGGGGATGAGAAAGAGCACAGAGGCATTATTTCAAAACTCTACCCGCAGGTAGACAAACAGAGCAGAAAACTACGCGCTGAGGTCGAGGTAAAGGGTTTTGCCACAGGACTCTTCGGTGACGGCTATATTGAAACTAAAAAGTAGCATGACATGTATAAACTAGCCATAAAAAGACCGATCGCGACTCTTATGTATGTAGTTACATTGGTGATATTCGGCTTTATGAGCTACAAGTCAATGCCCTCGGCACTCTTTCCAAATGTCGATTTTCCAATAGTTACAATCCAGACAAACTATCCGGGTGCCGAAGCGGGCACGATAGAGTCGCAGGTCACCGATAAGATAGAGGATGCCATATCGAGGATCGGCGGAATAGACAGCATAATATCAAGCAGCAGCGACGGTGTGAGCGTAGTCACGGTAAAGTTTTTTCTAGAGCGTGATATTGATGAAGCGACAAATGACGTAAGAGACAAGGTCTCAGCCGTAAAACTACCAAATGATGCGCAGACTCCGCTTGTAAGCAAGCTGGATATCGGCTCAGCGCCCATTATCAACATATTTTTAACCGCAAAGGGCGATACTCTTCAAAATCTTATGCTCTTTGCTGATGAGAAAGTAAAACCCTCCGTTCAAAAGATAAACGGTGTGGGTGCGATCAATATCGTCGGCTACAAAGATAGAGAGATCAAGATATTTCCAAATACAAAAGAGTTGAACAAATACGCTATAACTATCTCGGAGCTAAACTCGGCGGTAGCCAGAGAGAATGTAAAGATAGGAGGTGCAAAGCTTATAACAAAAGAGCAGGAGCTTACACTTAAAACAAAAGCGGATGCGCTAAGCATTGAAGAGCTAAAGAACATAAAGATAAAAGACAACATTAGATTAAGAGATATCGCCGAGGTCAAAGACTCTCTAAGCGATGCAAAAAGCTACGCTTCGTACAACGGTGTGGAGGGTGTTATGCTTGAGGTTCAAAAGATCTCGGGTACAAATACTCTCGGCATTGTAGAGCGCGTAAAAAGTGTAGTTCCGCAGCTTGAAGCAATGGCTGCAGATAGATTTGAGGTAAAGGTTTTAAATGACACCTCGCCATTTATCGTCAACTCATTAAAAGATGTAGAGTTTGACCTTATATACGGTGCGATCTTAGCCGCGGTCATAGTTTTTGTCTTTTTAAGAAATTTCACAATCACCTTTGTCTCTGCCCTCTCCATACCATCCTCTATTTTAGGCACTTTTGCGCTTATGAACTACATGGGATTCGATCTCAACAAAATGACTCTTATCGGGCTTACACTTGCAATAGGCATCATTATAGATGACGCTATCGTGGTTATTGAAAACATCTACAAAAAGATGGAAGCTGGCATGAGCAAGTTTGAGGCGGCTTACGAGGGTACAAAAGAGATGGCTTTTACCATTTTGGCTATCTCTGCAATGCTTTTGGCGGTCTTTATCCCAGTCTCGTTCATGAGCGGCATAGTAGGCAAGTTTTTCGAGAGCTTTGCCATGACCGTCGGGTTTGCCATCATCATCTCCTACACGATTGCTCTTAGTTTCATCCCGAGTCTGAGTGCGAGGGTTTTAAAGGGAGGCGAGAGCAGGTTCTATGACATGACGGAGCCTATTTTCAGATCTCTGGAGCGCATCTATGAGGCGATGCTCAAAATTGTTCTCAGGTTTAAAACGATTACCCTGATCTTTATGTTTATACTCTTTTTTGGTTCGCTCTCTCTCTTTCCAAAGATCGGTATGGATTTCATACCAAAAGAGGATAAGTCTGAGTTTGAGATAAAGATAAAAGCAGATGCCGGAATCTCGCTTGAAGAGATGGTTAAAAAATCCAAAAAGGTGGAGGAGTTGGTGCGAGCAAATCCTCATGTGGAGTACACGACCTTAAATGTAGGGTACAACACAAACCAAGAGAAGCATAAAGCGCTCATATATGTAAAACTAAGCGCAAAAGATAAAAGAGAGCAGAGCCAAGAGGAGATTATTCAGGATCTTAGGCAGAAGCTTGAGCTCTTTAAAAAGGATATGTTTATAACCGCTTCGGCAATTCCCGACATAAAAGGCGCAGGCGTATCGGTTCCTTATCAGATAGTTTTAAAGTCCGACTCGTTTGAAGATTTGCAGAGTGCGAAGAAAAATCTTGTTGAGTATCTCTCAAAAAAAGAGGGGTTTGTTGATATTGACACGGATTTGGATGAGCCAAAACCGCAGATAGATATAAATATTTTAAGAGAAAATGCTTCTAGCCTTGGCGTTTCAGCATCGGATATAGCAGAGGCGATAGCAATAGCCTTCTCAAGCGATTTGGAGATCTCATATTTTGAAGAGGATGGAAAACAGTACAATATCACGCTGAGATTTAGCGATGAAGAGAGAGTCTCTTTGGATGATGTCAAAAAACTTCAAGTCAGATCAAAAGAGGGCAGGCTCGTCTATCTTGATGGCTTGGTTACTTTTACAAAGAGCCAAACGTTTGCGACGATAAATCACTTTGACAGAGAAAGGGAAGTCACTATTTTTGCAGACCTTTTCGGACTAGATCTCGGCGGCGCGGTCTCCTACACTGAAGAGGAGATTGAAAAACTGTTGCCAAAAGGGGTGACATATAGATTTACGGGATTTGCCGAAGAGATGGTGAAGACGGCGGATGCTTTTGCGGCTGCAATAGCCTTGAGTGTTATTTTGATGTTTATTATTTTGGCGATTTTGTATGAGTCGCTTATTCAGCCCATTATCATAATGGTCGCGCTCCCTCTTAGCATAATCGGCGTCATGCTCGCACTCTACATGTCGGGGCTGCAGTTTAGTCTTTTTGTTATGATCGGGTTTATGCTTCTGATGGGAATGGTTGGAAAAAATGCGGTCTTGCTTGTTGATTTTGCAAACCATGCGGTGCAAAACGGCAAAAATGCGGATGAGGCACTTATAGAAGCGGGAGAGAAGAGACTTCGCCCGATACTGATGACCACCATTGCGATGGTCTTTGCCATGCTTCCGCTCGCAATTGGAGAGGGTCTTGGTAGCGAGACAAAAGCGCCGATGGCAATCTCAATCATCGGAGGACTTTTAAGCTCAATGGTTCTCACTCTTCTTGTCGTACCGGTTATATACAGGGTTATAGCTCCGCTGGATTTGTGGTTAAAGAAGTTTTATGAGAGAAGAGTAGAACTTAAGTAGCAGATGATGCAGTTGAATTGAGAAGGCTTTATAGTATAATTTTGTTACGCAAAGATAGTAGGAGAGTATTTTGTTAGATAAAAAGCAGTTAAAAAAAGAGCAGATAATACAAGCGGCTCTAGAATTATTTGCCTCAAAAGGGTTTTATAGCACTACAATCCCCGACATTGCCCTTTCGCTAAAGATGAGTGTAGGCAACATGTATAACTACTTTAAATCTAAAGATGTTTTAGCGATAGAAATCATCAAATATATCTCTGCTTATTTAGGCGAAAAGTTAAAAGAGATAAATGAAGAAGAGATATCCACTAAAGAAAAAACAAGAAGAATAGTAGAGATGTATTTTAAAACAGCCTCTTTAAAACCTGAGATGATAGACTACTTTTTAAGAATATATCTCTCAAACCGTGAGGTTTTTAAAGAGAGCTGTGAGGGAATGCTCTGCGTAAATGAATTTGTTACAGAGATAATGATTTACTTTGAAGAGGGCGTTAAATGCGGAGATTTGAGAGAACAGGATTTTTTCAGCGCATTTGGCCTCTTTATGGGCTATTTAGGCGGTATGGTTTTCTTAAAAGGTGAAAATATTTTGCCCAACGATTTAAACGACTATGTAGATGATATATCGTTTAATATCTACAAAACACTCAGCACAGAGTAGTTATGAAAAAGAAAATGAGAGTATTATGGCTTAGCGCAATCGCTTGCAACGGCAATACTCACTCATTTTTAAACTATCCGTACATGGAACAATTTTTAGATGATTTTGAGTTTATTTATCATCCCGTTATAGATTCTGAATATTCTCTTGAAGATATAGTCTCAAAAGAGATTGCATGTGATATTTTGCTAATAGAAGGCGCAATCTCCAAAGAGTTTAAAAGAGCCGACGTGTCGGTTGTGGAAATAATCGAAAAATATTCCAAAATAGTTAAAAAAATAGTTACAGTCGGTACATGTGCAACTTTTGGCGGTATCTTTAGAGAAAGCGGTTATGAAGAGACTTCAGGTCTGCATTTTGACCAAGAAGAACCGCTAAAAACACATCAAGATTTGCTGGATAAAACCATCTCGGTTTCAGGGTGTCCCGTTCATCCCGAAGTTTTGGTAAACACTCTTTATGCAATCAAAAAAAGCGTCGCGTTAAAACTGGATAATTTTCTTAGACCAAAAGAGTTTTACGCTTATACCGTCCATAACGGCTGTACGAGAAACGAATATTTTGAGTATAAAGTAGATAATCACCGTTTTGGAGAACTAGAGGGGTGTATGTTTTACGACCACGGCTGTCAAGCGCCCTTTACCCACGGAAGCTGTAACAAAATACTGTGGAATGAAGTAAACTCAAAAACAAGAGCGGGACTTCCTTGCATGGGTTGTACAGAACCTGCCTTTCCAAGACAAAATCTCTTCAGTACGAAAAAAAATATGGCAATACCAGAAAATCTCCCCGTTGGTGTGGGTAAAAGAGTCTATCTTACTCTCGCAGGTATTTCAAAAGCATTTAAAATTGATAGACTAGAAAAGAAGCTCTTTGATGATTAAACTAATAGAGAAGATAGAGGGCGAGGCGAAACTCAACTTTAATTTTAAAGAGGGCAGGATTGATTTTGTTGATATAGAGTTTATGTCAACGAGAAATATTGAAAATATTTTAAGAGGCAAAAATGCTTTTGATGCACTTGTCATAAATCCCAGAGTCTGCGGAATCTGCGGACATGCCCACTTAATAGCTACAGTTCAAGCCTTAGAGAGCTGCTATAGTAATTTGAAGCTTTCAAACAAGGCGAAGATTATAAGGGAGTTGACTCTTAATTTCGAGCTTATCCAAAACCACTTTAAATGGTTTTATCTCACAATGCTGCCGCTGTTCGGACATAAGCAAGAGATTTTAAAAGCTACCTATCCGTCTCAGCTTATGGGAAAAGCCATTGCAATATTCGGCGGGCAGTATCCTCATACCTCTTATGCAGTTGTCGGCGGAGTGGTTTGTGAAATAACGCAGATGGATATCGTAAAACTAGAGCACTATATATCTCAGACTTCTAAGTTCGTAGAAGAGAATCTGGTAAAAACAGATAGTGAGATTTTTTTAACATGTAAGGATGCAGATGCTCTTTTGGATTATGAGGGAGATTTGCCCGACATACTAAGAGAGATAAAAAAAGAGGGGTTTTTAGAGCATGGAAAAAGCTATGACAGATTTATCTCTTTTGGAGAGAACAGCTACTTTAAAAAGGGCAAATCGCTAAAGGCAAAAGTAACTCATAATATCTCCGTATTACATGTCAAAGAGTCTGAAATGCCTTCATCGTTTGCAAAAAACGTAAGCTTTAAAGATAAGTATTATGAAGTAGGTCCGCTTGCCCGCGCCATGGTGAACAAAACTCCGCTTATAGCAGATGCCCATAAAAAATACGGCGACAGTATCTTTAGCAGAATACTGGCAAGGGTTTGTGAAATATCTCAACTTTTACAACACTCAAAAGAGTTGATTAAAGATTTGGATTTGAGTGAAAAGTCATATATTGAACCCTCAATTGATATATCAAAACTAAGTTCCAGCGGATATTCTGCCGTAGAAGCTGCGCGCGGCACGCTTATTCATAAAGTTGAGATAGAAAACGGAATGATAAAAAACTATGAGATTATCACGCCGACACAATGGAACTTAAGTGGCGGAACAAAAGATAAACAGGGAGTTTCGCAAAAAGCCATGATTGGTTTAAGCGATGTTAAAACTGCCGAACTTGTTTTTAAATCGTTTGATGTCTGCTCAGTTTGTACTACCCATTAAAAAAAAAATATAATCTTTTTTTAAGCCAAGAAGAGTATATTTGTATAAATAATAGTTATATGAACTAGATTAATTTTAGTTTAAGTTTTTTTCATATACTATTACTGAATGAATATTCATTTTTTGAATATAATTAAAATTGAATGGGAGTATATCATGGAGAAAAATAGTCTGTTTAACAAATTGTCTTCTAGATTGGATGAGTTGTCAAATTTACCGAAACTTGATGATGAGGTATCGATATCAAAGTTGATTGAAGAGAAAGGCTTTTCAAGAAGAGAGTTTATGAGTTGGGCGGGAGCTATGACAGCCATGTTGATGCTCCCTGCTAGTTTTACCCCTCTTGTTGCAAAAGCTGCTGAACTAGCAGATAGACTTCCTTTGGTTTGGCTTCATATGGCGGAGTGTACGGGATGCAGTGAATCACTGCTTAGGTCTGCAACACCGAGCATAGATAGTCTGATATTTGATTATATTTCACTAGAGTATCATGAAACGATTATGGCAGCGGCGGGTTGGCAGGCTGAACACAATCTTGAACATGCCATGGAAAAATATAAAGGCAGATACATCTTAATGGTTGAAGGCGGTATTCCGCACGCTCAGAGTGATTACTTCTTAACTATCGGCGCTCACGGTAAAACGGGAGAACAGAGTGCAAGGGAAGCTTCGGAAAATGCTGCGGCTATTTTTGCAATCGGTTCCTGTTCATCTTTTGGCGGTGTTCAAGCGGCATATCCAAATCCTACAAATGCAACGGCACTTAGCAATGTTACGGACAAACCTGTTATAAATGTACCGGGGTGTCCGCCGAGCGAGAGCAATATTGTCGGAACGCTGCTTCACTTTATTCTTTACGGAACGCTTCCTGCGCTTGATGTTTTTAACAGACCAAAATGGGCTTACGGACTTAGAATCCATGACTCTTGTGAGAGAAGAGGCAGATTTGATGCAGGTGAATTTGTAGAGGAGTTTGGAGACGAGGGCGCAAAAGATGGTTACTGTCTTTATAAAGTAGGCTGTAAAGGACCGTACACTTTTAACAACTGTTCAAAACAGAAGTTCAATCAAGGTACTTCTTGGCCTATTCAGGCAGGACATGGTTGCATGGGTTGTAGCGAGCCAGATTTCTGGGATAAAATGGGAATTGTTCACGAGCCTCTCGGCGATAGACTTTATCATACGGTCTTTGGCGGTCTTGGTGCAGATGCAACGGCGGATAAAATCGGTGTTGGAATTTTAACGGTTACTGCAATAGGTATAGCGGCACATGCGGCGATTTCGCTAATTAAAAACCCAAAAGAATAATCAAGGAGTATAGATATGTCAAAAAGAGTAATAGTTGACCCCATAACAAGAATAGAGGGACATTTAAGAGCCGAAGTAATAGTAGGGGATGACGGAGTAGTTCAAGACGCTTTTGTCTCTTCTACTCTTTGGAGAGGATTAGAAGTAATAGCAAAAGGGAGAGACCCTAGAAATATACCTTTGATGATGCAAAGAATTTGCGGCGTTTGTACATATTCGCACTATTTAAAAAGTACGATTGCCGTTGAAGATGCACTCGGAATTAAGATTCCTTATAATGCGGAGCTTGTAAGAACGCTTATGAATGCGGCTCTGTTTTTACATGACCATGTCGTTCATTTTTATCATCTGCACGGAGTTGACTGGGTCGATATCGTTTCTGCACTCTCAGCTGATGAGGCAAAAGCTAGTAAATTGGCTTTTAAATATACGGACAATCCTATAGGAACAGGCGAAAATGAGCTTAAAAAAGTAAAAGAAAAAGTGGCAAAATTTGCTAAAAATCCTCAAGGACTAGGACCCTTTGCAAATGCATACTGGGGGCATAAAACATATAGACTCACGCCTGAGCAAAATCTTATAGCGCTTTCACACTATTTAAAGGCACTTGAGATTCAAAGAACGGCGGCGCAGATAATGGCAATATTTGGCGGTAAAAATCCACACCCTCAGAGTTTGGCGGTAGGCGGCGTTACATGTGTTATGGATCTTCTTAATCCCGCTAGAATGGGCGAATATTTAGTGAAGTATCAAATAATAGCAGATTTTGTAAACAACGCTTACTATGCAGATATCGTAATGGCTGCAGAGATGTATAAAACAGAGCCTTCGGTTATGAAGCCTATGGGTGTTAAAAACTTTATGGCGCATAAAGAGTTTATGATAGGCAGAGAAGAGTATCTTTTTGATAGCGGAATCATTATGAACGGAGATTTGAGTAAGGTTTTTGAGATTGATGAAGATAAGATAACGGAAGAAGCTACCCACTCTTGGTATAAAGACGATGCTCCACAACACCCATACGAGGGAACTACAAACCCAAACTATACGGGTTTTATAGACGGTCAATCAGTCGGGCCTGACGGCAAAATGACAGATTCTAAGATGATTAACGAAAAAGAGAAGTACAGCTGGATAAAATCGCCTAGATATAACGGCGAACCTATGGAAGTCGGTCCGTTGGCATCTATACTGGTCGGTTACGCAAAAGGGAACAAAAAAGTACAAGCAGTTGTAAATGAGTTCTTGGCTAAAACAGGCGTTCCTGCGGCTGCTCTGTTTTCAACCCTGGGAAGAACCGCAGGACGAATGCTGCAGGCAAAACTTGTTGCAGATAATGCGCTTGTTGCTTTTAACAATCTGATAGAAAACCTTAAAGTTGATCAAGAGACTTGCGCTACTTATGTAATAGATAAAGATAAAGAGTATAAAGGCAGAGGCATAGGCGATGTACCACGCGGGATGTTAAGCCACTGGATTAGAATCAAAAACGGCGTTGTCGAAAACTATCAAGCCGTAGTTCCTTCAACATGGAATGCGGGACCGATGGACTCTAAAGGTGCAAAAGGACCTTACGAGGCGGACTTAATCGGACTAAAGATAGAGGATTTAACGCAACCGCTTGAGATAATCAGAATCATTCACTCTTATGACCCGTGTATAGCATGTGCAGTACATGTAATGGATACAAAAGGCAAAACGTTAAGCCAGTATAAAATCGACCCGCTTTACGGCGGATGCACTATTTAAGGGAGTCATTATGCAAAGTGTTGATACATTAGAAAAAAATTCTCTTAATCATGCCGATGAAACTATTGAGAGAGAGCTAGAGTTTACTTCGTTTTATAGATGGCACCACTGGATTAGGGTGTTTAGTATAATTATATTAACGGTTACGGGGTTTTATCTCTCTGTTCCTTTTATAATTCCTGCAGTAAATGCAGAGCCGACAAACTTTTTAAATGCAGAGTTTAGAGGTGTACATGAGATATTTGGATTTATTATGATTTCTATGTTTATAGGAAAGACATACTACTTCTTCTTTTCGGTAAAAGATAAGATTGAAATCAACTCTTTTAAGGATGTTTTGAGCCTTAAAAATTGGCTTAGTCAGATAGGTTATTATCTGCTTTTAACAAAGCATCCAAAGCTAAGCGGAGCGTACAATGTTATACAGCTTTTGGCTTATTTTGTCTTTTACATTGCTATTACAGGTTTGATTATAACAGGGCTTATTCTTTATGTTCATAGTTTTCATCTTGGAATGGGCGGTGTATTGTATGATAGTATGAGAGCCATTGAAGCAATGATAGGCGGTCTTGCTGCAGTTAGAGAGCTGCATCATCTTCTTATGTGGGGAGTAATCTTTTTTGTAGTCGGACATGTTTACATGGTAGTTTTTAATGCCGTTCACGGAAAAGAGGGAACAGTTGATTCTATATTTAGCGGATATAGATGGAAAAGAAAACATTAAGGGTTTATATTGAAAATTTTAATTCTTGGTATCGGTAATATTCTATTTGGAGATGAGGGCATAGGTCCTCATCTTGCAAATTTAATAGATGAAAAGTATGAGTTTGTGTCAAATGAACATGTTGTAGATGTTCTTGACGGCGGTACTTTGGCTCAGAGACTTATCCCGATTATCACCGATTATGACAACGTTTTACTTATAGATTGTGTTAACGTAACAGATGGAAAAGTCGGAGATGTTTACAGTTTTAACTTTAATGACGTGCCTGATTTTATAACATGGAATGGGAGCGCTCATGAGGTCGAAATGCTGCAAACCCTACAGATGATTGAGATGCTCGGCGACCTCCCTACCACTAAAATTGTGGGTGTTATCCCGCATGTAATCGGGGAAAACAGTACATTTTCAATGACTGAAGAGGTTTTAAAAGCAAGCTTAACTATGGAGAGAGTTGTCACAAAACATATAGAAGATTTTGGAGTTAAAGTTCTTATCAGAAAAAAAGTGACCTTGGAAGAGGTCTCAAAATATACATACTTAAAAGGCACACAATGATATTGGAGTTTTCATTTAACTATCTCTCATCATCTTTGATTTATGAAAAAATAATTTTAAATACGCTTGGAATATTTTTCTTTGAATCAAAAATTATAAAAAGCGCAGATAATCTATTTTTGTATGTAAAATCAGATGATAGCAATGAGTTGGAGAGTTTTGCAAACAGACTCTCACTTGAGTTGCCTCACTCGATTTTTTTACATGAAACAGATGTCAAAGTCGTAGATGAGATGCCGCAAGAGAGTTCTGTTTTACCTCAATTACAAAAACTTCCTATGGCATTTTGCCCTAAGTGTTTGCGTGAAGTTATGGATGAGTCAAACGAGAACTATTACAATATTTTTCATGAGTGTGAAGTCTGCGGATACGATGTTCATGGCGAAAAAAAGAGCTATAAAGATGATTTTGTAAATCTTGCAAAATCAATAAGCAGTGGTTTGGTAGTTGAAGTAAATACGTTTTACGGGAAATATTTCATTGGTAAATTAGGTAAAAAATGTAATGAGGTTGATTTTGATATTATCAGTTATGATTTAGGTACGATTGCACACTACACAAATGGTACAAACAGCGAAATGGCGGCACTTGGAGCCATTGAGAAACCTTTTGTAAAGTTAAAAACAAACATCAAATTTAAAATGGATTTTGAAGATGTCGCAGATGAACTTATCCGTTTTAAACTCCCTGATGATTTAGTTTTGCATCTTTTACTACATGAGCTTCATAAATTGGGGATTAATCTAATCTTTATTACAAAAGAGAAGCTTCCTTTTGATGTCAAGTTTGATTTAGCGGAGTATGAAAAAGAGCTAGAGCCTATCGAAGTTGTCGTCGGCGATAATCATATCGCCATAGTAAGAGGAGAAAAAGGTCTGCCATATCAAAATCTAAGTAACAGCAATGATTTAATCCCTCATGTAGGAGCTTTTTTCTCGGTTATAAAAGAGCACTCTTTGTTTGATAACACGGTTGTTGGAGTAAACATCTCCAAAATGTATCACAATAATATTTTAGTCTATTGTAAAAAATTCGGAACTATAGAGTATCTCTCATTTGCGTTTAAATTTGACTCTGTTAAAGATGTGTTTGATTCTATCATGAGTTCAAATGAAAGCGGCAAGAAGCTGGTAGAGAACTTTAAAAACAAATTTCCAGAGCATTTTGAGGCAATATCTGCCATAACATTTAATGAAGAAGAGTTTAACGTTTACAAACTCTGGGGTATAGTTTCCATAGTTTTAGGTTACTCAAAAGATAAAAATATTTTTGCATCTGCAAAAGTGCTTGAAGATAGTGCGAGTTCATTTTTTGGAACAAAAGGTCCAAGAATTGACTATAAACTAAAAAGAGTTGACTCTAAGGTTTACTTAGACCCATTGATGACGATTAGAACCGCTATGAGTTTCAAGCTGGCGGATGTTGATAGACTTACGCTTAGTTACGGGGTTATTGAGAGTTTTGTGGAGTTTGTCTCAACTCAATTGGATGAGATAAAAGAGGAGATGAAAAGCGATGCTGTGGTTGTAACGGGTTCACTTTTACAAAATAGACATCTTTTTAGTAAACTTAGCAAAGAAGTTTCTATAAATCATAAGCTATACTTCAATAAAGAGTTGCCGATAGACGGAAAAAATATTTTATACGGCGGAAATGAATTGTTTTGAAAAGATATAGATATTTTATAAAAGGACAGGTTCAAGGTGTCGGATTTCGTCCTTTTATATATAAGTCGGCACTCGATTTCAAACTCGCAGGTTTTGTCAAAAACGACATAAACGGAGTGGAAATTGAAGCAGAAGCACAGCAGAAAGATATAGAGCTTTTTGAAGAGTCGCTCCGCTTCAAACTCCCGCCGCTTGCAAGAATAGACGATATACAAAAAACAGAGATAGAACCGCTTTTAAAAAAAGGCTTTGCGATTATACAAAGCTCTGATGACTCAAAAACCTCATACAAATCTGCTCTTATTCCTCCCGATACTGCTACATGTCAAGAGTGTTTGGCAGATATAAAAGATGAGAAAAACAGAAAATATCATAACTATTTTGCCACAAACTGTACAAACTGCGGACCTAGATACTCAATTATAAAAACAGTTCCCTATGACAGAAAAAATACATCCATGCAGAAGTTTAAGATGTGCAGATCGTGCGAAGAAGAGTACAATAATCCCTTAAACAGAAGATACCATGCACAGCCGATTTCATGCAACAATTGCGGACCTGCGTTGTCTCTTTTTAGAGGCGATAAAAAAGTAGATATTGCTCAAAAAGAGATTATCCAAAAAGTCGCTTCTCTCATAGAAGAGGGAAATATTTTAGCCATAAAAGGCATAGGCGGATTTCATATAATCTGCGATGCAACGAATGATGAGGCGGTAAAAAAGTTAAGAGAGTTTAAACACAGACCCACAAAACCTTTTGCCATCATGTGCAAAGATTTGGAGCAGATAAAGGCTTTGGCGTATGTAAACGAGAAAGAAGAACAACTACTGACATGTAAAGAAGCGCCCATCGTCATACTGAAAAAGCTTACATGTCAAAACAATGTCAAAATATCACACTTTTTAGCTCCAAATATTGACAGGATAGGCTGCTTTTTGCCTTACACCGCCCTTCATCATCTTCTCTTTGTACATCTGCAAAATCCCATAGTCGCCACAAGCGCAAATCTCGGCGACGAGCCTATCATCATAAACGCAGAAAACATTTTTAAAAAGCTTCCTTTTGTTGATTTTACTCTTGATTTTGACAGAGATATTATAAACGGAGTTGACGACTCGCTCGTTCAGGTCGTAGAGGGTAAAACGCAGATACTAAGACTCGCTCGCGGATACGCTCCAAAGGTAATAAAACTCCCATTTAAAAGCGAGAAAAAAATCTTGGCAGTCGGAGCAAATGCAAAAAATTCCATAGCTTTTGCGATGGACGATAATATTATATTCTCTCCGCATATCGGAGATTTGGACTCTATGGAAGCTTTTGGATTTTTTGAGAGAACCATCGAGACTTTTAAACGCTTTTACGATTTTGAACCTGACATCATAGTGCATGACAGACATCCAAACTATGAAACGACCAAATGGGCGAAAAAACAGAACAAAGAGCTTGTAGAAGTACAGCACCATTTGGCACACATCTACGCCTGCAAAGCGGAGTTCGGACTTAGGGGTGATTATCTTGGATTCAGTTTTGACGGCACGGGTTACGGAGATGAGGGCACACTTTGGGGCGGAGAGGTTTTTGTAGGAGACAAACGCAAATACAGTTTCAAGCCGGTAAAACTTCTGGGCGGCGAAAAGGCCATAAAAGAGCCGAGACGCGTTGCTCTAAGTATGCTTTTTGACAAACTCTCTTTAGAAGAGGTTTTAAAGCTTGAACTAGACCTTGTAAAATCCTTTTTGCTTGTAGAAATTAAAATGCTTCATCAAAGCTACGTAAAAAATCTAAACGCACCAAAAAGCAGCTCAGTGGGAAGACTTTTTGATGCCGTTGCTTCATTTTCAGGCATTGCCCAGAGAGTAAGCTATGAGGGCGAGAGCGGACTTTTGTGTGAGAGTTTTTATGACAAGAACATAGAAAAATGCTTCGACTACACAATAGACAACGGCGTGATAGATATTAAAATAGCAGAGTACATGTTAAAAAATAAGCCGGATAAAAAAGAGCTAAACTCCATGTTCATAAACACGCTTGTAAAAATCATCGTAGATATCTCAAAAAGAGAAAAACTTGAAGTGATTTTAAGCGGCGGAGTTTTTCAAAACAAAACTCTGCTTGAGCTTACATGTCAAGAGTTGAAACAAGAGAAAATCAAATACTACTTTCAGCAAGAAACGGCTACCAATGACGGCGGAATTGCTTTGGGGCAGCTTTATTGTGTTTTTCAAAAAGAGTAATAATAAAATATAAAATTTATTTTAAATTTATTTAAAAAATATATAATATGAATACCTATTCAGTCTAAGAGGAGAGCGTATGGAAAATGTCGGATTGTTGCTTATTTTTTGGTACGGGGTATTGCATGCTTTTGGACCTGACCATCTTACGGCTATTGCAGATTTTTCAATCGGTAAAAACAAAAAGAAAACTATGCTCATTACTACTCTTTTTGCGCTCGGACACGGATTGTCTCTTTTTGTATTTGCAAAAATATTAGAGAGTTATCATGTAAGCGAGGCTATTTTAGGATACGGAGACCTTATCTCCTCATTGGTGATTCTAAGCATCGGTATATATCTTTTGTTTATGGTTTTTACAGATAGAATAGGTTTAAAAAAACATACGCATGACGGCAGAGAGCATCTTCATGTGTTTTTTGGAAAAGAGCATACTCATGACAGCAGGGACACCGCTTCCGCATTTACCATAGGAGCATTGATGGGCATAGGCGGAGTTCGCGGAATGCTTATAACGCTTGGAGTAATTGAGGGACAGAGTGTTGATTTTGTAATGGTTTTGGCTTTTACACTTGGAGTTATGAGTATATTTGTAGGTTTCGGGTTAGTCATACTCTATATTAATAAAAATCTACTAAACTCAAAACAGAACTTAAGAAGAGTTTTTGCAACTGCCGGAGTCGTCTCCGTTGTCGTCGGCTCTAACATGCTAGTCGGATAAAAAAATAGAAAGAAAGAAATAAAATTAAGGATATAAATATGTGTAAAGATTGCGGCTGCAGCGTTGTAGAACATAGCCATTCACACGAACATCATCATGGGGATTCGCATGAACACCAGAGTGCTCATAAGCATCTACATGACAATCCACAGTTAAATGACCCTAAAACCATCTCGATTATTACGAAGATTTTAGATAAAAATGACAAAGAGGCACAGCATAATCGTGAGCATTTTAACTCTCACGGCGTTTTGTGCATAAACCTTATGAGCAGTCCCGGAAGTGGAAAAACTGCACTTTTGGAGAGTTTGTCGGATTTGGCTGATTTTAAATTTGGTGTTGTTGAGGGCGACTTGGAGACAAGCAGGGATGCGGACAGACTAAAAGCAAAAGGGATACAGGCTCATCAGATTCAAACGGGTTCGGCTTGTCATCTGGACGCGTTTATGGTTCATAAAGCTCTGCATCACATGGATTTGGACAATATGGACGTATGTTTTATAGAGAATGTCGGAAACCTCGTCTGCCCTGCAAGTTATGACGTGGGGAGCCACTTAAACATAGTGCTTGTCAGTGTTCCCGAGGGCGAAGACAAGATAGCCAAATATCCCGTTATGTTTCGTCAAGCAGATTTGATTCTTTTTACTAAAACAGACCTGCTCCCGTACTTTGAGTATGATATTGAGAAAGAGAAAGACTCGGCGAGAAAGTTAAAGCCGGGTGTTGACATACTTGAAGTCAGCACCAAAGAAGTGAACTCAATAAAAAAAGTTTCCCAGTGGATAAAGTTTAAAATGGAGATGAGATAATGTGCCTTTCAATACCCTCAAAAGTAGTAAAAATAGACAAAGAGAATGAGATAGCAACGGTAGATACTATGGGCGTGCAAAGAGAAGCCTCTTTATCTTTGATGAGCGAAGAAGATATACATGTAGGCGATTATGTGCTTCTGCATATCGGATTTGTGATGAACAAAATCGATGAAAAAGAGGCACTGGAGAGTTTGGAGCTTTATAGAGAGATTATAGATGCTATGAACGAAGAGGATAGGCAGCTGGCGATTTTAGAAGCAGATGAGTGTTCAAATCAAGGAGACTGAGATGGAGCTAGAACTAAAAAATCTGTATGATGACTTTAGAGATGCAGACACCATAAAAGCTTATGCAAAAATCATAAAAGTGGATGCGGCAAAGCTGAAAAATTCTATAAACATCATGGAAGTCTGCGGCGGACATACGCATACCATCATGAAGTACGGTCTTCCTCAGCTTCTGCCCTCAAACATCAAGTTTATCCACGGTCCGGGCTGTCCGGTTTGCATCATGCCAAAAGAGCGCATTGATCATGCCTATGTTTTAAGTATGCAGCCGAACGTTATACTCGTAACTCTAGGCGACATGATAAAAGTACCCGGAAGCAACGGCAGTCTGCAAACTGCAAGAAGCAAAGGTGCAGATGTCCGTTTTGTCTATTCTCCTCTTGAATGTCTAAAAATCGCAAAAGAGAATCCGACTAAAAAAGTCATCTTTTTCGCTATAGGATTTGAGACTACGACACCGATGAGTGCCGCACTTTTAGACGCGGTTATAAAGCAGAACATCAAAAACGTCTTCTTTCACATAAACCATGTAACCGTTCCCGAAGTTATGCGTGAACTTATAGACTCCAGAGACATACATGTTGACAGTTACAACAACAAAATAGATGCATTTTTAGGACCCTCCCATGTAAGTGTAATCAGTGGAAGTAAAATCTATGAAGAGTTCCCAAGGGACTACAACCGTCCCGTAGTCGTTTCTGGTTTTGAGCCGGTTGATGTCATGCAGGCAATCAGCATGATAGTAAAACAGTTTATAGAGGGCAGATGCTCTCTTGAAGTGGAATACAAACGACTTGTGACTTATGATGGAAATGTCAAAGCGCAAGAACTTGTAAATAGATACTTTGACAAAGCAGACCTCTTTAAATGGCGAGGTTTAGGAAACATACCAAAAAGCGGACTAAAACTAAAGTTAGAGTTTAAAGAGTATGACGCAGAGGATATCTACAAAGATATTTTGCCAATTGGCGAGATAGAAGACCATAAACTCTGCATCTGCGGAAATATCTTAAGAGGCATGGCAAATCCACCAGAATGTACTATTTTTGGCACTGCATGTAAACCAACTTCACCCATAGGAAGCTGTATGGTAAGCTCTGAGGGAGCGTGTGCGGCTTATTATAAGTATGGGAATTTGGTATGAACAAAACAATAAGCCTAGCTTGTGGAAACGGTGGAGAAGAGAATAACGAACTTATCTCTCAGGTTTTTTACAAAGCCTTTAAAAATGAGATACTTGACAAAAGTGAAGATGCAGCAATTATTCATAACGGAGAGTTGGCATTTTCAACGGATAGTTTTACGGTTTCGCCTCTTTTTTTTGCGGGAGCGGACATTGGTAAGCTTGCGGTTTGTGGTACATGTAACGATTTGGCTATGATGGGTGCTGCTCCGAAGTATTTGACATGTAGCGTAATTATAGAAGAGGGTTTTGAGACTAGAGAGCTTGAGCGAATCGTGCGGAGTATGAAAAAAGAGCTTGAGATTAACGGGGCTATTGTCGTAAGCGGAGACACTAAAGTTGTACCTCGTGGGAGTGTTGATAAGATTTTTATAAACACTACGGGAATCGGTAAAGTTTTAAAAAAAGGTATCAGCTCAAACAACATAAGTAAGGATGATGTCATCATTGTAAACCGTGATATTGGGTGTCATGGGGCGGCTATTTTTGTGGCGCGCGAAGGCATTGAGATGAGCAGTTCGCTTAAAAGTGACTGTGAATCACTCTTTCCTCAGGTAGAAGCCCTTTTGGATGCAAACATAAAGATAACTGCCATGAGAGATGCGACAAGAGGCGGAGTGAGTGCGGTTTTAAACGAGTGGTCGAGGCAGTCAAATATCTGCATCGAGGTTGAGGAAGAGATCATTCCCGTCAGTGATGAGGTAAAAGGTATCTGCGAGATGCTCGGTTTTGAAGCGACTGCTTTGGCGAATGAGGGTACCTTTGTGTTGGCGGTAAATCATGAAGATGCACCAAGAGCAGTTGAGATTTTAAAAACTTTTGAGAGTTGCAAAAATGCAGCGATTATCGCCAAAGTAACAGACACTCATCTAAAAAAGGTTATTTTAAAGAGTAGTTGGGGAACTTCACGGTTTTTAGATACGCCAAGCGGTGAACTGCTTCCAAGGATTTGCTAAAGTTATGAAAATACTTCTTATTGTTTCGGCTTTTAACTCTCTTACACAAAGAGTTTTTTGTGAGCTTCAAGATATGAATCACACAGTGTCGGTGCAGTATGCCATAAGCAATGAGGCGATGATGCAGAGTGTTGATGAGTTTAAACCAGATATCGTATTTTGCCCGTACCTAAAAAAGTATCTCCCAAGTGAGATATTTCTAAAAACTCCCACTTTTATTCTCCATCCCGGCATAAGAGGAGACAGAGGACACAATGCGCTCGACCATGCCATAAGGGAAGATAAAAAAGAGTGGGGCGTTGTCATACTTAGAGCAAACGAAGAGTTTGACGGCGGAGATATATACGCCGAGGTCAGATTCGAGATGAGAGATGCTACAAAGGCTTCCATATATAGAAACGAAGTAGCTGATGCCGCTTCAAAAGCCTTAAAAGAGCTGCTTAAAAATTTGGATGACAAAGAGTTTAAACCCACTCCTCAACTCAAAATGCCGATGCATAATTACTTAACGCAAAAAGAGAGAGCTATTGATTGGCAAAAAGATACGACAAAAGAGATTATAAAAAAGATACATGTAAGCGATAGTTTTCCCGGTGTAAAAGATGAGTTTTTTGGGATAGAGTGTTATCTCTTTGGAGCGTGGAGAGAAGATAAACTCAAAGGCAATCCAAAAGAGATAATCGCAAAAAGAGACGGTGCTGTTTGTGTCGGAACCATTGATGGCGCTTTATGGATAAGCCACTTGCAAGAAGTCGGCAGGTTTAAACTTCCCTCAACTTATGTTTTAAAAGATAAAATCAAAGGCGTTAAAGAAGAGCGGCTTCCTCTTATTTTTGACATGAGTTATAAAACATTTTACGAAATCAGCTCCCATAAAGACGGCGATGTGGCGTATTTGTGTTTTAACTTTCACAACGGCGCTATGCATTCTGAACAGTGCATCAGGCTAAAGTATGCGTTTGAGCATTTAAAAGAGAGTGCAAAAGTCATTGTGCTTATCGGCGCGCAGGATTTTTTTAGCAACGGCATACATCTAAATATTCTTGAAGACTCTAAAAAACAGGGAGAGGATGGATGGAGCAACATAAATGCCATGAATGATGTTGTAAAATCAATACTTTTTGCAGATGATGTCATCACGGTTGCATCTCTGCATAAAAATGCAGGAGCAGGCGGAGTGTTTTTGGCTCTTGCTTGTGATTATGTTGTGACATGTAAAGATGTTGTTTTAAATCCGCACTATAAAACTTTGGGTCTTAGCGGAAGCGAGTATCACACATTTACACTGCCAAAAAGAGTAGGAGAAGAAAAAGCCGAAGAACTTTTAAATAAGTGTCTGCCAATCAGTGCAAACAATGCTTTTGGGATTGGCATGATTGATGAAGTTTTTGAAGCTGATGGTTATTTTGACTCTTTAAATGAATTTTCTCAAAAACTATGTGAAGATGAAGATGAATATAGCGATTTTTTATATGATAAAGAGGAGTTTTTATCCAAAAACCTTCATATAATTGAGCAAAAAAAAGAGGAAGAATTAAAAGTGATGCATTCTGAGTTTTGGGATAAAGATAGCTCTTTCCATAAACTAAGATATGAGTTTGTGTATAAAGTGTGTGCATTACAAACACCTCAAAGATTAAAAGGAAATTTAGATGCATGAATATAGTATAGTCCAGTCGCTTTTAGACTCATGTGAAGAGAATGCCGTAAAAAACAGTGCTACAAAAGTAACAAAAGTTGTTATAAAAATAGGCGTTATGAGTGGGGTTGAACCCGAACTCTTGAAAACTGCCTTTGATGTATTTAAAGAAAAAACTATCTGCGAGGATGCCGAGTTCATAATAAACATTCAAAATGTTGTTATAAGGTGCAATAAGTGCCTAAATGAAGAAGTTTTAGATAGTATAGAGTATTATTGTCCTAAATGCAAAAGTACAGATCTTAATATTCTTGACGGTGAAGATATGTATCTGATGCAGTTAGAACTTGAGTAGATAAGTAAAATAAAGCTAATTTTCTTTAATAATTAAACAAGACTTAAAGCTTCATTAGATACAATTCCAGACTTTTTGTAGAAATGATACTTTTGAATTTATGATATTTGATATATTCAAGAGAATTAATTATTAAAGATTTTAAGGAATTGTACATGTACGCAATTATCAAAAACGGTGGTAAGCAGTATAAAGTTCAAGAGGGCGATATTTTATTATTTGATAAAATGTCTCTTGAGCCTAAAGCTACTATCGAAATTAAAGAAGTTCTAGCAGTAAATGCAGGCGAACTTAAAATGGGAGCACCATTCGTAGAAGGTGCTGTTGTAACTGCTGAAGTTATTAATGAAGGTCGTGATAAAAAAGTTATAACTTTTAAAAAGCGTCGTCGTAAAGACTCTAAAGTAAAAAGAGGCTTTAGAAGAGATTATACGCGTGTTCGTATTACAAATATAGCAGCATAAGCTAAAAAAACTTAAGGAGATTTAAGATGGCACATAAGAAAGGTCAAGGTAGTACACAGAATAATCGTGACTCAGCTGGTAGAAGACTTGGTGTAAAGAAGTATGGAGGAGAGGCTGTAGTAGCAGGTAATATCATTATCCGTCAAAGAGGAACTAAAGTTCATCCTGGAAAAAATGTCGGTATGGGAAAAGACCATACGATTTTTGCTTTGGTTGATGGAGTTGTATCATTTCATAGAAAAGATAAAAAACGTCAACAAGTTTCAATTATCCCCGCTGCATAATTCTACAATATTTGAGCCTTGGCTCAAATATTTCTACTTCAAATTTAGACTTCTTGTCTAACAAAATTTTAAATATTTAACAGTTTACTTTTTATTATTAGTAGTAAATTCTTAAGTATTAACTGACCGCTAAAATGGACGAGTTCGTTTTAGTTTGTAACATCAGGTATTTAAACATCAAGGAAAATATATGTTTACTGATAGCGTAGAATTAACAGTCTCTTCTGGAAAAGGTGGGCAAGGATGTGTTGCATTTCGTCGTGAAAAATTTGTCGTAAACGGTGGACCAAACGGCGGAGACGGCGGTAAGGGCGGCGACATCTGGTTTAAATGTGATAACAACACTCACACGCTCTCTCACTTTCAAAAAAAGATGCATATAAAAGCAGATAACGGTGCTCCGGGTGAAGGTTCTAATATGACCGGAAAATCAGGCGTTAAAAAGACTATTATTGTGCCGCCGGGAACACAGATAATAGATTTAGAGAGTGGTGAAGTTCTTTTTGACATGTTAAAACATGGAGAAGAAGTAAAGTTTCTTGAAGGCGGAAAAGGCGGACTTGGAAATGTTCATTTTAAATCATCGACAAACCAAAGACCAACATATGCTCAGCCTGGTGAAAAAGGTGAGACGAGGCACATAAAACTAGATTTAAAACTTATTGCAGATGTTGGTTTAGTCGGTTTTCCTAATGTTGGAAAATCAACTCTTATTTCAACTGTCTCAAATGCTCGCCCAGAGATAGCAAACTATGAGTTCACAACACTTACGCCAAAACTAGGTCAAGTAAATATTGGTGATTTTGAATCATTTGTTATGGCGGATATTCCTGGAATCATCGGTGGAGCACACGAAGGTAAAGGTCTTGGAATTGAATTTTTAAGACACATAGAGAGAACCAAAATTCTTTTATATATGGTTGACTTGGCTTCATACAGAGATTTAAAAGAACAAATAGAAGTATTAAAAGATGAAATTTCTTCTTTTTCTGAAAAACTGGGCAATAGCAAGTATGCTATTGCATTAACGCGCGTTGATGTTGTTCCGCCAGACGAACTTCAAGATTTGGTTCTTGGCTTTTTTGAACTACTAGGCATAGAGCAAAGCAAAACAAATGAATTTAATTTTGATGAATCAATGCCATATTATGTTCAAAGTACTGCAGATGAGACGCTAGGATTTGATAGAAAATTGCCATATTTAGTTGCTCCAATATCATCTGCAACTAATAAAAATATAGAAGCACTTAAGTATGCTCTGTTTAATTTAGTGCAGTCTGATAGGGTTTAATAAAAACAATATTTATAGTTGGGATGATATAAGATGTATTATGTCAAAATACGCTAACAATCATCAAAAGACTGAGAAGAAAAATATGAAAAGAGTAGTTGTAAAAGTTGGAAGTGCTGTTTTAACTGACAATGATGAAATAGCATTAAACAGAATGATGGCTTTAGTTAATTTTTTAGCAGAGTTAAGAAAAACAAATGAAGTTATTTTAGTCTCATCAGGTGCGGTTGCAGCAGGATATACAGCTTTAGAACTTGATAGAAGTGTCATCCAAAATAAGCAGGCTTTGGCATCTATAGGTCAGCCAATACTTATGAATAAATATAGTAAAAAATTTGCAATTCACGGTATTATTACTGCACAAGTTTTAGTTACTTCTGCTAACTTTAACAAAGAAGATGACATAAAAAGAGTAAAAAATACAATCGATACTCTTCTTTGTAATGGCGTTATCCCGATTATAAATGAAAATGATGCAACATCAACACTAGAGCTTGTTGTCGGAGATAATGATCAACTTTCAGCTTATGTTACAAAACATACAGGTTCTGACATGTTGATTATACTTTCAGATATAGATGCTTATTATGATGATGATCCACGAAAAAATCCAGATGCTAAAGTTCTTAAAGTTGTAAACTCTATAAATCAAGAAGACCTTGAAAAAGAGGCAACACCCCATGGTGTTTTTGCTACAGGTGGAATCCTTACAAAATTAAAAGCAGCTGACTACCTCCTAAAACATAATCTTGATATGGTATTGTCAAGCGGATATGACTTGAGTGATATCAAAGATTTTATGTTACATGACAAACATACCGGTGGAACACTTTTTACAAAGGTAAATAGCTAATGCGTATTATCTTTATGGGTACACCTGATTATGCAGAGGCTATTTTAAAAAGAATTATAGCAACTCCTGATATGGAAGTTGTTGCAGTTTATACTCAGCCTGATAAGCCTGTTGGGCGAAAAAAAGTTTTAACTCCTCCGATTGTTAAAACACTTGCACTTGAAAATAATATTGATGTATATCAGCCAAATAGACTTCGTGATGAAGATACGGTACAAGAGCTTTTACAGATAGAATGTGACTTTATAGTTGTAGCAGCATATGGTCAAATATTGCCACTTGAAGTTTTGCAACATGCCCCATGCATAAATTTACATGCTTCTATTCTCCCTCAATATAGAGGTGCCAGCCCGATTCAGCAAACTCTTTTAAATGGAGACTCTAAAACCGGTGTTACTGCTATGCTTATGGATATTGGCCTTGATACTGGAGATATAATTAAAATTAAAGAGATTGATGTTCCACAAGATGAGATGGTTGAATCTCTGTTTGAGAGACTTACAGAAGTTGCGTCAGACTTAACTATTGAAGTGCTTGAGAATTTTTCTTCATACACTCCTGTCAAGCAAGATGATTCAAAAGCTACTCACTGTGCAAAGATAAGTAAAAAAGATGGCGAAGTAGAGTTTAAAGATGCAACAACTTTATATAATAAATATCGTGCCTTTACTCCTTGGCCGGCTGTATATCTAAACAGCGGTTTGAAGATAACACAGATGGAACTTGTAGATAAAAAGAGTAAAAACAAGATTGGCGAGATTCTACATGTAGATAAAAACAGTATAGTTGTTGGCTGCGAAGAGGGCAGTGTTAGAATCTTGAGAGTTCAACCTCAATCTAAAAAAGAGATGGATATAATCTCTTATATAAACGGTAAAAGATTAAATATTGCAGACACTCTATCTTGATACTCTAAGCTCAACACAAAAATACTTAAAAGAGTTAATAAAAGAAAAAAAAATATCACTGCCATATGCTGTTGTTGCAAACTCTCAAACAGATGGGATAGGCAGTAGAGAAAATTCTTGGAAGGGCCTGGACGGAAATCTGTTTTTATCCTTTGCAATTGCATTGGAAGATTTGCCAAAAGATTTGAAATTAGAGTCCGCATCTATATATTTTTCTTATATCTTAAAAGAGACGCTAGAAGAGTTAAATTCACAGGTTTGGATTAAATGGCCAAATGATTTTTACATAGATAATAAAAAAATCGGTGGAATGATTACAAATATAGTCGAAGATAAGCTTGTTTGCGGGGTTGGTTTAAATATAGCAAATGCACCTGAATATTTTGCCAAGTTAGACATAGAAGTAAGTAGAGATGAACTTGTTGAAATATATTTAAAAAGAATTGAAAAAAATGTTTCATGGAAGCAAGTTTTTAGTAAGTTTAAGTTAGAATTTTACAAGAATCAAAACTTTTTTACACATAACGAAAGTTTAAGAATTTCTTTAGAAGATGCTTGTCTAAAAGACGATGGATCTATAGTAATTAATGGCAAGAGGAT
>NZ_JAPHUF010000021.1 GCF_026196735.1 Sulfurimonas sp.
TAGAGCTTTTATAGCTTCAGCTGAACCTGCAGCTTCCCATGCCTCAGGAGCAGTTGCTCTAAAGTCTGTAGCGCTAACGCTTGACGGTAATACAGTTACTGCAGCAGCTACTGCACCTAAACTTAAAAATTTTCTTCTTTGCATTTTTTTTCCTTTATATAATGTTGGCAAAACCAGTAAGCTTTTACTTACTAGATTCTACCATAAATTTAACAATGTCTTTTACTTGCTGGTCTGTTAAGTCCATAGCACCGCCTTTTGGAGGCATTCCACCTATTCCATCGATAGAATTTTTGTTGACTTTATCTATGCCTTGTTTCATTACTGTAGCCCATGCATCACGATCTCCAAGAGCCGGAGCACCCATAGCATCAGTTTTATGACATACTGCACAAGATGCATCGTACATTTTCTCAGCAGCTGACTTAGAACTAGTCTCTTTTTCCGGCGGTAAATCTCTTACAGTAGAATATGGTGGAACAACGGCAGTTATTTCATTTCCAATTCTCATAACATCTTCTTTACCACAATTCTTCATACAACGAGTACCTACAGCACCGTAGTTTTTAGGATTTGCAAAGAATTTTCTTACATTTTCAATGCCGTTTGGTCCATCAATATCTGGATAAAAACCATCACGATTAGGCATTTTAACCTTCATAAGTTTTTCTTTATCAAGAACATACTCATCATCAAGTTCTTCACCATCAATTGTAATCTCATTTTGTGCCAAAATATACGCAGTCATTGCATACAGTTGATCGTTAGTGAAACTTTTTGGATGCGCATAAGGCATTGCATCACGAATGTACCAGATAAATGTAGAAACTTGCGGCCAAAAAGAACCAAATGTTCTTACTGGAGCATCTTTACCAGGACAAGTCCTTTGGTTTGTTAGTGAATCTACAGAACCACCAACTAATGAAGGGTAACCTTTACCGCCAGCACCAAACTCACCGTGACAAGAAGCACATTGTGCTTCATACAACTCATCACCCTCTTCAACAGAGCCTGAACCATCTGGAAAACCTGTTCCATCCGGCATAACATCCATATCCCATGCAGCTAGTTCGTTTTTAGTTGGCACTCTACCGTAGTTAATACCAGAAACATCTTGTGTATTATAACGATATGCAGTTTCAACACCATTAGCTCTTGGATAAGTCATACCACCATCCAAGGCATCTTTTTTTCCATTAAATGGATTGCTACCAGCAAAAGCAAGAGTTGAAATTACTAAAGCCGCAGTAGCAGCAATTAATTTATTATTTAATTTTAACATTTTATACTCCTCCCTTACTATGCTGGACAGTTATCTGTTCTAACTTGAACATTATGAACTGAACCATCTTTTCTAACTTCCCATGTACAAATCGAGTTTCTGTGGTAAACACCCTCAACACCGATAATGTCTTTTTCTTGAGAAACAGTTGGTTGAACATTTCCGCTATCATCAACAGCACGCGACTGTAATAATAAAGGTTTACCCTCATACTTATACATGTACGAAAATCTAGTCCATGATTTTGGTAATACCATACCTTTTAACTGAGCTTCAACATAATTGTCTCCGCCATCAAGTGAGATATCTACATTTGTAATAGTTCCGTGACCAGACCATGCAATACCTTCAATCTCCACAAGCTCACCTTTTTTAAGGTCAGTCCATGGCTTTTCAGGACATGGTGTAGTAATAATTGAGTTAACTTCTAACGGATAGAAGTGCTGGATAGATTTACCGCTTTTAGTAAGAACTGTATATTTAGAAGTCTCTTCTTTACAGTACCAAGGCTCTGCTCCAAACTCTAAACGCTTAAGGTATTTAACACATAAGTTTGCTTCCCAACCCGGTAACATTAAACGAACAGGATAACCTTGCTCTGGACGAAGAGCTTCACCATTTTGAGCCCAAACAACCATAGCATCATCTAAAACTTTTTCAACAGGAACTGTTCTACTCATCTCAGAACCGTCTGAACCTTCAGCAAGCATCCATTTTGCACTTGGCTTAAGACCTAAATCATCAAGAATAACTGAAAGACGAACACCTGTCCATTCAGCATTACTCATCATACCTTTTACAAACTGTAAAGAGTTGAATTGAGGACCCTTCCACTCAGCAGCACCATTTGCAGGACACTCCATAAAAAGGATTCTAGACTCTGACGGGTATTTTTTAAGTTGCTCAAGAGTTAAAACAATTGGCTTCTCAACAAGACCATGAATCATAAGTCTAAACTTATTTGGATCTACATGTGCAACACCATTATGTGTTCTTGTGAAGTGTAAACCATTTGGTGTAATGATACCCTCTAGCTCATGTAACGGCGTCATTGAAACCGCAGCATGCATGTCTCCAGCAGATGAAAGAAGACTTGAAGTTCTTCTTACAATGTTGTGCTCGTATTTTGATGGAATACCGTATGGGTATTTATTTAATTCGTCACCTAAAGTTGTTCCCCATTTAGTGTGATGGATTATATTTTCATCATCAGCTAACAGTTTTGCAGGTGCTAAAACAGCAGCAGCAGCAACTGAATAAGCAGCAGTTTTTTTGAAGAAGTCTCTTCTACTGTTAGTAGTTTCTAAATTATTTTCAGAAATATTACTCATTTATATCTACCTCCTTATATTATCTTGTAGATTTTATAGTATGCATAGTACAGATAAATATTATGCATAAGTACAAAATGCAAGGGTTTGATTATATAGCAAGTTTTCTTAAATTGTCAAGCGTAAATATAAAAATGTAATAATTTTCTCACATTTTTGTAATTACTACACACCTTATTTATATTTTACATTCGATAAAGTAATAAAAAATATGCTAATATTTCACATATAAATTATTAAAGGCGCGTTGATGTCAGGCAAAGCAGTTGGGTCGGTATTAAAACTTTTTATCTCTAAATCAGGAACCTCCAAAAGATTTGATAGAGAGAGTTTAACCCTCGATAAAGACGGTGTAACTGAAGATAAGTTTTACGGCAAAAATACTGAGAGATCAGTTTTAATAGCATCTATGTCCAGTTATGACTTAATCAAAACATATGGCATAGAGATGCCTTTTGGTTACCTTGGTGAGAATATTTTAATGGACTATAATCCCTACTCTTTAGATGTAGGAACTAGACTAAAAATTGGTGACACAATTTTAGAAATCTCTCAACACTGCACAATCTGCAATCACTTAGCAGTTCTTGATGTTAAAATTCCAACATTGTTAAAAAATGATAGAGGAATTTTTGCTAAAGTTATTAGTGGTGGAGATATAAAAACTGATGAAAAAGTTTATATAGTTTAATTATAAATAAAAGCTACTTCAAACTCCAAATAATTTTTTGGATACTCATTTAAAAGTTTTTTACTCTCTTTAAATGAGAGTATTTTTCTAGCTCCGCTAACTCCGCTTTTTTTAATGTATCTAAACATGTCTCTTGTCGATTCAAACTCAAGCTTATAATTTACAACTTCAAAATTTACATCAAAGTACTTTTTTTGAAGTCTATTTACCTCATCTGCGCTTCTCAAAAGAGAGTTAATGGATGCTGTTTCGTTCAAAGTCTTAAAAGTGTTTGATGTAAATATAGCCAAAGCGATAGGAGCATTTAGTTTTTTTATATTTTTAAAAACCATGTCCAAATCTTTAGCCCATTGCAAAGCTGAAGCTGAAAAGACATAATCGTATTTATATGTAAGCAGATTTTCAAACAATACTTTGTCGTTAAAGTCGCCGTAAATGCATTCTATTTTGTTTGATTTTGGATGAAGCTCAAGCATACCCGGAGCAAAATCAACTCCTGTGAAGTGCTCATACTCCCAATCTATTGCTTTGCAGAGGCTTCCATTACCGCAGCCCAGGTCTAAAATATTTAAAGGCTTGCTGTCTGCTAGGGAGAGTAGCTTTTCTATGACTCTATTTTGTATTACATTATATGTATCGTAATGCAAGGCATGTTTAGAAAACTCTGAACTTATTTTCATCTTCTGTTTGCAATTAAAGATACTATAAAAATAAATAAAACACAAAGAACAATTGTCGCTCCTGATGGCAGTGAAAAATAAAAAGAGAGAGTCATTCCTGCAGATACACTCGCTAGTGCAAAAATAAGAGATATGATTACTGTTTTTAGAAATCCGACTCTAAACTGCAAGGCTGAGACTGTTGGTATAACCATAAGAGCGCCTATCAAAAGAGTTCCTACTATTCTAATAGAAAGAGCGATGATAATAGCGACAACACTCACAAGTAAAAAATTTAAAAACTTTACTTTTACACCACTCGTTTTTGCCACTTCTTCATCATAGGCTATAAAGTACAACTCTTTTGAAAATATCAAAAGCATGACCAGAGCGATGCTTCCAAAAGCTGCTATTGTTATAACATCTTCTATGCTTACAGACAAAATAGAACCAAAAAGATATGAAAAGAGTGAGTTGTTAAAAGCCCCGCCTAAAGAGACAATGATTACAGCGACGGCTAAAGAACCAGAAAGCATTATTGCTAGCACTGAGTCACTATACAGAGAAAAAGCACTTCTTAAATACTCTATAAGCCAAGCAGATATAATCGCAAATACTACAGCCATCCATAAAGGATTGTAGCCTGCCACAAGACCAACAGCAACACCCACCAAAGCTGAATGTGCCAGTGTCTCACTAATCATAGAATAACGACGAAGCACTACAAAAGTACCGCTGAGAGAGGCAAGAATAGCTATGATAATTCCTGCTAAAAAGGCTCTTTGCATAAAATCATACGAAAACATCTCTATCAACATATCAGTGCTCGTGCTTATGTACATGTAGAAGGTGAGCATCTATGCCGTAAAGCTCGCTCATCTCTTGGCAGCTAAGAGCCTGTTTTGGGTTATTGCAGATTGTAGCTTTTTGATTTATAGTAAAGAGTCTTGCTATATCATCTGCGATTACACCTATGTCGTGTGTAATAAAAACAATAGTGATGCCATCATCTTTATTTAATTGTCTCAGCAGTGCATAAAAACTTTTTTGTGAGACCATATCTACACCCGTGTTTGGCTCATCCAAGATAAGAATCTTTGGTTTTGATGCAAGAGCACGGGCAATCATAACTCTTTGCCTCTGTCCGCCTGAGAGCATTCCTACCATCTTATCTGAGAGGTCTAAAACATCCATCTTAGCCATCGCATCTTGTACGAACTGCTTATCTTCTTCACTAAAAGAGCTAAAAAATCCTCTTTGTGAAGTTCTGCCCATTTTTACAATATCCAAAACTGTAGCCGGAAAGGATGAATCTACAAGAGAAGCACGCTGTGGAACATAACCTATCTTATACCAGTCTTTAAAATCTTCCAATTTTTTGCCATAGATTTTTATATTGCCGTTTGTTGGCTTGTCAAGCCCTAAAAGCATACGAATAAGCGTAGTCTTACCGCCGCCGTTTGGACCGATAATGGCAATATACTCCTCTGCAAAAATCTCAAAAGATATGTTTGAGAGGATGCTTTGACCCTTAACACTGAAGTTTAGATTTTTAACATCAAAAATAGGAACTTTAAATTTCATCGGCACTCTAATGCCTTTGAGATTTTACTCAGATTGCTTCTCATAATATCTTCATATGAGAGTTTCTGGGCAGCTTCATCTGCTGTAATATTGCCAAGAGGCTGAAGTACATCAACACCAACTTTAGCTTCATCGGCTATGCTTTTAATAGCTTTATCATTTACAAAACTTTCAAAAAATATAGTTTTTAACTTATGCTCTTTTACATGTTCAATCAGCTTAGCCATATTTTTAGCACTCGGTTCTGCCTCCGGAGAAAGACCGCTAAGAGCTTCAACTTTAAAGCCGTACCTGCTTGAGAGATATGAAAAAGCATTGTGATTTACAACAATAGTGTCCTGTTTACAAGCAGACAGAGTATCTTTGTACTCATTGTCAAGTTTTTTTAACATGTCAATATAACTATCTCTATTTTTTTCATAAAGCTCTTTGTGTTGAGGCAGAAGAGCTATAAGTTCTTGAGAGATTATTTGTGTCGCTTTTATCATATTTTGGATATCTAGCCAGTAGTGAGGGTCAATATTTGCAGCTGCCTCATCATGATGATGGTGATGGTCATCTCCACAGGTATGTCCATCATCAGACAACTTTTTCAAGTCTACATGTTGACTCATATTTATAGCTCTGTTTTGAAATTCAAAACCGTCAATCCAAGGCTCTAATCCTGCCCCGTTATAAATAACCAAATCACTCTTGTAAAGCTTTGCTACTTGTTTTGGAGTTGGTTCATAGTTATGTGCATCAACACCAAGCGGAAGAATCATAAATGTCTCTACAGTGCCATCTGCCACATGCCTTGCAATTTCATAAAGGGAGAATGTACTAAGTGCAACAGCCTGTTTACTTGTTGTACTATCAACTTGTTCATTTTGTTTTATAGTTGTAAGAAAAAGGATGAAAAGAGCAATTATGCTTATAAAAAAAATCTTTTTCATGATAATCCCTCCGAGAAATATTTTTGAAATTATACCTTATTTTGTAATATATTGTTTTTTTGGGTATAATTCGCCACTTTTTAAACTCAGGATATATATATGACAGCTAGTTTTTTACTTATTGTTCAAATTGTTTTAGTTGTAGTGTTAGTAATAGCGGTACTACTTCAAAAAAGCTCAAGCATCGGTCTTGGCGCGTATAGTGGCTCAAACGAGTCTGTTTTTGGAGCAAAAGGACCGGCTAGTTTTTTAGCTAAAATGACTTTTTTAATAGGATTTTTATTTGTTGTAAATACAATAACTTTAGGTTACATGTATTCAACAGCTGCTAGTGAATCTGTTGTAGACAATCTGGTAGAAACAACGGATGTTGTAGCTCCATCTACTCCTGCTTCTACTCCAGAAGTACCAGCTGCTGCACCAACAACACCAGCTTCAGAATAATCACTCAACATTTATAGCTACTAACCATGTAGCTATATATTTACTACACTTCTTTTTTTAAACATATCTATTGTATAATCCGAATTATTTTTCATATTATAAGGGAATCCAATGCTAAACGAAATATTTAATGAGTGTGAAACAAAAATGAAATCAGGCATAGAACATATGCTTAAAGACTTTAAAACACTTAGAACAGGTAAGGTTACCACAGCGGTTTTAGACAATGTTAAAATCGACTATTACGGTACTCCGACTCCACTTGATCAAGTTGGTTCTGTAATAGCTCAAGATGCTACTACAATCGTTGTAAATCCTTGGGAGAAAAATCTTTTAGCTGATATTGAGAGTGCTATAAGTGCTGCCAATGTCGGAGCAACTCCAAATAACGACGGTGAACAAATCAAATTATTTTTTCCTGCTATGACTGTTGAGCAGAGACAAGAGTCTGCAAAAAAGATGAAGGGCATGGGAGAAAACGCAAAAGTTTCAATCAGAAACGATAGAAAAAATGCGAATGACCAAATCAAAAAACTTGAAAAAGACAAAGAAGTAACTATTGATGAGTCTAAGTCTGCTCAAGACAATATACAAAAAATAACTGATAAATTTATAGCAGAAATCGATAGTATTTTAAAAACTAAAGAAGCTGAGATACTTAAAGTATAAAAGCATCAAGATGCGTGAGCCTTACGCTGAGAAAAACCAAGCGTTAGCGTAAACAAAGGAATTACTTTCTTTGTTGTGATTAATAAATAGGAGGGTTTCCTTCGTTTTATGTAATAAAATAAGGGTAAATTAATGAATGTAAAACAAATTTATATGGATGCAGATGCTCTTTTAGAAGGGCATTTTAAACTAAGCAGTGGCAATCACTCACAGTTTTATCTGCAATCTGCAAAAGTCTTAGAAGACCCAAGAACAGCTCAACTGCTCGCACGGGCTCTTGCAGACGAGATTAAAGCAAGTGGCTTGGAAATTGATACAGTTTGTGCTCCGGCCATTGGAGGACTTATTGCCGGTTTTGCTTTAGCTCAAGCTCTTGATGTTCGTTATATCTTTGCTGAAAGAGTTGATGGCGTGATGAGCATCCGTCGTGGCTTTGAAATAAGCAAAGGCGAAAAAGTTTTAATGTGTGAAGACATTATTACAACTGGCGGTTCTGCTATGGAAGCGGCGGCTGCTATTAAAGAACTTGGCGGTAAGATAGTAGGTGTAGCGGCTCTGGCAAACCGTGGTTTTTGTAAACGCCAAAACAGTGACATAACAACAAAACCAAATTGTAAACTTCCTCAAAACATCCCGTTTTTTGCACTTGAAGATTTTACATTTGAGATGTACTCTCCTGAGGAGTGCCCGCTTTGTAAAGATGGAAGCCAAGCTATAAAACCAGGTTCTAGAGGTAACTAGCTGATGTTATGCATTAAAGCTGCTTCATTAAAATGAAGAGATTTTTTGCACTGCTTATCGGCATTGTACTAACCCTTAGTGCAACACAACACCAAAATCTTCCTAATGATGAAAAACTCAAAAAGATGATTGGAAGAATGCTTCTTGTCGGATTTCCAAATGAAGACATAGACAAAAACAGTGAGATAACAAGACACATAAAACAGTATGAGCTTGGCGGTGTCATCCTTTTTGACCGTTTTTATGATGACAGAAGTAAAACAAAAAATATAAGCTCACCAAAACAACTTCAACTTTTAACTTCAAAACTAAAATCATTCTCCAACAAAGCACTTTTAATATCCATAGACCAAGAGGGTGGAAAAGTTGCAAGACTAAAGCCCTCCTATGGTTTTGCTGAAATTCCATCGGCAAAGCAGATTTCCACTCTACATGTAGATAAGGCAAAAGAGATATACAAGACTCAAGCGCAGATGCTTCAAAGTGCTGGAATCAACTGTGATTTTGCACCTGTAGTTGACCTGGCTGTTAACCCTGATAACAAAGTTATCTATGGGCTTGAACGCTCATATGGAAACAACTCCAAAGAAGTAGTCAAATACGCAAAAATATTTATGGACTCACTAAAAGATAAAAATATTATCAGTGTACTGAAGCACTTTCCCGGACACGGCTCATCACTTGGAGATTCTCATAAAGGTTTTGTAGATATAAGCAACACTTGGAGCGAAGCTGAACTTCAACCGTACAAAGAGCTTATAAAATCTGGCGAAGTTTCCATGATAATGACAGCACATGTCTTTAACTCAAAACTAGATAAAAAATATCCGGCAACACTCTCATACAATGTAAACACAAAGCTTTTACGAAATGAGCTAAACTACAAAGGCGTAGTTATCAGTGATGACTTACAGATGAAAGCCATCTCGCAACACTACACATTGGAGCAGACAGTTACTCTGGCTATAAACTCAGGAGTTGACATGTTGCTTTTTGGAAATCAGCTCTCAGAGCAAAACATAGATGAACTTGTAGATGTTATTATTAAACAGGTTAAAAACGGTGCAATTTCTATGAGTAGAATCATCGAGTCAAACAAAAGATTAGAACTACTGCATAAAAAAAGACAAATATAATCATGCAGAGTGCCTTTTCAAATCTTGACTGGTTAGTATTTGGCTCTTACTTTGTTATACTCGCATTCACATCTTTTATACTAAGTCGCGTTAAAATCACAAATTCAAGAGACTATTTTCTTGGCTCAAATACTATGCCTATGTTTGCCGTTGCAATTTCAGTTCTTGCAACAAGTCAATCTGCCGCTACATTTTTAGGCGCCCCTGAATTTTCATATGTTCATGACTTTACATTTATAGGCTTTTATTTCTCAGCTTTGCTTGCTGTAATTTTTGTAGCCTATGTACTGATTCCGAAATTTTATGAGATGAAAGCCGTTACAGTCTATGAACTGCTAGAGGTTAGGTATGGAGAGAGTGCTAAAAAGCAGGCTGGTATCATGTTTCTTGTAGGTCGTGTTTTGGCTAGTGGAGCACGACTTTATATCGGAGCACTTGCTATAAGCATGATACTCTTTGGCAATATTATATTTGTACATGTAGCTGTCTCGATTTTGATTTTAATGTTTGGAGCACTTGCTTATACATACTTTGGCGGTGTTCGCTCAGTAATTTTGAGTGATGTCATCCAAGCGCTTACTTACATTGGCGCAGGTGTTGCGGTTTTGGTTTTTCTTTACTACTCTTTAGAGAATATCGACATTATAAGCAAGCTCCAAGAGCATAACAAACTAAAGTTTGTAGATACATCCATAGACGGTAAATTTAGTCTTGTAGGTCTTTTAAGCGGTTGGTTGCTTTTAAACATCGCAGCCTTTGGACTAGACCAAGATATGACCCAAAGAGTTCTCTCATGTAAGAACAAAAATGAAGCTGCAAAGTCACTGATAATCTCTATACTTCTGACTATTCCCTTTGTTCTTCTATTTTTAGCTATCGGCGCACTTTTGTTTGTCTTTTATCTGCAAAGTGATGTGACTCAGAGTTTTGAGGGTGAAAAAATTACTATCTTTATGTACTACATCCTAAACGAGATGCCCGAGGGCCTGCGAGGTCTAGTGACCGTTGGAGCAATTGCCGCAGCACTCTCAAGTACAAACTCAGTATTGGGCGCTATGGCATCTGTAGCAGTTGAAGATATATACAGACCATGGAGATTAAAACGCACAGATACTGATGAGATGCACTTTGTAAAAGCTTCAAGAGTTGCGGTTCTTTTATTTGCCGTTGTTTTATCTCTTATGGCGATGCTCAGTTACTTCTGGCAACGCTACAGTGACCTCTCTCTTATCAGTTTTGCTCTGGGTGTAATGGCTTTTGCATATACCGGTCTTTTAGGCGTTTACTTCTCTGCCATCTTTACATCTCGCGGAAACAAAACGACTGTTCTTTTTGCATTGATTGGCGGATTTATGACTGTTTTGGCGCTTCAGCCATACACTTTTGGTATCAGCATCGGCTTTTCATGGCAGATAGTCATTGGAACTTTTGTTTCATTTTTTATAATGCAGCTCAAAAAAACAGACACAAAAATAAGTTTATAGGCAAATAACAAAAAGATTGCTATAATCATAAGGACAAAAATAAGAAAAAAGATTCAGATATGACAAGACGAAATTTTTTATTATACTCATCTGCACTAGCGTTAACCACACTTAATGCCGAGCAATTATATAAAAGTGATGTGTTTTTATCTGCAAACGAATACACAGCCTTACTTTCGCTGGACTATAGATTAACTCAGATAAGAAGACATGTAGGATTTGGAAATTTTAATTTGATTTCCTATGGCGACTCTTTACAAATAGCAAAAATGAACCCTAAAATAGGAGCATTCACAAATGAAGAGATATCACTTATCGATAGATTTTTTTATGATGAGCCAAGCAAATACGGTTTTTACGGCGAAAGAACATGTTACAACTTAGACAATAAAATCTCTAAAAAAGATGTTGTTAAAATTCCTCGTACCGGACATTATATATTTAAAGGAAAGCCTACTCAGGACTATGAGAGGATTATTGGTGATATCGGACATACTCTCTACCTAACATCAGGTGTAAGAAACACCATTAAACAGCTAAGTCTCTACTGTTCTAAACTAAGAAGAGTAAAAGGAAATATTACTCAAGCCTCAAAAGACATAGCCCCGCCGTCTCACTCTTTTCATACTATCGGCGATTTTGATGTCGGCAAGATGGGGCTTGGCAGCAGAAACTTTACACTGGATTTTGCTAAAACATCAGAGTTTGAGCAGATGACAAAACTTGAATATATTAATATCAGATACTCTCCAAACAACTTGGATGGCGTTAGATATGAACCATGGCATGTAAAGATTATATGATGAAAAAACTAATATATATAATAGCTATCCTTTTTATATCATCACTCGCTCAAGCAAAGGAAGGTGTTTTAGTCAAGATTTTTGATGGAGATACCTTATATTTTAAAACAGAAAATAAAATTGACAAATGTAAAATAGCATACATTGACACTCCGGAAAACAGTTACAACGACAAACTAAAACAAGAGATTGAAATATGTAAAGATATACCTACTAAGGTTATGTTAAATGCTGGAGATAGTGCGACAAAACATGCTAATAAATTACTAAAAATTGGAAATAACTACAGCTATAGCACCTACATTAAAAACAGTGAACAAATTTGTGAGGTTTCGCTCGGTAACGGTATTACATTTAGTGAGAAGATGCTGCTTGATGGGTATGCTGTAGTGTGGAAGGTTGACAAAAAACAAAAAGAGGAACAAAACTTCAGTAGTATTTTAACCTATGCAAAAAATAAAAATAATGGTCTTTGGGGAGACAACTCTCAAAGAGGCGAAGTTATTAAGTGCTTGGAAAAAATAAGTTCTCAAGATAGCAAGACAGATAAATCTAGCTATGAATCAAAGTAAATCAGATGGATGAGCTTTACATTGGTGTGATGTCAGGCACAAGCCTTGATGGAGTTGATATAGCTCTATGCAAGATAAATTCCGGCTCTTGTGAGCTTGTGTTTTATGCGGAATACCCTTTTGATACAAACTTGAAAAATGATATTTTAACTGCTATAAATGGACCGACTACTCTAAAAACCATAGGTGAACTTGACACTCGTTTAGGCAAAATCTATGCCGAGTATATTACTGCTTTTATGCGCCATAACAATTTACAAAAAAAAGATATAAGTGCCATTGGACTACACGGTCAAACACTCTGGCATGAACCAGACGGTGAGTTTCCTTTTTCAATGCAGCTTGGAAATGCCAACATTATAACAGCACAAACAGGCATTAGTGTTGTCAGTGATTTTAGACAAAAAGATATAGCACTTGGCGGTCAAGGAGCACCTTTTGCGCCTGCCTTTCATAAGCAGATGTTCTCAAAACTAAATCGTAATATTGCAGTTGTTAATATTGGCGGCATCGCAAATCTTAGCATATTGGGAAATCAACTACTTGGCTACGATACGGGAGCTGGAAATGTTTTAATGGATTTTTGGATATCAAAGAAAAAAGGCCTCACTTACGACAAAAATGGAGAGTGGGCAAGGTCCGGTCATGTCAGTGCAGAATTATTGGACACAATGCTCCGTGATCCATACTTCTCGAAAAAAGCTCCAAAAAGTACCGGTCGTGAATATTTCAACGAAAAATGGATAGAGAAGCAACTAGAAGAGTTTGGATATGTTATAGACAAAGATGTTCAAGCAACACTTCTGGAATTTACCGCAGTAACTATCGCAAATGAAGTAAAAAAAAGCTCCGTTGAGCTTCTTTTAGTTTGTGGCGGTGGTGCAAAAAACGGTGCTCTTATGGAAAAGCTTCGCAGAGAGTTCAAAGATATTGAAGTATCTATCAGCGATTATTATGGTTTAAACGGCGACTTTATGGAAGCTATGGCTTTTGCATGGCTTGCGTATAAACGGATCAACAAAGAAAAAGTAGAGCTTTCATCGGTTACCGGTGCGAGAGAAAATTCTGTTTTGGGTTGTATATATGAATAAAATAAAAGAGTGGCTACAAACAACAAAATACAAAAATCACTCTTTAGAAATTGCTTCTGCTGATGCAAGTTTTAGAAAATACTACAGACTTACAAGTGGAGATGAAACTGTTTTACTTATGGACTCATCACTTGAAAAAGAATCTCTCACTTCATTTTTGGATGTGACTCAAAGACTTTTGGATGTACATGTCAATGCTCCTTGTATTTTAGAACAGAACCTGCAAGACGGCTTTTTGATTATCAAAGATTTTGGAAACACTCACTATCTGGATGTTTTAGACAATCAAAACTATAAGAGCCTTTATTTAAAAGCGATAAATACCATTTTAAAGATGCAAAAAGCAGATACTTCAGGCCTTCCAATTTATGATAAAAAATTTCTACATGTAGAGATGGATTTGATGAAAGAGTGGTATTTGCAAAAGAAGCTAAACCTAACACTAGATGAGTCTCAAAAAGAGCTCATAACAAAGACTCTTGATGCTATATCAACTGTTGTGCTTGAGCAGCCCCAAGATGTTTTTGTTCACAGAGATTTTCACTCACGCAATATTATGATTGCAAACGAGCATGATATAGGTGTTATAGATTATCAAGATGCAATGAACGGAGCAATCACTTACGACTTGGTCTCTTTATTAAAAGATTGCTATGTCGCTTATGACCGCAAAGAGATAAAAAACCTTGCCTTAGCATTTCGTGATAAAATCGATCTACATGTAGATGATGAGACATTCTTAAAATGGTTTGATTTTATGGGTATGCAAAGACATATAAAAGTGCTTGGTATTTTTTCTCGTCTATATCTTCGTGATGGCAAAGATGGTTACTTAAAAGACATACCTCTCACTCTAAAATATGTACTTGATACTGCAAGCAGATATGATGAGACTAAAGAGTTGGCAGAGTTTTTAAAAGCGAAATGCTAGAGTATTCATACCCGTTATTTCGTCCGCCGGCAGAAGCTAACAACCTCATCCTACAAGTCACATTAGGTTGCAGCTACAACAACTGCAGCTTCTGTTCTATGTACAAAACTAAGAATTATGAGGTACGAGAGCTAGAAGATGTGTTCAAGGAGATAGATACTCTCGCGCATCATTACCCAAACGCAACTAAAATCTTTTTGGCTGACGGTGATGCTCTTTCTTTGCCTTGTGAACAGTTGTTAATATTACTAGATAAACTAAACAGCACATTTACTAAACTGCGAAGAGTATCAACTTATGCTTCTACTCAAAATATACTTGGTAAATCAAACAAAGAGCTAGAACTTCTTTGTAAATCCAAACTAAATCTATTTTATTATGGTATCGAGACAGGCAGTGATGTTGTGCTAAAGAAGATTACAAAGAGTGTAAATCAAGCAGAGATAATCACCTCACTGACTAAAGCGACTGACGCAGGTGTAAAGATATCTGCAACGGTCATTTTAGGCATTGGCGGAAGTAAATACTCCGACTTACATGTACAAGAGACTGCCAAAATTATCAATGCTACAAAAGTCAACTATCTCTCAACTCTTCAACTAGGAATTGAAGAAGAAGCGAAAGAAAATTTCTACAGATACTTTGATGATTTTACAATGGCAGATGATGAGCAGATACTCTCTGAGCAAAAAAGGTTTTTAGAACTACTAGAGCCGACTAACAAAATCATTTTTCGCTCTAACCACGCTTCAAATGCTCTTCATCTAGCAGGCACTCTGCCAAAAGACAGAGACAGACTTGTTCAAGAGCTAAAAATGGCTCTAGATGTCGGAAAATCTGCTTTTGTTCCTAACTACTTTAGAGGATTTTAGGCAAATTTCTACTTTTTAGAATTCAGCCTTGACTGATACTCTTGTGGATGTTTACACACCGGACAGACTTTTAGCGCTTTTTTGCCATAATGGATATGACCGCAGACTTCGCATATCCAAGCCTCATTCTCATCTTCACTTACAAACTCTGCTTCTTCTTCGAGTCTATCCAAGAGCATTTTAAACATTTTTTCATGTTCGACTTCTATCTTGCCGATTCCGGTAAATAGTTTTTCCGCTTCTTTGTGTCCCTCTTCTTTTGCAATAGCTGCAAACTCAGGATACATCTTCGTGTGTTCATAACGCTCACCGTCAATAGCTTCTTGAAGATTATATTCAGTATCTCCAAAGCTATCTTCACTCTCGTTTAGCATTCTGTTGTGAAGAGCAAGCTCCATTTTAGCATGTTGTTTTTCATTGTCAGCAGCTCTTTGAAAGTGTTCTGCGATATCTCTAAAACCCTCTTTTTGAGCAACTTTAGCAAAGTACTCATACTTGTTTCTCGCTTGTGACTCACCGGCGAATGCTTTAAGCAGGTTTACCAGAGTCAAGTCATCAGTGACCATTTCCATATCTTGTCCACAACAAGAAAGAGTTCCGCCACCTACAGCTTGTACCTCAACAGCATTCCCACACTTTTTACATTTATATGATTCGTACTTTCTCACAGCTTATCCTTTGATAATAAAATGGTATCTTTTAAAAAGTTTACTCTATTTAAACTTATTTTACTGTTAGACAAACTTATTTACATTTTGTTATAATCAATCTAATGAAAGCAATGATTTTAGCAGCCGGTCGGGGCGAGAGAATGCGACCACTTACAGACCACACTCCAAAGCCATTATTAAAAGTTCACGGCAAGGCTCTTATTGTACATCACATTGAAAAACTCTCTTGTCTTGGATTTGATGAAATAGTGATAAACATCGCGCATTTGGGCTATAAAATACCTGAGACTTTAGGTGACGGCTCAAAATGGGGAGTAAACCTAGTCTACTCTGATGAGCAAAATAGCGGAGCATTAGAGAGTGCCGGCGGAATCATAAAAGCACTTGCATTTTTTGGAAATGACACCTTTTTAGTTGTAAACGGAGATATCTTTTGCGACTATGAATTTGATTCTAGTTTTGAGCTTGGCGATAATTTGGCTCATCTTATCTTGGTGCCAAACCCAAAGCACAATCCTGACGGCGACTTTGCTTTAAAAGATGAAAGAGTTTTAAACAATGGTGAAGAAAAATTCACCTTTTCAGGCATAGGCTATTACTCGCCTAAACTTTTTGAAGGTTTAAGAGCTGAAAAAAGTGCATTGGCTCCACTTCTTCGCTTGGCAATAGACAAAAGCAGTGTCAGCGGAAATCTACATGTAGGTATCTGGTATGACATCGGAACTCCGCAGAGGCTCGAAGCTGCGAACAGATTAAAATAAAAGGATTTATACATGTCATGGCCTCCGAAAACTCCATATTTAGCAACAGACGGCATAGTTGAAATATATGATGAGTCATATAAATTTATGGGTATTGTCTTGATAGAGCGAAAAAATGAACCTCTTGGACTTGCTCTTCCCGGCGGATTTGTTGATATTGGAGAGAGTGTCGAAGATGCTGTTGTAAGGGAAATGAAAGAAGAAATATCACTTGATGTACATGTAGATGAACTGCTTGGTATCTATTCGGACCCTGCAAGAGATAGCAGGTTTCATGTTGCATCTGCTGTTTATATCTGCAAAGCTATCGGCACTCCTAAAGGAGCAGATGATGCAAAAGAGGCAAGAGTTTTTGCCTTAGATAAGCTACCTTTGGATGATTTGGTGTTTGATCACAAAAAGATACTGCTTGAGTATCTGCAATACTCTACTTCTGTATAAACTGTCCGCACCCTTTTTGCTCATTACCTTTAAAAGTCTTATAATCCTGATTGCCATTTAACCAAGAAGCGTAACGGGCACACTCTTCACTTTTCATACATGTTTTATTGTCGCAGGCTTTATCTACCATCTATATTCCTATCTTTTATTTATGGAATTATAACAGATATGAGTGTAATAGGCGATATTTATTATAAATTTAAAATACCAAGAGTTTATTAAAATATAAAATAATAAAAATAAATATTATTTTTATATTGAAACAACTATACTCTTATAAACACATAATAATAAAAATTAATATTAATTTGATATTAAGTGGTTATACTAATGCATGAATACTTATAAAAACTTTGTAAAATATTTTACTACTGGCATGATTTCAAGTGTAGCTTTTTTTAGCAATAACATGTCCTCAAACGATTATAATACACAAAAAATAAAAGAAAATGCCCTTGTACTCATCCCTATTTACCTTATACCTTTTGCGATTATCTGGGGATTGTTTTATATTTATTTAGACCACTCGGTTCCCGCAATAATTCCGTTTAGCTATTCACTAATATCTCTACTGAATCTATGGTCTTTTAAAAAGACAAAAAACATAGCTCTTTTTCAAAATATACAAACTACTCTTATACTTCTGTTTCCATTTTTTCTTATGTGGGTTCTAGGCGGTTTTGCGCTGGGAAGTTTTGTTTTTATATGGGCTTTTTTTGCACCGATTTCAGCCTTGATTTACAATAGCAAAAACGAAGCACTCTACTGGTTTTACGCATTTATTGCTCTTATAGTTTTTTCAACTATTATAGACGAGAGTCTTTTAAGTTCTCATACAACCTTTATGCCTCAAATAGCGGTGGAGATGTTTTTTCTTTTAAATATTACACTAGGGCTGTCAGGTATTTACTTTTTAATTCGATATTATATAAATGAAAATGAAAGAAGTACGCATGAAGCTCTTAAAAAAGAGCATATAGAGTTACAAAAACGCTCGCAAGAACTACATGAGGCAAATAAAAAACTAGAGTACCACGCCAATCATGATTCACTTACAGCTTTACCAAACAGATATTACCTAAGAGAACATCTCGGCCACAAGTTAGCACACGCAAAAAGAAATAAATACAGCGTTGCTCTTTTATTTATGGACTTGGACGGTTTTAAAGGGGTAAATGATAATTTAGGACATGCTACGGGAGACCAAGTACTCAAAGATGTTTCTTTTAGACTAAAATCTCTGCTTAGAGAAGAGGATGAAATCTCAAGATTAGGCGGTGATGAGTTTGCGATTGTTATAGGTGACCTTAAAGATATAAGCTATGTTGAGATGATTGCAAAGCGTATCATAGATGAAATTAACCGTGATTACGATTACCTACCAAATAGTTCACAAATAGGTGTAAGTATCGGCATTAGTCTTTTTCCAAAAAATGCAGATGATATTGACACTCTGATAAACAATGCGGATAAAGCTATGTACGAGGTAAAACAAGCTTCTAAAAATGCTTATTTGTTTTATAATAAAGCTATGCATAGCAGCAGTTAACACAAGTATAGTATACTTTAGACAAAATTATATACTATCAAGGAAATGAAGTGTTAAAGTCAATCTTACTAATATCTCTAAGCACTCTGCTTTTTGCAAAATACACAAACTGCGAATTTAAAAATGAAAACTATACAGAAATATGCCAAAAAGCGGTAAAAAACGGTGTCTCATATAAATATGCCAATGAATTTTTACTCTCATATTTTAAGACGAAAAAATTTGATGAGGTAAGTTATAAATATCTTCAACCGAGATTTATCAAAGCTCATAAAAAAAATGAGAAAAAAGCCAACAATGTACTTGTCAAATATATACCCGATATGGTAACTCATCTAAAAAAATATAAAGAGGTGTATGATTATGCGGAGAAAAAATACGGTGTAAACCGCGAGATAATAGCTGCTATCTTAATAAAAGAGACCAGACTCGGCAAGATAAAACCTACTCATGATGCCTTTATAGTATTTAACACTTTAGTCGTACGAACCAAACCAAATTCTAGCCGTGAAAAGTGGCTGCTAAATATGGGTAAGACAAATATGACCTCTATCATCGTCCACTGTTATAAAAAGGGGGTAACTCCTGAGCAATGTAATCTGCCAAGCTCTTATGCAGGAGCTGTAGGGATACCGCAGTTTATGCCAAACAGTTTTGTTTATGCGGAGGGCTATAAAACAGAAGTGGCAGATCTAACAAAGATGGAAGATGCCATTGTGTCAGCAAGCAAATTCTTACATAAAAAAGCAAATTTCTCAGTGTTGATTGATTGGAGTATTATGCCTGATATTCCAAGCATAGAATCTGAGTGGTATGATTATGAGTTCGAAAATGACGACGCTTCATTCGTTTATGCCCAAAGTAAAAAATCAAACAAAGTCTATGATTGTTTTACATGTGAAAAACCGGAATTAACATACCTTAGGGAATATAGCAAAAAACTTATGCGTTATAACAACTCATCTAACTATGCTGTGGGCGTAATGCGTCTGGCATACGATGCACATAAAAGTCTCAATAAGTAAATAAGTTTATTTTTTTGCTACATACTTATAATACAATAAACACCAGCCATTAGGATCGATAGAGCCTTCCACTAATTTACATTCATTGGTTTCTGGGAGAAAATGTATACAATCAATGCACTTTTGCGAATCTTTTGGTGTATCTTGATAAGCTATCTTATTTTGAGCAATTTTAGCCAGTAGTGGAGTAGTACCCCAAGTAACTAAACCGAGTAAAGCCATATATTTAAAAAACGCTCTTCTTGTAGAAATTCTCATCACAACTCCTTTTTAAAATAATTCGTATTACTATACTCTAGTGGATTTTACTTAAGCATATAATAAATTATTATAATTAGTCTTAGTTAATCATGGCTTTTAAAGTGTGTGATTCATTTGGTTTAATTATTCTGGCATCATCAAAAGCATTTGCAGATTCTATGCAGACCATACCTTCATAAGAACTAGGTTTCATAGCGCTCATTCTCTTGCATTTGTCTACCCATGGATTCCAAACAACTACAGAAGATGAACCTTCATTTTGTATCTTGATTGTTCTATTTTTGTCTATTAGCAATATTTTTCCATAGACATCTTGATAAACTCTATCAATCTCTCTATTAAAAATTATATCTCCGTCTTGTATTTTTTCTTTCATACTCAAAGCATCAAAATACGGCTTTTTATCAAGACCTTTTACTCTGACATGTGAAATATGCGAAATATCAAAATAGGTGTGCAGAGCCTGCGTAATAAGAAATGCTTTATCATCAAGATTTGTAGTTTTTAACTCCACAGTAAGAGTATCTGAAACTATTACATGTAACTCCAGCTCAAATCTATGCGGCCACAGTTTTAAACTCTCAGGTGTGTGAGAAAGTGAAAAAGTAACTTCTGTTGAGTTGGCATCTGTCTCATTGGTATTTTTTAGCTTCCACATAGCAGTTCTTGCAAAACCATGCTGAGGCAGGCTTTCATCTTTAGGCATACGCCCTGAAGGAAGTGCCCTTGGGGTACCAAACCATGGCCAACAAACCGGAATACCACCGCGAATAGACTTCATATGCTCAAAGTCGCTACTCTCGCTAAGCCACAAAACAGGGTTGCCGTAATGTCTTTTATACTCAAAAATATGTGCGCCTTGAAGTGCTATCTTGGCTGTCGCTGAAGTGTTTTTTATTTCTATGTACTCAAAACCGTTAATGAGCTTTTTGTGCTCTATCACCACTTTTGCCAAACTGTAATTTTGTGCCATTTAAAAGCATAAAAGAGTATAAAGACATAAGAGATTATACCTAGTAAGTATGTTGATTGCATATCGCCGCTTACAGATGAGATCTTACCAAAAATAAGAGGCATTATCGCTCCACCTGCAATACCCATAATAAGCAGAGCGCTCCCTTGTGCTGTATACTTTCCAAGACCTTCCAATGCAAGCGGCCAGATGGTAGGCCACACAAGAGCATTTGCAAAGCCTAAAAGCGCAACAAAGGTTACGGTATTTGGAAGTGTCGGTATGCCCATCCATCCCCATAATATTTCTGAGATAAAGAAGCTGTCTGCCGATGAAGATACAACACCAATCAAAAACAAAATCCCAAAAAGAGCAGAGCCTATAAGTGCTTTTTCTTGTGAAAGATACTTAGGTATAAAAGCTACACCGACCAAGTAGCCCGCAACCATAAATACCATAGTGTAAGAGGTAAGTGCAGTGGAGTTACCCACACCAAGATACTGTCCATAAAGCCCTATGGTATCTCCGGCTATAACTTCAATACCAACATAAAAGAAAAGTGCGACAGCACCTAAAACAACGCGAGGAAACTGGAAAATACTATTTTTATCCAAAAGAACTTCTTTTTCAAATTCTAGTTCAGGGAGCGATGAAAACTTAACAAGAGCTACAAGTCCCGCTAAAACAATAGCCATAATAATATAAGGAGTTATGAGTCTAGATGAGAGAGCCTCTTTTTCAAACGCCGATAGATTTTCTAAAGAACCAATATCTGAAAGGATAAGAGCTGTAAAAAGAAGAGGCACGATTACTCCTGCACCTTTATTTATAAGTCCCATTATACTTATTCTCATGGCAGCGCTCTCTATGGGTCCTATACAAACCACATAAGGATTTGATGCGGTTTGAAGTATGGTTAGTCCTGTTCCAAGTGTAAAAAGTGCAAGTAAAAACAGCATGAAGCTTGCGCTTATTGCAGCCGGTATAAAAAGAAGACTACCAACAACCATAACAGCCAAACCAAGAGCCATGCCATCTTTGTAGCCTGTTTTCTCCAGCACATAAGACATTGGCAGCGCCATAACGGTATATGCTATATAAAAAACGAAAGTTACAAAAAGAGCTTGAAAGTCGTTAAGATCACATATAACTTTCAAAAAAGGTATAAGTGATCCATTTAACCATGTTACAAATCCAAATATAAAGAACAAGATTCCTATAATTACCATAGGTAACATCGTTGTCTTAGTGTCCATTACTTATGCCCTTTAAATATTTCGCAACTGCATCTTCATCGTTAGTATGTGGCAGTATTATATCCGCAGCTTTTTTTACGCTCTCTTGAGCATTTGCAACTGCAATAGCGTTGCCTGCAAGTTCAAACATTCCTAAATCGTTAAAATTATCACCAAACACACTAAGGTTTGAGAGGTCAAAATCGGCATATTCACTTATGCTTTTAATCCCGTGAGATTTATCTGCATCTTTATGTAAGACAGTTAAAAAGTAGCAGCCTGCGTAAACTTCCGGTGCTAAAATATACTTCAATATATCTCCAAAAGTCTTTTTGAAATGCTCAGCAATTTCGCTTAATTGTTTTTGCTCTGCAAAATACACAATTTTAAAGTTTTCATCCATTGTACGAAGATTTTTATGTTGATGGTGGTGATTGTCATTTTTATAATTTTTAATAATCTCTTTTTGATATGAATTTAAAGTAGTAGAGTATAAAAAAGACTCACTTAAGTCCTTATCAGCCAAAGAGAGTACAAAAGGGTATATGCCAAATTTTGCACCTTCATCTATGATAGCATCGCCTAGTTCTTTGTTTATAAACTTTGTGTCAATTATCTTCTTATCCATAGTTGCTATCAGGGCACCGTCAAGAAGTATCATCGGTGCATTGATATGAATATCTTTTAAAAATTGTGCTGTTTTTTTGTATGTTCTTGCCGTTGCAACACTTACAATAGAATCAATTCCGACACTGTTCCAAACTTCTCTAGTAAAGGAGCTTACCGATAAATCTGTTCGCAGAAATGTGTGGTCAAGATCTGTTATATATACTTTTTTCATTTTATTTCAACTTACATGTCATCATTTTCTCGACCAAAATTCGCCCAATTTCGACCTTAGTATCAACTACAGATGTAATATTTAAATCTTCTAAATTCTTTTTATCTTCTAAAGTCGCTACTTTTACAATAAGGTTAACATTTTTAGTATGTTTAAGTACCGCTTCACAAACTGCTCTTTTTTTATCAATATTGTCCAAAGTCACTATTACGGCAGCTGAGGCACTTGCATGAATGGCTTCTAAAAGAGAGAGCTTGGACATATCTCCCAGATATGCCTCTTTACCCTCATGCAAAGCTTCTTGAACATGTTTTGGTGAATTATCGATTATCACATATGGAGCATTTATCGTATCTAAGTTTTTTGCTACAAACTTACCTATAATACTATACCCGCACACAATCACATGATTCTTTCTTGAAATAAAATCCGAAGTGTCTAAGCCCAGATATTCATGATGTGTTATACGGCTGACAAACTTGTTTATCTTAGAGATAAAAAATGGTGTAACGACCATAGATAAAATAACTATAAGAACAAACAGAGACTCTAGCTCTTTATCAAGCAATCCTCCCATGCTTGCAACTGCAAATATAACAAAAGAGAACTCTCCTACCTGAGAAAGTGCCAGAGCTGTTTTAAGTGATAGCATATGCGAAGATGTAATTCTGAGTAAAAGATATATGATTATGGTTTTGAGTATTAAAACAAGTACAAATATCCCTACTATTGCTCCAATGTTGTTTACAAGAAAAAGAATATCTACTTTCATTCCCACAACAATAAAAAATGTACCTAGAAGTATGTCTTTAAATGGTGCAATATCCGATTCCACCTTATGATGGTACTTTGTCTCGGCTATAATCATACCAGCTACAAAAGCACCGAGCGAATATGTAAAGCCCATTACCGAAGCCAATAGTGAAGCACTAATAACGATAAACAAAACGGAGGCCATAAAAAGTTCATCGACTTCACTTGAAGCTGAGAAGTGCAATAACCAAGTCATAACTCTTTTACCAACGACAAACATCAGTAAAATAATTATGACAGCACTTACAAAAGTGTCTCTTAAAATCATTCCAACTGAGCTATCGCCATTGCTGGTTAAAAACCCCAAAAGAATTAAAATCGGGATAACCGCAATATCCTGAAATATGAGTATTCCTGTCGCACGCTGACCGTAAGGGTTGTATATCTCTTTTGAACTTTTGAGATAACTTAGCACAACTGCCGTGGAAGAGAGGGCAAAAGCCAAAGAGAGTATAAGAGCCGAGATAGACTCAAGGTCAAAAATATAATGACTAATAGCATAAACAACCAAAGCTGTAAAACCAACCTGCATAAAGCCGTTAAAAAATATCTCCGTTTTCATGCTGTTCATTTTTGCCAGAGATATCTCAAGTCCAATAGTAAACATTAAAAAGACTATACCAAACTCGCCAATATGCTCAAGCATTGATGAATCAGTCATATCTCTTAAATCAAATGCATAGACTATGATGGTACCAGTCAAGATATAGCCTATGATCTGCGAAACACCAAGACGCTTTAAAAAAAGGTTTAATACTGTCGAGACACCTAGTGCCATAACTATATAAAGAAGTGCAGAATCCATTAATATACTTTCCGTAAACAATTTAATTAAAGTATTATATACTATTAAGCTTATCAAAAAGTCAAGTTATATTTATTATATTGATGTACAATAAGTGTATGATAAATTTTCTTGTTAATTGCACAAAATCATTTACATTGAAATTAATGCTACTTATGTCAACTATTACTTTGGTTGTTGCTTTAATGATTACCCACAACTTTCACATTGGCTACGACATGACATCAAAGTATACTCCGCTCATTGAAGCAGCCGCAGAAATCAAACTAGAAACTACAACAGCTCATCTTCGGCTTGAGGAGATATTAAACGCAGAGAAGCAAAAAGACATCGACAAGGTCATAAAAAATATCGATAATGCAATCTGGTACACAAATGCCATTATCCATGGTGGAGACAATCATGAGAGAACATTTTTAGCCATAGACAATAAAGTACTGGAAATAAAACCAAAATCTATTTTAGATAAACTTAAAAAATTTCAAAAATTCACGAAGCTAAGATATGAAAACCTTAACGATTTTCATGCCGACAGTGAAATACTCAAAGAGTATGATACTGTGTTTAAAGAGCTTATCGCAGAAGTATACACTATAGAAAATGAACTGCAAAAAACTATACTTTCCGAGCTCAAAGCATATAAAATAACATACTTTCTCACTCTGCTTGCTCTTCTTGTTTTTCTATTTATAATCTCATTACTGTTGACCCGTTATGAAAAAAGACTTCAAGAGATGTCTGTAACTGACCCATTAACAAAGCTTTACAATCGTTTATACATGGAAAATATTTTTGAGGCTGAATTACAAAGAGCAAAAAGATACCAACAAACTTTTTCAATAATATTCATGGATATTGATCACTTCAAACTGGTTAACGACGATTTTGGCCATGATGTGGGCGATATTGTTCTAGTTGAAGTTGCCAATATTATCAAATCAAACATTAGAAGTACAGATATTATGGCTAGATGGGGAGGAGAAGAGTTCATCATACTATGTCCTGAGACAGACTTGCAATCAGCAAAAATCTTATCAGAAAAATTACGAAAAACCGTAGAGTCACATGCTATAAAACCTGTTGGTCATAAGACATGCAGCTTCGGTGTTTCACAGTATTCTACTCAAGATGACTCTATTAAACGCACCATAAAACGGGCTGATGACGCACTTTACGAGGCCAAAGAGAGTGGACGAAACAAAGTTGTTGCCAAATAGTTTTTGACAATAATAAAAGATAGCTCTTTGTAACTTACAGGGCTATACAGATTTTAAGAGATTCTATATTATAATCGCGTCATTATTTATATATGGAGTCAAAATGACCAAATACATTTTTGTTACCGGTGGGGTTTTAAGTTCTCTTGGAAAAGGGATTACAGCTGCTAGTGTTGGTACTCTTCTTAAGCACTCTGGTAAAAAAGTGGGCATGCTGAAAATAGATCCATATATCAATGTCGACCCAGGAACTATGAGTCCACTGGAACATGGTGAAGTCTTTGTTACAAAAGATGGCGCAGAGACTGACCTTGACATCGGAAACTATGAGAGATTTTTAGACTCTTCTTACTTAAAGTCAAGTAACTTTACTACCGGCCAGGTTTACTCAAGCGTTATCGAGCGTGAACGAAGCGGCGGCTATCTTGGACAGACTATTCAGGTTGTTCCACATATCGTTGGCGAGATTGTAAACCGCATAAAACTCGCGGGTAAAGGTCATGAGATACTTGTTGTTGAGCTTGGCGGAACTGTCGGAGACATAGAAGGTCTTCCTTTCATGGAAGCAATTCGTCAAATGAAACATGATGAAGAAGTTGCCGGAACATTTTTTATACATGTAACTCTTATCCCGTTCATAAAAGCCGCAGGTGAGCTTAAATCTAAGCCGACTCAGCACTCTGTCCAAGAACTTCGCCGTATCGGTATCACTCCTCAGATGATAATTGCAAGAAGCGAGAATGCACTTCCAAAAACATTCAAAAAGAAACTTGCGATGAGCTGTGATGTTTCACAAGACTCGGTAATAGAAGCACTTGATGCAGCGACTATTTATGATATCCCTGTTACATTTTTAAGACAAAACATTTTAACTCCTATATCAAAAGCCCTAGAGCTTGGTGAACTTAATCCAGATATGGAAGAGTGGGATTCTCTGGTTAAAAAAATTGTTCAACCCAAGAACAAGATAGTTGTCGGCTTTGTTGGAAAATATCTTGAACTTAAAGAGGCTTACAAATCTTTAACTGAATCACTTATTCATTGTGGTGCTCACTTGGATACTCGGGTTGAAATCAATTGGGTAGACTCTGAAGAGATAGAAGAAAGAGGTGCCGAGGCGCTTCTTGGTGACTGTGATTCTGTTTTAGTTGCCGGAGGTTTTGGTTCTCGCGGTGTTGAGGGAAAAATACAAGCTATTGAGTATGCCCGTGTAAATAAAGTTCCATATCTAGGTATCTGCCTTGGTATGCAGCTTACGCTTGTTGAATATGCAAGAAATGTACTTGGCTTAGAGGGTGCTAACTCTATTGAGTTTGACGAAAATACTCCTCATCCAATGGTCTATCTAATCGACAACTTCCTTGACCAAAGCGGAGGGGTGCAATTAAGAACTCATACTTCTCCTATGGGTGGAACTTTAAGACTTGGAGAATATCCGTGTGATACAAAAGAGGGTTCAATAATCAGAAAAGCATACAACGGCGAGAAAACTATATATGAGAGACACCGCCACCGCTATGAAGCCAACCCTGCTTACCGTGAACAGTTAGAAAAAGCTGGAATGATAGTAACAGGCGAATCTAATGGACTTATAGAAACTGTTGAGATAAAAGATCATCCTTGGTTTTTAGGTGTTCAGTTTCACCCTGAGTTTACATCAAGACTTCAAACTCCAAACCCATCTATACTAGCTTTCGTAAAAGCATCATTGTGTGCTGAATAATATAAACATTTTAAACAAGGCAGCTCTCTTTGAGCTGCTCTCTCTTAGATTTGACGGCGAAAACGGTGTGCCCTTTGGGTACAAAAAGCTCTCTCAGATCCCTAACCCTGCCCTGCTTCAAGATGCTGACAAAGCTGCCAAAAAAATAGCCGATGCTATAAAACAAAACAAAAAGATAACCCTTGTCGGTGATTATGATGTAGATGGCGTTAGTTCAACTGCAATAATGGTTGATTTTTTTAGACAAATTCCCTATCCGCTTGAAGCTATCATCCCAAATCGTTTCAATGACGGCTACGGTGTAAGCCCTACAGTTTTACAAAGAGTTGATGCTGATTTAGTCATTACTGTTGACAATGGCATATCTGCTGTTGAGGCTGCTGAGATATGCAAGCAAAAAGGGATAGAGTTAATCATAACAGACCATCATACTCCATCAGAAGTTTTGCCTGAAGCTTATGCGATAGTTGATCCAAAGCTTTCTACATGTAGTTATCCTTTTAAAGAGATTTGTGGGGCGCAGGTCGCTTGGTTGCTTCTGGGACTTGTAAAAAAAGAACTGAAACTCTCTATTGATATGAAACAGTTTTTAGACATACTGGCTATAGCTATAATTGCAGATATTATGCCTCTCATAGATATTAACAGAACTCTTGTAATAGAAGGTTTGAAAGTTTTGATGAGTTCAAGCAGACCTGCTTGTGTAGTCATAAGAGACTTTTTAAATAAATCTATTATCACCTCAGAAGATATAGGTTTTCAGATTGCACCTCGCATAAATGCAGCAGGAAGACTTGAAGATGCCGGCATCGCTTTAGAGTTTTTTACAGCTGCAGATATGCACCAAGCATATAAACAGTTTGAAAAACTAAACTCTCTTAATGAGCTTAGACGTGAAACCGAAGCTGATACAACTGCACAAGCGCTCTCTTGTGGAAATGAAAATGACACCGTAATTGTTGTAGCTAATGAAGATTGGCATGAAGGTGTAGTCGGTATTGTAGCGGCAAGATTGGTAGATCATTTTTGTAAACCGGCAATTGTACTTAGCTGTGAAAACGGTGTAGCCAAAGGCAGTGCTAGAAGTATTGGAAATGTAAGTATTTATAAACTTATAAAAGAAAATGAAAAATATCTGACAAAATTTGGCGGTCATAAAATGGCAGCCGGACTTGGTCTCTTAGAAGAAGATATTGATGCTTTTAGAGCCGCTATAAACAAATCTGCATCTGCACTGCATCCGGATGATTTTATGCCATCAGAAGAAATAATCGGCGTAATGCCAAGTGATGAAATAGATTTGGAACTTTTAAATATACTGGATAGCTTTGAGCCTTACGGTGAAGCAAACTCTCGACCTCTTTTTTTAATACAAGATGCTAATATAATTGAAATAAAACTATTTGGAAAAGATAAATCTCATACCAAAATTATTGTTAGACAATTTACTCACGAAAGAAAAACTATAGAATTGATTTTGTTTAAAAAAGTTCTACAAATGCCTAAAAACAAAAAACTAACATGTAGTTATAGGGTCACTAAAAATGAATTCAACAATAGAGTATCAGCTCAACTTATTATAAATAAAATATACAATTATTAAATAAAGACTTTTCTACTAAAATCAAGCTTCAACTAACCAACAATATAGATAAAATAGCATATAACACCCAAAAACAGTAATGTTTAAAACTTTCTTAAGCCACAAAGATGTAAAATTGATAACTTTATCACAAAAAAAGGGAAATCATGAAAAAAAATGAGATTTTAGAAGAGATTTTAAATGAAGTTGATAAGCATCCGGAGATTATGTCTCGTCGTGACGCTTTAAAGTATTTAACAATATCTCCATTAGCAGCATCTGTTTTAGCAAGTGCTACGGTAGGCGCATCTTCTGCAAGTGCAGCATCTGCAGATGTTAGCGGTAAAATTGTTATTGTAGGTGGTGGTTTAGCTGGTATGAGTACAGCAGCTCGTCTTAACAACTCTATCAGCAATGCTGACATTACTGTAATTGAGCCGGATCCAATATCTGTTTCTTACCAGCCTGGTCAAACTTTAATCGGTGCCGGTGTTTGGGAACTGTCAGATATTATATACAAAAGAGATGAGTTCGTACCAAAAGGTGTTAAACTAATCAAAGGTACAGTTACTAATATTGATGCTAAAAACAACAAGGTTACTGTTGATGGAAGTCAAGAAGTTTCTTATGACCAACTAGTTGTTGCAACTGGTATCAACCTTAACTACGGAGCTATCAAAGGTCTTGAGGGTGAAATCACTTCAGCTGGTACAGACAATGCAGCTACTAAGAAAACTATCACTCAAGATGGTCTTCACTCAATTTACTTCCAAGATGGTGCTGTTGCAACATGGAAAGGTATCCAAGAGTTAATTGAAAAAGCAAAATCTCATAAAGGTCCGGGAAAACTTCAAGCAATATTTACTCACCCAAGAGGACCATTAAAATGTGGTGGTGCTCCTAAGAAAATCATGTATTTAACTCATGCTCGTTTAGAAGAAGCCGGTGTTCGTGACAAAGTTGAACTGACTTTCTATCCAAATGGCGGCGGTATGTTTGGTATCAAAGATTACCACACGGCAATTCTTAAACAGTTTGAAGCAAGAGATTTCAAATGGAACTATCAACATAATCTGGTTGCAGTAGATACAGCTACTAAAACTGCTACTTTCGACAAATGGAAAATGGTAGAAAAAGAGTTCTTAGATGAGATGGATGAGCCTTATATGAAAAAAGTGGAGGTTTCTGAGCCTGTAGAAGTTAAGTATGATTTCATGCATGTAACACCTCCAATGAAAGCTCCGGATGTTGTCGGTAAATCAGAAATCGGTTCTCAAGGTCCAGGCTGGGTAACAGTTAACAAAGAGACTCTACAATCATCTTTCTTCCCTAATGTATGGTCTCTAGGTGATGTTGCCGGTGTTCCAATGGGTAAAACCGGTGGTTCTGCTCGTAAACAATACAAAGTTGTTGTTGATAACATGATTTCAGTAATGAGCGGTAAAGAGCCTACTGCTAAATATGATGGATATACAGTTTGTCCACTTATTACAAGTATCGGTACTGTTATGCTAGCTGAGTTTAACTGGGCTTCTAAAGAGCCAGGTTCTGGTGAAAATGCTGCGTCATTCCCACTTGACCCGACTCAAGAGAGATGGATTTGGTGGTTATTAAAAGTTTACGCTCTTAAACCAATGACAATCCACGGTATGCTTTCAGGTAAAGCATAATATATCTCGTAGAATCTGAATTTATTTAGATTCTACTTAGTCACGCTTTTTGACTAAATTTACATTCCCCTTTATAAACTACAAATAGGAAACAAAATGAAAAAAATCACTCTTTTAATCACAATGGCAATGCTATTTTCTTTATCGCTAAACGCATGGACTTTAGGCAAACTTGGAGATTTTAAATTTGAAAAAGTAAATGCTAATGTTTGGGTAATGCACGGTCCTGTAATGATGCCCAATAAAGAAAATGGTGGATTTATGAATAATCCTGCACTTATTGAAAGCGAAAACGGCCTTATAATAGTAGATCCGGGCGGTAACTATAATGTAGGCAAGGAAATACTTAAAGAAGTAGAAAAAGTAAGTAAAAAACCGGTTATTGCTATATTTAATACACACAAGCACGGCGACCACTGGTTTGCAAACAAAAACTTTCAAGAAAAATATCCTGATGTTAAGATTTATGCATTAGCATATATGATAGAAAAAGTTAAAGAAAGCTCAGCAGACCTATGGTACGGAATCCTTGACAGACTGACAGGTAACTTAGCTGGAACGAACAATCCTTTTGCTTTTCCAAATACCGGTGTTGACCATAAAGAGACTGTTGTAGTTGACGGTCAAACTTTTATTATGCGTCATCCGGCACGCGGTCATACAGATACGGACCTTTTAATAGAGCATGTTAACTCTAAAACACTTTTCTTAGGTGATAACCTCATGAAAGGTCGCTTTGGTGCTTTTGATGAATCGTCAAGCATTTACGCCAACATAGAGATACTTGAAAATGTTATAAATAAAAAAGACGGTTACGGTGATTATAAACTATATGTTCCTGGTCATGGTCCTTCAGGTGCTCTACATGAAACTCTAGACCCATTCTTAAAGTACATGAAGATAGTTGTACAAGGAGCTGAAAAAGCTTATGAAGAAGGGATGGAGAGTTATGAGATTAAACCCGAAGTTATGGAGAATTTAAAAGATTTTCACAGCTGGGATGATATCGAAGGTCAGATGGGTAAACACCTGATGAAAGCTTACTCTGAAGTTGAAGCCAGAGATATGTAACACCATTTTGAGTCACGATTCGTGGCTCAACCCTCTATTTTCAACACTACAATTTCAGCCAAAATACTAGATTTATTATCTATAATATCCCATGTCTTATATACAAAAACATCTTACAGCAAAATCCGATATTGAGCAGTTAAAGGTTATTGATAGCTCTCTTGTTGCATATAGCACAAAAGAACATGGGATTGAGATATTTAATTGTGACAACAACAGACTTATAAGCAATATTACCCATAAATATTTAAACATAGATGCAAAAGTATCGGCATTTAGTCCAGATGGCAAGATGTTTGCATTTGTAAATAATCAAACTATTTATGTATTGGATATACAAACCAGAAATACTATTCAGATGACAGAGACAGATAATGAAGAGATAAGCATTATTGGTTTTGACGCATCGTCAAAGTATATTATTGCAGGAACCAAAGATGCAAGAGTGCTTCAATACAGATATGATTCTTCAACTCTCTTAGCGAGACTGTGCTCATTTTCGTATACAGAGTCTCATGAGAATCAAGTAAATTCCTTTGCCTTTTATGCTCACTATGCTGCGTGTGGCGATAATAATGGGAACATTTGCATAATAGACCTGCACTTGCAAACAAACATATGTAGCATTGAGCATAGCAAAAGCTCTATATGTGCTTTGTGTTTTTTAGATGAAAACACTATAGTGAGCGCCAATAAAGCTGGAGAAGTTTACATAACACCTTTGCATGATGTGAAAAATCACAAAAGAGTAAGCACTCCTCTTTCATCAATAAAACAGATTATTATTATGCAAAATCCAGACTATGTAATGCTTGTAGGAGATAGCAATATTATCTCTATAGTAGATATAAAAAAATATAAAATTGTACATAGCAAGTACATTGAACTTAAAACGAAGATAAGCAAAGTAGCTCTCATAGACGACTTTTACTTGATAATTGCCTTGCAAAACAATGAAATTATAAATATAGAACTTCCCAACAATGCAAAACTAAAATCACTCATTATCAGCAACTCTATTGAAGAAGCATATCAGCTTGTTGCTCAAGAGCCTATGCTAAACGGTTCAAGTGCTTATATTATGCTTGAAGAGAGGTTTGAAAATGATTATTTGAGAGCTACAAAGGCACTAATAAATAATAATGAAGCGCAGGCAAGCCTTGTTTTGGAAATCTATAAAAATATAAACTCTAAAAAATCACAAATAAAAGATTTATTTGATGCATTTAAAAGCTACCCTAGATTTCAAGAAATAATTTTTGACAAAAAGTATGCTCTTGCATATGCCATGGCATCAAAATTTCCAGCTCTAAAGCAGACAAAAGAGTATGAAAAAATAGAATCTCTTTTCAAAACTGCTTTTACAAATGCACAAAAAGCAATTTTAAAAGGTGATATGGACAAAGCTAAAGAGTTTCTACATGAATATATGACAGTTATCTCCAAAAAACCAATCATAAAGCTTGTTCTAACGCAAAATAGAGAGTTTATTGATTTTTTAAAAGCAATACAGAGTAAAGACTTTAAAAAAATATATGAACTCATAGATACTAATGAACTTTTTGCACAATTGCCAAATTATACTTCACTAATGAATGAGATAGATACTAAACTAAAAGATATAGAACAAGAGATAAATATGTCTCACACAACAACTACAAGAGAAGAGCTAGCAACATTTAGGGGAGTTCCACATATAAAAGACAAAATTGAGTATCTATATGGCCAATATAGGCTTATGCAAGAGCTTCGCAATGCTTATAACAAAGATGATTTCAAATCCTGCTACACACTTTTGGATTTACACAACTCACTAAAGCTCAGTGAACTAGGAATTCTTTTAGAAAAACACTGGACAAAACTGATGTTAAAATGTGAAGAATACGCGTTAAACGGCAATATAAAAAATATTAAAAAAACCCTTGGTGAGCTTATTGACCTGCCTACAAGATATAACAGAACCGGCAATCTAATCAGAACAAGCTTCCATGTCAGAATAAAGCAACTACTAAAAAAGAAGAACTTTACCGGTGCTGAAGCGATCATATACTCTTATATTGATGTTTTTGGTCTTGACAGCGAGGTGGTAAAATCTATGAAGAAGTTTGAAAAAAGTTCAACTCGCAAGCTTGCAATAACACAAACTCAGCAAGATAGACCTCCAAGAGACAGCTGGATTGATTCTGATATTATTAAGAGTCACTCATAAGACTTATAAGAGTCTCTGAAGTCTCTTCAAATGGGCTTATAAATGTAGAGCCTTGAATCAAAAACCTCTCCATCTTTTCTTTTTTATCCATAGCTTCGTCCAACTGAGAATCACTGCCTTTTGAGTAAGCACCGATGCGTATAAGAACTTCATTCTCTTTTAGAAGTGTATAGAGCCTTCTAAATTTCATTACAGCTTTAAACTGATCGATTGAGATTATATCGTTCATAACCCTAGAGGCAGAATTTAATATGTGAACGGGAGGATATATGCCAAAGTCAGTCAGCTCGCGTGAAAGTACAATATGCCCATCTAAAATGGAACGGGATTGATCAGCGATAGGGTCACTCATGTCGTCACCCTCGATAAGAACCGTAAAAAAGGCTGTAATAGAACCTTTGCCTTTTTCTTTTCCGGCACGCTCCATAAGTTGCGGCAGAAGTGTCAGAGATGATGGCGGATAACCTTTTGAAGTCGGCGGCTCACCAAGAGCCAGACCTATCTCTCTTTGAGCCATAGCAAACCTTGTAACCGAGTCCATGATAAAAAGCACATCTAAGCCTTGGTCTTTAAAAAACTCAGCAACACTCATGGCCGCGAATGCGCCATACTTTCTCATCAAAGGAGAATCATCCGAAGTCGCTACGATTATTACAGTATTAGTCAAATCTCCTCCAAGATTTTTCTCTATGAATTCCGGAACCTCGCGACCACGCTCACCAATAAGTGCTACAACTTTAATGGGTGCATCAGAGCCTCTTACAATCATGCCCATAAGAGTAGACTTCCCTACTCCGCTTCCTGCGAAAATGCCTAACTTTTGACCTTTTCCACATGTCAAAAGTCCATCAATACTTTTAACGCCCACGCTAAAGACTTCATCTATCATTCCGCGCTTCATTGCGGCAATAGGAGCTTTTATGATTGGTAAAATTGTTGTGTTGTTTATGTTGCCTTTGCCATCTATAGGTCTCATAAATGGGTCAACAACCCGTCCGAGCAGCGATTCGCCTACTGGTATGTTTAGACCCGTCTGATCCAAAAAAACTTTATCGCCAGAACAAAAACCCTCAACAAAACTAAAAGGGGTTATAAAAAATGTAGGTCCGTCTATCTCTGTAACCATCCCCATTGTCTCTTGGTTAGTTGCATTTGAAACAATTTTCACCATATCGCTTATACTGACTTTTAAACCATTTGCAGTGATGACCGTAGCATTTATCTTAACAACTTCACCAAATGCCAGTGAGTGGTTTTTAGCTGAGATTCTTTCTTTTAATGATGCAAAAGGCATGATGGTTTAGTAGCGTGTGCCGGTAGGGGAGTTGATAAGAGAGAAAAACTCACTTCTTGTTTTCTCATCTTTTTTAAACAGACCACGAAGAGCTGATGATGTTGTAGTAGAGTTTATCTTCTCTACACCTCTCATCTCCATGCACATGTGGCGAGCCTGAATTACAACTGCTACACCCTTTGGTTCGATAGTATCCATGATGGCATCAGCTATCTGTTCGGTTAACTGTTCTTGAATCTGCATACGGCGCGCAAAAACATTTACAACACGAGGAATTTTAGAAAGACCTACAACTTTCCCATCCGGAATATAAGCTACATGTACTCTTCCGATAATGGGTAAAAGATGATGTTCACATGTAGAGTAGAATTCTATGTCTTTTAAAAGCACCATCTCATCATTTGAGCTAGTAAATAGTGCAGATTTAAGAATCTCTCTTGGGTCTTCTTTGTATCCGCCAAAAATAAATTCATGAGCTTTTCTAACTCTTTGTGGAGTTTTTAAAAGTCCTTCTCTGCTTGGGTCTTCCCCGACATGAAGCATCATGTTTTTTACAGCATTTTCAAATTCTAAATCTTTATTTTGTGACAATTTTTTGCCTTTTAGAGTTTTTATAGTGATAGAGTATCAATAAATAGCTGAGAGGTTTATATATGGAAGAAATTAACATGTAGAAAATTCTACATGTTAATGCATTTTGACATTTTACCTACTGTACAAATACATGTGGAACAATAAGTGGATATTTTTTCATTTTTCTATAGATATGTTTTCTTACAACTTGGCGAAGATCATTCTCTAAAGCTCTTGGGTTTTCTATTAGCCCGTCTTTTATATGTAATAAAAAGTGTTCTATAACATCTTCAATCTCTTTTGCAAAGAATTTATCTTGCTTATCGGCCACCAAACCAAATGTAGTAACTAGCGGCTTAGATAACATTTTAGAGTGTTGTCCATCAACTTGGGCAACAATCATAACAATACCGTCAGTAGCCAGTTTCTGTCTATCTATAACGATATCATCATCTATTTTATGATTGTTTTGATTATCAATATATGTCTTACCGGTTCTTACCGACTTAACTTTTCTCATATATTTTGGAGCCACTTCTACAGTATCGCCATCATTCATAATATAAATATTACGCTCAGGAACACCACAAATCATACCCGTCTCTTTATGTCTCATTACATGATTATACTCACCGTGGATAGGTAAAAAGAATTTAGGATTAACAAGGCGAAGCATAAGCTTTTGCTCTTCTATAGAAGCGTGACCTGATACATGTATATCTTTTTCTCTAGAAATACTAGCACCGGCACGCTGTAAGTGGTTTAACATTCCTGAGATTGAACCCTCATTTCCTGGAATAGCACGAGATGAAAGAACAATTAAATCTGTTGGCTTAATCTTTACATGCCTGTGTTCACCGATTGACATTCTAAATAGTGCTGAACTAGGCTCACCTTGTGAACCTGTAGTAACTATAAGAACATCTTTATCGTTCATACCAGAGATCTGATCCGGTTCGACAAAAATAGTTTTTGGCAGCTTTATATAGTCATACTGCATAGCGATTTCAATGTTTCTTTCCATCGAACGACCAATTACACAAACTTTACGATTATATTTTACACCATACTGAATAGCTTGAAAAACACGATGTATGTTAGACGAGAAAGTAGATAAGATTACTCTACCTTCAGCTTTTGCAAATACTCTGTCAAGTGCCGGTGCAACACTTAACTCAGATGGAGTAGGTTGTGGATTGTAAGAGTTAGTAGAGTCACTTAAAAGAGCGAGAACACCTTTGTCACCATAGTAAGCGAGTCTATGTAAGTCTGCCGTATAGCCATCTACCGGAGAATGGTCAATCTTAAAGTCACCCGTGTGGATAATTGTACCGGCATCAGTAGTAATTGCTAAAGAAGAACTATCTAAAATAGAGTGAGTCATATGCATCCACTCAATTTTAAAGTCATTTCCTATCTCATAAATCTTTCTTTTTACAATTGGATTAAAATGCTTTCTAGCCTCTTTGATATGATGCTCGTCAAACTTGTTACCAATCATTGCAAGCGGCAGAGGTGAAGCATATATAGGAAATTGCATCTCTTTATAAAGATATGGCATTGCACCGATATGATCTTCATGTGAGTGAGTAATTACTACCGCTTTAATCTTATCTTTAATCTCTCTGATATAAGTAAAATCAGGTACCAGTATATCAACACCGTGCATATCTTCATCTGGAAAACTCATACCGACATCAACTAAAATTGCTTCATTTTCTGTTTCAAATACTGTAATGTTTCCACCGATTTCACCAAGCCCGCCAAGCGGTGTGATACGGATTTTTGCTTTTGAGTTTAAATCTAATTTATAGTGAGGATTTAGTCTTTGTTTCTGTGCTTCTTGGTTGATACCAACAAATTTTTTAAGATTTTCATCTACCGGTGTACTTTGACGACGACGCCCTCTTCCTCCACCTTTATTTTTGTTAGGGTTATTGCCGCCCTGAGGCTTGCCACTGTTGTTGTTACGATTCTGATTATTATTTGGTCTACGATTTTGATTAGGTCTTGTTTCTTCTTTTTTATTACCGTTTACTGCTGGTTTAACACCTTCTTGAGTGTTACCTTTATTGTCTTGCATCCAAACTCCTTGTTTATCTTTTATATTATTTTTTTATAGAGTTGGTGATAGTCACTAGTTGAGAGTTGATGAGGACGAATTGTCTGTGTAAATTCTAGTTCATTAAAAACTTCTTGAAGTATCTCTTTATCATAAATCACCGATAGATTTTTCATAAGAGTTTTGCGAGGCTGCTTAAATGCAACTCTAAGCATGCCCTCAAAATTCTCATCACTTCTATCAGTTCTTTTTTCAATCAAGAATACAGCTGAGTCTATTTTTGGCGGTGGTTCAAAAGCGGTTGGTGGAACCTGCACAACAATATGCGCCTCTCCTACACTTTGAGTTATTACACCCAAAGACCCAAATACCTTTTCACCCTCTGTTGCACAAAATTTCTCTGCCACTTCAAGCTGTACCATTACAAGTATATTTTTACATTTTGGATCTGCGAGTGCTTTTAAGATTATATTTGTTGCGATGTAGTAAGGCAAGTTTGCCACTAAATCGTAATCTTCATCTACTAAACTACTCTGCCAAGTTTCAAGAACATCGCCGCAATTTATATGCAGCTGCTTGGTTGCGATCTCTTTATCAAATTTTTTTTGTAACAGTTTACACAAATCGGTATCGACCTCAAAAGCTTCTACACTTTTGACATCTACTAAATATTTAGTTAAATCACCTAAGCCAGGCCCAATTTCAACGATTTTATTATCATTATTGGGCATCGCTTCGACGATTTTTTGTAAAACAGTCTCATCTTTTAAGAAATTTTGTCCAAACTTCTTTTTTGCTACAATTTTATCCATTAGCGGACAGTGTATTATAATTTTGCTTATAATTAGTTAATATCAATAAGAAATATTAATATTTATATCACATCTTGAGCTTTATTATTTCAAAATATCTATGATTATAACAATAGATAATAATAATTATTGATACTACAATAAATATCACATTACTTTTTTTAATGTAGCTAAAATGATATTTCATTTGAAATATCTATCTTGTTTGCAAAAACTAAAATGAAAATATTTGTTTCACATGAAACATTTAATTTCTTTTATAGCAACTAATATGAAAATACTTATGAAACAAGTGTTTTCATTATTATTCCGTTTTAGCTGCATTAAATAAACTTACATGTAAATAGGCACAATAAAAACAATAACCTAAATATAAGCCGCAAAGTGTATAATTGCACTAAATTATAAGAGGCTCTCAACTACCATGAACTATTTTGCTAAAAGAATTATCCCTTGTCTAGATGTTAAAGATGGTCGTGTTGTAAAAGGGGTAAACTTTGTCGGGCTTAGAGATGCCGGTGATCCTGTTGAAGTTGCAAAGAGATACAACCAAGAGGGTGCGGATGAACTTACTTTTTTGGATATTACAGCTTCAAGCGATAACCGTGATACAATTGTAGATATCGTAGCTCAAGTGGCGAAAGAAGTTTTTATACCTCTTACAGTCGGTGGCGGCATTAGAAAGCTTGATGACATATATAAACTCTTAAATGTAGGCTGTGACAAAGTAAGCGTTAACTCTGCAGCGATAAAAAGACCCGAGCTAATAGACGAGGGTGCAAAACGCTTTGGTTCACAGTGTATTGTCACTGCGATTGATGTTAAAAAAACCGGTGACAGATACAATGTTTACTTAAATGGCGGACGAGTTGACACCGGTATAGATGCCGTAGAATGGGCTAAAGAAGTCGTAGAAAGAGGAAGCGGTGAAATACTTCTGACTTCAATGGATGCAGATGGTACAAAAGCAGGGTTTGAGCTAAATATTACTCAGCAGATAAGTAGAGCTGTAAATGTTCCCGTTATCGCAAGTGGCGGAGCAGGGACAATGCAACATATTAAAGAAGCCTTTGAACACGGTGCCGATGCTGCACTTGCCGCGAGTATTTTTCACTATAAAGAGATAGATATTATGGATTTAAAACATTATCTTCATGACAACAACATACCTGTAAGACTTTAGAGCATCAAGATGCGAGGGCTCTCTGCCGAAGAGAACCAAGCGTTAGCGTAGATAAAGGAATTACTTCCTTTATCGTTAGAAAAGGGATAAATGGTTCCCTTAAATTTATAAAATAAATTAAAGGAGAAATATGATTATTTGCGCCGGAAATAATGAAACTTTTGATTTTGCACAACCAACAGGGGTTGGCTTAATCGAAACAGCAATGAACCTTACAAGACTTTGTCTCTTTGACAAACCTGAGTTTTTACTGTTTGTCGGTTCTGCAGGTAGTTATGGCAGTTCACAAATATTTGACATTGTTGAGTCAAAAACAGCTTCAAATATTGAACTTGGATTTTTAAATAATGACGCTTACACTCCTTTGGATAATGTAATTTCCACTAACATAGATAGCCAAAAAAAAGATGTTATAGTCAATTCTTCGAACTATGTTTCCACAAATGAGGAGCTAACAAAAAAGTTTTTAAAACTTGGTGTAGGCATAGAAAACATGGAATTTTTCGCGGTTTTGAAAATAGCGCAAGAGTTTGATATTCCTGCTGGGGGTGTATTTTGTATAACTAACTATACTAACAAAGATGCTCATGATGATTTTATGAAAAATCATGAAAAGGCAAAAGAACTTTTAACTCTACATGTTAAAAAAAGAATCAAGGAATTGACAGCAAAATGAAGCCATCACTTCTAGACTTTACGCAGAAAGAACTTTTGTCTCAAATAAAACCTGCTTTTAGAGTAAAACAGATATTTGGCTGGCTTTATCATAACTATGCATCTGACTTTGATGATATGAAAAATATTCCCAAAGCTCTCAAAGAAGAACTTTCTCAAAAATATATAGTAGACCCTCTAAAAATAGTAAATAAAGAAGAATCAAGTGATGGGACCATAAAGTACCTATTTGAGCTTCAAGATGGCAAAACAATGGAAGCTGTATGGCTTAAAATGAAAGAAACGCAGTTAGATGATAAGGGCGAAGTGATTCAAGAAGCAAAATACACTATCTGTGTTTCTACTCAAGTAGGATGTAAAGTAGGGTGTACATTCTGTTTAACTGCAAAAGGTGGCTTTACAAGAGACTTGACTGCCGGAGAGATAGTAGCTCAAGTTGTTGCACTAAAACGAGATAACGACCATAAACACAATAGAAAAATCAACATTGTCTATATGGGCATGGGCGAACCGCTAGACAACCTAGATAATCTTGCAAAAGCTATAGAGATATATAAAGAAGAAGAGGGCTTATGTATATCCGGTAAACGACAAACAGTCTCTACAAGTGGTTTGAGCAATAAAATAGACCAATTAGGCAAGATGGACTTAGGTGTTCATATCGCTATATCGCTACATGCTGTTGATGATGAGCTACGCACTGAGCTTATACCTATGAATAAAGCCCACAATATTTCTTCTATTATAGAAGCGGTTAAACGCTTTCCAATTGATACCAGAAAAAGAGTTATGTTTGAATACTTAGTCATTAAAGATAAAAATGATGATATAGCCTCTGCTAAGAAGCTCGTAAAGCTACTAACAGATATCAAGGCGAAGGTTAACCTCATATACTTCAATCCTTATCCTGGTACGACTTACGATAGACCTACAAGAGCTGATATGGTAGCTTTCCAAGAGTATTTAGTCAATCATGGCTTATTATGTACTATAAGAGACTCTAAAGGCATAGATATCAGTGCAGCATGCGGTCAATTAAAAGAACAAACAGAACAAGGTGAAATAAAATGAGCTATATAGAGATATTTCAAATAGTTTTTTTAATAGTTGTATTTGCAGTTGGCTTGATTGGTTTTATAAAAGCTGCTACAAATGATGATACAGGTGATGACAAGAAACAGTAGTACAATCTGTAATCATTTTGAAATTAAAAAAATGATATTATATTGAAAGCGATTTAATTTAAAGGATATAACTATGGCTGTAAAGAAAACAAACACTGATAGAATTAAAAGAATATATGATTTGTGTGAAGAACATTTTGGTGATATTCGTTTTGTAGGGATTAAATATCATAAAAAAATTGGTTGGATTGCAAAAGCACAGTTTGATGATGGATTTGAGAACCTAACTGCTGATGGTGAAACAAGCGTAGAAGCTCTTCGTAATTTAAAAAATCGTGTTAAAAAAATCATCAAGAGATATAACGCGGTTTAATAAGTGATTTAGTTCACAAATAAGTAAAACGACCAACACACCAGGGAGGTCGTTTATAAGTGTAATAATACCCTACTTTTCTTATAAGAAAATAATCTTCGTCATCTTCTACAATAAACTTAAATATAATTTTAGCATTAAAATAATTAATATATTTATTCAAAGTGTGCAGTATTCACACATTGTTCTAAGGTGTGAATACTGTGAGTTGCTGTCATGTACAAATTTTCAAATTTTCTTATTATTTAAGAACAAATTTATATAAAATTATCCTGAAATCAATATACTTTGAGATAGCTTAAATGCCTATAATTAGGGGCTTATAGGGATTTAGTTATTTGTAGTTATAATTATATATACTTTGTCTCTATATAATACAATAAGTTATTCACACCTCATATATTTATACATGAAAACATCTAGCGAAGTAACTAATAATTAAAATAAATATTTTATATATAGTTGTAAATATTCACTAAATTGATTAGTAATAACAATGTTTCATGTGAAACAAATGTTCTCACTACAGTTCAAATAAACAAGATAGATATTTCATTTGAAATATCGTTCTAATTACATTAAGCAAACTTTTTTATTATAATTCGATAAAGTAACATGTCATTTAGATACTCATACTCTCAAAACATATTTTTTCAAAATCTACATCACTTTTAATATGAAACTTTTCGTTGTAAAGATCAAACTCCAATTCATTTGCATGCAAAAGTAATCTTGAAGCACCGCTAAGATTAATACGATCTTCTATGCTTAACTCTTTATCTAAAAACCTGACTATGTCTTTTTCACTTTGTCCATAAATTGGATCTCCGACTATTGGATGTTTCACATGAAACAAATGTACTCTTATTTGATGTTGTCTTCCGGTAAGTGGCGAACACTCTACCAATGTAATATCTTTATCTGCAAAATACTTTAAAGGCTTTATATCAGTTTTGGAGCTTTTACCATCTACATGTACTTTTACTACCATTCTAACAATTGCACTCTCATCTTCTTTTCTGAGAAGCGGAGCCTCTATAGATATATCATCTTTTAATTCACCGTGAACCATAGCAAGATACTTCTTTTTCATATCTCTGTGTTCAAACATCATCTTGATATCTCTTTCACTGTTTTTGTTTTTAGAGCACAACACTAAGCCGCTTGTCTCTTGATCTATTCTATGAGCTATATTGGCATCTCTACCATACTGATATTTCAATTCATCTATTAAAGAGTAGGGTGTGTTTTTATTTTGCGGATGGATTAACACTCCGCTTGGTTTATCAAATACTACAAACTGATCGTATTCTACATGCACATTCAATCCTCTAGTGATTGGCTCAAAATATATATACTCAATTTCTCCTTGAATCTTCTGCGAAGACTTATCCATAACTTCGCCATTTATAAGCAAGCGACCTCTGGCTATAAAACGCTGAGCTTCTTTTTGTGTATAGTTCAACTCTTTTATAAAAAAAAGGAAAGCTCTCTGCTTTTTTTCAACATACATCTTCTTAATTACAAATGGCAAATCAATCCCTTTTAATCATTCTCTTACTATAAGTTTAGTAGAATAAACAACTTAATTATGTGCGAATTTTAGCATAAACAATAATCATTAAAGGCAATAAATATGATCGATAGATATTCACGAGAAGAGATGGCATCAAAATGGACACAGCATGCAAGATATGCTGCGTGGCTAGAAGTAGAAAAAGCTGCAGTAAAAGCTTGGGCAAAACTTGGAAAAATTCCTCAAGATGATGCAGACAAAATTGTAAAAAATGCAACATTCTCTGTAGAACGAATAGAAGAGATTGAGGCAGTTACTAAACATGATCTTATTGCTTTTAACACAAGTGTTTCAGAGAGCTTAGGTGAAGAGTCAAGATGGTTTCATTATGGAATGACTAGTTCTGATGCGGTTGATACCGGTGTAGCGCTTCAAATGAGAGACTCTTTAAACATTATCATTGATGATGTAAAGATGTTGATGGAATCTATCAAAAAGCGTGCAGAGGAGCACAAGATGACTCTTATGGTTGGGCGTAGTCATGGAATCCACGGCGAGCCTATAACTTTTGGTCTGACTTTAGCTGTATGGTATGATGAAGTAGCTCGTCACCTTCTAAATCTTGAGCAAACTATGGAGGTTATTGCAGTGGGACAAATCTCCGGAGCTATGGGTAACTTTGCTCATGCACCACTTGAGTTGGAAGAGTATGCAATGGCTGAACTTGGATTAAAACCAGAGCCTTGTTCAAACCAGGTTGTGCATCGTGATCGCTATGCAAGACTTGCTACTGCTTTAGCACTACTTGCTTCCTCGGTTGAAAAGTTTGCAGTTCAAGTTAGACACCTACAAAGAACAGAAGTATATGAGGCTGAAGAGTTTTTTGCAAAAGGTCAAAAAGGCTCATCCGCAATGCCTCACAAAAGAAACCCTATACTTACTGAAAACATCACAGGTTTAGCAAGAATTATTAGAGCTTACGCAGCACCGGCTATGGAAAATGTAGCACTGTGGCATGAGCGCGATATCTCTCACTCATCTACTGAAAGATTTTGGTTACCGGATGCATTTATTACAATGGATTTTATGCTTCACCGCATGAACAATGTAATTGCTAACCTAACAGTATTTCCAGATAATATGATGAAAAATCTAAACCTTACCGGAGGATTAGTTTTCTCTCAAAGAGTTTTACTTGAACTTCCTCTACAAGGTGTAAGCCGTGAAGATGCTTACAAAATTGTACAGAGAAACGCTATGAAAGTTTGGCAAGAGATACAACAAGGCAAGCCAACTACAAATGAAAAAGGCGAGAGTTTGTATCTTAACCATTTGTTAGCGGATGAAGAATTGAGAAATTCTTTGAATGAAGAACAGATTCGTGAGTGTTTTAACTATGATTACTATACAAAAAATGTAGACAACATTTTCAAAAGAGTTTTTAAATAATCATATTTAGTATAGCCTTCTGGTTATGCTAATTATTAGTATATTTTATACTAATAATTATGTGTTAAATATATAGCTTATTTTTCAAAAATCTCTTCATAATTTAATCTACAAATCAACTACTCTTAGATAAAATCAATATTAATTAAATGTTTTTTAGAGAAAAATTCTGACAATATTTGTCTAAAAATTACTAATCTGATTAGGACAATAAATGATAACAATTATAAAAAGAAACGGTAGAACAGAAACATTAGATATTACAAAAATACAGAAATACACTTCTGCAGCGGTAAAGGGCTTAGACAATGTATCTCAAAGTGAGCTGGAAGTTGATGCTCAGATTCACTTTCGTGACGGCATAACTTCAAAAGAGATACAAGAGACTCTTATTAAGACTGCTGTTGATAAAATAGATATAGACGCTCCCAATTGGACATTTGTTGCTTCACGCCTATTTTTATTTAACATGTATCATCAGGTTAATGGTTTTACAGGTTACGGCTCACTTGAGGAGTACTTTGTCAGAGGAGAAAAAGAGGGCAGACTTCTTTTAGGTCTAAAAGAGATGTATGACTTAGACAAATTGGAAAAACACATCAAACCTGAGAGAGATATGCTATTTAACTATCTAGGTGTTAAAACACTGTACGACAGATATCTAATCAAAGATAGCAAAGCCAATCCCATAGAGCTTCCACAGCACATGTTTATGGCTATAGCAATGTTCTTGGCTCAAAGAGAAGAAAACAAGCATGAATGGGCTGTAAAGTTCTATGACATGATTTCTCAATTTGAAGTAATGCTTGCAACACCGACTCTAAGTAATGCCAGAACAACAAGACATCAGCTAAGTTCTTGTTATATTGGTTCTACTCCTGATAATATCGAAGGTATCTTTGACTCTTACCAAGAGATGGCTATGCTGTCTAAGTTTGGTGGAGGTATCGGATGGGATTGGACAAATGTTCGTTCGATGGGTTCGTTTATTGATGGCCACAAAAATGCAGCAGGTGGTACAGTGCCATTTCTTAAAATCACAAATGACATTGCAATAGCTGTTGACCAGCTAGGAACAAGAAAAGGTGCAATCGCCGTTTATCTTGAACCTTGGCACATAGATGTAAATGACTTTTTAGACCTGAAGAAAAATTCTGGTGAAGAGCGCCGTCGTGCTCATGACCTTTTCCCTTCCATGTGGCTCAATGATTTGTTTATGCAAAGAGTTGAAGAAGATGGTATTTGGACTCTTTTTGATCCTTATGATGTGAGGGAGTTAACTACACTTTATGGTGAAGAGTTTAACAAAAGATACAAAGAGCTCGAAGAAGACGAAAGTATTGTAAAAGAAAAAATCAAAGCTAAAAATCTTTGGAAAAAGATACTAACATCTTACTTTGAAACAGGTTCACCGTTTTTATGTTTTAAAGATAACGCTAACAGAGCTAACCCAAACAGTCATGCCGGCACCATAAGAAGTTCAAACCTTTGTACAGAAATATTTCAAAATACAAACCCTAACCATTACAAGATAAAGTTTATTTTTGAAAATGGAGAGAGTATCTCTTATGAAGAAGAAGAGATAATAAAAGTTGACAGCGGAATAGAAAAACCTGCTAAAAAAGTTACAGCTCTTGACTCTATCGGCGGTATGCCAATCTATGTTGTTGAGAAAGAAAAAATAAACGGTGATACGGCTGTTTGTAATCTTGCTTCTGTAAACTTGTCTCGCATTAACACTAAAGAGGACATAGATAGAATCGTTCCTGTTGCTGTTAGATGTTTGGACAATGTTATTGACCTTAACTTCTACCCTGTTGAAAAAGTAAAACGCACTAACATGAAAAGTCGCTCTATTGGTTTAGGTGTAATGGGTGAAGCGCAGATGTTAGCTGAGCAAGGTATAGCTTGGGGCTCACAAGAACATTTTGATAAGATAGATGAGATTATGGAAGCTGTTAGCTATAACACTATCTCTGCATCTTCTGATTTAGCAGCAGAAAAAGGTATTTATCCTCAGTATGAAGGCTCTAAATGGAGTCAAGGTATCATGCCGATGGATCACGCAAATGCTCAAGTTTTAAACCTTGTTGACCGTGGTGGACTTTTTGCATCTTCTTATGAGTGGGATGACTTAAGAGCTAAAGTAAAAAAACAAGGTATGAGAAATGGTTACTTGATGGCTGTCGCTCCTACAAGTTCTATATCTATTCTTACCGGAACAACTCAAGCAATTGAGCCGGTATATAAAAGAAAATGGTATGAGGAGAACCTCTCTGGTTTGATTCCGGTAGTTGTTCCTAACCTCTCTCCTGATACATGGTCTTACTATACCCCAGCTTACGAGTTAAACCAAACACTTCTTATCAAAGCGGCTGCGATTCGTCAAAAATGGTTAGACCAAGGCCAATCACTAAACATATTTATTACACTTGATAAAGCAAGTGGACGATACCTAAATGAGATATACATGTTAGCTTGGAAACTAGGTTTGAAATCTACTTATTACCTTCGTTCACAATCTCCAGAAGTTGCAAACGATGTAGAAGATAGAAGTATGGAGTGTGCAGGTTGTCAATAAAATGAAGCCACTTCTAAAAAAAGATTTACCGACTTTCTTAAAAAGATTTGGTAATTTTGTTGACTGTGAATTTCGTTCCATAGATATAACTTCACCAACAACAATGTTAGTGACCTTGGCTGCTCAAGACAGTGCCAGAGGCTTTGACTGGTTAAGTATAAAACTAGAGTTTAGTGGTGTTAGCGATGCGAGAGTACTCGAAAATTCTAAACTCTCCCTTATAGATACGGATGAGGGCATAAATATTATCTATGAAGATGACAAATATGTATTTGGCATTGGAAACTACACAAACTTATCGAGCATACAAAACTCTACATGTTATATAACATCATCTACTCTTAAATATGAAGAAGGCGCTTTTTAAACTTTTTATTATTAACTTTTTATTATCCATTCATTAGCACTCTGTAAACAATTTAGTTATAAACTTAAACAATAAATATCAAGACAGGGGAATACAAATGAAAAATCTGATTTTAATATGTGTAGTTGCTCTAACAATGCTTTATGCAGGAGATAGTGTAGAATTCAAATATGCTGATACTGATACACAAAGAAAACATCCAACAGCTCAAGACCATATACTGTCATATAACAATATATTAGAGACCGTAAGAACAACTGTTGTAAATATCTCAACAACTAAAACTGTAAAAAACGGTGGCTATGCAAACCCTTTTATGGATGATCCTTTTTTTAGAGAGTTTTTTAGAGGACAAGGAAGAATTCCTCAAGAGAGAATCCAAAGTGCCTTAGGTTCAGGTGTTATAATCTCTGAAAATGGCTATATAGTTACTAACAACCATGTGGTTGAAGGTGCTGATAAAATCAAAGTAACTATTGCCGGAAATAAAAAAGAGTATGAAGCGAAGATAATAGGTAAAGATAAAAAGAGTGATCTAGCAATCATAAAAATAGAAGCTAAAGATTTAAATGCTGTAACCTTTTACAACTCTGACAAAGTAAAAGTTGGCGATGTTGTATTTGCTCTTGGCAATCCGTTTGGAGTTGGTGAGACTATAACTCAGGGCATAGTATCTGCAACAGGACGAAGCGGTGTCGGAATTGTTGAATATGAAGATTTTATACAGACTGACGCCTCTATAAATCCAGGAAATTCAGGTGGTGCACTTATAAATTCTGCAGGACATCTTATAGGAATAAACTCAGCAATAATCTCAAAATCCGGTGGAAATGTAGGGATAGGATTTGCAATCCCATCAAATATGGTTACTTCAATAGCAACTCAACTGATAGACAAAGGCGAATTTACGAGAGCTTATCTAGGTGTAACGATTTCAGATGTTAGTGATGACATGAGTAGTTTTTATAACAATAAATATGGAGCATTGATAACAGGAGTAGAAGAGAACTCTCCAGCTGAAAAATCCGGTCTAAAGCGTGGAGATTTAATTATCTCTGTCAATAGTAAAAAAATTAAAAGTGCAAGTGATTTAAAAAACACTATAGGCTCTTACGAACCATCAAAAATTGTAAATATTAAATTTCTACGAGATAAAAAAATAAAAACATTAAATGTAAAACTAGCCTCACTTGATAACAAATCTGTAACAGGAGAAACTACATATAAAGGAATGAATCTATCAGAACTGGTTACAACTGACAGACAAAAATTGCGCAGCAATGTAAACGGTGTGATAGTTACAGATGTAGAAAATGGCAGTGAAGCGTATAATAGCGGAGTAAGAGAGGGCGATGTAATAATCCAAATAGAAAACATAGAGATTAACTCGCTGAAAGATTTCAAAAGAGCAACAGCTTCAAAAAATAAAAAAAGGTTTTTTGTTTATCGCAGAGGCTCTATTTTCGCGATAGTTTTATAACAATTAGGAGAAAAAATGAGAATTGTCTGTCCACATTGTAAAAGTGTCAATAATGTTGCACAAAAAGATTCATACAAAAAAGCCAATTGCGGTAAATGTAAAGAGTCTCTTTTGGATACAAAACCTATAGAGTTAACAACTGATAATTTTGATGAAGTTGTTGTTAACAGTGATATACCTGTAATAGTTGACTTTTGGGCTCCATGGTGTGGTCCATGCAAGATGATGGGACCAAACTTTGAAAAAAGTGCAAAAAACTTTCCCTTAAAAACACTTTTTACAAAAGTAAACACTGAAAATGAACAAAATCTTGGTGCCAGATTTGGCATAAGAAGTATACCTACTCTTATAATATTTAAAAACGGCAAAGAGGCTCACAGGGTATCTGGCGCTTTGGATGAAAACAGCTTAAATAATTTAGTATCACAATTTATGTAACAATTAAGAACTATTGCAATAGTATTTTATTATATTACAAAAGGATATATTGTGAATAAAGATACTATAACACTAACAAACAATCGTGATGCTAAAAGTTATGAATTTCCAATACTCAACGCAACTGTTGGTCCATCTGTAGTTGATATATCAACATTCTACAAAGAGACCGATATGTTCACTTATGATGAAGGTTATACATCTACCGCTTCTTGTCGTTCGTCTATAACATATATTGATGGCGAAAAAGGCAAGCTTATGTATCGTGGTTATGATATCGCATATCTAGCCAAGAAAAAAACTTTTTTAGATACAGCTTACCTTCTTTTAAATGGTGAATTACCAAACAAAGAAGAGTTGGACAACTTTTCATTTGAGATGCAAAAGCGCTCATTTGTTAATGAAGGTGTAAAAAACCTTTTTGATGCTTTTCCAGACCATGCTCACCCTATGGCAATACTCTCAGCAGGTGTTTCAGCTCTCTCTGCATTCTATTACAAGCATTTAGAGATAAATACTAAAGAAGAGTATAAAGAGATGGCAAATAGAATAGTGGCAAAGATTCCTACTCTAGCAGCATTTTCACATAGATACTCTAATGGTTTACCCATTATATATCCTGATATGAACAGAGGTTTTACAGAAAACTTTCTTTACATGTTAAGATCATACCCTCACAACTATGTAGAACTAAAAGAGATAGAAATAAAAGCACTCGACACAATCTTTACTCTTCACGCCGACCATGAACAAAATGCCTCTACTACGGCTGTAAGAAATCTGGCATCAACCAATGCTCACCCTTATGCAGCTATAAGTGCCGGTATTGGTGCTTTATGGGGGAAAAGTCATGGTGGAGCTAATGAGAGTGTTATTCGTCAACTAGAGATGATAGGAAGTGTTGATAGAGTGGATGAGTTTATTGCAAAAGCTAAAGACAAAGAAGATCCATTTAGACTTATGGGATTTGGACATCGCGTATATAAAAACTTTGACCCGCGAGCGACTATACTAAAAGATATTCGTAATGAACTAATGCATGAGCTGGGAATCAGCAGCGAGCTTGTAGATGTAGCAAATAAAATAGAAGAGATTGCTCTAAGCGATGAATATTTTATAAGTCGTAATTTATACCCAAATATTGATTTTTATTCGGGATTAATTCTTCAAGCGCTTAAAATTCCAAAAGAGATGTTTGCGGTTATTTTTGTAATCGGCAGAACACCTGGCTGGATTGCTCAGTGGAGTGAGTTGAATAAACAAAAAACTATAAAAATCGCCCGTCCTCGTCAACTCTACACAGGTCCAAATGACAGAACTCCAGAGTATTAACAACTCTGGAGTATATTATTATAAAAAAATTGTATTTTACTATTTAATGTATGAGCAGCAGTAGTCTGTTACCGTTTTGATTTTAACATCAAAAGATGAATTGGCAGGCACATTAAAACTCTCCGGCGTATTTAAAGTTTTCCAATCTTCTCCGGGAAGTTTTACATTTAGCTCTCCGCTTTGCATCTCCATTATTTCAGCATCGTTGGTACCAAATGTGTAATCACCAGGCAACATAATTCCAAGAGATTTTATAGAGCCATCAGCAAATTCAACTGTTCTACTTGTAACTTTTCCATCATAATAGATATTTGCTTCTTTTACTACACTAACATTTTCAAGTTTTGACATGTCTAACCTTTTTTTGTCTTATTATAACTAAACTATTCCCAATCAAGCAGTCTTTGCTGACCTTCAAGACCTCTAATGTGAGTAACATCTTGAGAAACTTCTATAACACCTTTATAATTACCCTCATCATCTCTAATTGCAAAATAACGGATGTGAATAAATTTACCTTTAAAAGTTATCCAAAATTCAGCTTCATCTCTGCGACCGGCTTTAAATTCACGAAGAATCATCAATACTTGGTCAACAGATTTTGGAGGATGACAGAACTTAACTTCACGGCCGATAATCCCTGCACTTCTTGGGAAAACTCTATCTTCACCGCGATTATAAAATATTACAATGTCATTTTCATCAACATAAGTGATATCAACAGGCATAAACTTAAGTAGCCAGTTAATCTGTTCAGGAAGCATATGACCTTGTTCTAAATCTATCCTGCCATCAAGTGAAAATGGAAGTTTTCTTTTTTTGGTATCTTGTGATGGATGAACATATTCATCAGAAGTGTGTGCCGGATAAGGAACTGGTGCTTCGTCAAACATCCAACCTATCTCCTCATCTCCATCACGCATCTCTTTCCAGTCATCTTCTTGAAGCATCTCTAAAGCTCTTGGAAGAAGCCTGCCTTCCTCAACCTGCATGATATGCTCTAAATTGTGAAAAAGATTTTGTAGTGCCATACTCAGTGATTGAATTTCGTTAGCCTCTACTAAATTTCTTGTTTGTTTGATTATCGCACGAATATCATCATGAAATGCCCACATATTTTGTGAAGGTGATGTCCATCCGTACTGCTCTAAATATGGAAATAATTGATTTTCTTTTCTTGCAAAATGTTTTTCTACCAGACATAGTCTTGCAAATTTTTCTTTAAACTCTTCATTGTTATCTTGAATATTAATGCTGTTAATACTAGCCATCAATCCGCGAATAAGTTGATTTTCTTCTAAATATACTCTTACTGGGTGACCCTCAGGTAAATTATTCATTTATTGCCTTAGTGATTTAATTGAGGGATTATACTCTGTTTATAATTTTTAGCGTTTGATATGAAACAAGATAAAAAGTTATTATTGCTTTAGTTTTACTCTTTGTGAGTGAGTTATAGCAACTGCTATGGCATCAGTGATATCAAGCGGTTTTATCTCTTTTTTTATATTTAAAAGTCTCTTTACCATAAATGAAACTTGTTCTTTTGTAGCTTTACCGTTTCCAGTTAATGCCTGCTTAACTTGAAGTGCCGTATATTCACTAAACTGTCCAAACTGCTGAAGTACTGTAAGCATAATCGCTCCGCGAAATTGAGCTAATTTTATAGTTGTTTTTGGATTATGCGCATAAAAGATATCTTCTATGGCAACTTCATCAATTTTATGATTTTTAAATATACTCTCAAAAGCTTCAACCATTTGTGGAATTTGAAATTGTAATTCATCCGCTTTTATTTTGATAAGACCTGCTTCAAGAAGTGATATTTTACCCTTATCTAAAAATATAAGAGCATAACCCATATTTCTCGTTCCTGGATCTATTCCAAGAATTATCATTAAGCGTATTCTTTTGCATCTTCATATTTAGTAAATACTGAAATTATTATAAGAAATATAATTCCTAAAAGCGTTGATACTAAATACACATTTACCGATCCATACATTTCTATATTGGCAAAAAGTGCAAAAATAGCCAGTATAAAAAGCATATTTTTAAATATTGTTTCTATTTCTAACAGTTTCATAACTGAGTAAACAGCTATAAAGACTAAAGCCAATACAGTTATTAATGATTCAACATCAGTTGTTGAAGTCAGCATCTGTAACAAACCAAACATCGCATACAGTGTGCTAACAATAAAATCTATACCAAAATAAATACTTTCATGCATTTAGGAATCCTTTTTTATTTATTAAAATACTAATAGCAAGCTTGATACCATATTTTAGTTTCATAATATTATTCACACTTAATAAAATTAGTTATTCACATTAAAATGCTCAAGCAAACAAGGGTTTTTTGTTGCTTATAAGTTCACAGCTATAGGCATTGTCATAATGTGACCAGTGATGACTTAACAATACTTTATGTTATAAAAAGATATTATTCACATTTAATTAACTTTACGAGGTTTTGTGTGAATATAGGTCAAAAGATATTATTACTATTAAAAGAAGAGATAACAGAAGTTGAATATAACAGATATATAAAACATCTAACATATGATACAAAAAAATCTACTGCCGATTTAGCCATCTTTTATGCTCCAAACAACCTAGTTTCAAACTGGATAAGAAATAAATACACAATAAAAATAGAACATCTGTTTGAAGTAAACACTAACAGAAAGGTTACTGTTAATATTACACTGAAAAATTTTGTTGATAAAAGAAAAACTAAACAAGCAGTTGAACAAAAACCTTCTATACACTCTCTTTTAAACCCTTCACATACTTTTGATAACTTTATGGTTGGTGGCTCCAACCAATTTGCATACTCAGCAGTGAAAAGTGTTAGTGAAAAAGCTGGAGAACTTTATAATCCTCTTTTTATCCACGGTGGTGTTGGTCTTGGTAAAACTCACCTTATGCAGGCAGCCGGTAATGTTTTTCAAAATCAAGGAAAAATTGTTATTTACACAACAGTAGAACAATTTTTAAATGACTTTATTAGACACATAAGAAACAAGACTATGGATAGATTTCAAGAGAAATATCGTAAATGTGATGTTCTTCTTATTGATGATATTCAATTTTTAAGCAACAAAGAAAATATACAAGAGGAATTCTTTCACACTTTTGAAGCTCTAAAAGGTACCGGAAAGCAGATTATTCTTACAGCAGATAAACATCCTAAAAAAATCGGTGGTTTAGAAAAACGACTTCAAAGCCGTTTTGAACATGGTCTTGTTGCTGATATACAACCTCCAGAACTTGAAACAAAAATTGCTATTATTAAAAATAAATGTGAAATCAATAAAGTCGTACTTACAAACGATATTATAAACTATATTGCTACTGTTATAGAGAGTAATGTGCGTGAAATAGAAGGAATACTTTCAAAACTGCATGCTTATTCTCAACTAATGCATGTTGATATAGATCTGCCATTTACAAAAAATATATTAAAAGACCAGATGCAAGAAAATCGTGCAAATCTAACTCTGGATAATATCACTAAAAGTGTTGCAAAAGATTTAAATATAAAACCTAGTGAACTTCGTTCAAAAGGCAGAAGTAAAAATCTTGTTTATGCAAGAAGAATCGCTATATATTTATGCCGTGAATTAACTCAAAACACTATGCCTCAACTAGCTCAATACTTTGGTATGAAAGACCACACAGCTATTAGTCATACTTTAAAAAAGATAAATGAACTACTTGAAAACGATGAAGATTTCAAAGTTAAAATAGAAGAATTGACAAATAAAATTACTTCATCTTCTTAAAAAATAAAAAAAGTAGTAAAAAAAAGATATAATTCTCTATGTGAACAATTGTGAAAAGAGTTAGATATGTTCGTCACATCTAAAGAACTCTTAAAGTAGGGACTCTATAGTGTTTTTCACATATTCACTATCCCCTACTACTAATACTATAATTTATATATAATAAATAGGAAATTCATATGAAAATAACATTGCAAAAATCTATTATTGAAAACATCTTAGTCCATGCTCAACCGTTCTTAGAAAAAAAAGATACTTCACAAATTACATCTCATGTATTTTTAGATGTGTCTAATTCTAAATTAACTGTTAAAGCTACAGATTATGAAATAGGCTTTTTAGTATCAACAGATAATGTAAATATTATTGGAAATGGTAGTGTTACTGCTAATGGTAAAAAATTATTAGACATTGTAAGAATCTTAAAAGAAGGTGATATTAATTTAGAAGTTAAAAATGATATATTATATATTTCTCAAGCTCACTCAAATTTTAAATTACCTACATTTGCTTATAATGAATTTCCAGAATTTCCAACTTATGAAGGTAAACCTCGTATTTCCATAGATTCTCATTCACTTATAGAGTCTCTAAAAAAAATAACACCTTCAATAGATACCAATAATCCCAAATTTGAATTAAATGGTGCTTTGATTGATATTAAACAAGATAGTATAAATTTTGCCTCAACTGATACAAGAAGATTAGCAGTTGTTAATATACCTAATCACAACAGCTCTGAGTTATCAATAATTGTTCCAAAAAAAGCAATTATTGAAATTCAAAAACTGTTTTTTGATGATATAGAGTTATATTACGATGAAACAAGTCTTATAATACACTCAAACCAATATACTTTTTTTACAAAACTAATAAACGGTAAATTTCCTGAATATTCTAGAATTATTCCAAAAGAGATAGCAAATAATTTAATATTGCCAAAAGCAATAATGATAGAATCTCTAAAGCAGATTACAACTATTTCTACAGATGTAAAAATTACTTTTTTAAATGATTTGATTACTTTTGAATCGCTTAGTGATGATAATATAGAAGCAAAGACAGAAATTAACTGTCAAACAGGTTTTTCATCTCCTTTTGTTATTGCAATAAATTCTAAATATCTTTTAGATTTTTTAAATAGTATTAACAGTTCTGAATTTACCATTGGACTAAATGAAGGTAACCTTCCATTTATATTAAGTGATGAAAATTTTAGAACAGTAGTAATGCCAATAGTAATATAAATCTTCATTTTTAATTTCTTCTTGATATATAGTTGAGAAGAAAGCCATTTAATAATAAAAACAAATACCAAACCCCGATTAACCGGTTTATAAAACTTTCTTTTAGAATAAATTAGATAGAATATCCTCAATTATGCAAAATATGATGATGGAGTATCAAATGGAACAAAATTACGGTGCTAGTAATATTAAAGTCCTCAAAGGTTTAGAGGCTGTTCGTAAACGACCTGGTATGTATATTGGTGATACAGGCCATAGAGGTTTACATCATTTAGTTTATGAAGTAATTGATAACTCGATTGATGAGGCAATGGCTGGTCATTGTGATACTATCAATGTTGTACTTACAAAAGAAGGTACATGTAGAGTATCGGATAACGGTCGTGGTATTCCAACAGATATGCATCCAACTGAAGGAATGAGTGCTGCAACAGTAGTTTTAACGGTTCTTCACGCCGGTGGTAAGTTTGATAAAGATACTTATAAAGTTTCCGGTGGTCTTCATGGTGTTGGTGTATCCGTTGTAAATGCACTTTCTGCTGATTTGAAAATGACCATTAATAGAAATGGTGAAATATTTGAACAAGATTTTAAAAAAGGGATTCCTCAAGAAGTATTAATGGTTGTTGGGAAAACTCGTAAAAGCGGTACAACAATTGAATTTTCACCAGATCCTAGTATATTTACTGAAACTACCAATTTTGAATATGAATACCTTTCTCGTCGTTTTAAAGAATTAGCATACTTAAATCCATTTATAACTATTAATTTTAAAGATGAAAGAACAGATGTTTCTGAAACATATCACTTTGAGGGCGGTATCGCTCAATATGTTACAGATATGAATAAAAAAATTAAAGTAGCAGAAGTTTATTCATTTTCAGCAAAAATAGAAGATGTAGAATTTGATATAGCTTTGATGTACAATGATTCTTATGAAGAAAAATTAGCATCTTTTGTAAATAATATTCGTACTCCAAACGGTGGTACTCATGAAGCCGGTTTTAGAGCTGGACTTACTCGTGTAATTTCTAATTATAATACTCAAAATGGCTCGGCAAAAGAAAAAGATGTTAAATTTTCTGCTGAAGATACAGGTGAAGGTCTTATAGCAATTGTTTCTGCTCGTGTACCAGAACCACAATTTGAAGGACAGACAAAAGGTAAACTTGGAAATACATATGTTAGACCATTAGTACAAAAGTCAACTTATGAAATTCTTTCTAAATATTTTGAAGAAAATCCTATTGAAGCTAAAGCAATTGTTTCTAAAGCGCTAATGGCTGCTCGTGGTCGTGAAGCTGCTAAAAAGGCAAGAGAGTTAACGCGTAGAAAAGATTCTATGAGTGTAGGAACACTTCCGGGTAAATTAGCAGATTGTCAAAGTAAAGATGCAAGTATTTGTGAACTATATCTGGTGGAAGGGGATTCTGCAGGCGGTTCAGCTAAGATGGGTCGTGATAGGGTTTTTCAAGCAATTTTACCGCTAAAAGGTAAGATTTTAAATGTTGAAAAAGCAAGACTGGAAAAGATTTTAAAATCTGATGAGATTACCAATATGATTACGGCGATGGGTTGTGGTATTGGTGAAGAATATAATGAAGAAAAACTTCGTTATCATAAACTTATTATCATGACGGATGCCGATGTTGATGGTTCTCACATCCAGACTCTTTTACTAACATTTTTCTTTAGACATTTTCGTGATGTTATAGAAAAAGGTTATCTGTATCTGGCTCAACCACCGCTTTATCGTTATAAAAAAGGTAAAAAAGAGATTTACTTTAAAGATGATCGCCAAATGAATGATTATCTAATTGAAAATGGTATAGAGTCTTTAGATGTTGAAGGTGTAGGACATAATGATTTGGTTTCATACTTTAGAATGGTTGACCATTATAGAGGATCACTTGTTGCATTAGAGAGACGATATGCTTTAGTCGACCTAATACGCCATTTTATAGAAAATCCAGACTTGATAGGTCTTGATATAAATAAAATATATGAAAAAGTTGAAAAATTCTTAGTTGATAATGATAATAATATATTGACAAAGAGTATTACAGAGGACTCTATTCACATTTTTGTTCAAACAAAAGATGGAATGGAAGAACTACTCATCAATGATGATCTTTTTGCTGCACCTCACTTTTCTGAAGCAAGTTTTGTTTATAGAAAGATACAAGAGTGGGATATTGACTTTAAAGAAGATATTATCAAAGTACTTGAAGATATTAGTGAATATGCTAAAAAAGGTGCATATATTCAGCGCTATAAAGGTCTCGGTGAAATGAATCCTGATCAACTCTGGGAAACTACTATGACACCGGAGAACCGTGTTTTACTTCAAGTTAAAATTGAAGATGCAGAATTGGCATCTGACACATTTACTCTATTTATGGGTGATGAAGTTGAACCTCGCCGTAATTATATTGAAACACATGCTAAAGATGTTAAGCATTTAGATGTTTAAAGATTAACATGTTACTGCCGGAGATAAAAGAGAGGGAGTATCGTTTTAAGTTAGCACTTAGAATGGTACTGCCTATTTTTGCTTTGGTTTTTTCACTTATTCTTCGTGCTTACACTTCAGGTGATGATGCAAACGGCAGTCCTCTTGTTATTGAATCGATTTTAATTTTAGCATTTAGTATCTATTTTATATTTTATCTCATATATGAAGGTTTTGATACTAAGATAACTGATAGTGTTTCAAGCGTTTTTACCAGAGACTATTTTTACAAATATATAAAAAAAGAGTTAAAAAAGTCCAATGAATATACACTTATACTTGTCAGTGTAGATAATTTAAATGAAATAAACTCCCGCTATGGTATAAAAAATGGTGATAAAGTACTCTTAGAAACTGTTCATTGGATAAGTGAATACTTAAAACAAAAACAGATAACTAATTATCCTATTGGGCATATTAAAGCCGGAGATTTTATAATAGGACTTAAAGGTACCAAAAGCGAATATAAAACAATTGTTGAACTAATGTTTTTAAAATGTGAAGAACTTAAAATAGATGATATTGAAGTAAAAGTATCCGGAGCTATAAATGATATAACTCTCTCAAAAGATATTGATTATCTTATTGAAAATCTTTTTGAACTACAAACTAAAACTAAAAACTCTAAATATGTTGGAAATATTGATGATGAGATGGACCCAAGTGAGCTAGAGTCTTATGTTATAAATGCAATAAAAAGAAGAGATTTATTAATAAAAACACAGGATGTATTTGAACAAGATTTAGTAGTAATAAAAGAGTGTTCTATTAAATTAAAAACACAAGACAATAAAATACTTCATCAAAAATCCTATATGAAAGTTTTAGATAAACTTAGACTTATGATGGACTATGATTTAATAGTTTTAGAAAAAATAATAGGTAAATGTAGTGACTCAAATGAAGAAAGCTTTGCTATATCTATATCACCTACTTCTGTAAGAAATCCACATTTTTTAAGTAGTGTAAGAGAGCTGTTTTCTAAAAATAAAAATGCTAAAAATAGAATAATATTTTTGTTAAGTGAGAGTGAATATTATCCGAGAATTGAAAGATACAATACAACATTAAAAGAATTAAGAGATATTGGAGTTTGTATAGCAATAGACCGATTAGGCTCTATTCACGCAAGTTTTTTATATTTTAGAGATTTGGATATTGATATTGTAAGGTTTGATAGTTATTATACTAAAGATATTATCGATAATAAAAACAAAAGCATTATAAATGGTTTTAATGCGATGGCACATCAAAAAGATGTTAAAACATGGATAAGAATGATTGAAAATAAAGATGTATATAGTATATCTAAAGAGTTAGATATTGATTATTTACAGGGTAAATATTTAGCACAATTAGAAAAAGATAAATAAGTTTAAGGACCAATAATGAAATATGGGGAAAAAATAGTTAGTGAGTTTGATGTAGACAAAGATTTGGAAATTTGGCCAAATGAGCATAAAAGAGATTATCTTATAAAGATGACACTTCCAGAATTTTCATGTCTTTGTCCTAGAAGCGGGTATCCTGATTATGCAACTATATATTTAGAATACACACCTGATGAGTGGGTAGTAGAGTTAAAAGCAATCAAATTATATATTAACTCATTTAGAGATAAGCATGTATCTCACGAAAACTCTGCAAATGAGATTTATGAACTATTGGAGAAAAAATTAAAACCAAAATATATGAAAATTGTAGCTGATTATAACCCTCGTGGAAATGTTCACACCGTTATAGAGATAGACAGCTCAAGAATGAGTAAGTAAATACTTTTTTAACCATTTAACGGCCATCTCACGGCTGTTAAATTCACTCTTCATTTGAGCTTCGTAAGCTAAGTTTAAAATCTCAGAAAATTTAGGTGATGGCTCAAGATCGCAAGCTAAAATATCTTTACCTTTTAGAAGAGGAGCTAGCTTTTTATCTAATACATGTAACTCCAATGCTCTTTTGCGAACTGCGTCACCTGCTTCATATATATTAGAGCCACTCTTTGTAGAGTGAATAGCTTTAGCTAAAATTAAAAGCTCCTCTATTTTCACCTTTGAAGAGAGTTTATAAAGTGAATAATCATCAAGCCCGTCAAAATATATTTTATTTATATTATCGTGGTTCATAACTAAAGGTAAAACCCTTTTAAGCACTTCCTTTTCATCGCTTAGTTTTAATATAAATTTTTCTGTTGAAGTCTCATCAAAGTCATAACATAAAGCAGCTAACATTAAAACAATGTTTGTGTTTGTATCACTTGTCAGTTGAGAAGTTATTTCATCAAGTACATGTATATTTTTAGTATATATGTCGCTGCCAAATTTTTTTAAAAGCTCAAATCCGATAGATGGTTTTTTTGATTTTAAAAGTAGTTTTTTTATCTCTTCGAATATTCTCTCTTTAGCAAGCTCTTTTAACATACCTTTTTGTACCATCTCTTTACATAAAACAGCCAGTTCTTTATCTATTTTAAGCTCAAACCTAGCGTAAAACTGGGCAGCTCTAAAGACTCTTAGGGGGTCTTGTATAAAAGTATTTTTATCTACCGCGCGAAGAGTTTTGTTTTTTAAATCATCTATGCCGCCAAAAGGATCTAGGAATTTTTTCTCTTTTACATCATACCCTATAGCATTGATTGTAAAATCTCGTCTTGATGCTGCTGTTTTAAAGTCTAGATTTGGGTTGATTTTTACATCAAAACCAGTGTGACCGGATGATATCTTTGAGTCCACTCTTGGAAGTGAAAAATCTAAATCATAATCAGCATATTGCAATTTGCATACGCCAAAACTCTTTCCAACACTATTTACATCACCAAACTTTTGTAAAATATTTTCCAACTCCACAAATGAAGAGATGCCATATACTTCGATATCGATATCCTTTGAGTCAATGCCCAGTAGTTTATCTCTAACAAAACCACCAACAAGAATAGCAGTAGCTTTATGTTCACTCAGTTTATTAAATATTATATTTAATTGCTCGGGATAATCAATCATTTCTTTACTTTATAACCAGATATATAATTTAACTACAAGTATATCATTACTTTTACTTCTATATAACATTTAATTGGGTATAATCGCGAAAAATTTTCCCATTTTAAGGAAGTACTTATTTAGTTCTTCCTTAAAGTTAGGGAAGCATCTTTGGAGAAAATTTATGCAAAAGATTAGAAATATTGCCGTTATCGCACACGTTGACCACGGTAAAACTACATTGGTTGATGGGTTGTTAGAGCAGTCTGGGACATATGGCGCTCATGAGCAACACGACGAAAGAGCAATGGATAGCAATGATTTAGAAAAAGAGCGTGGAATCACGATTCTTTCTAAAAATACAGCGATTCGTTATAAGGACCATAAGATTAATATTATTGACACTCCGGGTCACGCTGATTTCGGTGGTGAAGTTGAGCGTGTTTTAAAGATGGTTGATGGTGTATTGGTACTTGTTGATGCCTACGAAGGTGTTATGCCTCAAACAAAGTTTGTTGTTAAAAAGATGCTTGCACTTGGTAAAAAACCAATCGTTGTAATCAACAAGATTGATAAACCTTCCGCTGATCCAGAGCGTGTTGTTGATGAGATGTTTGATCTTTTTGCTGCAATGGGTGCTACTGATGATCAACAAGATTTCCCGGTTATCTATGCTGCTGCTCGTGATGGTATGGCTAAAATGGACATGAGTGATCCTGATGGAGACTTTCAGTGTATTTTTGATGCTATTTTAGAGCATGTTCCTGAGCCAGAGGGCGATAGAGAAAACCATACTCAAGCACAAGTATTTACGCTTGATTATGATAACTATGTCGGTAAGATAGGTATTTCTCGTATCTTCAACGGTACAGTAAAAAAAGGTGACAATATCATGCTTGCAAAAGCTGATGGTGAGTTAGTTAAGGGTAAAATTTCTAAACTTATTGGTTTTCTTGGTCTTAACCGTATGGAAATTCAAGAGGCTGAAGCTGGAGATATTGTTGCATTTGCAGGAATGGAAACTGTTGATGTTGGTGATACTATCTGTGATCCGCTTAATCCAATGCCACTTGACCCTATGCACATCGAAGAGCCGACTTTAACGGTTGTTTTTGCTGTTAATGATTCTCCTTTAGCCGGTAAAGAGGGTAAACATGTAACAAGTAACAAACTTAGAGAGAGACTTGAGTTTGAAATGAATACAAATGTTGCGATGAAGCTTGAAGTTGTCGGTGAGGGTAAATTTAAAGTATCTGGTCGTGGTGAGCTTCAGATTACTGTTCTTGCAGAAAATATGCGTCGTGAAGACTTTGAGTTTAGTATCTCTCGCCCGGAAGTAATCGTTAAAGAGATAGACGGTGTTAAATGTGAGCCATTTGAACACTTGGTTATTGATGTTCCTGAAGAGTTATCAGGTGGTGTTATTGAGCGTCTTGGTAAAAGAAAAGCTGAGATGAAATCAATGTTACCGATGGGTCAAGGTTTCCAAAGAATAGAGTTTGAAATCCCAGCTCGTGCACTTATTGGTTTTCGTGGACAATTTTTAACGGACACTAAAGGTGAAGGTATTATGAATCACTCTTTTATGGATTTCCGTCCATATACCGGTAGTGTTGAATCAAGATCTTACGGTGCTTTAATCTCCATGACTGCTGGTTCTACTTTAGCGTTTTCTCTATTTGGTATTCAAGACCGCGGTGTACTTTTCATTGGCGTTCAAACTGAAGTTTATGAAGGTATGATTATCGGTGAGCATTCACGCTCAAACGATTTGGTTGTTAACCCTATTAAAGGTAAAGCTCAATCAAATGTTCGTAGTTCTGGTGCTGATGAGGCAATTAAACTTGTTCCGCCTCGTGACATGTCATTAGAGCGTGCTCTAGAGTGGATTGAAGATGATGAACTTCTTGAAGTAACTCCTAAAGCTGTTCGTATTCGTAAAAAATTCTTAACTGAAAACGAAAGAAAACGAAACTCTCGCAAATAATTCTTATTCACGCATGCTTAGGTATGTGTGAAATATCTTCTTTAAATATAGAATCCTTATTTTAAAATTATGTTATACTGTTAATAAATAATCATAAGGATTAATTATGGATGGATTTTTGTATCCTGTTTCATTACTTGTTGTTGCTCTATTGGTTTTTTCTTTTTATAGAACTCACAACAATATTCTTGCACTTATTGTTTTATTTGTTGGCATTTACATTGTTTACACTCATGAAACAGGCAGCACCGCGACAGACTGGAAAAATGATATAGTTGAGTCTGTGGATAAATCAGTTGGAAAGTATAACTCAGAGCGCGGAATAAGCAAGTATGACGAGAAAAAGTTAAAAGAAGAAATTAAATAACTCCACTCTTTAAAATCTTTTTGTATATCCGTGACAATAGGGTTTTGAACCTTTTTTAGTATAATATTTTTGATGGTCTTCATCTGCTTTGTAAAACTCTCGTTTTGGAAGTATTTGCGTAGCCACTTTGTAACCATTCGCCTCAAGCTGACTTATTAATTCGCGTACAGTATTTGTCTCATTTTCATTATTGGTAAATACCGCAGATAAGTATTGCGGACCTATATCTGGACCTTGACCATTAGTCTGAGTCGGGTCATGAATCTCAAAAAATGTCCGTGCAAGTTGTTTAAAAGAGACTTTACTTGGATCATAAATAACTTCAACGGTTTCAAGATGTCCGGTATCTGTTCTTACAACTTCATAGTAGCTAGGATTTTTTACATGTCCGCCCATAAAACCCGACCAAACATCTTTAACGCCGTCAAGTTGTCTTAGGTAATACTCTACACCCCAAAAACAGCCACCTGCAAAATATGCGCGTGATAGTTTGTCATCCACTATATCAGGTTTTTTTTCTAGTTTTAATGAAATAGAGTTTACACAATGTCTAGTGTTTTTTGGTGTAAAACCCTCTCCTTCAAAAACATGACCTAGATGACCTCCGCATGTGGCACATACAATCTCCACTCGTCTACCGTCTGCATCAGGAACTCTTTTAACTGCTCCGGGGATTGTGTCATCAAAACTTGGCCATCCGCAAGATGAGTTGAACTTGTCCGATGAATCATAAAGTGGTGTCCCACACAGTTTACATGTATAAATGCCACTAGATTTTTCGTCAGTGTATTTGCCTGTAAAAGGTCTCTCTGTGCCTTTATTGATTATTACATACTTCTCTTCATCACTCAGTTGTTCTATTTTCCCAGCCCAAGGCTTTAAGTCCATTGCATTCATTGTTAATATTGTCAGCATGATAAGTAAAATATACTTCATACTTTCTCCTTTGTATTATATTCGTATTATAGAGAATGAAATTTTATACAAGGAGTGTGTATTGTATGTGCAGTAATTTTATAAAGTTAGTTTTATATTAGAGATTAATCCTTATCATGAAGTATTTTATCGAGTATTTCAAATACTTCATCGCTGCCTTTTTCCATTTCACAAAAAGCTTTGACTAATGCATCAATATCTACATTTTCTTCAACCATCAACTCAAAGACTTTATGTGTACCGTTATGTACAACAGCATGAGGAGCTTCAAGTTTTGCATAATTTGGAGTATTTGAGAAGTTGGCTTTCCCCTCACCTGAATCGTACCATTTACCTAAACGACAATTATGGTGATCAACAAACTTGAACTGCTCTTCTTTTGTAGATGCTGAATAGTAAGTATTTACTTTCCATAATACATGATCGAGTTTAGCAAGTGACATAAAAACTCTATCTGCAGTAAAATGCATACTTAAAAAAGAGTCTTTCATCTCAGATGAATCATGTTCTAAACAAGAGTTTAATTCGCTGATTAAGCTATTTGAATCTGTAATACCATTTTGTATCTCTTTAAATTGATCAGACATACTATTTACATCTTGTTTCATTGATTGAAGTGAAATATTTATTTCACTTACAGCTTTGTCTGTTCTATCTGCAAGCTTTCTTACTTCATCGGCAACAACGGCAAAACCGCGACCGTGCTCACCTGCTCTTGCTGCTTCAATAGCCGCATTTAAAGCAAGTAGATTAGTCTGGTCACTAATATCTTTTATAAGCGATAAAATACTTGTAATTTCATTTGTTCTCTCAGATAGACCGTGTACCGTTGAGACAGAATCATTGGAGAGTTCGTTTAGGTTATCAAGATTTGATACAATAGCTGTTGTTTTATCTGTAATTCTCTCAATGCTGGCAACTAATTCATCTGTTTTATCTAAACTATTTTTAGATGCACTTACCGACTCAGCCATGTTGCTCTGAATATCTATGATATTTGTTTTAAGATGCTCGTTTTGCATTTTCATAAGGATATCTGCAGCACCCTCAACCTCTTGAGTAGAACTCTCAGACTCTGTTGTTTCAAGCTCACTAATTTTCTTGTGAAGCTCTTGATTTTCTATAACTAACCGCTCATTATGTGCCTTTAGTTCGTCGAATTCATCTTTTGATATTGGAAATTTACTAAAGAAGCTCATAACTCCCCTTTTAAGTCAGTTAATATTATCTGACTATTGTAGCAAATTATTTATAAATTTATGTAATTAAAATATTCATAAAGATATAATCGACAATTAAAAAGTTTTGGAGTAGATTATGAACAGAAAAAAGATATACAATCCAGAGTCAAAAGAAAATGTTAACGACAGAAAAGTCTTTGGCGGTAATCCAACAGGTATTTTCGAATTAAATAATATTAAATATCAATGGGCATATAATCTTTGGGAAGTAATGCTAAATAATACTTGGTTTCCAAAAGAAGTTGATATGACTCGTGATGTAAATGACTACAAAAATATTACACAATCTGAAAAAGATGCTTATGACAAAGCACTTTCACAGTTAATCTTTATGGATTCACTTCAAACAAACAATCTTATAGATAATGTTAACCCTTATGTTACGGCTGCTGAGATAAATCTAATCTTGGTTCGTCAGTCTTTTGAAGAGGCTCTTCACTCACAATCTTATGCCGTAATGGTTGACAGTATCTCAACCAACTCTGAAGAAATTTATGATCTTTGGCGTACAGATATGATGTTAAAGACAAAAAATGATGCAATCTTTCGTACATATGATGAACTTTCTAAAAATCCGACTGAACATAACTTTGTAAAAGCTTGTTTTGCAAATCAAATTTTAGAAGGTATCTATTTTTACAGTGGTTTTGCATATATCTACACGCTTGCTCGTTCTGGTAAAATGCTTGGTTCTGCTCAGATGATTAGATTTATTCAAAGAGATGAAGTGACACATCTAATTCTCTTTAAAAACCTTATAAACACTCTTAGAAAAGAGAGACCAGACTTATTTACAGATAAGTTAAAAGAAGAAGTTATAGCAATGTTTAAAGAAGCTGTTGAACTTGAGATACAATGGGGCAAATATATTACTCAGGGGCAGATTTTAGGTCTTACTGACGATATAGTTGAGCAGTATATCCAATATCTTGCAGATGACCGTCTTACATCAGTCGGTTTTGAAAAACTTTATAATGTAACAAATCCAATAAAGTGGGTTGATGACTTTTCAAAATTTAATGATCAAAAGACTAACTTTTTTGAAGGAACAGTTGCTAACTACTCAAAAGGAAGCCTTAGCTTTGATGATGATTTTTAGAGATGATGCCTGATATTCAAGAAAAAGCGCGACCAATTTTGAAAAAAATAACAAAACTAGGAAAACAATTATGAAATATATGCTATTAATGCTATTAGTTCTGTCTGGAGTCACTCAAGCAAAAGAGTACAAGGCCGTTTTTGACTGTAGCTCAAAAAACAGCGGTTATGTTGCAAGTCGTATGTTTTTGATTGAAAGAACAATCGATATGATAGAAAAAAATGGAGATAGTGCTAAATTCGTTCTGACTATTCACGGCAGTTGTGCTCCAATCGTATCAAGAAACTTTGATGAAGTTATAACTGATGATAGTGACCTTGATAATATTCAAAAAGCTCAAACCCAACTTGCGAGGCTAGCAAATAAAAAAGATGTTGAAGTTGTTGTTTGTGCTATGAGTCTAAATGCTAACACAATTGAAGAAGAAGATGTACTTCCATTTGTGAAAATATCCAAAAACAGTTTCATAGAGACTATTGGATACCAAAATGACGGTTATGCACTAATGACATTTAAATAAGGATATAATAATAAATTAAATTCTTATCGGAGAACATTATTATTAAGCACAATATTCCTAATACGAGTGAGTACAAGCTTTGCTCACTTCTTTTTGACACCACTACGAAAGACTATAATGCCAATCTACAAACACTTTTAAAGCTTATAGAAAAAAGACCCGCTAAATCTTTAATCGTTGCACCTGAAGTGTGTTTGACTTCTTTTGATTATGATAATTTTGATGAAGTATTAGAGTTTGCACAAACTGCAAACAAAGCGCTAAAGAGAGCTTCAAAAGATAAGATTATTATACTAACCATGATGGAGAAAAGAGATGGTGAAGTTTTTAACTTTGCAAAAATCTTTCACAATGGTGAGATTGTTTATGAACGCGCCAAAGCTAGACTTTTTCATTTTGGTGAAGAGCATAAGCATATGAGCGAAGGTTCGGATGAAGGCATTAAGATAGTTGAAATTGACGACATTAAAATAGGAATACTTATCTGTTTTGAGCTTCGTTTTAAAGAGTTATGGCAAAAATTAGAAGGCTGTGATGTTATTGCGGTTCCATCTTGGTGGGGAGTTTTAAGAACTGAGCACTTCAAAGCGCTAACGCATTCTCTGGCAATAATAAACCAGTGTTATGTAGTTGCAAGTGACTCACTTAATGAAGAGTGTACAAAGATGAGTGGGATAATAAGACCGCATGGCGAGGACGAAAGAAACGGGAATAAGCCTTGCTTGGAAGTGCCATATGACAAAAAAGAGATTATTAAAATGAGACGATATATGGATGTAGGTATTGGATAGAATAACAGCAACAAAAACAGCACGACTTGCAGACGACTGCCATAAAATATTTTCACTTACCAAAGAAATTAAAGATGCAATTTCTAAAACAAGAAGAGAAGAGTTTGTTCCTGCCGGTTTTAGACACAATGCATATAAGCTGGATGCTTTGCCTCTAAGTTCAGCTCAGTGGATTAGTTCTCCGCTTACAGTTGCTAAAATGACGCATTATTTAGAACCACAGGGTGCTGACCGAGTTTTAGAAGTCGGTTGTGGAAGCGGTTACCAAGCAGCCGTGCTTTCACATCTTTTTCGCGGTGTGTTTACTATTGAGAGAATTGAGTCACTTATGATTCAAGCAAAAAATAAATTTAAAAAACTTGGAATTCATAATATTCATACAAGAACTGACGATGGACAAAACGGCTGGGTTCAATACGCTCCTTATGATAGAATTTTATTTTCGGCAACGGCAAAAGAGATACCGCAAAAACTTTTTGAGCAGTTGAGCGATGGAGGAATTTTAGTAGCCCCTATGCAAAAAGGAACGAAGCAGATAATAACTCGTTTTAGAAAAAGCGGAGATTCCTTGACAGAAGAAGAGTTAGAAGAGTGTGATTTTGTTCCTGTTTTGGACGGTGTTCAAAAGTGAAACAGATAAAACTGTTTCTTTTAACTCTTCTTATAATTACAAGGCTTGAAGCTTCCTCAAACTTCGCAGAAGCCAATACCCTATACAAAGCCGGTAACTACAAAGAATCATTTAAAATATTTCAAGAGTTAGCAAAAGATGACCCAGATGCTGCTTATATGCTGGCATACATGTATGAGCATGGCGAAGGTTGCGAAATAGATAAAGAAGAAGCTTCAAAGTGGTATAAAATATCAGCTCAAGGTTATCATGAGCAGGGAATATATAACTCCAGCAAAGAGGTAGAAAAAAAAACAAAAAAAATATACTCATCATTGGATAGACTAGAAGATAGTCAAACGCAAGAGACAATAAGACAATATGTACAGTCTCTTTATAATTTTAAAGCCCACAATGCCAATTATTTTTTACCGATAAGCCATCGTTATGGCGGTGATTACGCGGATACAAACGGACATGAAGCAAAAAATACAGAAACAGAGTTTCAATTTAGCGTAAAGTATGATTTTATTACAGATATTTTTCATTTTGGTGAGATATATTCAGTAGCTTATACTCAAAAATCATTTTGGCAGTTTTACTCAAATTCTGCTTTTTTTAGAGAATCAAACTATAACCCTGAGTTTTTTGTTACATTTCCAACTTCGGAGCTTAGTGATGGAAGACTTATAAAAGCTGTGCGTGTAGGAATAGCGCATGAGTCAAACGGGCGGGGTTTAGATGAAGAGCGTTCATGGAACTATATCAGCGGCAGTTTATTTATGCAGTATAAAATGTTATTTGCAGAGTTGAAGCTTTGGGCGAGACTACCTGATATAACTGATTATAATCATGATTTGATAGACTATATGGGCCACGGTTATCTTAAATTTAGACTGCCGTATAAAAAACATTTTGCAGATTTGAAGTTGAGGCATAACTTTAAAAACAAAGGATCGGCAGAACTAAACTACAGCTATCCTGTTTTTGGTGGTGACAATCTTTTTTTATATGTAAAATTATTTAATGGATATGGCGAAAGTTTGATTGATTATGACAATCACATAAAAAAGTTTGGTATAGGATTTAGTATATCTAGATAATGGCTATTAATAAGCTTTTTATTGTAAAATAACATTAATATAAAGTAGGATAAGTTTATGGAAGAGATTTACGGCATAAAATATTCAAAACCTGAAGTAGTCTTAATGCAAGATACCGGCATAGGTGTGGCAGAAGCGGCGGCTAGAACCTGTTATGACTCATTTGAAAATAGCGAAAATGAATCGATAAAGCATATTGAAAACTATATGCCTGATAGTTCTACATGTCAAAAGATAAACTCTATAGAGGAGTCTAGTCTTTTAGATGATTTGGCTTGGACATATTTTCACCACTCTATTTTAGAGCATGCAAATCTAAGCTTTTTAGTCCGTGGAACATCAAGAGGTGTATTGCAAGAGCATGCCAGACATAGAATACAAGCAATTTCTGTAAGAAGCACTCGTTATACAATGAGTTCTATTATAAATGCGTTTACAGCATCACAAACAACAGACAATAAAGAGTTCTTTATAAATAAAGTTTTAGATTTTGATATGTTTGTAACTCAAGATGAAGAGTACAATAAAATCGAAATTGGCGCTATTTATGATAAACTAAAATATCAATCAGCAAAAGTCGAAAATTTCAATGAAATTGCCGTGGCAAAAAGTTCACTTGGGTTGCTTGAGGAGTTTAAAGGTAATTCACAGAGACTTTTTGAGGCACTTGAAGCGGGTAAAAAGAAGCGTAATGTAGGTGATGCTTTTAAGCATATAATTACTGATAATGTAAAAGTTGATATGGTAGTAACTTTTAATCTGAGAAGTCTTAAAAACTACCTGACACTAAGAGACAGCGGTGCAGCATATTTTCAGATAAGATGGCTGGCACAAGAGATGATGAGGTGCACCCCATCAAAATATTTAGATTTAATCATTAAAAGGAAATAATTATTATGCAAAGATATATTTTAATATTTAGTTTTTTATTTACACTGCTGTTGAGCGGATGTTCATACTTTACAGTGAGTGCTGCAATGTGTGGCAAAATTGCATCAGAGCAGGGTGAGATGCCAGAAGAGTGTAGAAACTATAGTGAAAAAGAGGCACAAAAAGCGTTTGACAAAACAAAAACAAAAACTTCTACTCCTACAAAAGAAGATTTAGAATTTGGGAAAAAGTAAGTTAATACTTTAGAATGAACTCTTTAAAACTAATATCTATAAACATAGGTATACCGCTTTTTATATATTTGGTCTTCGCACTGCTTACTTTTAACAGTGCGAAACTGCCAAACTTTTTATTTATAATAGTCCCTTATCTTTTTTATGCATTATCTATAATGATTATATGGGTTTCTTGGCACTTTAACAGAAACAGGTTTATATTTGTAATAACTCCGCTAATACTGATTCATTTAGGTTTTGATTATCTAAGCGCCGCAAAAGCAACTCTGCTTTTTCATTATGCATCGATTATCTATCCTTTACATCTTTTGATATTTTTAGTTTTAAAAGAGAGAGGACTCTTTTCTGTTTGGGGAATATTGAAAATTGCTTTTGTGGTTTTTGAGACAGCAGTTGTGCTTTATTTGCTTTATTATCCAAGTGAACAAGTGCAGAATTTCTTAAACCTAAAAATATTTGCAATATCCTTTTATCCATTAAAAGATATAGCAATAGCTGTTTTTCTTTTCATCTTTTTTGTGATGTCGGCTCTTATATTATTTAATAGATATCTAATTTACAACAGCACATTCTTAATGATTTTGATTTCATACATAAGCGGATTTTATTTTTTAAAAATGTCATATGCGGTTGATATGGCTTTTTTGACAATAGCGATGATTATATTTATTCTTTTAATTAGAGAGACATACAGACTTGCTTTTTACGATGAATTGACATCTATGCCTGGACGACGCGCACTTGTAGAGGATATGGCGAAGTTAGGAAGAAAATACTCTCTTGCAATGATTGATATAGACCATTTTAAAAAGTTCAATGATACCTATGGGCATGATACGGGAGATGAGGTTTTAAAGATGGTTGCTTCAAAATTATCTGCTGTAGGCGGCGGCGGAAAAGCTTATAGATATGGAGGAGAAGAGTTTACAATCTTGTTTGCGTCAAAAGATGCGGATGAGTGCTTTGGATATGTAGATATTTTGAGACAAAATATTGCTACTACTCCTTTTGTTGTGAGAAATAGGAAAAAATCTAAAACTATATATGTAAATATTTCAGCCGGACTTGTTCAAAACGGCTCTAAAGATAAAGAGCCTTTTGCTGTCATGAAAAGAGCCGACAATGCTCTTTATAAAGCTAAAGAAGCTGGAAGAAACAAAGTTATAAAAGCTTAATTTGATATAATTGAATTAATAAAATATAAGGTAATACAATGAGTAATGTATGTGAGTTGTGCGGTAGTGAAGAAAATTTAGGTAATTTTTTGGTAGATGGCGCAAATAATGAAGCAAATTTGATTCTTTGTTCTACATGTAGAGATCAAATAGAGAATGATAAGTTAGATGAAAATCATTTTAATTGTTTAAATGATTCTATGTGGAGTGAAAATCCAGGTGTAAAAGTTTTAACTTACAGACTTTTAAATGCACTCGGGCGTCAAGATTTAGTCGATATGATGTACCTTGAAGAAAATGAGAAAGAATGGGCAGAGGCAGGCATGAGCAGTGGGGATGAACTTGTATATAAAGATGCAAATGGTGTAGCACTTCAAGTAGGCGACACTGTAGTAATCACAAAAGACTTAGATGTTAAAGGCACAGGTTTCACAGCCAAACGCGGTACGGCAGTTAGAAATATAGGACTTGTACCCAATGATGCAGAACACATCGAGGGTCGTGTGAACGGTGTAAAGATTCACATCCTGACAAAATTTCTAAAAAAGTCCTAACAGTGATGCAAGCAAGTGATAGATTTCATAATATAGATAAAGATTTTAGAAATCCTTATGCAAGAGACAGAGATAGAATCATCCACTCCGGTAGTTTTAGAAAGCTTGAGTACAAGACACAGGTTTTTTTAAATCAAGAAGGCGATTTTTTTCGTACTCGTTTGACTCACTCCATTGAAGTCTCGCAGATTGCCCGCTCTATCACTTCTCATCTTGGACTCAATGAATCATTGGCAGAAGCTATTGCCCTTGCTCACGACTTGGGACATACACCCTTTGGTCATATTGGCGGTGATACACTCGATGAGTGCTTAAAAGAAGATGGTTTCAGAAATGGTTTTGAACATAATTTTCAAAGTTTTAGAGTCGTTTCATCAATTGAAAAAAGATATAAAAACTTCAAAGGTCTGAATCTTACTTTTGCAACTTTAGAAGGGATATTAAAGCACTCTTACCCTTATAAAAAAAGTTTCCTGCCGGAGATAATAGACGAGCAGTTCAATTTAGAGACTCATCCATCAGTAGAGGCGATGGTAGTTGACCGTGCAGACGAGATAGCATATATGAGCCATGATATTGATGATGGAATCAACTCCGGACTGATTAGTTTTGATGATCTCAAAGAGAGTGAGTTAATGCAAGAGATTTTAAATAAAGTACAAAAAGAAGGAATATCTGAAGATGAAGACGAGATGTTTCGTTATCGTTTTACTTCGCACTTTATTAACCACTTGGTTTATTCTTTGATCGAGTATGCTAAAAACAAAGTCGACAATACCAAAGTGCTAAGTGCTGTCCTTGATAGTAAAGATGAGCTGCCTATTGGGTTTGAGCCAAGTTTAGAGACAGAGATAAAAAAACTTAAAAAACTTCTCTTTACAAAATTGTATCAACATAAAGATATTATGATAAAAATGTTTGCCGGAAAACAGGCAATCAAGGGGCTATATGGTGGACTAAGCCAAGAGCCGAAGATGATGCCAAAGTTTTATTACAAGCAATTAGAAAATAAAAATAAGCATAGAGTTATAGCTGATTATATTGCACATATGAGTGATAGGCACGCACTTAATTTTTACAACGAGATGTATGGAAAAATATAGCTATATAGTTTATTATATAAATAATTATATAAGAGATAATTTCAAGTTATGAAGTTTGTTGTTTTTGGAGTTTATGAAGATTAAGATAAGCCCGAAGGCTTATTCTTATAGGCGTGATTCGTAACGTCTCATCATATAAAGACGTTTAAGCATTTTCTTACGAGATGCTATTTTGAACTTCTTACGCTTTTCAGTTTCCGTTTCATGGAAACGGCGAGCACGAGCTTCAGTAACTATTAAGTTACGGTCAGTCTGCTTTTTGAAACGGCGGTAAGATGCATCAAAATTATCATCACTTCGTAGTACGATACCTGGCATATCACATCACCCACTTTCTTTAAAATTTTCGAAGCGCAAGTATAGCATAAATATTTTGCATAAGCTAATTATCGCAAAATTTTGTAAATTTAGGTAAAAAATTGATTTATGTCAAGAACTGTTAATTTCAAATCGGATAAAATTTCTCTGATTTAAATAGGACTAAATAACTCTTATTTAAAAATTTAGAGCGTAATGCGTTCTTACCAAAGGAAAGAAAATGAAAAAAATCATTTTAACAATCGTTTTAACTTTAGGTGCACTTCAAGCAAA
>NZ_JAPHUF010000010.1 GCF_026196735.1 Sulfurimonas sp.
GACAATGTAAATATAGACGCCATAGAGAGTGTAAAGGTCATAGGCTCGAACATTAAGGCAGATGGCGACCTTGACATACAGAGCAAAAAACTCGATGTTTTGGCTGTGAACAATAGTAGTTACTCGGAAATAAAAAGAACAAAGAAAGGGACTTTTAGTACAAAGTCTAGTTTGGATATAGGACTAAAAGAGCAGGTTCAAAGCTCAAATATAGAGGCGGATAACTTACATGTAAATACAACCAAAGATATAAATCTTGAATCCGTAAATATTAATGTAGATAACTCTATAGATCTTTTGAGTCAAGAGGGCAATATAAACATGAGTGCAAAAACATATACGAATGCAGAGTATCATGAAAGTTCAAGTTCAAGATTTGGAGGGCTTGTAGGAAGCCGCTCTGTAGATTCTTGGAGTAAAACCAAACTGGGTGATTCGGTTACGACCGCCAATAACAATATAGTCGTAGACGGAAAAAATATCAATCTCGTCGCTAATGATATAAATGCAAAAGGTGGAAGCGTTCAGTTTAATGCACAAGAAGATATAAACATAGCGTCAGGGCTTGAACAAAGTGATGAACAGCATATCAAAGAATCGACCGGGTTGAGTTTTGGCTTGAGCGGCGGAAAGTTTACTTTTGCACAAACAAAAAAAGAGAGTGAAGCGGACTTGACAATCACAAATAAAGCTTCAAATATAGATGCCGACAATATCGTCTTGACAAGTAAAGGTAGCACAAATATCCTTGCGTCCAACCTTGATGCAAAAACAATGCAGGTAACAAGCGAAAAAGACTTTAATATATTGTCTGATCAAGACGTGAAGATGCATAATGAAGAGCACAGTAAAAAAGATATAGGAATAGAATTGACCTTGAACACTAAAGAAGCGTCGCTGTTTGCAGGATACTGGGAAGAAGCAAAAGGTGAAACGACTACAAACAAGGATGTCGCAAAATCCACTCTCAACGTAGACAGTTTAGACGTAAGCGCAAAAAATGTCAACATTGCAGGTTCTGATATTTTTGCAAATGACATGTCAATTGATTCAGAAAATACAAAAGTTCTTTCAAGTACGGCGACTACGGACACTCAAAGCTATACAAAGTCTCTCAAATCTGGAATTTCAGTCGGAGTCTCTCAAAACATATCAGATGCCGTAGAAGCCGTGCAAAATGTAGGTAAAGCAAAAAGCAACAGTGCGACAATCGCACGAGGTTTAAAAGCATACGATGCACTCTCAAGTTCACTTAGCAAACCTGTAAACGCAGGGGTACAAGCAGTGTACGAGCAGAGTCAAACAAATACAAACACAAACAGCGACCAAGTAGTCTCTTCAACTCTTTATGCAAACAACTCAATGAAACTCAACGCAAAAGAAGAGATAGAAGTAGCAGGAAGCAACATCGCTTCAAACAACACTTTAGAACTCAATGCAAAAAATATAAACCTACACTCAGAACAACAGAACTACTCAAGTGATAGCTCAAGTAGTTCACTCAGTGCAAAAGTTGACCTATACGGGACAAATATGGGAAATATAACCTTAGGTGCTCAAAAAAGTGACTTAGGAGTACAGGGAACACAAGAAGTAAACTCCCATATCTATGCAGCCAATAAAGCAACTATAACTTCTGTAGAAGATACAATACTCAAAGGTGCAACGGTAGATGCAAATGAGTTGGAAGTAAGTGTGGGTAAAAACCTTGTAATGCAGAGTATTCAAGATACTCAAACCATTAACGGCTCTTCGGCAGGTGGAAGTATCTCAGGAAAGTTTGCAATGCCTACAGGTATTTCTGCAAATATGGGAACTACCAAAGGCGATAAAGCATGGGTAAATGAAGTGACATCACTCAACGCAAACAAAAAGATAAAAGTAACCGTAAACGAGAACACAAACCTCACAGGTGCAAGTATCACAAACTTAGATAAAAACGGAGTAGATAAAGGGAACTTGGAGTTGAATACTCAAACATTAACTACAAATGATATACAAGACCATGATACATTTGACAGTACAACAATGGGAATGGGTATAGGAACAAATGATAATAAACCGTCACTAAACTCTATGGAGTACACAAACAACACTAAAGATAAAGAACAAATCAACAGAGCAACCGTAGGAGAAGGAACGCTCACAACTAACTCAGACATCATAAACCTAAACAGAGACACTTCAAAAATACAACAAATCACAAAAGATGAAAGTTCAAACCTAGAACTCTACGCAAGTGAGAGTTCTTTAAAAGCACTTCTAAATCCAGTACAAGCATACAACGACTTAAAACAGAGTGCAAAAGATGTTGGACTTGCAAGCTATAAAGAGATAGTTGAAAATCTGCCTAGTGCAAGCAAGGGTAAAGACGGCAAAGGGGATATTATAGATAATACTATAGGTAAAGTACTCGATAGCGCTTCATTTGCAGGGCTGCTCCCTTCACAAGAAAATGCAGGAGGCTACGTAACCCAAATAGCCACACAGGTCTTTGGGGATAATAGAAATATCTTACAGACTACAGATGAAAGTAAGTTTATCGCATTGGGGCTCGATAAAGATAATGGAGACTATATACAAACTACAATTAACGGAGAGACCAAGTATATAACCAATCCAAATAAGACCGTTAGAATAACCCAAGATGCAAAAAAAGACGGAAACTTGGATGATATGAAACTCTATATAAGTGAGGCAGATGCAAAAGAGATGGGTATAGAGCATCTTTTTACAAATGGAATCATGAACGCTCTTGAAGAAGCTCTCGTTAATCAACAAGAACAACAAGGCTCTCCAAGTATCGGTATGTTAAACTACAACCAAACACATGGACTTGCAGGGGATGCTCTAGAGATGACACAAGAAAAGATAGCCGTTACAACAAATATTACACAGTTGGCGACAGGAAGTGATAGACAGACCGGAGATATAAAGACACAGCTTACACAACTCAATGACGGTAACTTGGCCTCAGCATCTCACTCGCAAGGAACTATGCAGGATTATCTCGGGACTATGCTAAACAAAGAAGAGATAAGCAAAGTAGTTCAAGAGAATAAAGATGCAAAATACACTACCCAATACTCAGGCTCACCTGTAAGTTCAGATGCGGCAGGCGAGCTGGTGAGTGATATTTATGGTGGTGAACAAGCTGTAAATGAAAGATATAAAAATACATTAGGTACTGAGAATGTATTTAAGTCTCAAATAAACCCAGGGGATTTTATAGGTTTACTAGGCGGTAACTTTGGAGGTATAAACAATAATGCCCCAATAACATCAGGAGACTTTTGGGATCAAGCGCTATATGATATAACCAGAGGTATACCGACACTGTTTAACGGCTCACTGCAAAACAATCTATCTGATCCAACTAAAACTTCACCACACTCGGGGTACCCTTGTGTGATAGGTTGTGGGGATAATGGGGTTACTCCGAATGAAGTTACCAACTATTTCGATCCTGTTATTAATAAAGACACCCCTTTATTTGATTATTATATAAAAATCGAAGTAGAACCATCAAAAGCAAAATTTAATACAGGAGCCAATTAATGAAATATATATATTCAATACTTATAAGTTTATTTTTATTAGGATGTTCTACAAATGATATAGACTATGCTTTAGCAAGAATGGCGGGAAATAAACCGGCAGGATTTTTTTATTTTGCAAACTCTTATGACGCAAACCATTATGTGTTTGAACATAAAGACTTCAATATTTCAATGATACAGACAAAGCAACAAGACTGGATAGATATGGGGGGATGGAAAGGTGCATATATTTATGGTGGTATAGGTGTTGGTGTAGATATTAAAGAAGTAACAAAATATGGGGATATTTTAGGCTACGGCATTAATATAAATTCTTCAATATACCCTTATACAGATAGAGAGAGAGATTGAAAAAGGAAATGAAAAATATATTCAAAAAAAGTATCAACAAGGTAAAGAAAAAAATGGACGAGAGTATTATATAAATGCACATCTGGAAAAACTAGGAAAAGAAAACTATCAATGTTTAGTTTTTGAAGATTATACTCCAAGAGGCGTTAAAATAAAAACTTATGATTGTTATAAATTCAATCCAGAAAGAACAAAAGCAAAAAGAGTTGGAGTTAGATTAATCTACACAAAATCCCCAACCTTACCGGAAAAACTAGAACCGCTAGCAGAAGAGTACACCTATGAAGACCTGCTGCAAAGAAGCCAGAGAGTGCTAGACAGCCTCTACATAAAAGACGGCTGGGATGAATAATATAAAGGAGAAAAATATGAAAAAAATTATTGTTTGTAGTTTAATAGTTTTAATGAGTTTATCCGGATGCGCATCTTTAGAGGAATCTTCTAAACCGCAGTATTATCCATGCGTCATAGGATGTGGAAATGAAAGCTTTACTCCTGCAAATGGATATTATTATGATCCTAAAGCACCTGGAAAACAAAGACCTCTTTCAGAGTTATATGAAAAAAATAAATAAAATAAGTCCAAAAGCAACCATAACTTCTGTAGAGGATATAGTACTAAAGGGAGCGGTAGTAAGCACAAATGATCTGGAAGTAAATGCAGGAAGAGACTTGGCTATGGAAAGTGTACAAGATATCCAAAGCATAAAAGGTGAGTCCAAAGTATATCAAACGTATATAACCCATCAATGATTTATAGGAGAGATTAGATGAAAAAAACAAATTTTATATTGCTTGGTCTAATGCTGATAATAATGAGCGGATGTTCGAAGAACAGTATCAGAGATAATGTGGATGGTTTTATGCAATGGACAAGTGGCAATAAGTCTCCTCAGTTTTTTATGTTTGCCGATCCTAAAACAGCCGATAGTTTTACACTGGAGCATAAGGACTTTAACGTAAGTGCACCGCTGACATATGAAAAAGACTGGCAAAAGATGCTAGGCTGGAGAGGCGGATTTATTTATGGAGGAGCGTTTTATTCTTTAGCTCAGTATAGGTCAAAAGAGACAAGAGGAATTGTCTTAGGGTATACATTTGAATTTACCACAGCAATATACCCATATACGGAGAGAGAGATTGAGAATAAAATAAAAAATTTTCCACCCCAAAGAACAAGACCTGATGGAGAAACTATAAATGTTAATCTTCATTACGAAACTCATGGCAAAGAAAATTATACATGTGGAGTCGCTGAATCTTATAATAAAAAATATGGAAAAAAAAGAATAATTTATGACTGCTACAAATTCAATCCAGAACGAACAATGGCAAAAAGCGTTGTTATCCGTCTTGTTTATGCAAAATCCCCAACCTTACCGGAAGAACTAGAACCGCTAGCCAAAGAGTACACCTATGAAGACCTACTGCAAAGAAGCCAGAGAGTGCTAGACAGCCTCTACATAAAAGACGGCTGGGATGATTAGTTCTTTCAGAATGTCACTTTACTTTGTAGGAGAAATATTAGGTGGGAACAATGGAGCTAATAAGTGTAGTCAGATCATAAAGAACTGCAACTGGAACTTGATACTAGATTGCTTAGTTAAGATGATATTATTTTGATATAATGACAAAAACAATAATAAGAGAATAAATTATGGAAAAAATTGAACCTATGACAATATTTGGATATGAAAAACTCCAAGCTGAAGTAAAGTATTTAAAAGAAGTGAGACGACCGCAAATTGTAAAAGATATTGAAGAAGCACTAGAACATGGTGATTTAAAAGAAAATGCAGAATATCATGCAGCAAAAGAAAATCAAAGAACTATAGACGGGCGCTTGCAAGAGCTAGCAGACATTATAGGCTCTGCTAAAATAGTTGATCCATCTGACCTTGAACATTCACGAATCAGTTTTGGCTCAACTGTTGTTATGACTGATATGGACAGTGATGAAGAGGTGACTTACACTATTGTTGGGGGCTGCGAGTCTAATCCTGATATGGGGCTTATCTCTTTTGCTTCACCTTTGGCAAAGCAGCTTCTTGGCCGTAAAGAAGGAGATGAGGTAAAAGTTCAACTTCCAGGCGGTAAAAAAGAGTTTGAAATTGAAGAGGTCAAATATCAGGAGATAGTCTTTGAGTGTCATGAATAAAAAGATAAATGTAGGCATAGTCGGAGCAAGCGGTTACACAGGTTTAGAGCTTGTAAAAATTCTTATAAATCATCCGCAATTTAACCTTGCTTATCTCTCAAACACCGATGGTGGGGTTTTACTTAGTGAACTTCATCCGTCTTTAAGTGGTGTGTATGAGTGTAAGGTTTTAAAAGCAGATATTGATGAGATGGCTGCGGAGTGTGAACTTGTTTTTTTAGCAGTTCCTCATCAAACTGCCATGGCTTATGTGAAACCACTTATTGCTAAAGGTGTAAAAGTAGTTGACCTCTCAGCTGATTATAGACTGCCACAAGATATTTACGAAGAGTTTTACTGCAAACATACTGATGCCCAGAACCTTTCACATGTAGTTTATGGCTTACCTGAACTTTATCGTAATGATTTAAAAACTGCCAAGCTTGTTGCAAACCCTGGATGTTTTCCAACTTGTGCCATTTTAGGGCTTCTTCCTTTTATGGATAAAAGGGTTAAAAACACTCCCATCATTATAGATGCAAAAACAGGAGTAAGCGGAGCAGGAAAGAAACTTAGCGATGTTACGCATTTTGTAAATGTTAATGATAATCTTTTTGCATATAATCCTCTTATGCACAGACATGCACCAGAAATCGCACAAAAGTTACATGTAGACTTTGATGAGGTTGCTTTTGTTCCACATCTTGTGCCTATAACTAGAGGGATGATATCTTCTATTTATATTCAAGTAAGCAGTGATTTTGATGCTTTTGAAGTTTTAGAGGAGTTTTACAAAGATGAAATACATGTAAGAGTATCCAAAAATCCAGTAGATATGAAAAATGTGGCAGGAACAAATTTTTGTGATATCTATGTAAAACAAAAGGGCAATACACTTTTTATCTCAAGCGCTATTGACAATCTTATGAGAGGCGCATCTTCACAGGCTGTTGTGAACGCAAACATAATGATGGGCCTTGATGAAGGCTTAGGGATTCCAAATATAGCTTATGTCCCGTAATATAGAAATTTTAGAGGGCGCATTTATCATCTCAGATGCGCACTACTCACACCAGCGACCAGAACTTTTAGACTTTATAAAAGATATTCATTCAAAAAAACTACAACCAACTCAACTTATTTTAATGGGCGATATATTTGATGCTTTATTTGGCGGAGTTGCATATACTCAAAAAGTAAATCAAGAAGCCGTAAAACTTTTAAATGAGATATCTTTAGATATAGAGATGATTTATTTGGAAGGAAATCATGATTTTAATTTAAGAAAAATTTTTCCTAATGCAAAAGTATTTTCTATTTTGCAACAACCGGTAACATGTCAATATAAAGATAAAAAAGTTTTGCTTGCACATGGAGATATAGAGGGCGCTCTTGGATATAAAATTTATACATCTATAATTAGAAATCCTATAGTTTTATTTGTTTTAACTATGCTTGATTCTCTCTTTGGACACTATATTTTGAAAAAACTAGATAGATATCTTAGTAAAAAAGATGATTGTAAAGAGTTTACAGGTTTTAGAAAATTTATATCTAAAAGACTTGGACATAAATATGTTTGTGATTACTTTATAGAAGGGCATTTTCATCAAAATAAAATAATTAAATATGACGATTTTGTTTATATTAACTTAGGTGTTTTTGCGTGCAATCAAAGATACTTTATTGTAGAATCTAGGAAAGAACTAGAGCTAATGCAAGAGAAAAGTTTCTCTAAAGGAAATTAAAATATGACAACTGAACAATCACTGAAAGTTGGCTCCAATGAGATGGAACTTGTTGACTTTCGTATTTTAAAGCAAGAAGACGACAATGTCTATGAAGGCATATATGGGATTAATGTATCAAAAGTTCGTGAGATCATTAAGTTGCCAAATTTAACTGATTTACCTAGTACGCCGGAGTTTATAGAGGGTATTTTTGATTTAAGAGATGTCGTTATACCTGTTGTAAACTTAGCGAAATGGATGGGAATAGTAGAACCAGAGGATGCAAAGAAAAACTCAAGAGTTATTATAACTGAGTTTAACAATGTGCTTATCGGTTTTATAGTTCATGAAGCTAGAAGAATAAGAAGAATCAATTGGAGTGATATTGAACCGGCTTCTTTTATGAACTCAACAAGCTCAATTGATGGAAGTAAGATAACAGGTGTTACCAAAATAGAAGGAGATAATGTCCTGCTTATCCTTGACCTTGAAAGTGTTGTGCAAGAATTGGGTCTTTATGAACCTGACACACAGAGTCTTCCTAAAAAAATAGAAAATTTTACAGGGCTGGCTCTTGTTTTAGATGATAGTACAACAGCTAGAAGAATAGTTAAAGAAGCGCTTGTTAAGATGGGATTTGATGTTGTTGAAGCCATGGATGGCAAAGAGGGCTTGGAAAAATTAGATGCACTTTATGATGCATATGGCGATGAGATATCAGATAATCTTAAAATAATTATTTCAGATGTAGAGATGCCGAGAATGGATGGTTTTCACTTTGCAGCCAATGTTAAAGAAGATGGGAGATTCAACAATATACCGATTGTATTTAACTCTTCAATCAGTGATCATTTTAGTGAAGATAGAGGTATCAAGGCAGGTGGTGAAGCTTACTTGGTTAAGTTTCAAGCAAGCTCGTTTTACGACGAAGTAGCACGAGTTGTGCGTGCACATATAAAGTAGGGGTGTAAAAATATGGATGAATTTCAAGAGATACTACAGGATTTTTTAGTTGAGTCTTTTGAGCTAATTGAACAATTAGATCAAGATTTAGTAGAGTTAGAAAGCAGGCCGGAAGATTTAGAACTTTTAAATGGGATATTTCGCGTTGCGCACACTGTTAAAGGAGCTTCATCATTTTTAAACTTTGATGTTCTGACACACCTAACCCATCACATGGAAGATGTTTTAAACAAGGCAAGACATGGTGAGTTGTTAATTACTCCTGACATAATGGATGTTATTCTAGAATCTATTGATTTGATGAAGCAACTTTTATTTACTATTCGTGATACTAGTGCTGATGCTGGAGTAGATGTTGCAGAGTGTGTTTCTAAATTAGACAAATGTGTAGGCGGTACTGGTGAAGTTGAGACTCCAGTTGCACAAGAAACTACTCCTGCTGAAGAAGTTGCTTCTGAGCCAGAGAGTTCAGAAGATGACCTTGATTATGAGAATATGGATGCTGATGATCTTGAAGCAGAAATAGAGAGACTTTTACAAGAGAGACAAAATGAAGATAAAGCAAAAAGAGAAGCTAAAATAGCAGCAGGAGAGAGTGTTCCATCACTCGATCCTACTCCTGAAACAGAAGAAGAAGCACCGCAAGAACCTACTCCTGAACCAGTTGCGCCGACACCTGTTCCTGCTGCGCCAACACAACCAACGGAGGATGTAAAAGCTGCTGCACCTGCAAAAAAAGCACAAGTAGTTGAACAAACAATCCGTGTTGATGTAAAAAGACTCGACCACTTAATGAATCTTATCGGTGAGCTAGTCCTTGCTAAAAACAGACTTATTAAAATAAATGAGGATGTTGAAGAGCGTTATGAGGGAGAAGAGTTCCTTGAAGAGTTAACTCAAGTTGTATCTATCGTCTCTCTTGTTACCACTGACTTGCAAATTGCAGTTATGAAGACAAGAATGCTCCCAATCGGTAAAGTATTTAACAAGTTTCCAAGAATGATTAGGGATTTAAACCGTGAACTTAACAAGAAGATAGAACTCGAACTATATGGGGAAGATACGGAACTTGACAAATCTATTGTTGAAGAAGTTGGAGACCCTTTAGTGCACATCATTAGAAATTCATGTGATCACGGTATTGAGCTTCCAGCGGTTCGTCAAGAAGAAGGTAAAAATGAAACGGGAACTATTAAGCTAAAAGCATATAATGAAGGCAATCAAATCGTTATTCAGATTGATGATGACGGTAAGGGTCTTGATCCTGAAATGTTAAAAACTAAGTGTATAGAAAAAGGCCTTATTACAGCAAAAGAAGCTGATAATATGAGTGACAAAGAAGCTTTTGCCCTGATTTTCAAACCTGGCTTTTCTACAGCTGCAGCAGTAACAAATGTTTCCGGCCGCGGTGTTGGCATGGATGTTGTAAAAACAAATATAGAAAAAGTAAACGGTATCATTGATATAGACAGTGAATTTGGTGTTGGAACATCAATTAAATTGAAAATACCTTTAACTCTTGCGATTATTCAGGCTCTATTAGTGGGTGTTCAAGAAGAGCATTACGCTATACCGCTTGCATCGGTATTAGAGACGGTTCGAATATCAAAAGATGAGATTTACACTGTTGAAGGTCGTTCAGTAATGAGACTTCGCGAAGATGTTTTATCTTTGGTTCATATCGGAGATATCTTTGAAGTTGAGCGTATTTTAGACTCCAGTGAACATGCTTATGTAGTTGTTCTTGGTTTAGGTACTAGCAAACTTGGACTAATTGTAGACACCTTAGTGGGTCAAGAAGAGATAGTTATCAAATCTTTAGGTGATTATCTAAAAGGTATAGACGGTGTTGCCGGTGCTACTATCCGTGGTGATGGAGGTGTTACTCTGATTGTTGATGTACTAGCTCTTATGGATATAGCTAAACATGTTAAAGCAACAGCCATAATAGACAGTTCATCTGACGCTGCATTGCTGACACAAGAAAAGATGAAAGCAAGTGACTATACTATAATGGTTGTTGATGATTCACAAACTGACAGAATGATTATGAGAAAAGCGTTAGAGCCACTTGGGGTTACCTTAGTTGAGGCTAGTGACGGGCAAGAAGCACTGAGTATACTAAAACAAGGCGACCATCACTTTGATGCGATGCTGATAGATGTAGAGATGCCGAGGATGGATGGTTATTCTTTGGCTAAAGAGATAAAAAAATATAACCGTTATAAAAATTTACCTCTTATTGCCGTTACATCTAGAACCGGTAAGTCTGATCGTATGCGTGGTGTTGAATCTGGAATGGTTGAGTATATTACTAAACCATATTCTTCTGACTACTTATCAAGCGTAGTTCAAAGAAATGTTAACTTTAAATCGGAGTTTTTATAATGAGTGATAAATTAAAAGAAATTATCAATAAGCAAAATGCAAAAAATGAAGAGAGTTTAGTTCAGTCCGATGATGTTGTTCAGTTAGTTGGATTTATAATTGGTGAAGAAGAGTATGCGGTTCCTATTTTAGCAATTCAAGAAATTATCAAACCGTTTCCATGGACTAGAGTTCCACAAGTTCCTAAATATGTTGTTGGTGTATTCAATATGCGTGGAGCAGTTATACCACTTATCGATCTTCGTCTAAAATTTGGGCTTTCTCCTAAAAAACAGGGCGATGAAACACGATTTATTGTTTTAAGACATGGAGATGATATTGCAGGATTTATAATAGATAGATTAACAATGGCAATTAGAATCAAGAAAAAAGATATAGGTCCGGCCCCCGATACTATAAGCGGTGATGATACTGTTATTGATGGTGTTGGCAAGCAAGAGGATAGAATTATTACAATTCTTAAAGTAAATAAACTGCTAGAGAGAGATTTTTAGTAGTTTGTGATATGAACACTTCATTATTGGATATTTTACATGTGGATGGCAAGCTTTACTTAAAATTTAGTGGTGAACTTACTCTCTACAACCTGACAAGCTCTCAAGTTATGATAGATATAATAGATTTTTCTAAAGAAAAGATTGTAGTTATTGACTTGATGAACTTGAAGTTTTTAGATAGCGGAGCATCTATTTTTATATACAAACTACGAAAAAAACTATCTTCACAAAATATCCAAAATCATCTTGAATGCGACAATAAAGACATACTTGATATACTAGAATTAGTAAAAAATGAAAAAGAAAAATCAACTAAAATTTTGCATCCAAAAAGAAGAAATATAATAGAAAAACTGGGTGAGCATTCATATGAAAATTATCTTGGTTTTTTATCTTTTATGGCTTTTCTTGGAGAGCTGTTTGCAAATAATATGCACTATATAACATCATTTAAAAATATAAGATACAAAGAGATAGCTTTTGAAATAAATGAGAGTGCAATCAAGGCAATAGGTATTGTTGCAATAACCAGTTTTTTGATAGGTTTGGTTGTGGCTTATCAGTCGGCTCATCAGCTAAAAATATATGGAGCCAATATCTTTATCGTTGATATGCTTGGAATATCCGTACTAAGAGAACTCTCTCCATTAATCACGGCTATAGTTATAGCCGGTAGAAGTGGTTCAGCTTTTACTGCTCAAATAGGTGCAATGAAGATTACTCAAGAGTTAGATGCTATGAGAACTATGGGTTTTGATCCTTATAAGTTTTTAGTTATTCCTAAAATAGTTGCGCTTATGATAACTATGCCGATATTGATATTTGTATCAGATATTATGGCTATTATTGGCGGAATGGTTGTGGCAAATATAGATTTAAACATTTCAATAACGCTTTTTTTAGATAGATTTGCTGATGTTATAGCAGCAAAACATTTTTTTATCGGCATAGCTAAAGGACCGTTTTTCGCATTTTTGATAGCGACCATAGGAATATACAGAGGTCTTATGGTTAAAGATGATACTCAGAGCATAGGTTTTAACACGACTAAAAGCGTGGTAGAGTCAATTTTTGCTGTAATTATTTGCGATGCAGTATTCTCTATTGCTTTTACAAACTTGGGGATATAATGAACAGTATAATTGAAGTAAGAGATGTTGTAACTTCTTTTGGTGATAGAATAGTTCATGACGGTCTTAATTTAACTGTAAAAAAGGGTGAAATTTATGGGCTTTTAGGACCGAGTGGCTGCGGAAAGACAACATTGCTTAGAGAGATGGTAATGCTGCAAAAAATCAACAGCGGCAGCATTAAAGTTTTGGGTCACGAATTAAATCATATTGAAAATAAAGAGGCTCAAAAACTGAGACAGGAGTGGGGAGTTTTATTTCAAGCCGGTGCCCTGTTTTCATCTTTGAGTCTAAAAGACAACATTGCCCTTCCTCTGGTTGAATACACGAATCTATCACAAGAGATGATTGATGAGATTGTAGAATTTAAGATAAGAATTGTTGGTTTAAAGTCAGAAGATGCACATCTTTATCCGTCTCAAATAAGCGGGGGTATGAAGAAAAAAGCAGCACTTGCACGATCACTTGCAATGGACCCGAAACTTCTGTTTCTTGATGAGCCTACAAGTGGACTTGACCCGATATCTGCAAGAGAGATTGATGCTCTTATACTTAAACTTAGAGATCTTTTGGGGTTGACTATTGTAATAATTTCACATGATTTACAATCAATTTATGCTACACTTGATTCAGTTGCTATTATTGATGAAAAAAAGATAGTATATGAAGGAAATTTAAATAATATAAAATCTGTTAAAAATAAATTTATACAGACATTTTTTGGAAAAAATAATGAATAATAGAGTTAATTACAGCTTAGTAGGTTTTTTAGTACTTCTTAGTTTGATTTTGATGCTTGGATTTGGATATTGGCTTTTAAAACCATCAGCAGAGGAAGAGATGCAAAAATATCTTATCCGCTTTGATGAATCAGTCTTAGGTCTTAATCTTGATGCACCGGTTAAATTCAGGGGTATTAGTGTGGGGAAAGTTGTAAATATGAAAATCAACCCTAAAAATTCAGAACAAGTAGAGATTCTTGTAGATATTTTAAAAACAACACCTGTAAAATCATCAACAGTTGCAAAGTTGACTTCTCAGGGCATAACAGGACTTAGTTACATAAATCTAAGTCAAGGTGACAACAAGGCTCCTCTTCTTAAGGCTAGTAAAGAAGAAGAATTTCCGGTTATACAAACAAGTCCATCACTGTTTTTCAAACTCGAAGATACATTTGGAGATGTTACAACTGACTTGTCCGGGACACTTCTAAGAATGCAGCAGTTGCTAAATGAAGAAAATCAACAAGAGATAACACTACTATTGAGAAACAGCGCTGTGTTTATGTCAAAGATGAATAAAACTTTTGACGATGAAACTATTCGTAATTTTCAAGCGAGTATGAAAAACTTAAACAGCTCAACAAAAAAACTCGATGAAATGATGCCTCGTATAGAAAAATTTATTAATAACAGTGTAGAGTGGGAAGATAAAATATCTTCTTCATTTAAATCTATTACGGGCAGTTACCATGGTATTAGAACAACAATGGATGATTTTAGAGAGGCAATGGCTAGAGGTGATTTTAATCTAAAAGAGATTACCGGTGATCTTGTTCCTACGATGAACAGCACATTCGTAGAGATGCAAGAACTAATGATAAAGATGCAAGAAGCGATTGATAAGTATGAGAGAAGCCCTGGTGATATTTTATTTAAGCAAGAAAAAATAAAAAAAGGACCAGGAGAGGATTAGGATATGAAATATATATTAATTGCAATAGGCATGATTTTGCTCTCAGGATGTACAACAATAAATAGCCCTATTACTGAGTATAGAATTGAAGCAAATACCTTCAAAGGTGAGATTGATGTTGTTGATGGGTGTAAAGATAAATCGCTGAAAGTTGCACAAGCATTTAGCTCCAATGCACTTATGTCACTTAGAATGGATTACGCACAGCCAAGTAGCAGAATTTTCTCCTACTCTGAATCACTATGGCGGGAATCACCAAACCACTCGGTTACTCAGCAAATGGTTAAAGTAATTAGGGATTCTAATCTTTTTAAAGATGTTCAAACCTCAAAATCAAGAAGTAGAAATAATTGGATTCTAGAGACTACAGTAGAAGATTTTATGCAGTATTTCAGCGATGATTTAAAAGAGTCACATGTCAATGTAGCTATAAGTGTAACACTGGTTGATATTAAGACAAGCAGTGTGATTGCTACAAATACATTTAGCTCTAAAATCAAATCTAAAACTCTTGATGCAAAGGGTGGAGTAGAGGCTTTAAATAGTGCCTTATCTATAGTTTTACAGCAAAATATTGAGTGGTTAAACGGAGTCTGTAAATGATTACTCAAAAAGAGTATAAAAAAAGAAGAGATATTTTAGCAAAGAAATTATCTAAAAACTCTATAGGAATTATATTTAGTTCAACATATAAAACTCGCTCAAACGATACGGATTACCCATATAGACAAGATAGTAATTTTTACTATCTTACAGGGTTTAAAGAGGATAATTCTGCATTGGTTTTTGTAAAAACAAAAAATGAGACAAAAACAGTTTTGTTTGTTCAAAAAAAAGATGCACAATTAGAGCTATGGACCGGCAAAAGAATGGGTAAAAAAAAGGCAAAAAAAAGATTTTTAGTTGATGAAGTATTTGTGAGCGATGACTTACAAAAGAGACTGGAAAAGTATGTTGTCGGTAAAAAAACCCTATATTGCGATTTAAGTTCTAAGGATAAAAGAGTAAAAAGATTTTTAAAACAATCATCAGCTATTAAAACTCAAAAAAACATAATTCATTTTATCCAAGAAATGAGACTTATAAAGTCACCTTCAGAGATAAACCTTATCAAAAAAGCAATATCTATAACAAAAGATGCTCATCACAGTGTTATGAAGAGTAAGAAGATAGGGAAAAAAGAGTATGAACTTCTCGCACAGATCGAGTATGAGTTTAAAAGCAAAGGTGCCTATAGTGATGCTTATACATCAATTGTAGCAGGCGGAAACAACGCAAATACTCTTCACTATATTAAAAACAATAAACCCTTAATAGACAAAGAGCTTATTTTAATAGATGCTGGATCTGAGTATAAACATTATGCCAGCGATATAACAAGAACAATTCCTGTAAATGGGAAGTTTACTTCTTCTCAAAAAAAGTTATATAAGCTTGTCTTAGATACACAGCTTGAAATTATTAGTATGATAAAACCACATGTCAAAAGAAGTGACCTTCAGAAAAAAGCAGAAGAACTCCTGACAAAAGGTATGATTAAACTCGGCATACTAAAAGGTAATTATAAAAAACTGATAAAAAAACAAAAGCATAAGAAATATTATCCACACGGAATAGGACACTGGATGGGCTTAGATGTGCATGACCCAGCTCCATACATTAACTATGATGATAAAGAGATACCTCTAGATAAAGGTATGGTCTTAACGATTGAACCTGGATTATATATAGATAAAAATGACAAGTCCGTGCCTAAAAAATATCGCGGTATCGGCATTAGAATTGAAGATAATATATTGGTTACCAAAGACGGGTATGAAAATTTATCAAAAGATATAGTAAAGACTATAAAAGAAATAGAAAGTATTTCTTTTAAGTCTTAATCGTTATAGCTATAGCTCCAGCCTGTTAATTTATCTATCTTAGCTTCGATATAGTTGTCTGAATCAGCTAAAAAATCTATAACATGCATAATGCTGTGCGGGATACTTCTTTGATCTTCAGGTTTTACAAGGAGAAGAGGCATTGGTGTGTCTTGATTGCTTATGCCAAACCCAACCGGCATTAATTGACTCATAACTTCTATAGGGTTGTTTATTTGATTGTCATCTAAAAATTTATCAAACACGGCATCTTTTATATCTTTTGGAAGTTGTTCAGATGTATTTAAAAATATACTAAAGTGAATAGGCGTATCTTTAAAGTGATCAGGTGCAGGAGCAGCCATAATTATGTACTCTACATTTTTTAAGTGCTCGCTAATTTGAATAGGATCTAGATATTTATCAGTTTGTATTGCTTGTGCTACCGGCAATTAAGACTCCTTATTAACAAGTGGTTTACCTGTCTCTTCTTCTATTTCTTTTTGAAGTTTAGACATCTCAAATCTAATGCTATCCATTACAGGAAGAGGAACATTATCATCTTTCATCCATTTTACTTCATCGATATTTCCACCATAATCAGCACCAAATTCTTCTACTTTTTTTGAGTACTCTGATAAATCAGCGCAAATCTCAACTCTGTCATCAACAGTGTCTTTAAGTTCTATATACCAATCTTCGTTACTGCCCGCAGCCATTTTTATAGTTGATTCAAATATTACTGACATAATTTATCTCTGTGTTTTGTCAAATTTTTTAGTAAATGTAGATAGGTCATCTTTTTTCTTCAAGTCACCGTTGTACTGAATATCTGATAGTTTGACATCGTCATCATTTAGCATTTTTGGAACAGCATCTCCATTGGCAATAACTTCCATATGTGCATCTAACTCATCTTCAGAGTACGCCATTTGCATATCAGCAGTAATTACATGTGGTATAGCTTCTATGATTCTAAGTTTATCAAGTTCTTCAGATACACCTTCACCCTCAATAGTAATAATAACTCTGCCTTCTTTATCATGCATATGATAATCACATACTTCACAATCCTTAAGAGCTTGTACCACTTCATCTATGTACTTTGGAACTGTTTTAACTACTATGCTTGAAATATTCATATCGACTTCCTTTTGTTGTTTTTATTTTACACTATATAAATTAATGATTTGGTTATTGCTAGAGACTAAAAACTCCTCATCATTAATAAAGACTATATTTGATAGCGTCATTTTATTGCCGCTGTATTCTCCTATTTTTGACTTAGTTGCTGTATTGAACAGAGTTACATTATTGTTTTCGTTGCTAGAGTATGCAGCAATTTTACCACTCGGAGATAGGCCAACACTATAGACTAAAAATGTAGATTTTATATGATATGCCGAATTAAATTTAAGTGAATAAACTCCAACTCTTCTATCTTGTCCGGCAGTTACAACGATATCATTTTTATATGCAATTTGAAATATGTTGTCTACATTTTGTCCTTTTAGTTTTTTGATATTCTTGGCGCTTAATGTGTCATAAATTTGCACAACACCACTTTCATCAGCAACTGCAATTTTAGTTTTATCTTCACTTAGAGCAAAGTCAGAAAATTTAGCACCTGAGACTTGATACCTATAGTTTTGTTTGGCTTTGTTTATGTTATAAGATATTATTTCATTACTAATAAGTGCCAAAATAACTGTGTTTTTGTTTAAATATTTGGCCTTGATAATACTTAGATTTTTTATATAATCGATAATCAGGCTAGTTTTATTGTTTTTATGAATATGTAATCTGCTGAAACCTTTTTTTGATTGAGATAAAATCATAATAACACCATCTAGCTCATCAACCGAATAAACTTTTGAATCAACTTCTTCGCCCATAAAATCTTCTATTTTAGGAAGTTTGATTTTTTTGACGAGCTTTTTATTGTTAAAATCAAAAACATCAACTATGCCGGCATCAGTAGCGCTGTAAATTTTAGAATCTTTATAAACTAAATCAACGACAAAGCCGCTTGAGATAAAACTATCAATTGGCTGCTTGAAATCTTTTGCTTGAATATAAATTACTGATAATAAAAGTAAAAAAATAAATTTACTCATCATAAAACCTTTATGTCTATTGCATCTGTAGGACATCTGCTTATACAAAATCCGCAAGCCGTACACTTATCATTTATAACTGGCATAAACATTGCAGCAAAGTCTATAGCATTGTCTAAACATGGATCTTTACAAGAAAAACACATCGTATGGTTCCAACTCAAACATTTTTGCCTGTCAATTGTTATAGTTGCATTTAAAATCTTTTTATCTTTTAGATTCAATACCCCAAACTCACACGCAATTGCACACTTATCACAGTAAGTACAGCCATTAGTTGAAAAAACTATATAAGGAGTTTTGTCATCTGCTATTTTAATTATCTCTTCTTCACAAACAGTGGCGCATTTTGCATCACACTTGCTACACTCACTCTGAAAAAGAGATTCATCACCAAAATATGGTGGTCTTAAGACCTTCTCTTGCTTTTTGTCACCTTTAATAGATGAAGCAAGAGAGCTAAAAAGCTCTCTTCTTTGCATTAGTGATCTAAACTGCCGGCTGCAGAATCTGCATTTGCAACATCTTCTGGAGTAACATAGTTTGGAGCACCTTTAACTGTATCTAAAGAATCAGTTAACCTTCTTCCTGCCCAACTTGAATTAGTTGCACCATCATCTGTAGTAAAAGTTGGTTCAAAAGTATTCTCAACTGCTAGGTTACCTTGAGATTGTGGCGCATGACATAGTGTACAGTTAAATCTTGAACCCTGAAGCACATCATATTGTACGATAGAAACTTCATTTTTATAGTTATCAGCCGCTTTTTGAAATGTACCGTTTACAACTTTATGCTTAGGTCTAAAGTCTGTAAAGTGTGACACCGGAATCGGCGTTGCACCCATTCCACCAGCCATCTCAGGCATATGACAACTAACACATCTGTTATCTTCTGTCTTGATAGGTAACATACCGGTAGTATCATGTGGAATCATCGGTGGAGCATCTTGAAATGCTCTTTTAATCTTTGCACTACCCATAGGCTGCGATGTTCTGTACTCAGTTTTTGAGGCTGTAGTACTATCTTCCGTATAAAGGTCGGTTTTTCTTAGACCTAAAGACGCTTCACTTACTGCTGTTACTACTTGTGCTTTTGGTGAAGTTTTAGCACTTTCACCAGTACAACCAACCATTAGTAGTGCCGCAGCGACTAAACCAATCGTTATTTTACTCATTGTTTTCATTTTACTCTCCCGTTTTTTTGTTTTTTGCTAGTTTTCGTATTGAAAAACTAAGAGCATTATCATCACACACTTCGATACATCTAGCACAGTTTGTACACTCACCCGAAAGTACAGGTATGCTCTGTTTATCTATCATGTGTAATACTTGTTGCTCAGGACAAACAGTTTTACATTTCATACATGCAGTACAATTTTCTGCTGTATGTTGCACTCTTATAAGACTAGTCTTTCCAACCAGTGAATAAAACCCACCAAGCGGACATACATGTCCACACCATCCATTTTTTAAAACGAATAGGTCAAAAAGAAAAATAATAAGCATCGCTGCCCATCCAAAACCTAAACCAAATATAATACCTCTATGAAGCATAGATATTGGTGATATAAATTCAAAGGCTGTGACACCCATCATAAACGATAATATTAGACTTAATGCTAAAACCCAGTATCGCATATTACGCGAAGCCGGTTGTCTTTTTGAGATAGCATCAACACCAAATTTTCTTCTCAAAAGTGCTGCTGCATCCGTAACTATATTTACAGGGCAAACCCAACTACAAAAAGCGCGACCGCCGATAAGTAGATAAAATATAGTAACTATAAAGACTCCTATAAGTAAATCTAAACTCAAAACAGCACCTGCAAAAAGCATTTGCAGTGCAGCAAAAGGATCACTTAAAGGAACAACATCTAAAAAAAGTGATGAACTAAGATTACCCATAAGGATAGTCCATCCCCAAGCATTCGCTCCAAAATACAAAATCAGTAAACCTATCTGGGTAAATCTTCTAAAAAATAAGTATCGGTAATTATTCCAAAGATTTCTCATTAGTATAAATCCCCTGCATCATTTAAAGAATCAATAGCAGTTTCTTTACTTATCTCAGTTGTCGTTTTAATTTGCGAAGCATTTTCTAAACGCTTTTCATCTTGTTTATCCCAACCTTTGATATAGTAATTACCTGCTTTACCCATTGCAACTTCTCTTGGAAGTACAAAGATAGCTGCTTTTTCCGTAACACAAGCCTTTTCACACAGTCCGCAACCGGTGCAGACATTAGAGTGAACAACCGGCTTTAAAAAAGCGTGTTTACCTGTTCTTTCATTTCTTTCATATTCAACTGTTATCGCTTCACCCAATAAAGGACAAGCTCTATAACAAGCATCACATTGAATTCCCCAAAACGCTATACAACTCTCATCATCTACTACAGCAAGACCCATATCTGCTATATTGATATCAAGTTCTCCATTTGTTGTAACACTAGATTCATCAAGTGCTCCTGTCGGACAAACAGGAACACATGGAATATCTGGACACATATAACAAGGTATATCTCTAGGTATAAAATATGGAGTCCCTAGAGGTTTGTTATCACCCGGTTTTGCAAGTAACAGTGTGTCGTATGGACAGGCTTCAACACAAAGCCCGCATTTTATACATGTTTTCAAAAAATCTTCTTCTTTAATAGCTCCCGGTGGGCGAAGAAGAAGTTGTGAAGCCGTCACTTCATCAACATATGCACTCCACACAAAACCACCTAGAGCTGCTATACCAGCACCTCTCGCCATTCTTAAAATAAATTTTCTTCTGTCACTTACTGTTTCGTTTTTCATTTTATTAGGTTTGCCTTGCAAAGTGCAAAACTCTCCTTATCCTTTATTTAATAGGCTATGCTTTGTAAACTTTTACAGCACATTTTTTAAAGTCTGTCTGTTTTGACATTGGACATGTCGCATCTAAACATACTTTGTTAATAAATACTTTTTCATCGAACCAAGGTACAAATACTAAACCTCTTGGAGGTCTGTTCCTACCACGAGTTTCAACTCTAGCTTTAACTTTACCACGACGAGATTCAACCCATGCAAGTCCACCTTGTTTAAGGTCTTTAGCTTCTGCGTCAGCCGGGTGCATGTAACATAGTGCTTCTGGAACAGCACGAAATAGTTCAGGTACACGCATAGTCATTGTTCCTGAGTGCCAGTGCTCTAAAACACGACCGGTAGACAACCAAATGTCATATTCCGCATCCGGCATTTCTGGAGGATCCATATACGGACGAGCAAATATTTTCGCTTTGTTAGCCAATGATTTTTTCTTAGAATCTTTATCTTTACCGGTTAATGTACCACTTTGTAGAGCTTTTGCAAGTGTTCCATAGAATGCATGTGAGTTACCGCTTTCTTTAGTAGCTTTAGCTGCATATGGATCATACTTAGCATTAAATCTCCATGCTGTCTCTTTACCGTCAACAACAGGCCATTTAAGACCACGAACTTTATGGTACACATCAAACGGTGCAAGGTCATGACCATGTCCACGAGTAAACGCAGCATACTCTTCCCAAAGATATTTTTGGATAAAGAAACCATAGCCGTCAAACACTTTACCGTCAGTTCCAACAACTTGTCTCGCATCTCCGGAAGCTTCACTATTATCGTATCCAGCTTGGATAGGATCGTTTGCATCAATTTTATAAGTTTTAGCAATTTTGTTTGCAAACAATACTTCAAATAGAGTAGTATCAGCATTGTAACCCATTGCATAAGCTTTTTTTAGTACACTTGGAAGTGCTTTTTTTCTTGGTCCGCTTGGTGCATATTCGCCCCAAACTTCAGAAATTTTAAAACGCTTTGAAAGCTCAACCCATTGCCAAGTATCACTCATTGAATCGCCTACAGGAAGAACTTGCTGTCTCCAGTGTTGTGTACGACGCTCAGCATTACCATAAGCTCCCCATTTTTCATACATCATAGCAGATGGTAAGATAAGGTCAGAAACTTTAGCAGATATACCTGGATATCCATCAGAAGTAACAATAAAGTTATCCATTTCACGAGCCGCTTTAATCCAGTGAGAAGCTGATGCAGAACATTGGTATGGATTACAAACATTTACCCATGCAAACTTGATTAAGCCATCTTCGATTCCTCTGTGTAATGCCATAATGTGCTGTTTACCAACGCCATTAAGAGTTCCTTGAGGGATCATCCATTTCTTCTCAGCTATAGCTCTGTGCTTAGGATTTTTAACCATCATATCAGCTGGAAGTCTGTGTGTAAATGTACCAACTTCACGAGCTGTACCACAAGCAGAAGGTTGCCCGGTTAATGAGAATGCTCCATCACCAGGTTTAGCTTGTTTATTTAGTAAAAAATGAACATTGTATGCAAGTGTATTTGTCCAAGTACCACGAGTATGTTGATTCATACCCATTGTCCAAAAAGATACTACTTTTCTACCTTTTTCAATATACAAGTCAGCTAACTCTTGAAGTTTTTCTTTGAAGCTCTCAAGATTTTCATCCGGATCACCTTTTACTATAGTTGCTGTATAGTGTAAATCGTATGGCTCTAAAGATTTTTTGTAATCTTCAAATGAGATTTCCCAGTGACCTAATGTACCAGGAGTGTGATTCATTGTATCACCAGCTTTGTATCCATAAGGCTCTAATGCAGGTCCCTCTTTTTTAGAAACAGTTGTTTTCATCTCTTTGTCGATAATTTCCATCTCTAAAGCAGTATATTTACCGTTTTTAATCGATTTTTCATTAGCTCTTCTCATACCGTAACCGATATTTACAGGACCGGCTGCAAAAATCATATGTTTTTTAACAAAATCCCAGTCAATAATGCCTTCAGCTTCGTCTCTCATTACGATTTCTCTTGCAATATAATTCCAAAGAGCAGTATCAGTATTTGGTGAGAAGATGATTTCAGTATCAGCCAAATCCGAAGTTCTGTGAGTATAAGTCTGAATACTTATAACTTTTACTCTCTCAGGATTTGATAGTTTTCTGTCTGTTACACGAGACCAAAGGATTGGGTGCATTTCTGCCATATTTGAACCCCAAGATACAATTGTATCTGTCAGCTCGATATCATCATAGCAACCAGAAGGCTCATCAACACCAAATGTTTGATAAAAACCAACAACCGCAGATGCCATACAGTGACGAGCATTTGGATCGATAGCGTTTGATCTAAATCCTGCTTTCATAACCTTTTGAGCTGCATAACCCTCTTGAACAGTGTACTGCCCAGAGGCGAATACACCAACTGCTTCAGGTCCACCAGATTTAAGTGCTTTTTTGATGTGAATTTCCATCTCATCATAAGCTCTTTCCCAAGATACTGGAACAAATTTACCTTTTTTGTCAAATTTGCCATCAGCACCAACTCTAAGTAGTGGTTGAGTTAGTCTGTCTGCACCGTACATAATCTTAGCATTAAAGTAACCTTTAATACAGTTAAGACCACGATTTACCGGAGCTGCAGGGTCTCCCTTAACAGCCACGATTTTACCGTTTTTCGTAGCCATCATAATACCACAACCTGTACCACAGAAACGACAAGCTGCCTTGTCCCATCTCCAGTCTCCTTCAGCTTGGCCTGCCGCTGCTTCTAGCTCTGTTGGTACACTCATACCAACTGCTGCTGCTGCAGATGCTGCCGCTGAACTTTTAAGAAATTCTCTTCTCGAAAGTGACATATTTTCTCCTATTTGATAATTTTTAAAATTTAGACGCTTTACCTACGACTAAAAAATAATTCTTTTTGTTAAGGTGTCCATTAACAGTAGAGATAGTATCACTTTGATGAGTTTAAAATATATGACCCAGGTCAAGAAAGTAAGTTTTATTATTAAGATTGGTTTTATTTATTATAAGTGTAGACATTCGTATCACTTTAAGGTAGAACTAAATAATTAGTAAAATTATGATTTAGGTTTTTGACAACTTTTTGTAAGTTTTTCTAATTCTTTTTTAAGATTTGAGAGTTTTCTTGTTGAATTAATCAATTCTTCTGTTGATTCTATAACAATATCTTCACTATTGTTTAAATGTTTTGAAGTTATTGATTTGTCCTGTAGTTCACCTAAGATTGAATCAAATTCATCAGTTAACTCTTCTAGCTTGGAAGAGGCATATTCTGATTGCTTTAGTGCTTCATTTGAATGCTCCATAGCGGAGTTTATTTTTTCTACAAAGCAGTTTATAGTGTCTCCAACTTCGACAATTTCGCTTTCACTTTCTGCTTCAAGTTTTATTGGACTTAGTTTAGAACTATTTTTATTGCTTAAAAGAGTTTTTGAATATTGCATAAATGAATCGACATGTGATTCAATAGATCTTAGTTGCATCATCGAGTATAAAAATATTATACAAAGTATGCCTCCGGCTAAGTATTGAACAGTTTTAATAAAGTTTGTTTTGTCTTCGGAATTGTTTGTGTACATTGTAACTAGCTTATCTACATTATCCAGAAGTATTGTATTGTTTTTATATATTGAAAGTACAATTTCATCTCCTTTATCCCTGTCTGCGTAGGATTGAGTAAGAAGTTTAAAGTTTTGTACATCTTCATAATAAGCATCCCAAAGTTTGCGTATTTCAAGTAGCTGTGTAGATATATTATAGTTTAATATTGGTACTATTCCTTTATCGTGGTCACCATGTTTTAAAATATTTAAACCTTCTATAAACTCATCAGAAGCCGAATTTAATTCATAGAAATCTTGATTAGATGTGTAATGAATATAAAATATATTTTTGGCTATTTTTTGAGTTAACATTCTTTGCTTACCTGCAATGTTTATTATAAGAGCATCTTTAATGTTTTGCTGATTTAAGTATATAGTAGTAGCCAATACACTTACAACCAAAAAGACTAAAAGAGCACCGATAAGTTTAATTTTTGTACTGATTTTATTTATTTTTTTCATGATGCTGAACCTTTATATATATTATGAAGTAATTCTTTATCTAGTATGATGACTTCTGAGTTTTTTATTTCAATAATAGAACTTCTTTTTAATTTTTTTAAAACACGAGAGAGAGTCTCGGGCTGAATATGCAGCATAAATGATACTTCATGCCGTTTAAGTCTGTTAAACATATCCAAATCATCACTAAGCATAAAAGCAACTTTTGCTGTTGCGTCAAATACAAGCTCTCTGTTTACAACACAGTGTAGTTGCTGTGTTTTTAGAAGGATTTCATTTATAAACTCATTGTTGAGTATGTTCTTGGATAAAAACTGATTTTTCAGTTCTGTAAAGTCAACTTCTAAAACTATACTATCTTCCATAAACTCAGCATTTGAAAAACAGTATATAGAATGCTCATCCAATGTTGTAAGTTCAGATATTAAAGAGTTTTTATATATATGGTATAAAAATATTTCATTATCAAATTTATCAATTTTATACACTTTTAATAACCCTGAGACTAAAAAAAAGATTTTATTATGTATATCATTTTCATAATACAAAATAGAGTTTTTAGGGTAATTAATGATTTTTGACATGCTAGCAACAATATCTAATTTTTCATTTGAAAGTGATTTAAAAAAAGATAGCTGCCGTATGTAGTCTAATTTGTCATTCATTATTATGTTTCTTTTTAAGAGGCATATTGGTTTGATTCACTGTATTTTAGCATAATTTTTTTTATTATTTAAAAAGTTTTTATCTTGTCATAATGTTGGCATAAACATTGCTTATATATAAACAAATTAATTGAAGGGAATTATTTGAAGTTCATAGAAGCCCTTAAACTTAGAAGCAAACTATTTTTTATTTTTATTATAATTACCATAGGACTAATATTTATTGGGATTATGGGTGCTATAAATCTTAAGTCTATGAAAAAAAATTTAGATTCTCTGTATTTTGGCTCTCTTGTGCCTGTAATAGAGCTTAATGACATCTTACAGACCTACCACGGCAGTTTAGCAAATACAATATATAAGGCAAGAAATTCAGAATTAAATATAAATGATGTAGAGTCACAGATAAATAGTTCTATTGCTAAAATAAATAAAAATTGGAATAATTATGAATCACATTTTAAAAGATATGATGAACTTCAATATATAGAGTATGCTTCAGCTGAAATACTATCAACTAATAACTATTTTACAAAAATTTTAAAATCTGTAGCAGATGGCTATGATATAAAAGATTTATCAATTAATAATTTTGAAAGAAAAATTTCAAATATACATCAAACTATAAATAAATTAATCGCATATGAAATCAGTATTGCAAAACATGAGAGAAAGACCTTTTTGAAAATTTATGATTCACTTCTTATTGAAGTTGGCTTCATACTTTTATTGGTCATTTTTTGTGTTATGTTTATATCGTATTATGTATTTAAAAGTATACAAGATGATCAAACTGTATTGGAAGAAACAACTAAAAAATTAAGAATAGCAAATAAGAAACTAGAAAATGTTTCATACACTGATTCACTTACCGGCTTATACAATAGAAGATATTTTAACCTTATATATGACAGAGAATTAAAACGCGCAAAGAGAATGAATTGCTACATAACTTTTATGATGTTAGATATTGATTACTTTAAACAGTATAATGATGCATATGGACATATAGAAGGGGATTTTGCTCTTAAAAGTGTTGCAAAAGTTTTAAAAGATTCATTAAAGAGACCGGGGGATTATGTATTTAGACTTGGCGGCGAAGAGTTTGGCGTTCTTTTAACAGAAACAGGTGAGACAAATAGTGCAAGGTTAGCTCGCAATATTTGTGATGCAGTTCGAGAGCGTGAAATCAAACATGAAAACTCTAAGGTTAATGAATTTGTAACTATTTCTATTGGTGTAGTCTGTTGCATTGCGGACAAAACACTTGATGAAGAGATGCTAATCACTCGTGCGGATGAGATGTTGTATAAAGCAAAAGACAGCGGAAGAGATCGTTATAACATAACAACAAATATTAGTGAAAAAACAACTAAAAAGGTAAATGAAGCAATTGCTTAAGGGACCGTTTAAAAATCTGTGTCAACCGGGTAAAATAAAAAATACCCAAAGACATACAGATGAAGATAGAAATAGATGCAGAGTAATTTGCTCGTGATATAAAAGCTGGCAAGAGTATCTGCGGTAAAGATGGAACTTTAGGTTCTTTAATTAAACAACTCTCAGAAGCTGCTGAATTTAACTCAGCCGTTGACAAGTGTTTTTCCAAATGATAACAGCTTGTTAAAATTACTATATATGGGTATTCAAAATGCTCAGAAAAAATGGACTATGCCCGTAAAGAACAGGAGCTTAACTATATGGTCTCAACTCTCTATTCATTTTAAGGAAAGATTGGATAAATCTTTGAACTTATAAAATTTTATTTAATTTCTTTAACTGCTTTGTTTCACTCAAAGCAGTTAGAAGATGAGTTTTTAACTTGTGTTATAATTCAATTACTAAGAGTTGCAACAAAAAAGATGATTGAATATCCGAATAAAAGGCATTAAAATATAATGAAACCGTATCTTATAATTATTTTAATTGCTTTTCATTTATTTAGTAGTAGTGCCTATGCAACAAAATCTTTTATAGATAAAGACCATTTTCATAATGATTTTCATAAGTGTTCTATCCACGAACACCAACACCAACATTTTCATAACGGTTCTAATCATCAACATAAGCATAGTCATTCACAAGTCAATATAAATTATGTTGATTTTTTTACAGATACTCACAATATAAATTTATATGACTTAACAAATTTAAGACAAACATATTTAGAAACTGTTTCTTTGGTTCCAAATCCAATCTTAGAGTCACTTTTTCGTCCTCCAATATCATAATCTTCAACTTCACTTATTTTATAAATTGTTAATTAAAAGGATAAAAATGAAAATATTTTTTATATTTATCGCTATTTTTATGCTAAAAAGTATTGCTTATGCACATGGCATATCTGAGGCTGATAAATTAGCGATGATTGAGGGTGGAAACCTTCGTTATATTTGGTTGGGTGCCACCCATATGTTGTCAGGTTATGACCATTTACTTTTTTTATTTGGTGTTGTATTTTTTCTTACTTCTACTAAAGATATTGTAAAGTTTGTTACAGTTTTTACTATTGGGCATAGTATCACTTTGATATTTGCTACTTATATGAAAATAACTGCAAACTACTATTTAATAGATGCTGTTATAGCAATTAGTGTTATATATAAAGCATTTGATAATAATAAAGGATTTCCAAATTACTTAGGTGTTAAATCTCCAAATTTATTACTTATGGTTTTAATATTCGGACTAATTCATGGTTTTGGACTCTCAACAAGGCTACAGCAGTTACCATTAGCCGAGCAAAGCGGAGATATGTTACTAAATATCATATCTTTTAATTTAGGTGTTGAATTTGGACAAATATTTGCACTTATATTTATGCTAATTGCACTAAATATTTGGAGAAAAAGAGCATCTTTTGAGAGACTAAGCCGTGTGGCTAATCATCTGTTGATGTTTTTAGGTTTTATGTTGTTGTTGATGCAATTGCATGGATATTTACACACTACATACGAGGAAGAGTTTGGATTTAATAAAGATGAACATGCTCATATACATATAGAGCAAGAAGCTAAAGTATTAAAAAACTCATCTCATGATAGTATCTATTAAAAGGAAAGATAAATGATACAAACAAAAAAAGTATTAACAGTATTAGCAATAGGATTTTTTCTTATTGCTATAGTTGGGTGTTCAGACCATGGTCACTCTCACGATAAAGATGGTGGTCATACACCAACAAAACATGAAACAATAGGGTAAAAAGGAACTCATATGAAAAAATTAATTAAGACAATGATTATGACAATAGCATTAACTACTACAACTGTATTTGCTGGTTCTGGACATTCTCATGATGCAGATGGTGGTCATAGTTATCAAGCACCTGTAAATAAAACAGTTGCAAAAGAAAAAGCACTTAATGTGGTAAACTCTTTTGTCAAAAAAAATGTAATTGATAAAAGTTGGTCATCATCAAATATTGATACAGCAGAGAAAAAAGTTTCTCATGGCAATGAAGAATGGGTTGTGATTTTTATTAACAATAAAATAGATGATAAAAAGAAACAAAAACTTTATGTTTTTTTGACACTATCAGGAAGATATATCGCTGCTAATTATACAGGTAAATAAGTACTGAACAAGTCTGTATCATTCAGGCTTGTTTACTAAATTATAGAGGAAACTAAAATTGTCTTATTACATCATAAAGCTCTTAATTACTACATTTTTAATTGTATTGATTTCTGAAATTGCTAAAAGAAGTAGTTTAGCAGGTGCGATATTGGCTGCTATTCCGTTAGTGTCAATATTGGCAATGATATGGATGTATATAGATACAAATGATAGTAGTAGTGCAGTAGAATTTTCAAACTCTATTGTATGGCTGATTGTCCCGTCGATGACATTATTTATTGCTTTCCCGATTCTTGTTAAAAGGGGATTGAGCTTTTACCCAAGTTTGTCTATTGCTATATTGATGACTATTTTAGCTTACTATAGTGTTATATTTGTTCTTACTAAGCTTGGCATTAGATGATACCCACAAGGCTTAAGGCATCAATAGGCACCGTAATAGTAATTTTATTAAATATTATGATACAATTTTAGGAATTACTTGATACTGACACAGATTATTGAACACTACCGAAAAAACAACTAAAAAGGTAAATGAAGCAATTGCCTAATGGCCGTGTTTAAACCTAAAGCCTTCTGAAACAAGAAGCGCTCTTATTTTATCTTTTAATTCACCTTGAAATTCCATCCATCCATCTTTAAAACTCCCACCACAACCAAGTTTCTTTTTTAAAGTTTTAAGTATTGCCGTAGAATCATTTATAGGCATCTGAAATTCACCAACCAATGTCACTGTTTTTCCACGGCGTTTCTCTTTTTTGAAGATTAAAAAATGCTTAGAAGGCTCTAGAATCTCATTTGATACGGTAGTTTTTCTCGGAGATTTGATTTCTGCCCAGCCGTCATCTATGTCAGCACCTATAAAAAGGTCCAGTTTTTTACCTCTACTCATTATCTTCCCTTATTAAATCTCATAAAACCTTAACAAAGTCAAGATTTTATTCAGTCACTAAAGCTTTGCCTATTGGCAAGAAGAAGTCGTTTCGACTTCTAGGTACTTAAAACGAGGAACTATCTTGCCGTCTACTTCGATTTCTTCAAAAAACATAGTGTATGGTCTGACCCATAGGTTTTCATCACCGTACATTGTTCGGTATAAAACCATAAGCTCTTCTGTCTCGCTATGTCTTACGGTGTCTATGACTTCATAGCGATTACCTTTGTAATGCTCATAGATACCGGTTTTCATAATTAAAGTACTTTTTGAGCCAATACACTCATATTGGTTCTGTCATAAGAGCTGTTTTGAACACTTTTTAAAACATCATCAGAAGTGATGTTTTTTGCATTGTAAACAACAATAACAACTTCATCGCCGGATTTTAAAAATGTAGTCTCTCCATATGGAGTGTATCTTGTAGCGCCTATGCTGATAATTGCTTCTTTTGGATATTGACATGTAGATATATATTCACTCAAAGGTTCTAGCGGACCAAAGTCTTTTTGTGTGTTTATTTGATTGACCATCCATGCTTCTAGTTTTTCATAAAAATAGCTGTAACCGCTTAGCTCAACATCTTCACCGTAAGCGTGAACTTTGCCATCACGACGCAAGAAACTGCAAATAGAGTAGTTGTCCATGACTCCGCCATCGCTAAATTTATCGATTGCAATTAGGTTGTCACTGATGCCTTTAGAAGCTTCACCCCAATTTTTCTTGTCGCTAATCTTGCTTGCACCTGCCTCGCGGATAGAGCAGTCATTGTATGCGCCAAAGTGAGTTGGGATTATTTTTGATAATTTGTTATCTTTATATTCAAGTCTACATGTAAGTCCAACTTCCGGTTCAGCTTGAACATTTACATCTGTTTGAGGAAGCTTAATAGTTGTATTTGAAATAGGGTAGGTAGTTAAAATATCTTTGGCAGAGGCTACCGGCTTTGGAAGATAAAAAGGAAACATTCCTTTTGGAGCCGCTTCATCTGCAGTGATAATATCTTTAAAATCTTCGAGTTCACCAGCTTGAGCTAAATGAAGAGCAAAGTTTCCTGCAATTCCTAGTCCCAAAAAGTTTTTATAATCTTGCATCAACATCCTTAATAAAAATTATATTATTTTGCTTGTTTAGACTCAGCATACTCTTCATAAGAGCCTTGAAAGTCTGTTATGCTTCCATCTGGATGGATTTCAATAATTCTACTAGCAAATGCATCTAAAAGCTCACGGTCATGAGATACACAGATAACATTTCCTTTAAAGCTTAAAAGTGCTTCACCAAGTGCCACAATAGCTTCAAGGTCAAGGTGATTCGAAGGCTCATCAAGAATTAAGAAGTTTCCACCCTCAAGCATCATCTTAGAAAGCATCATTCTGTGTTTTTCACCACCTGATATGCTTACAACAGATTTTTCTTGCTGTTCACCGCTGAAAAGCATACGACCAAGACAGTTACGAATCTCTGCAATATCGCGTTTAGGATCAAAAGCTCTTAACCAATCATAAAGAGTACCGTCTCCCTTGATAATATCTGCCGTATCTTGCGGAAAGTAGCTGTTTTCAATAGTAGCACCCCAATGAACTTCACCGGAACTCGGTTTCATCTCTTCCATTATAATTTTAAGCAGGGTAGTTTTACCAACACCATTTGGTCCTATAAGTGCAACTTTTTCACCCGGAATAAATTTTAAATTTACATCTTTTAAAACTTCATTTCCATCAGGATATGTGTGATTGATACCGACTAAGGTAAGAGCCTCGTCACCCATCTCTCTTTTTGCTTTAAAAACAATGCTTGGGTCACGGCGAGATGAAGGCTTTATATCTTCAATAACAAGTTTATCAAGCTGTTTTTGACGAGAAGTTGCTTGTTTGGCTTTTGATGCATTTGCTGAGAAACGACGAACAAAAGCTTCTAGTTGTTCTTTTTCTTTTTCTTTTTTAGCGTTGTTAAGTTCATTTTGTTGAGCAATAATATTTGCTGCTATATACCAATCATCAAAATTACCTGTAAATTCGCGGATTTTTTGGTAATCAACATCAAGTATATTTGTAACTACTGCATTTAAAAAGTGTCTGTCGTGTGAGATAACAACCATAGTACCTTCATGACGCTGAAGTTCATCTTCTAGCCAGCTAATAGTCTCGATGTCAAGGTTGTTTGTAGGCTCATCTAGAAACAGTACATCCGGCTTAGGATATAAAACCTGAGCAAGAAGAACCTTGAATTTATCAGCACTGTCTAGTGTGCTCATAAGATTTTGATGTTTATCTGCTGCAATACCAACATTTTCAAGTATTTTAGCAATGTTAACATCATACTCATATGTAGGATCTTCTTCAACAGAGATAACTTCTAGCTCAGCTAAACGGTTGTTTACTGCATCATCTTCGAAGTCACCATTTGCATAAAGATCTTCTTTTTCTTTGATGGCATCAAATAGTCTTTTGTTACCATAAAGAACAGCATCAGCAATAGTAAAGTCTTCAAAAGCAAATTGATTTTGCCCTAATACACCTACTTTTAGACCATTTTCAATACTGATGTCACCTTCGTATTCATCTATCTGACCAGAAAGGATTTTTAAAAAAGTTGTTTTTCCGGCACCATTAGCACCAATCAGACCATATCTTTTATGACGGTCTAGTTTTAGATTTATGTCTTGAAATAGAACTCTATTTCCATAGCGCATTATTAAATTGTTCACACTTACCATGATTATTCCTGCTATATAGGCCGCTTATTATTCAATAAAATTAAAAAGATACTCAGTGAAAGAGCGTGCCTATTATTTTTCGGAATTATATCTAAGTGTTGTTTAAAAGATGATTATTTTTAATCAGAAGATTTGTCTTTGCCCTCTTCAAACAGTCTTGAAATATCGCTTGTTATACTGTCAACACCTTCATTAAACTCTTTTGTACTACATCCTGTAAATACAAGTATAAGTGATAAAATTAAAAATAAATTTTTCATAATTATTGCTCCTTTTATTATTTTAATTTAGAACTTGGATTGTCCCAAAATTCTTTATTTGGTCCATTATGTATTGTATTATCCATGTATTTTTCTTGAGTTCTTGCAATCTCTGCACGAATTAGGTTAACCATTGCTTTTTGGGATGCAACAGGTTCAGGAAGTACACAATATTCACCTTCAGTAAGCTCATCATTAAAGTGTTGTTGATTAAACTCTTTACCTAAATATTTACAAATGTATTTAACATCGCGTTCAGCATTACCAAGGCATGAAGTGGCTCCAGGAGATGGGGTCATATTGAAAATCAGTCCCTCACCCGTAAAAATAGAAGCTTCACCTAGCATGAGTTTTTGTTTTTCTTTATCGAGTACTTGTGGGCGAACTCCACCAAAGCCTTTGGCGTATTCAAATTCATTCATTTTGAGACCGGGAACTATTTTTTTTGCAGCGCGTAAAAATAGATACTTGTTTAAGACCGGGATTTCATATAAAAAGTTTGTAAAAAGATAGTTTCTTATATCGCTCTCTTTTAGGAGTTTCCACAGTGCTGTAACTATATCCGTGTCAAATCTTAATGTTTTGAAAAAATCCATATAAGTCCCAGGTTTAAAACGCTCTAGTTTAGGGAGGATTAATGCTGTTGGACCAAAGCGTGTATTTCCATCTGCTAGTACATCTGGGTCACCATGAAGTGCTGCAAAAGGTAGCTTAGGATTTTGCATCATATATACCTTGCCATTAAGTAATTTTTGTTCTGTCATATAAAAACTGCCGGCAACCGGTAGACATCCAAGCTCTAACCCAAAGCCCATACGGTGCGCTAAAAACAGTGAATGAGCACCGGCATCTGTTGCAACAAAGTCGGCGTAAAAATTTTCTTTTGGAGTTTTTAAAACATATCCACGCTTTCCGGAGCGTTGTATGTCTTTTACCTCAGTATTTAAAAAGAGTTCAAACTTTACATCTTCTTTTTTTATCTCATCAATAAATGACTGAGAAAGTTTTGCAAAATCAACAGTGGTCCACTGATCACGACTTCCAATACCAACTATATCCTCAGGTCTTTCATTTCCCTTTTCATCATAAACTACACGAGGTTCAAGCTCTTTTAGTTTTTCTTTATCCCAAACTTCCATATATGGGAAAAGTTGATGAAATTCTTCGTAACGGTGCAGTAAAAACTCAACTTCTTTCTCACCAACACCAAGGGCCATTTTTTGATGAGAATATATAACATCATTTTGCAGCCCATGACCTAAACAATATCTCTCAATCATTTTTGCTGTTCTTTTTGTGATTGCAGCTTTTTCTAAAGTATAGTTTGTCTCAATATCACCGGCATGGATTGTTTGGGAGTTACTTGTACCCTTAGAGTTTAATGTAGACACACCTTCGTATTTTTCAATTATGGCAATTGATTTGATATCTGTATATCTGGCCAATGTATAAGCTAAAGCACATCCCGAAATACCTGCTCCAACAATTACTACTTCGAAGTTTTTAGCTGTCATTCATAATACCCTGTTAATATTTTTTTAATGCGAATTATAACTAATTTATAATAAAATGCCCTCATGCAAATAAGAGAATTAGATTTAAAAGAACTATTGACAGCATATGAAGTAGTATCTCAACTTCGTACATCGCTATCATACAAAGAGTTTGAAGACTTGATATATGACATGCGAAGTATGGAGTATAAGATGATAGGGATTATGGATGGAGAGATTCTCATAACTTATGCAGGTGTTGCCGTTGAAACCAACCTTTATCATAAACGACATCTTTATGTATACGAACTAGTAACTGATGAGAAATACAGAAGTAAAAAGTATGGAGAGATGATGCTTGAGTATTTATATGATTATGCAAAAATGGGAATGTGTGAAAATATAGTTTTATCTTCTGGCTTTGAGAGAGAAAACGCTCATAGATTTTATGAAAATAATGGTTTTACGAAAAAAAGTTTTGTTTTTTTAAAAAGTATCTAAGCACAACATTTTTTAAATTTTTTTCCGCTTCCGCATGGGCAGCTTTCATTTCTCTCAATTTTAGAGTTGTAAAGTTCTCCATCTGCATACAGCCATACACCATCTTCAAAAATAAAGTTGCTTCTTTCATGTAAAACTTTAATTTCTTTACCTTCTTTATAATATGCTTTAAATTCAACAATATTCTTAAATGCATCTATTACATCAAGTTTTAGCCACTCTACTGAGTTACTAAACTCTTCAATTATCTCGGCATCTTCTACATGTTGATTCTCTTTTGTGGTGCTTAGAACCAAATATTCGCCATATCCTCGTACATATGCACTGTAGCGGCTTCTCATTAGTTCTTCGGGCGTAGAAGCTTTTATTTCATTATCTATTATTGGTCCACAACACTCATTGTAAGTTTTATCGCTACCGCAAAGACAGTTCATATTTTTTCCATTTTTTTATGTTGAAGTTTTGCTGTAAAAGTTTGTGAAAAGTTAAAATGTAGAATTTGTTATAGTAAAAGTCACAGACCATCCCAAGGATGCAGTCTGTGGTGTAAAACCTATAGAGGAGTTACATTCTCAGCTTGAGGACCTTTTTGACCTTCGCCAATTTCAAAAGTTACCTTTTGACCTTCAGCTAAAGAAACGCGTCCAGGACCTGTTCTGTTTACTTGACGAAAGTGTACAAAAATATCACTTTGTCCATTGTCTTGTTGAATGAAACCATAACCTTTTTCTTCATTGAACCATTTAACTGATCCGTCTAGCAATTCTGCCATGTGTACCTCTTTGGTAAAAATTCACTTCTAAGAAGTGGAGTCTAAATATGGATAGAGTCGTTTGTCTAGGCAGAAAATACTTAGATGAACTCACACGCAAATCTTTCATCGTATAAATAATAACATATTTTATTTGAAATCGCAAAATTTAATTTAAAAATTTTATAAAAAATTACTAAATGTCGTTAATGGTATCATATGGTATAATCAAACAATATATAATTTAAGTAAAAAGGATTTGTTATGCAAATTTCATCTAGTGTGAGTGCTTTAAAAAGTGCGAGTGATTCATCAGTCATAAAACCTCTTTACACAGAAAAAATATCTAAAGATGAAGTAAGAGAGATTAAGGAGCAGATAACTCAAAATGCAAATGCTATGGCCTTTAACTCGGCATCTGTACAGAGTGGAGTTGTAGGTTCAAAAGAGTTGTTTGAGCACGATTACAAAGATTTTCAAAGCTTTTTAAGTGAGATAGGTTATAACGGCAAACCAATCGCTGAATTATCTCAGGATGAAGCAGCCGAACTTGTAAGCGAGGATGGTTTTTTTGGAGTAACACAAACTTCTGAGCGCATTGCAAACTTCGTAATAAACGGCGGAGCAGGGGATGAAGACAGACTTCGTGCAGGACGCGAAGGTATGATACAAGGTTTTAAAGAAGCTGAAGTTATATGGGGAGGTGAACTTCCGGAAATTTCACAAGAAACAATGGCCAAAGCCATTGAAATGGTTGATAAAGCCATGTATGATTTAGGATTTTCTATTATAAACAAAGAGGCTTGACTTCAAACACAAAGGAATAAATTGTGAAATATGAATTAAAAGATGACTACATAGAACTTTTTAAGCTATTGAAAGTTTTAGACCTTGTTGATAGCGGAGCGCAGGCAAAAATGATTATTGCTGAGGGTCATGTAAAAAGAAACGCAGAAGTCGAACTGAGAAAAAGAGCAAAAATCCATAGTGGTGACACTATAGAAGTTGCTGATGTTATTATTGAGGTTGAGTAAAGTTTTTATATTATTAAAGAACTCACTAGTCCAATAAGTCCACCAAAAACACCACCCCAAACAACTAGCCAGGAGAGATGCTCTTTTATCAATTTTTGAACCATCTCTTTAACCATAAGCGGAGTTAACTCATTTAGTCTTGCATCTATTAAGCCATCTATAGAATCAATCATATCAGCACTCAGAGATGAGTTTTGCATATGATTTGCAATGGTATTATTAAAAGCATCACTATTAACTATTTTGATAACGGCACTTTTCATTTTAAGCGAAAATGGTTCACGAAGACCTTCTAGGGCACTCTCTCCGCCAAACATTCCAAGCATACCGCCAAAAGATGACTCCATGACAGTTTTGCTAAGTGCGTCAAATGCGGGTGTAAAATCTGTTTCTTCAATTATAGGCGCTAAATCTATCTTTTTTTCTTCTTTTTTGAAGAAATTATCTAACTGCTCTTTTGTAAAAAACTGGCTCATCATAAGATTTTTTATAGACTCTTTAAAAGCCTCAAATCTTGCAGGAATTACCCCAGAACCATAAAGAAACGGCACTTTTTCAAATAACATGTGAATAGCAAGTTGGTTTGTTAAAGCACCTGAGAGCGCAAAAAGACCGCTAAAGAGTAAAAGCTGGCTAAATTCACTAGCAACTAAAAATGATAAACAAACAAGTGCAACTGCTATGAGGTTTGTGATTAAACTTTTATTCAAATTATCCCTTTTAAAATTGAAAGTATACTCAAAGATTGGTATAATAAGAAAAATTATAAAAAAAGCGAAAATATTTATGAAACAAGAAAGTTATGAGCTATTTAAAAGTGCAGAGATTCAAGACATTTTAGCAGTATTGGAGAGAGAACTAAAAACAAGAAATGAGTCTCCCTTTTGGGCTGATAAAGTCTTACCCTTTAGTGAAGCGATTTTAAGTGTTTTAATACCCCTAAGAGAGGGCGGCATATTGTTTGATCCAGAAGGAAATGCTGCCTTAGAGCTTACTCCTGAGCTGTTTTTTGAGTGGAATGATTTTGTCAGTTTAAAAGGTTTGGCTTTTACAATACAAAAATCAAATGAAGCAGGGGAGTTGCTCCGAACTAAACTTGATGACGCTACATGTCAAAAATACAAAAATATTGATTTAAAGTTATTAGGCGATTATTTGGCTAGATACACGGTAAACCTTGAAGATGAAAATCTGGATTTTCCTATTTCAAATTATAACTTACATCAAGGTGTGAGCAATGTAATAAAATCACTTCTGTAAAATTTATAAGAGTAATAAGCATATATGATTAAATTTATAGAATATTTTATTAAAAACACAAGATTAAACTACATGTTGTTAGTTTTCTTGGCTTATATGGGATATAACGCATATATAAATATCCCAAAAGAAATTTTTCCGGATGTTGAATTAGATAAGATAAGTGTTTTAGGTTCATACAGCGGTACAAGTGCTTCTGTTATGGACAAGATGGCTGTTCGTGATATTGAAGATGAGCTTAGTAATATTACAGGAATAGATAAAACAGAAACTACAATTACCCCTGGCGCATTTGCAATACTTTTGACTTTAAATGAAAGCGTAGATAAGATAAATACTCTTTCTCTTGTAAAAGATTCTATTGCTGTAACAAGACAATATTTGCCATCAGATATGAATGAGCCTATAGCAAGAATTTTGGATAAAAACAGACCGCTTATTAAGCTTTCCCTCTCATCAGAGAAATTTTCACATGGTGAGCTTACGGTTATCGCTAAAGATATAAAATCAAAGCTCTCAAAAATAAAGGATATAAGTGAAATACTTATTCGTGGAGATTCACAAGAAGAGGTCTCAATAAAGATAGATTCAGAAGCTATTTTAGCTTACAATTTAGAGCACTCTAGTATACAAAAAGCAATAGCAAATCTTTCATATATTTTTCCAATAGGGGACATAGAAGAGCGCGGAAGCTTTGTATATGTTTCTACGGTAAATGGCAAATCAAATGCGCAGGAATGGGAAGACAGTATTTTAAATATAGATGGAAAATACATAAAACTCGGTGATATCGCAAAGGTTAAAATCGAGTATCCTCAAACCGATACACTTGCAACTTTTAACAATAATCCAACAATAACTCTTCAAATCTCCAAAGGAGATAGAGGCAATTCCATACAGCTATCAAAAACTCTAAGAGATTATATAGAGAAAATACAAAAAAATTATAAGGATGTAGAGTTTTATTTTTATCAAGATACATCAAAACCGGTTGAAGATAGATTAAATACGATTATTTCAAATCTGATGCTAGGATTGATTTTAGTTTTTTTATCTATGTATGTATTGATAAATCTGCGAATCGCTCTTATTGTGGCGCTTGGTATCCCTGTTTCATTTATTATAGGATTACTATTTATATACCATATGGGTTATTCCATAAATATTGTCTCTCTGCTTGGGGCACTGATAGTCATAGGTATAGTTGTTGATGATGCTATAGTAGTTAGTGAAAATATTCAGCGATATATAGATGAAGGGATGAATAATCATGATGCGGCAATAACAGGACTTAAAGAGATGATACTGCCGGTAACTTTGGCAACTATCTCGACTATTGTAGCTTTTTTGCCAATCTTTATGATGCAAGGGGAAATATCTCTATTTATAATCTTGATTCCTATCACGGTGGTCATGATTCTTATTGGTTCACTGCTAGAGAGCTTTTTGTTTTTGCCGCTTCACGCTAAGGAGTTTTTAAAAAAAAGTAATAATCTTATAGACTGGAAGCCATTTCAAAACCTTTATGGAAGAACTCTCTCTTTTTTAATTACTTATAAAAAGACATTTATAGCTATGTTTTTGATTCTTATTTCTATAGCGACAGTAATAACAGCAAAATCTATGAAGTTTCAGTTTTTTCCAAATTTTGACGGTAACTACATCTATATTTCAGGTAAATTAGACATAAATACACCACTTGAAGATACATATAAAATCTCAAGAGAGATAGAAGCTAAGATGATGGAGTATTCTGATGAATTTTCTCTAAAGTCTATATCTTCAGTTATCGGCTATAGAAGAAGTTTATCCGGAGAAACGCAGAGAAACAATAGTGTTTTCATGATCACTATGGAACTATTTGACAGAGAAGAGACAAACTGGATAAATAAATATATAAACCCTATGCTAAATTTTAGTTTTGAATTTGATGATCCGCAGAAGATAAGACAAAAACAAACTTTTGAATTATCTCCCCGCGTAAAAGAGATTATAAATCCATATATAGAGAAGTACAGTATGGTTGAGCTTGGTGTTATGGAGGATAAACCCGGTCTTATTCGAAGTGACATACAGATAAACCTATCAGGAAGTAATGATGAGTCGCTTCAAAACGCTATAAAGAGACTTGAAGTTGAATTAACAAAGATAGACGGTATTAGAAATTTTAGCGATAATATTCAATATGGAAAAATGGAATATAAGATTAAAATAAACTCTTATGGTGAGAGGTTGGGACTTAGTGAAGCATCTATAGCAAGGCTTCTTAGCTCATATTTTTTACAAAAGAGACAAGCCACTACTTTTAATGATAGCGGTGTTATGGAAATTAAAACAGAAGATAGTGCAAAAGACAGTACTCAGACACTTTTAGATTTTAATATTGCAGTTGGTGATGGAAGATATGTAAAATTGACTGATGTTGCAAGTATTATAGAGGTTCAAGATTATGAGAAGATAAACAAGTTAAATGGCAATATTGTAAAAACTGTTTATGCAAATGTAGACAAAAGACATATTACCTCACAAGAGGTTTTAGATACGCTTGAACCAACGATAAATGAAATTTCAGATTCAGGAATTGAGGTCGAACTTCTCGGCGAAAACGAGAAAAACAATCAACTGAAAAATGATATGAAAAATGCGGTTGTTTTGGCAATGTCTCTAATATTTTTGACACTTTTATTGATTTTTTCTAAAATAAAATATGTCATAATGGTTATGAGTGTTATTCCGTTATCTGTCTTAGGGGCACTTGTTGGACATAAGATTTTGGGTATTAATCTGTCAATGCCGTCTATAATTGGTATACTAGGACTAGCTGGTGTTGTAATAAACGATGGTATTATTATGCTTGATTTTTTAAAAGGAACGCATAAAACAGAAGATTTTTTTACAAGAGCAAAACTTAGACTTCGCCCGATAGTTATAACATCTATAACAACCTTTTTAGGGCTGTTTACTCTGATGTTTTATGCTACGGGTCAAGCTGTTATACTTCAGCCTATTGCTATATCTCTTGGGTTTGGGTTGATTTGGGGAACTGTTCTGAATTTACTATATTTACCAACTCTATATGCTATGGTAAACGGGATTAAGCCTATAGATTCAGTTAAACAAAAATAAGGTACAAAACACCCCATAAAAGAAATACAACTAGGGCGATAGCCGCAAAAAGAACCACTACTCTAGTTGTAAAGTAAAAAAGGAATTTTAAAAAGTTCACTCTTTATTTGTATCGTACGATAGGCAAGCGCAAGAAATTTGCGTATACAATACCACTTTTTATGTTAATAACATCATAGTTTAGTTTATTGGAAAGAAATGAAGCTAAAAGTTTAGTGCGACTTCCGGTTCTGCAAATTATAGCAAACGGTTTTTTTGTATCAACTGCTTTGTTTAATTTATCGAGAAAAACTTTAAGGTCATAATTTCCTTTTTCATCAAAAAGCATAATTGGTATAGATCTTTTAAGAAGTCCTGTCTCTTTCCACTCTCCCGGAGTTCTAATGTCAACAATTGGTATATCTGAGTCAATGAGTTTTTGAGAAGCTTCTTCGTTTATAATTGTTGCAAAAACAGAAATAGTTAGAATAAAAAATAACACAATAATTTTTTTCAATGTACACCCTCATAATGTAAAATAAATTGTATAATTATATCAATAAATTAATAATAGGTTGAAAATGGCATCTCAAAAAGCAATAGATAATGCACAAAGATTACGCTATATAAGAGCACTAGAGAGATTTCACAATAGTGTTGTATCTTATTTGTTAAATACACCAGAATTAACAAGAACTGGATATAACAAAAAAATAGAAAATAGTCTAAAAGTATTGAAAAGAGTCCAAGAGATATCTTTGTATAAGGGGGAACTCCAAGACCTGCAAAAATTAGTTACAAAGATGATAGGTTTCAAAGATTCAGATAAAGATATGGATGACATAAAAGAAGAGATTTTATACAGCTCTAATCAACTAGATAAAAGTAAAAATGCGCGACGCTATAAAAAAGATAAGCATACCCAATCAAAATATGAGGATTGGGAATAATTAATAGTTTTATTCTTTTAACATCTTATCTAGTAAATCAAATATTTCAGTAGATTGTTTTTCCATCTCATCAAAATTTTTGATAATTTTGTCTGAATGTTTTAGTATCTCTTTTTCTGCATTTTCATTATTGAGATACGCAAGATTTGCATAAACATCGTTGTTAAGTGTTTTACGAGGAGTGTCCAATTTAGAAAAAGACAATGTTTTAGAAAATCTTCTCTCTCCTTCAGCAGAACACCACTCTCCTAAACGACATTTGTCTGTCTCTTTTTTTGGTATAACATTTTTAAGAGAAATAATAGAGTTATATGCACGAGATTTAAATAATATTTGGTCTAGTTTTGCAAGTACAACAAATACGCTGTTTTCCATTTTAAAAGAGTAGTCAACAATTTTTGAAGAGTTATCACTTAAATCAGTGAGGGTCTCTTCAAAGCCATTTATCTTTTGTGTTGATCCATCGACAGTTGTTTTCATATTTTCTGCACTTGTTTGAATCTCACTCATATCTTGCTGTAAAGATTTGATAGATACTGAAATCTCCCCAGTTGCCTTATGCGTTCTTTCTGCAAGTTTTCTAACTTCATCTGCTACAACAGCAAAACCTCGTCCATGTTCTCCGGCTCTTGCAGCCTCGATAGCTGCATTTAGAGCTAGCAGGTTGGTTTGGTCAGCTATATCGGTAATGAGTTCAATTACAGAAGTAATATCATTAGCTTGGGTTGTAATATCATTAATACTGTTGTTATTAATTGTCACCTGCTCACTCAATGCATTTAATTCACTAGTGATATCTGAAATATCGTTACGAGAGTTATTGGCTAAATCAGCAGCATTTTTTGTAGCAGAAGTAATTGTTTTTAAGTCATTAATATTGTCATCTAAGTCAGAAATAATCAACGAAAGAGATTCAGACACATTTACACTTTTGACACTTATTTTAGAATTAAAAATATCTCTTTGCGCTTTATTGTGCTGAGTTTTCATAAAGTCAATGCTTGTGCGAACACTCTCAATAGCATCTACGAATTCTCCACTCATGCCTTTTGATGAAATTTGATGCGTAAACACGCCTTTTGAGGCATCTGTTATAGTTGAGTTTATTTCATGTATAAGATTTTGCGTATGAGTGATAAGTTCAGAGAGTCTATCGCCCATGACTCCTAACTCGGTATCAGTATCTGTGTTGGTCGCTTTATGAGAAAAATCACCTTTTGCAAGATAGCTTATAAGATCAGTAAACTCGTTTATACCGCTAGTAATGGATTTTCTGATTATATTTGCTAGGATTAATACAACAAGACCAACAACAATTCCAGCAATAAGAGTGAAGTATTTAAAAAATTCTATTTGTGAGCCGAGATTGCTTGAGTCCTCTTTTAATTCTTTAGATTTTAAATCAACAAGTTTTTTAAATGAATCTCTAGAAGCATTTGCAAAAGGGGTTAAATCATCTTTATAACTCTGGTAAATGCTATCTTTATTATTTTTGATATCTTCAGGATTTAGAGATTTCATCATCTTTAAAGTATTTTCCAAAAAGAGCATTGTTGAGCTTTTGGCTTCTTGAACTAAACTCAATGAGCTATCATCAGCCATTAAGTTTTCTAATTCAGTAAAATGTTCTCTTATTTTTTTAACTCTATCATCAAGTTTGGCGATATTTTTATCATAATCACCACCGAGTATAATATCTCTGGATGTTCTGCTTATATAGTTTAGTTTTTTTTCTATCGTCAATGTTGTAAGACTGGCTTGCATGGAGTTATGATGTAAATGATTATAATTATTGCCGATTAGACCCATGGCAAGAAATACAGATATAGCAGCTGAAAAAACAGAGATGGTAACCATTGCAATAAAATAGTTCATCTTTTTTTGAATACTCAAGTTTTGAAACATACTTAAAATCCTTCCAGCTCATTCTGTGTGATAAAATTGTAACAGAATGATAGCATAACTATTTTGCTAAATGTATTTAAATTGTGAATACCTAATGTTGATATTAAAAATTGATGTACATAAACTGGGATAATAAAATAATGATGACTACAAAGCTAAAAGGAAAAAGGTGGCTTTTAAAGACCCATGGGTCTATTTTGAACAGCTTTTGATTTATTCCTCTTAGTCCAAGCCATGATGCCAAGAAAGCTTTTATACTAAGTAAAATTTGAAAAGAACTCATGCCGTCTTCTTCAATTTTTCCAAAAATTTGTGTTATTAGGTACAGGCCGCTAGCCACTGCAACCATCAGCGCATAGGGAACAACTTTTCGTACATGCATCATTATGGCTTCTCTTGCTTTTTTATGCTCTTGGCTATCAAGTGTTTGATTCATTTTAGACAAAAACAGTATGTCTACAAATAAAAATCCACCGTAAATAAAAACAGAAAATATATGAATAGTATGTATAAGTGTGTAAGTGATGACTTGTCCTTTTTAGAGGAATTTTAACATAACTTACAGCAAAAGGTATTTGTTTTAAATCAATTATAGTAGAATTACAAAATATAAACATACTTATTATTTTTAAGGAAAAAAATGACAATAGCTCAAAAAGAGATTGAAAAATTTGAAACATCAGATTGTAATCAAGATAAAGTATTTTACCAAGCTTTAGAGGAGGCTATATACTCTATCGCACCGCTGTTAGAATCAGATGAAAGATATACAAGATATGCAATTTTAGAAAGACTTGTTGTTCCGGATAGAATTATTAAATTTAAAGTTGTCTGGCTTGATGATAATCAAAATATTATGGTAAATACTGGATATAGAGTTCAATTTAATAATGCATTAGGACCATATAAAGGCGGTCTTCGTTTTCATCCTAGTGTAAATGAAGGTATATTGAAATTTTTAGGTTTTGAGCAGATTCTTAAAAATTCACTAACAGGTTTGCCTATTGGCGGAGGTAAAGGTGGAAGTGATTTTGATCCAAAAGGTAAAAGTGACTTTGAGATAATGAAATTTTGTTCTGCTTTTATGACAGAGTTGCACAAATATATAGGACCTCGTATGGATGTTCCTGCCGGAGATATCGGCGTTGGAGCAAGAGAGATAGGATATCTTTTTGGAGAGTATAAGAAAATTACTTCATCTTATGAGGGTGTTTTAACAGGTAAACCATACATGTTCGGCGGTTCTTTTATGAGACCCGAAGCAACAGGCTATGGACTTATATATTTTACACAGACAATGCTTGAGATGGAAAACCAAGAGAGTTTAGAAGGGAAAATATGTATTGTCAGCGGAGCTGGAAATGTTGCTTTGCATGCTATAGAAAAACTTCTGCAAATTGGTGCGATTCCTGTTTCTTGTTCAGACTCAAAAGGGACAATTCATGATCCTAGAGGAGTTAATTTAGAGTTGTTAAAAGAGTTAAAAGAAGAAAAAAGAGTATCACTTGAGGAGTATATAAATACGCATAAAGAAGCTAAATATATTCCAGTATCAGAGTACCCAGAGGGAGGACATGCAGTTTGGGATATCCCATGTTATGCAGCATTTCCGTGTGCAACTCAAAATGAGCTAACTGAGATAGATGCACAAAACCTGATTTCTAACGGTTGTGTGAGTGTAAGCGAAGGGGCAAATATGCCATCAACTCCAGAGGCAATAGAAGCATTTTTATCTCATAAAATATGTTTTGCTCCGGCAAAAGCTGCAAATGCCGGTGGTGTTGCTGTTAGTGAGTTTGAGATGAGTCAAAATGCGGGAATGACCAAATGGAGTTTTGAAAAAGTTGATGAAAAACTCAAAGATGTAATGCAGCAAATATGTAAAAGAGTTTCACTTACGGCTAAAGATTATGGCGTTGAAGGAAACTATGTAGATGGTGCAAATATTGCAGGCTTTAAAAGAGTTGCTGATGCTATGATAGCAGAGGGAGTTTAGAGTTTAGCTATAATTTTAAGATGAATAAAAAGGAATAATTATAAAAAAGTTTTATTTATTACTACTAATGTTTTTAGGGTTCACTTTAGAGGCCAAAGATGAAAGTATGCCTTTAGAGAAGATATCATTTATTGATAGCTTGGAGAGTTTAAAAATAGTTAACGAATTTTTAGCACCATATGGATTGAGCGTTTTTAAAATAGTAATAATCCTTGCCCTGTATTTATTTATATATTTTATTCGTAAGGTTTTATTTGATGTAATTGAGAGTTATATATCCAAAATAAAATCACTTAATAAATATGCAAAAGATATTTTGAGAAGTATCAGAAAACTCTTAGAAGTAATGTTTATTGTAATAAATATAGAATTAACACTTTATGTTTACAATGACTTTTCAACTCTAAACAATTACGGTATATATTTTAATATGCTTTATGCTTTTTTAATTACTTTCATAGTTTACACAACAGTCAACACAATAGCAAATATCAAACTAAAAGAGATTAGTGTTGATGATAAAAAAATTAAAAATGAAGTTATTAATGTCTCTATAAAACTTATAAATGTCCTTATCTGGATTATTGGTGCTTTGGTTGTATTACACCTCGCGGGAGTAAAATTGACAGCAGTTGTGTCAGGACTTGGAATCGGTGCTTTAGCAGTAGCACTTGCTTCAAAAGACTCTTTGGCAAACTTTTTTGGAACTCTTTCGATTCTGTTTACCGATGTGTTTTCTCAAGGTGACTGGATAGAAGTTGACGGTAATCAAGGTACGGTCGTAGAGATAGGACTCAGGGTTACAAAACTTAGAACTTTCGATAATGCCCTTATAGCAATACCTAATGCAGTATTGGCAAATAAAGATGTTAAAAACTGGAACAAGCGTTCACTTGGAAGACGCATAAAAATGCATGTTGGAGTTAAGTATGACTCAAAGCGTGAAGATTTACAAAAAGCCATTTCAGAGATTTACAATATGTTAGATAAGCATCCGGGAATTGCAACAGTAAATACAAAATACTCTTATGAGCAAAGCAATAGAAAAACCAGAGCCATTGTCTCTATAGACGATGAAGAGGGGATTAAAAAAACTCTGCTTGTTTACCTTGATGAGTTTGGAAGTTCTAGTATAAATATTTTGATTTACTGTTTTTCTAAGTCAGTTAAGTGGCAAGAGTGGCTAGAAGTTAAACAGGATGTAATGTTTAAAATTATGGAGATTTTAGAAAAAAATTCTTTGGAATTTGCTTTTCCTTCACTTTCTGTTTATCACGAAAATGGGTTAGACTTACCTAGTACTAAATAAGTCTAACCATATATTCAGACTTTTTAGATAAAATCACAAAATTAAAAAATTAATATAAAGAATTTATATCATGCAAAATACAAAAGCAAGAGCAAATATTTATGCATTACTATCTCGTGTTTTACTACAGGAACTAGATGCAGGTATGCTAAAAACTATAAAAAATGATGAGAATATTTTAGATTTTTTCCCAACATTTAAAGAGTGGGAACCACTTAAAGAAGTTGATGAAACAAAACTTTTACAAGAGTACTTAAACCCTGATTTTGTTAATTTATCTATTTTACATCTTATTCCGTATGAGACATTTTATACAAGAGAAGACCAGAAAATAGAAACAGGCGGTGCAAACCCTGTAACTGACATGTATAGTGCTTATGATTTTATGGTTGATTATGAAATCTCTCGTACCATAGCAGCTGACCATATCGGGATAGAGTTAGAATTTATGCATCATCTTACTGAAGCTGAACAAAAAGCTCTGTCTCAAAATGATACAGATGCAGTTTTAGAACTTAGAGGTATTCAAAAAGAGTTTTTAAATAAACACCTTTTACAATGGGCGCCGATGTATTTGATAAATATGAAGTTTGAAGCTAGAACACCACTGTATTATGATGCGGCTGAAATGGCTTTAGAGTTTATTTTGAGTGACAATGAATACTTAAGCAAAGAGTTGTCTTAGTAGATGATACAACTTAGTGCTAGTCGATGCGTTCGTTCTCTCTCAGTTGAGAGTGAATGTAATAAATGTGAAGTTATCTGTCCAACTAATGCAATAGTTGTAGGAGATAACCCTTTACCGGCAATAAACTTCTCTGCTTGTGTGGGATGTGGAGCCTGTGACGCAGTCTGCCCAAATGAAGCGCTTTTGCTAGATAATTTTTCTCCAACAGAATTCTTTTTTTCTTATATTGAAGATAGCGATAACTTGATATCGTGCAGAAAAAATGTTCCTTGTATTGCAGCGTTGAATATTGAAAATATTATCTCAATGGCAGTTCTTAAAAAAGAGATGGTCTTTGATATGGGGCACTGTGATGGCTGTGAGATTGCACACAAATGCAGACCTCAGATAGAGAAAAACTATGAAGAAGCTATTTACATGTTAGAAGCTATGGAGAGTGACGCTGTTATCAGACTTGAGGATATTAAGTATGAAGCTCCAGCATCTCAGGAGCTTACAAACAATAGAAGAGAATTTTTAAGTAACATAAATCTAAAAACTGTTGCAAAAACGAAACATGAGTTTGAAAAAGAGATACAAAAAGCTACTGATGAGTTAGTCGAGCATACTCTGCAAAAGAGTGATATAGCACTTTTAAAGCAAAAACGAATAACAGACAGAAGAAAGCTATTCTTTACAGCAATAAAACGAGTTGAAAAACCATCGCAGTATCATATAGTTGAAGCCGATGAGATTACATTTACATCAGCAAAGCTTCTTGATAGTGAAACATGTACTGCCTGTCAGATGTGCTATAGAGTCTGCCCAAGCGGTGCACTTACATCTGATATAAAAAATTCTAAGATAGATTTTGACCCATTTCTTTGTATAAAGTGTCACATTTGTCATGATGTATGTGAACCGAATGCAATTACGCTCTCACCTACATATGCGGTTAAAGAGTTTTTTGAGCCATCGGTTGAAAACTTGATTAGTTTTAATGTAAAAAGATGTAACGAGTGTAATGTTATTTTCAGCACAAACACTACCGATACACTCTGCTATAGATGCAAAGCAGAAGATGAAGAAGCAAGAGAATTATGGGGGATAACCAATGACATGTAAAGGCATACAGATATGATGAATAATGGTAATGAGATATCTCACCAAACGAAACTTTATGGTTTTATCGGAGAATTTGCAGGGCAGAGCAGTTTGTCTGCAACACTAAACAAAATGTTTAAAGCTAATAATAAAGATGCGATGATGATTCCGATGAATATTCGCGAAGATGATTTTTACTTTACAGTAGCGAATATGAAAAAATCACATGTCAATGGTGCAGTTATTTCTAGTGAGTATGTTACCAATGTAGTTGAGATACTTGATGAATCTACAGAAGTTGTTAAACGCTCAGGTATGTGTGATATTTTACTCCGTGATGGCGAAAAACTAATCGGGGATGTTGCATTTACAGATATGTTGATAGATTTTTTAAAAGAGCAAGGTGTTATGAAAATAGCACTTATTGGGACAAATCACTACGCAAAAGCTTTTGCATTGAAATGCCCTTCATCTTTGCATGTAAGTTATTTTAATGATGATTTAGAAGCTCTTATGAACTTCACTAGTGAGATGCATATAGATGATGCAGATATAAACAGAATAGCGGATAATATGGATGTAGATTTTTCTTCTTTTGATGCAGTGATAGATTTTTCTGAGCTAGAAAGTTTAAGTATGGTAAATAAACTTAGTAAGATAAATTTGGATATGAAACAAAAGAAACAATTTTCAGCACTAAAAGCAAGAACAAACGAACTTGGGGCTAATTATATCGGTTTTGATGATATGTTAAATGAGTTAAGTGGTGGTATTTTTGAGTTTTATAAGAGTAAAAATCATTTAGACTATGACAAATCAGATATGAGATTTTAGAAAAAAATAAAATTAAGGAAAGAGTATGAACCCAAATGATTTAAGTGATTTAAGAGCAGAGTTTGATAAATTTGTAAAAGATAGCTGTGATTCAGATCCAAAAAAACAACTTGATGAAGATAATAGAGATATTGGAGACAAGGAAGATGAAGAGCCTGTACCACAGTTTGTTGATGCTTTAACTGCTAAACTTCTTGCACCCCAGCAGAGTGGAGTTTATCTTTCTCGTTTGGATATAAAAAGAGTCGCTGAGGCTATTGATGAGTCTATTCCAATCAAAGAGAGAGTCAAAATGGTTAGAGCTCTTTTTAGACATACAACAAAACAGCAGTATCTTAAAGATGCTTTTGCCGAGATAGATAAGCATATAAATGGTCGTATCTTAATATATACGGAGTTAGCTGAAGCATTTCCTGCATCAAAATCCATTTTTGATAGTAATATTGAAAAAGCTAAAAAAACTATGAAGATGTTTCAGACAATTATTGATGATTTTGAAGAGATAGAGCCTACAGACGACCCAATGTTCGTTTAACTTTACTGGCTTTTAGCTGGTAAAATTAAAATAGCGATATACTTGCTACATTGCTCTTTTAATTTTGTTGACGTTCTTTCTTTAAATTTTTAGTTTTTATTTCTAATTTAGAATAAATTTAGCTTTAGTAGCCACAGCGGCTCCAGCGAAGATAAAGGGATTTAATTCCTTTATCGGACTAAAACAAACTTTGAATTTGTAACCACCCCTGCCAGATAGCAGAAGATAAAATACCAGCAACAAAACCGGCAACGATATCGTCACCCATAACACCGACTCCACCTTTTGCTTCACGGTCAAGTCTGCCGATGATAGATGGTTTTGTTATGTCAAAATATCTAAATAGGACAAAAGAGAGCAGACTCTGCACTAAAAAACCGTTTTGCAAATCTGTCACTTCAGTTATACCAACACTTATAGCAGGAGCAACACTAAGCGCAAACCACATACCTGCAAGCTCATCTATAACAATGCGTTTATCATCATGAATACCGCTTTTTTCTTCGTACTTATTTATCTCTTTAATAGCAATTATGCTTATAAGAACAGTCGCTAAAAAAAGAGTCTGAGCATCAAAATATATGAGTATTAACATACCAAGCGGCAGAGAAACAAGAGTTCCTACAGTCCCAGGAGCTTTTGGAGCAAGTCCGCTGTAGCCTAAAGTTATAAAAAACCAATTCATTTAATTCCTTAATTTTGTTTCATAAAATGAAGGGAACCCTCCATTTTAATTTATTACGCCAAATGAAGTAATTCCTTTGGCTACGCTAACGCTTAGTTTTCTTCGGCAGGAAGCCCATCACATCAGTATTATGTTAAAGATGTAGTTTGGTATAGTTTCATCAAATCTAGATAAAAATCTTGCTCAGTATGCTCTTTTAAAAGACCCTCTACCGGCAGAATGTCATAGTAGAGTTTCTCTAAGTTTTTAAACCTGTCTGGAAACAGTTTTGTGAGGATAACTGCTGAGATTTCTTTTCGTATCAGCATAGTTGGAGGCAAAATCCCCAATTCTAAAAGCTCAAGTATAGAGTCTGCATGATAAGATATTTGGTGGTGTTGTCCATGAGGGCATGTGTTTTTGCTTACTAGAGTTGTACACTTGTCGCAGTAAACATACTCACTTGCAACAGTGATTTCTATATCAATTCCTATTACTTTATCGATAATTGATTTGTTTGAGTTGCAATCATAGAACATTCCAAGTCCGGCATGGTTTCTCCCGACGGTAAGTCTATTGCAGCCATAGTTACTTGCAACAATAGCATCAATAATTATTTCATTATAGCCGGCAAAAATATAATTATTTTCTAGTGGCACGACAACAACATGATTTTTAGTCAAAAAGTTATTAATAAAAAACTCTAGAGCTTCTTTTCTTATTTCGTAGTCGAGATTAGATTCAGTATAAGGTTTTAGTAAAAATATAACAAGTAAATCAGTATTTTCAAGAGCTTGACGAATCAATCTCTCATGAGCACGGTGCAGTGGGTTTGCTGCCATTACGATAGCCGTTGTGTGTTTTGCATCTATTAAGTCTTTGGCATAGGCAATTTTTTCTTTATTTGTATTACTTGATTTATTTAAAAGCTCATACTCTCCACTAACAGCTAAAGAACCCAGTCTGTTTAATGTTGCCATTACTCCTGGATGGTTTATATCATCTGTTCCATAAAGTTGTTTGATTCTTTCTTTTGGGTCTATATGAAATATTTCATCAACAATTAAATTTGCAAATGGAGCACCATCAAAAAGAATAGTTATCTCTTCGCCTTTTTCAAGTGAATTTAAAACTTCTGCATTCATTTTTCCAGAAGGTGCCAAAATAAAAGGAAAAGGGAAAGATTTGTTGTTGATTAGACCTGTTTTTAACACATCTGCACTCTCTTTAGAGTTCATCAAAGAATAAACGGGTGCTAGTAAACCGTCTTTTAGCAGTTCAAGCGCAGAAGCTGCTTCTTGGTCTATTAAAAGTGTTTTATTTTTTCTTGACGATGTCATATTTCTTTCTCTTTTCCCACAAACTTTTGCGGCTAATACCTAGTTTTTTTGATAGCTCAGTATCTGGAAATTTATGTTGATAATTTAGAACAATAAATTTCACATAATCCTCTATCGGAAGAATTTCACCTTGGTCAAATATATTGTTTTCGCTCTTTATTTCTAAAATTTTATACTCTTCATCTTCTATTTTATCTGTACTGGCAATAATTACTTTTTTTCCTTTAGTTAGGGCATAAAAAGCTTTTTTATCATTCTTTTTAAGAAGTTGATAATCTATTATATAAATAATAGAATTTTCAGTAATCAATTCTATTTCATTCATAGCTTTTGGATCACTAAGTGTTATAAAATGAAGTGGCAAGTTTTTTTCTTTTGCATATTCAAATGCAAAAGAGTCGGCATGCTTTTGATAAGGTGAAGATATAAAAAGAGGAAGTTCCAAGTTATCAAAATTGTGATCTCCCGTAAGCGTTGAAAAAGTATGAGTTAAATATTTTTCATAAGCTCCATTTCTCTTTTTTAGTTTTTCATAATCTTGATAGTGATTAATCTTTCTAATTAATTCTTCAATCATAAACGGCTTTAGAATATAATCTTTTGCACCAGCGGATAAAGGCTTTGATACAGTGTCATTGCTGATATAAGAAACCATTAAAATAATAATTGATTTTTTAAATGTTTCAATAACAGGGTTAAAGTCTTGACCATTTATATTTGTAGATAATAAAACAACATCATAGTTGTTACTTTTTATCGCATCTCTTGTTGAGGTGCACATCTCACATACATGACCAAGTTCTCCTAGTTTTGTAGCGATACTTTGTGCCAAATAAATTTCATTTTCTATAATTAGTATTTTCAAATTTTCGTCCAATCAAAATATTTTAAATTTGCATTTGCAATCACTCCAACACCTTCACCTCTGCCTATAAAGCCTAGCTTCTCTGTTGTTGTAGCTTTTATGTTTACTCTGGAGCTATCTATATTTAAAATAGCGCTAAGTGCTTTTCTCATTGACAATTTGTAGCTGCCGATTCTTGGTTTTTGGGCTGCTATTGTCAAATCTACATTTACTATGACAAATCCAAAACTGTATAGTTTAGTAACAACTTTTTTTAATAACTCTTTGGAATCTATTCCTTTGTACATGTCATCATTGTCTGGAAACATCATACCTATATCTCCCATGCCTGCAGCACCCAAAAGAGCGTCAATTAGGGCGTGAATTGCTACATCGCCGTCACTGTGCGCTTTGAAGCCATAGTCTGAGTCTATTTTTATACCGCCGAGATACATGTCGCCTTTTTCATCAAAAGCATGAACATCAAAACCGGTCCCGCTTAGTGTATCAATTGATGGTGCACTTAAACAAGACAACTCTTTTAAGTCTTTAAGGTGAGTTATCTTATGGGCATCTGCCTCACCCAAAATAAACTCTCTTGAACCACCGTTTGCGACTATTGCACTACTCTCGTCTGTATACTCTTCATCGGTTTTTAATGCATCTCTCAGCGCAGAGCTAAGCGAGAGTTGCGGTGTTTGAACTCTTTTAACCTTATCTCTGTCTATAGTTTTGTCTTCATAAACTACAGTGTCATTTACTTTTAGATAGGGAACAATAGAGTCGCTGTTACCTTTGTGTAAGATAATTTTTTCTAAAAACTCTTTACTTATGCATGATCGAGCAATATCGCTAACTAGAACATATTTTGTATCTACTTTATCAAGAGAGTTTCTCAGAGAATCTTGTCTGGTGTTACCACCCTCTACAAATGTGTAATCTGAGTAGTTCTTCATAAAATTAATATCTTCTAAAGAAGAAGTTACGATAATTTTCTCAAAATAACCAGTTTTTTCAAATCTATCTGCTACAAATTGCCACAAAGGTTGATGACCTACTCTAAGCCACTGTTTTTTAACATCAAGCTCAAAGCGCGTAGAACTGCCTGCCGCGAGTAAAATAAGTGTTAAATCAAACAATCAAACTCCTGACTTTTAAAGTGTTACGAAATTATACACATCTAAAGCTTTTTTTTATCTTGATGTAACGAAAAAATACAATAATTATTCAAATATTATATAAAAAATTAATCCAAATTATCTACTTAATATTAGATTAACTTTATTTGATTATATTTCCATTGACTTAATATATTTAACATATAATATTTATAGGAGAAAATTATGAGAACTTCGTGGGTAGATAAACGAGAAAATGATTCTGTTAGAACTCAGATGTATTACGCAAAAAAAGGTATTATTACTGAGGAGATGGAGTATGTAGCTAAAATAGAAGATTTATCTCCTGAGTTAGTTCGTAGTGAAATTGCTAGAGGTCGTTTAATTATTCCTGCAAATGTAAACCACACTTCATTAGAGCCAATGGCTATTGGAATTGCTGCAAAGTGTAAAATAAATGCAAATATTGGCTCTTCGGCAATAGCATCTGATGTTGCTGGTGAAGTTGAAAAAATGCAAGTTTCTCAACACTATAAAGCTGATACTGCAATGGACCTCTCAACCGGTGGAGACTTGGATGAGATTCGTAAAGCAGTAATTAACTCTTCAAAGATACCGATAGGTACTGTGCCTATCTATCAAATCCTTCATGATGTTGGAAATAAGATAGAAGATTTAAGTATTGATGTAATGCTTGAAGTTTTAGAGCGCCAAGCAAAACAAGGCGTTTCTTATTTTACTATTCATGCAGGTTTTTTGCTTGAGACTATGCCTAAAATAGCAAAAAGAAAAATGGGAATAGTAAGCCGTGGTGGTTCGCTTATGGCTGCATGGATGATGCATTACCATAGAGAAAACCCTTTTTATACAGCTTTTGATGATATCTTGGATATTTGTGCTAAATATGATGTTTCATTATCTCTAGGTGATTCACTTCGCCCCGGTTGTTTAGCAGATGCATCCGATGATGCACAGCTTGGTGAGCTAAAAGTATTAGGTGAGCTGACTCTTCGTGCTTGGGAAAAAAATGTTCAGGTTATGATTGAGGGTCCGGGACATGTTCCTTTAAATCAAATAGAGCGCAACATGAAACTTCAGCGCGAACTTTGTCATGAAGCACCTTTTTATATCCTTGGACCATTAGTTACCGATATTGCTGCTGGATATGATCATATATCTTCAGCAATCGGAGCAGCAGTCGGTGGATGGCATGGAGCAAGTATGTTGTGTTATGTAACACCAAAAGAGCACTTAGGTCTTCCAAATGCAGATGATGTTCGCGAAGGTATCATTGCATACAAAATAGCTGCTCATGCTGCAGATATTGCTCGCGGAAGAAAAGGTGCTAGAGATATTGATGATGAAATGAGTGATGCTAGATATAGCTTTGACTGGGAAAAACAGTTTGAGCTAGCACTTGATGGAGAAAGAGCTCGTGAGTACCATGATGAAACTCTTCCTCAAGATGTATTTAAAGAAGCAGAGTTTTGTTCTATGTGTGGACCGAAGTTTTGTTCATACAAAATTACTCAAAATATTATGGATAACCCAGAAGCAATTGAGCAAATTTCAAGAGAGAACAAAGAGAGAGAAGCTGCAGAGGCTTTAGCTTAAAAAAAATAAATTAATTGATATAAGACAATTTTTGTCTTATTTAATTATGATAGAGTTTCAAAATTAAACTTATGAAGGAAATAAACAAATTATGACTAATGAAATTGTAAAATCAGCACTATCAAAAGTTATGTATCCGGGTTTTACCAAGGATATTGTAACTTTTGGTTTTGTTAACAGTATAGAAATAAACGGAAATGATGTAAGCTTCAATGTTGATATCACTTCAAGTGCTCCTGAAGTTGCGCAACAGATTAAAGATGATGCGACTGCAGAACTTAAAGCAGTTGGTGCAGGCAATGTAACAGCAAATGTTAAAGCTCCAAAAATGCCTGAAGCTCCAACTCCAAAAAGTAAAAATATTGCTCCACATGTAAAAAACTTTTTGATGATAAGTTCAGGTAAGGGTGGGGTTGGTAAATCGACTACATCTGTAAATATTGCTATTGCTCTTGCAGCACAAGGTAAAAAAGTAGGTCTTTTAGATGCTGATATCTATGGTCCAAATATTCCTCGTATGTTAGGTGTATCTGATGTTAAGCCTGAGGTAAACGGAAATAAAGTTATGCCGATAAAAGCATATGGTTTAGAGATGATGTCTATGGGCTCACTGATGGAAGAGGGACAGTCGCTTATGTGGCGTGGTGCTATGATTATGAAAGCAATCGAGCAGTTTTTAAGAGACATCCTTTGGTCTGAGTTAGATGTTTTAGTTATCGATATGCCTCCGGGAACCGGTGACGCTCAGCTTACTTTAGCTCAGAGTGTGCCCGTTACTGCAGGTCTGACTGTAACAACTCCTCAGAGTGTTTCTCTTGATGACTCTCGTCGTTCATTAGATATGTTTAAAAAACTAAACATTCCTATTGCAGGAATTGTTGAGAATATGAGTGGGTTTATCGCTCCGGATACCGGCGTAGAGTATGATATCTTTGGAAAAGGAACTTCTGGGCCAATGGCTAAAGAGTTTGATACTAAAATAATTGCTGAGATTCCAATCGAGCCAAGTATCAGAACCGGTGGTGATGAGGGTAAACCTATCACTTTCGTAAATCCAACTTCTGAGAGTGCTAAAAGATATATGAAAGCTGCTGAGTCTATTTGGGCTACTATCGAAGCTGTTAATGCTGCTGGTGGAGCTTCTAACGAGTCAGTACAGCCGACAACACCTCCGGGTGTTAGTGCTTGTTCTACATAAGTCAGGTTATATAATAAAAATTTAAATAGCAACGCATTTACTGCGTTGCTAATCTTCTCACATACTACAGTATGCTTCAAAACTTAGCGCCTTGTAACTACACCACTCTTTTTATTTTTGTTTAGTGCTTTTCTTTTTTATATAAGACTAAAAGTTTATTTTATTGAAGTATTAATATTCTGAGCTTTGAAAAAGCTCAAGCTTTTAGGAATGCTAACCAATGGCATTCTCCACGATGAGTGACCAGAGCGGTCCAAGCGAAGGTGGCACTTGTTCCCTCTTTGAGAAAAGGGACTTCGTTCCTTTTACGCACTAATAAGTAGTCTAAAAATCTTCGCCACTTTGGTACATCTCAGGTTTAAATTCAACTATCTTGTTTCTACCTGTATTTTTAGCTTCATAAAGAGCTGTATCGGCATATTTGATACATTTCCAAATAGTGTCGCCATCTGTAGGAAATTTTGCAATACCGATACTCATAGTTTTTTGTATACTCTCATTTGGCGCTACATCAAAGATGGTGTTACCAAATTGTGAGTGGATTTTTTTTGCAATTTTCATAGCAGACTCTTTGGTTGCATTTTGAAGCATTATTACAAACTCTTCTCCGCCATAGCGAATAGCAAGGTCTGATGAACGAATACTATTTTTAAGAATTGCTGCAAGCTCTACAATCACTTTATCACCTATATCATGTCCATAAGTGTCATTTACCATTTTAAAGAAGTCTACATCAAGCATCATTACATGATATGTATCATCATTTCTAGTCGCTTGACTCATAATCTTATCGATTAATTCTTCTAGAAATCTTCTATTGTAAAGACCGGTCATACCGTCTCTCAATGAAGTGTCTCGCAATTTATCCATAAGTATTCTACTCTCGATAACCGGTTTAGCAGCCTCAAGATAATTTTTTATACTCGCCATAGAAGATGTAATTTTATTTACTTCATCAGGTGTCTTAGCTTTGATTGAGATAAGTAGTGAACTATCGGCATTAATATTGAACGGTATACATACATACTCTAAACCTTTAGGATCACAATTTTGACAAAGATTAACAAATTCGGTAGAAATAACATCGCTTTTAGTTCTGTATGCTCTACACTCCCCAGCGTTGTGGTCTACATTGTCAAAACATATGCTATCACTGCAGCTATGTATAAGCAGTCTTTTTTGAGTTACATTATTTATTTGATAAAAAGTGAAATCTTCAATCTCATACTTTAGTTTCAAAATATCAATGATTCTAAAATAAACCATGTCTTTTGATTCATCAAGCTCTATGGTCTTTTTAAATTTATATATGTCCGATAACTCATTAATAATTGTATTAGCTTCATAAAGAGGGTCATTAGAAGAAGTAGCACAGCCTTGAGGAACAAATGTAGATAAATTTTCTTTAATATCTCCAAAAGTCTCTTGCATCTTTCCAAAAAGAGAGTTCATCTGATCGATTACTTTTTTAGCATCACCGCCTACTTTGGAGCTAAATTTATGAGTAAAATCACCAAGTGATGCCATCTTGACACCTGTTTGCAGGTTTGAAAAAAGTTTCATATAAGGTGCTACATAGTAATTAATTAATATAAGAGCAATTACAATAAACAGTAAATTGATTCCTAAAATTTTTAGTATTGTCATCATACCGCTGTTTCTCATATGACTAATATCAAACTCCATGCTAATCGCACCGAGAACTTCATCTTTTTGTACATTATGACAGTTTAAACAGTTAGATTCACTATTATCAACAGTCGCCTTGTAAGGTATAGTAACCCTTAGCTTTATAGCTTTTGAAGTTTCCTTGATACTTTTAACCATTTCGCCTGTTCTCATGACCTCTTTATCTATGGCATCTCTAAGGGTCTCTTCATTTAGACCTGGTCCATACTGTTTAACAACACTATCAGCTCTAATAAGTCTTAAAAATTCTACATCAGGGTTGCTGGAAATTTGATTTAAAAAGTATTGTCTTTTGTCCATAATACCATGAACCATGTGAGAAGTAAGTCCATCTTTTACAATATTTGAGGCCATCTGTGCTTTTTCAACAGCGCTCTTTATGCTGTAATCTCTGAAGTTAAGAGAGATATTGATAATTGTTGCTGCTGTTAAGCCAAGAAGCATAAATGTAACTATGATAAGAAGTCTGGATTTTGTTTTCATGAGAATATCACTTTTAAATAGTTTATTAGCAGATGTTATCAAATATTATATAAATTTAATATGAAATATCTTGTAAATATGAAATAATGTTATTTAACGGCTAGACTTTTTCTAAAGAAATCAGTTACTCTATTCAACGGTAACTGATTTTGCTAAGTTTCTTGGCATATCAACATCATTACCAAGTCTTATAGAAATCTCAAGTGAAAGAAGCTGCACAACAATCATCATCTCAAAAAATTCTAACATGTAGTCTTGACATGTAGATATTTGCACAAAATCATCTGCTTTGTCAAATTCTAGTGCACTAATGGCGCAAATAGTAGAGTCTCTTGCACTTAGCTCCTCTACATTGCTTTTTGATTTTTCATAGTGTAGATGTTCTGGAAGCAGGGCAATTGTAAAAAGTTCAGGGTCTGCAAGTGCAATAGGACCGTGTTTCATCTCACCGGAAGGATAGCCCTCGGCATGAAGATATGAAATCTCTTTAAGCTTTAGGGCACCTTCTAGTGCTAGAGGGTAAAACACATCTCTGCCTATAAAGAAAAAGCCGTGGCCGTGAAGGTATCTTTTAGAGAGTCTTTTTATGCGTTCATGCATCTCATCAGTGACTTTTACATGAGTTGGAATCTCACGGAGTAAAGAGACTTGTCTAGCTATCTTTTGGTCTTCAAGAGAGTTTTTAAGTTTTGCAATATAAAGACTTAGCATCCAAAAAACAGTGACTTGAGTGGCAAAAGCTTTTGTTGAGGCTACACCTTTTTCAATTCCGGCACGAGTTAATATGCAGGCATCAGCTAAACGAACCATAGAAGAGTTGTCTACATTACATATGACTAAGGTTTTAAGTCCCGCTTTTTTTGCCATTTTTAGAGTCTCAAGAGTATCAGCCGTCTCTCCACTTTGTGATATAACTACAAAAAGTGTATCTTTGCTCATAATCGGGTCTCTATATCTAAACTCACTTGCTATCTCTAGTGTAGTTCTTATTTTTGAGTACCTCTCAAAAAGGTATGATGCGGTCATGGCAGCATGATATGATGTTCCACATGCGCAAAGTTTTATCTCATTAATGCCATTAAAAAGAGTTTTGTCTAATTCGTCAAAATGAATCTCTTCATCGCCGACTCTTCCCATAAGTGTGTCAGAAATAACATCACTTTGCTCGTAGATCTCTTTTTCCATAAAAAATCTAAATCCATCTTTTTGTGCTGAGAGTTTATTTTGTGAAAGTGCAGAAAAAATAGGATCTTTTTTAGCTCCGTCTTTGTCAAATATGACGATTTCATCAGATGTTACATACCCGTAATCACCATCTTCAAAGTAGTTTACATCTGAACAGTGGCCAATAAGAGGGGTATCAGAAGACGCAAAATATTTTTCACAGCTCATAGTGTTGTCTCTTTCTGATGAGCCCTCATTGTCATCGCAGCTAATACCGACTAGCATAGGTGAACCATGTTTTGCAAAAAAGATAGTGTCTGGTTCAGATTTTGTTACAAGCAAGATTGCGTAAGCACCATTAAGTTCAGATATTGTTTTGCTAAAGGCTTTTAAAGCATTTAACTCTGATTTTAAATTTTTCTCAAATTGATGAACGATAACTTCTGTATCTGTTTGACTTAAAAATGTAACGCCCTTGCGAATCAACTCTTTTTTTATTTCTGCATAATTTTCTATAATTCCATTGTGAACTACATAAGAACTCTCGCCCAAGTGTGGATGGGCATTTAGTTCTGTGGGCTTTCCATGAGTTGCCCAGCGAGTATGACCGATGCCCGCAGCAAAACCTTTTGTCTCATAATCTTTAGTTTTATCTTCAAGGTTTACTAGTTTACCGACAGCTTTAAAGTTTGAAAAATTTCCATTTTCAAGAACCGCTATACCTGCCGAATCGTAGCCACGATATTCTAACTCTTTTAGACCGTCTAATAAAATTTCTTTTGTATTTTTCTCGCCTAAATATCCAACAATTCCACACATTTAATTGCCCTTGTCACTAGTTTTTGTTAATAATTCATATATTTTCTCGACATTATTGCATATATCATTTTGTTTTTCCATTAAGAAGCTATCTCGAACCTTATGTTTGGTACTGTGAATCTTAGCAGTTACAATGTTAATATTAAGCTTCTCAAAGCACTCCATAATATATGCTAAAAGACCTTTTTGATTTTGTGTGTGTACGCTCACTTCGGCATGTGTAAGAGAATGTTCGCAATCAATTGCAATCTCTTTTTTATCGATAATCACATTTTTCATCTCTACATGTAGATTCATGTCAAATGCATTTTTAACTATGTTTTCAACTTCAATTATTTCGTTAGAACCTATATTTTCAATAAACTCTATTTTAAAGTATTTCACATCATCAAAAAGTGTAAAAATTTCCATAGATGCGACATCCAGATGGCTTAACTTCGCAAGCAGATAACTGATATTTAGAGGAATTCTTCTGTATATTTCAATGCTAAGAGAGCCGTCAACATGTATAGAATAATCATACTCTTTAGTCTCTTTTGCTTTTTTTGCTATTTTAATTATATCTATGGGGGTATGCTTAAAAAAGAAAAGATTTGACTCTACACGCAGAAGTTTTGTCTGTAAAAGTTTTGGCAGTTGTAAAAACTCTGGAAGTTTTTGCACACGCTTTTCTATATTTATTCTTTTAGTCGCATCGGTGATTCTGCCGAGGTTTTGTGCTACTTCTAGGGCACTTGTGTACAGGTCATAAAGAAGTTTTGAGTTAAATGAGTTGTAAACATCTCCTCCAACTCCGTTTATATCCGCATATGTCAATACATACAAAAGCTTTAAGTTTTTAATATCCTGAACACTTGACATAAATTTATACAGAGTTTTTTCATTATGTATATTTTGTTTAAAGGCAACACTGCTCATAGTTACATGTTGTTTGACCAAAGTAACACATCTCTGTATCTCTTCTTCTTTAAACTTTAATTTTTTAACAAAAGGGACAATAAGTTTGGCACCGACTTCGCTATGGTCTTGTTTTCTGCCTTTTCCGGTATCATGAAAAAGAGTGACGACCTTTAAAAGTACTTTTTCATCTTCACTGAATTCATCATAAAGCTCTTTTATAAAAGGGTCTTGTATATTTTCTAGGGCCTCGACACATTTGATGGAGTGAATATCTACGGGATAGTGATGATATCCGTCAAATTGCGGTAGATGAAGCACCTTTTTGAAGTTGGTAAATAGATGATGAAGTATCCCCGCATCGTAAAAAAGTTTTAAAAAACAGTACATATGTCTTTTTTTCAGCAAATCTTTTAAGAGCATGTGAGTTTTTGGTTTTAACGGAGGTGATATTTTTGCATAAGTGAATTGGTTTAAAAATCCAGCATCAAAATGATAAAATTTGTCAGGAAGCTTTACTAATATTTCTAAAAGATTATCTACATTTTGAACTTTTAAATTAAATGAGGCAAAAATTCTATCATCGAGTTCATAAATACCTTTGCTGATGCGGTTATGTCTGAATTTAGCTACATATGACATGTCACATAGGTATGGCCTTACCATTTTTTTAACAAAGATTTGAGTAAAGTTACTGATACGCCACTGTGCTTCTAGGACTTTGGTTACCATCTTTTGTTGATTTCTAAAGCCGAGCATTCTTGTAACTTCAGGTATATGTTCAAGAAGAAGTCTGTCTTCTTGCTTGTGTGTTATCAAGTGAAGGGCGCTTCTAACACGAAATAAAAGCTCAAGTGCGCTTCTGTAGTCTCTGTACTCCTCTTCAGAAAATAATTTTTGGGTTAAATCTTTTAAAGCAGTAACGCCATAAATCGTATGTGCCACCCAAAAAATAAGGTTTGAATCCCTCAACCCGCCAACACTCTCTTTGATATTTGGCTGCATTGAATTTGGATATTTTTTTCGTCTAATCTGTGCTTCTTCTACTTTGGCAAATATAAACTCTTTTTGATTATAAAGCCGTATTTTATTTAGCTCTTTTGTAGTTGCGTGCCAGGCAAAATTAGAACCTGTTATAAATCTGGCTTCCATAAGAGAAGTCCTGATGGTAATATCTTCATTACTGGCAGGAAACAAGTCTTTTAGTTCGTGAACGCGGTGCCCCAGTTTAAGTCCCCCGTCAAGAGCCAGATAGAAAAATTTTTCAATAATCAGCTCAGAGTTAAAACCATCAACTTTTTCATAAACTATCAGCAGGTCGATATCGCTGTGAACACAAAGTTGTTCACGTCCATAGCTTCCAAGAGCTACAATAGCTATGGGAATAGAGTTTCTCATCGGGATATAGTTTCCAAAAACGCGTCTTAGAACTGTTTTGTACATCAGAGATATTATAGAGTCTAGCTGTTTTGTGTGACGAACTAAAAAATCTTTACCTTGGTTCTTTGTGAAAAGTTCCGGTAGAGAAGTTTTATACTCATCAATGTAAGCTTTAAAAAGTTTTGACAGCTCAAAATCAGAGCCATTTTTCTCTATAATATCTTCAATTTGTAGCACAATGTCCAAGTCAAGTCCTGAAAGTTTTTTACTATTATAGTGTAGTTGTCTAAATTTGATATAATCCACCAGATTAAATTTTAAACAAAAAGAGAGAAGTAGATTATGACAATTACAAAAAGAGTAACTTTTATAGCAAAAGAGGGAAGTGAAGCTAAGATGAAAGAGCTTTTAACAGCTATGGTTGAGCCGAGTAAAAAAGAAGACGGCTGTATTTTTTACGATATTTTTGTGTATGAAAATAACCCAAGAAAATTTATGGCAGTTGAGTCTTGGAGAGATGAAGCGGCACTAGATGGTCATAAAGCAACAGAGCATTACGCTATTTATAAATCTTCTTACGAGCCGTATTGTGAGAAAAAATATAGTGATGAATTAGAAGTTCTAGGTTAGATTTATGCAGTATTTAATGGCTATAGATGCAGGAACAGGAAGTATCAGGGCTGTAATATTTGACACTTTAGGCAATCAGATAAGTGCTGCTCAAAAAGAGTGGACGCATTTAGAAGAGTCAGGTGTTGCTAATAGTATGAGTTTTGACTTTGAGAAAAACTGGGAGCTGGCATGTACATGTATAAAAGAGTCATTAAATAGTGCAAACTTGAGTGGTGAAGATATAGTAGCTCTCAGTGCTACAAGCATGCGTGAGGGAATTGTACTTTACGATAAAAAAGGCCGCGAACTTTGGGCAGTTGCAAATGTTGATGCAAGAGCGGATAAAGAAGTTAAATACCTAAAAGAAAATTTTGTCGGTATTGAAGAAGAATTTTATCAAGAGTCCGGACAGACATTCGCACTTGGTGCTCTTCCTAGAATTATGTGGCTTAAAAACAACAGACCTGAGATATATGAGAAGGTTGCAAATATCTCAATGATTGGTGATTGGATACTCTCTCGCCTTAGCGGAGTTATCGCAACCGACCCTAGTAATGGCGGAACAACAGGAATATTTTCACTTAAAAACCGTGACTGGATGCCGGAAATGGCAAAAAAAGTAGGCCTTAAAGATGACATTTTTCCAAAAGTTTTAGAAGTCGGAACTTTAATGGGAAGTGTTACTGAGGAAGCTAAAAAGCAAACTGGTCTCTCAGTAGCTACAAAAGTAGTCATGGGTGGCGGAGATGTTCAGCTTGGCTCAGCAGGCTTAGGTGTTGTAGAACTTGGACAGGCGGCGATACTCGGCGGTTCTTTTTGGCAGCAGGTTGTAAATATCAAAAGTGATACTAAACCGCCAAAAAACATGAGTGTAAGAGTAAATCCACATGTCATAAAAGGGCAATCTCAAGCAGAAGGGATTACCTTTTTTAGCGGTCTTGTGATGAGATGGTTCAGAGATGCTTTTTGTGATATGGAAAAACTTGAAGCCAAAGAGAAAGGTGTTGATGTTTATAAGATTTTGGAGGAAAAAGCTTCGAAAATCCCTGTTGGTTCAAATGGGATTTTACCTATTTTTTCAGACAGCATGAAGTACGGCAAATGGTATCATGCATCTCCTAGTTTTTTAAACCTTAGTATAAACCCAGACATTTGCAACCGTGCTTCAATGTTTAGAAGTCTGCAAGAAAACGCTGCTATAGTCTCAAGTATAAATCTCGATAAAATAAAAGAATTTACAAATATAAAAATAGATGAAATTGTTTTTGCAGGCGGTGCAAGTAAAGGGGTGCTTTGGTCTCAAATAGTTGCAGATGTGACAGGATGTAGAGTAAAAATCCCAAAAGTTACAGAAGCCACTGCTTTAGGTGCTGCAATGGCCGCTGGAGTGGGAGTTGGAATATATAAAAATATCGCCTCAGCTGCAAAAGAGTTAGTTGTTTGGGATAAAACTTATGAGCCAAATATGGCAAATAAAAAAGTGTATGATGACATAAAAATAAAGTTTGAAAAAGCTTACGAAGTACAATTAAAGTTAGTAGATGATAATATTACGACTTCAATGTGGAAAGCACCTGGTCTTTAAGGCTAAAATCAAAAAGTGTTTTCTGAACTAGCATAGTTTTTATGCTGATAATAATTCAAGGAAAAAGATGTATTTATTTACGAGTGAAGTAGTTAGTCCAGGACACCCAGATAAAGTTGCAGATATTATTGCAGACTCCATTGTTGATAAGTTGATTATCGGTGATGCAAGGTCAAGAGTTGCATCAGAGGTTTTTGTTGCTGGAAAACATATAGTAATCGGTGGGGAAGTTACATCAAACACAAAAGTAACAACCGATGAGTATAAACAAATTGCACTCGATGCACTTATCAAAATCGGTTATGATGGAAATAAAAACTTTACTCATGAAGAGTGTCTTTATCCTGAAGATGTGGATGTTCAAGTACTTCTAAATCGTCAAAGTCCAGACATCAATCAAGGTGTTGACCAAGAAGATGGTGAGACTGGCGCGGGTGATCAGGGGATTATGTTTGGTTATGCTGATTCTGAAACAAACAACTATATGCCAAGTGCTATCACTTACGCAAGAATGTTAATGGAAAAAGTATATCACTATGCTTTAGCTCATCCATATAAACTTGGTGTTGATATTAAGACACAAGTTACAATGGATTATGGTCAAAAGGCAAATTTTGAAGAGTGTAACCCTCAAAAAATTCACACCATAGTAGTTTCAGCTCCATGTGTATCTAGTATGAATATAGAGACTGTTCGTGAACTTTTAATGGAACTTATTATTGATACCGGACTTCCTAAAAGTCTTTTTGACCCAAAAGACTGTATTATCCATCTTAACCCGACTGGAAAGTATGTGTCTCACTCTCCGCTTCATGACAGCGGCTTGACAGGCAGAAAACTTATCGTAGACAGTTTTGGCGGTTATGCACCTATTGGCGGCGGGGCACAAAGCTCAAAAGACTACACAAAAGTTGACAGAAGCGGACTTTATGCAGGTCGTTATATAGCCAAGCATATAGTAGCTGCAGGTTTGGCAAAAAAAGCAATAGTTCAACTCTCTTATGCGATAGGTGTTGCAAAACCGACTTCTGTTTCAGTTGATACATGTGGAACAGTTATAGATGGTTTAGATGATGACAAGTTGTCGACTTTTGTTCAGGACAACTTCTCTTTGACTCCAAATTGGATTACAAAAAAGTTTGCTCTTGATAAGCCGAGTGAAAAGACATTTCTTTATGCAGATGTTGCTGCTCGCGGTCAAGTTGGGCAGAGTGATTATCCATGGGAACAACTTGATGAACTTGAAAAATTTGAAGCTCTAAAATAATTAATGAGCAGAATAACTTTTGATGAGGCTCTGGCTCTTTATGATATGGACTTGTTTGAACTCGGTGTTATGGCCGATGATATTCGTCAGCAAATGCATGGTAAAAAAACATATTTCAATATCAATCGTCACATAAATCCTACAAATATCTGCGCAGATATTTGTAAGTTTTGTGCATATTCTGCAAACAGAAAAAATCCAAATCCATATACTATGAGCCATGAGCAGATTATGGAGATAGTAAAGGATGTAGAGTCTCGCGGTATTAAAGAAGTACATATAGTCTCTGCCCATAATCCTGATACTGGATTGGAATGGTATTTAGAGATATTCAAAAAGATTAAAACTGCTTATCCAGAGCTACATGTCAAAGCATTAACTGCTGCCGAGGTTGATTTTCTAGCCCGACACTACAACAAAAGTTATGATGAGATACTTGACTTGATGGTTGAGTATGGAGTTGATAGTATGCCTGGAGGCGGTGCTGAAATCTTTGATGAGAAAGTGCGAGATTATATCTGTAAGGGCAAAGTCACATCGTCACAATGGTTAGATATTCATCAAAAATGGCATGAGCGCGGTAAAAAGAGCAATGTTACTATGCTTTTTGGTCATGTTGAAGAGCGTAAAGACAGAATCGATCATATGATGAGAATAAGAGAACTTCAAGATAAGACAGGCGGGTTTAACTGCTTTATCCCTCTTGTTTACCAGACTGAGAATAACTACCTAAATGTAAAAGAGCAAATTACTGCAAATGAGATTTTAAAAACCATGGCAATCAGCCGTATTGTTTTAGACAATGTACCAAATTTAAAAGCTTACTGGGTAACAAGTACTGTAAACCTGGCTTTAGTTGCTCAAGAGTTTGGAGCAAATGATTTGGATGGAACAATTGAGAAAGAGTCTATAAACTCAGCTGCAGGTGCTAAAAGTGCAAATGGTGTGATTTTAGAAGACTTCACGGCACTTATAAAAAACAGTGGATTTATACCAGTTGAGAGAGACAGCGTTTATAATGAAATAAAGATTTGGTAACTTTTCTTGATGATAATCAAAGCTTCAGTGTCTGAATATTATTTTGGCTTTGCTGAAATAATATGAGTGATAATTATAATATATCGGTTGTAATTCCAACTTATAACCGATTTGAAGTTCTTGGGCGTGCTTTAGAGTCTGTTTTTTCTCAAACATATCATCCAAAAGAAGTCATTGTAATAGATGACGGCTCAACAGATGAAACCTCACAAATTCAAAATCTTTTCCCAAAAATAAAGTACTATTATCAAGAAAACTCAGGTGTATCATCTGCAAGAAATCTAGGTATAAATAAATCTACATGTAACTGGATTGCATTTTTAGACTCTGATGATGAGTGGCATATCGATAAACTGAAACAACATGTAGAGTTTCATAAAAGCTCTCCAGATACACTTATGAGTTATACGGATGAAAAGTGGATAAGAAACGGCATCGATGTTAAGTTGTCTAAAAAGTATCAAAAATTTGGTGGAGATATATTTGCTGAGTGTCTTTCCCACTGCATTATTGCTCCATCGGCGACAGTTATTCATAAAAGTTTATTAGATGAAGTTGGACTTTTCGATGAGAGTCTTGAAGTATGTGAAGATTATGACATGTGGTTAAGAGTTGCTCTAAAAAATCAAATCGGTTTAATAGATAAAAAACTTATTATTAAATACGGTGGTGCAGATGATCAGCTAAGCAGTAAGTTTTGGGGTATGGACAGGTTTAGAGTTCAGGCTTTGGAAAAACTATTGGACTTAGAGTTATCAAAAGAAAAAAAAGATTTAATTAGAGAAACTTTAGTTAAAAAGTACAGGGTGCTTTTAAAAGGCGCTATAAAATATGATAGAATGTTGCAAATTAAAGAGTATAAAATAAAAATAAAGAGATATGAATATGACCGATAGTATGACTAAAGAGACAAGATTAACACTTATTTATATATTGATTGCATTTACATTTTCAGTAGCTATGAGGATGATTTGGTATTATAATTTTATCGATGTAGAAGCCTTTAAATTTAATGGCCAGTTGATGATAAATACTAACGATGGATATGTTTGGGCAGAAGGTGCTAGAGATATTCTTAGTGGGATAAATCAAGACAATGATTTCTCACCTATAACTTCAGCTGCTTCTCGGTTAACAGCATTATTTGCTTATATATTACCATTTTCATTTGAGACTGTAATTTTATTTCTTCCTGTATTTTTAAGCTCATTAGTAGTAATCCCAATTATATTAATTGCTAAAGGTTTAGATAACCTAGAAATGGGTTTAATTACTGCACTGCTGGCTTCTATAGCTTGGAGTTATTATAACCGTACTATGATAGGTTATCTTGATACCGATATGTTAAATATAGTCTTACCGATGTTTTTACTTTGGTCTATTATTTGGGCTATAAAAACAAATGAAGACAAGTATTTAATTATAACGGCCTTAGATGTTTTAATATACAGATGGTGGTATCCACAAAGTTATGCTTTAGAGTTTTCATTTTTTGGTTTGATTTTATTTTATGCTTTAATTTGGGACAGAAAAAATCTATACAATTATAAACTTTTGGCGATTATGATGTTTGCTATGATTAATCTCGATGGATTTATTAGATTTCCACTAGTTTTAGCCGCATATTACATATTTAAACAAGAAAAGCTTCAAAAATACATTTATTATATTTTAGCAATATCTATAGTTTTGTTTTTTTACACTGGTGGTTTCAACCCAATCTGGGGTAAATTGAAAATTTATGTATTTAAAGATGTAGTAAGTGCAGGCGAAGAAGGCTTGAAACTTCATTTTTACTCGGTAATGCAGACAGTTAGAGAAGCTGGACATATTCCATTTGAGACATTTGCAAATAGGATTAGTGGACATGTAATCACATTTGTTTTATCAATAATTGGATTTGTATATTTGGCATATAGACATAAGATTATGCTTTTTGCAGTTCCGATGATTGGGCTTGGATTTTTAGCATCAGTTGGCGGACTTAGATTTACTATCTATGCTGTTCCTATTTTAGCTTTTGGGGCTGCTTTTTTAATCACTGAAATTTCACGATTTATGCCTACGAATAAGTTAAAGTATTTAAGTATGATAGCTTTTGCTATGGCAATTTTGTATCCAAACTATAAACATATAGAAGAGTATAGAGTTCCTACAGTTTTTAATGCCGATGAAGTTAAAATTTTAAGTGAATTGGGAAGTGTTGCCGATAGGGAGGATTATGTGCTCTCTTGGTGGGATTATGGATATCCTATCAGATACTACAGTGATGTTAAAACACTAATTGATGGTAATAAGCATTTAGGATATATGAATTTTCCGGTTAGTTTTATGCTAACTCAGCCACAAAATATCGCAGCAAAAATGGCAAGGCTAGATGTTGAGTACACTGAAAAAGCTTTTAAAGTACAAGATAAAAATAAAAATTTAGAAACATCAAAAAAAGTAAAACTTTTTTCAAATATAGAAGAGATGACAAAAGATTATGGATTTAGTGATACAAATGATTTTTTATTATCATTGGAAACTGATATAAAATTAGCAGATAAAACACGAGACATTTATTTTTATTTGCCATTTAGAATGCTAAATATTTATCCGACTGTAAATATGTTTTCAAATATAGACTTAATGACTGGTGAGATGAAACAGCAACCACTTTTTTATATAAGTAAGATGTTTAAACAGGAAAAAAATATTCTTAATCTAGGCAGAGGTGTTGTATTTGATTTACAAAAGCAAAGCATAAAGCTTGGTAACAAAGAATTGCCGGTAAAAAGATTTGTTACAACAGCTTATGATGAAAATATGAAACTTCAAAAAGATATTAAAGTATCTAGCTCCATGGCGGATATAAGTGTGATATATATGAAAAATTACAATACTTTTTTAGTTATTGACGAAAAGATATATAACTCTTTGTATGTTCAATTAATGATTCTAGAAGAGTATGACAAATCGCTGTTTGAAGAAGTTTTATTGAATCCGCATGCTAAAGTTTATAAACTAAAGATATAATAATAAATATTAAAAAGTTTCAAGGTGAAAAATGTCAAAAATTAGAAAATGTTTATTTCCCGCAGCTGGTTATGGAACAAGATTTTTGCCTGCCACAAAAGCAATCCCAAAAGAGATGTTGCCAGTACTAACAAAGCCTCTTTTGCAATACGGTGTAGAAGAAGCAATAAGTGCTAAAATTGACACTATGGCTATTGTTACAGGTCGTGGAAAAAGAGCTATTGAAGATCATTTTGATATATCCTATGAGCTAGAACATCAGATAAAGGGAACATCTAAAGAGCATTATTTAACGGAGATTAGAAAAGTTATAACAAATTGTACTTTTTCATATACAAGGCAAATTGAGATGAAAGGTCTCGGCCATGCAATTCTTAGCGGCGAAACACTTATAGGAAATGAGCCATTTGCGGTAATCCTTGCAGATGATTTATGTGACAATGACGGTGAATCAGTTCTTTCTCAAATGACAAAACTTTATGCAAAATACAGATGTTCTATTGTTGCTGTAGAAGAGATACCAATGGAACAAACGAATAAATACGGTGTTGTAGGCGGAAACGCGGAAGATGACAATGTTTTGAGAGTTACTGACATGGTTGAAAAACCGGACCCAAAAGATGCGCCGTCAAACTTAGCAATTATCGGCAGGTATATATTAACACCGGATATTTTTGACATTATTAGAGAAACCAAACCTGGAAAGGGCGGAGAAATTCAAATAACAGACGCACTTTTAACTCAAGCAAAACAAGGTAGAGTTATTGCCTATAAATTTAAAGGCAAAAGATTTGACTGTGGAAGCGTTGATGGCTTTGTAAAAGCAACAAACTATTTTTATAATAAAGAGAAAAAATAAAAATGACAAAAAATATAATTTTAGAGTTTTTAAAAAATCATAAAAGTGAATTAAAAGATAAGTTTGGATTGACTAAAGTTGGTTTGTTTGGTAGCTACGCGAAAGGTACAGCTACTAAAGATAGCGATATAGACCTAGTAATAGAGATGGAAAAAAAAGATTTTTTTTTGAGAAATGATCTAAAAGAGTATTTGGAAAACTCATTTAAAACACCTGTAGATATAGGATACTTTGATAGCTTTAGAGAATTTTATAAGAAAAAAGTAGAAAGAGATATAATCTATGTCTAAAAATAAAAAAAGAGATATTGAACTTTTTATTATAGATATATTTGTGGCGATTCAAAAATTAAAAGAGTATACAAAAGAATTTATTGATGAAGAAGAGCTTAGATATAGTAGCCTTCACTGGGATGCAACTATTAGAGAACTAGAAATAGTAGGAGAAGCTTTAAATAATCTTTTGAATGATAAAGGTTTCAGTTTACTTTCTCCATCTTATTTTAGAAAAATTGTAGATTTTAGGAATGTAATTGTTCATGGATATTTTGGGATAGATGCTTCTGAGGTTTGGAATGTTATAGTAGGGAAGTTAGATATACTTTATGAGGACCTATTAACTATTGTGGATAATAACATAGATTTATCAGAAGCTATAAAGTATGAGATTTTAGAATATGAAAAGTTAAAAGATAAAAATATTGTAAAATATTTAAAGAGTATATCATGAAATATAAACACAACTTTAATCCAACACTATCAGATAAAGACATCTTTAATGAGATAGTAAAAGAAAAAGAGAGTATCGGTTACTATAACCTTATGCATGAAGATACAAATCTATTTAAAAAGTATGCTAAAACAGTAAAACAGTCAAATATAGTTGTTATAGGCATAGGTGGGAGTACACTTGGAACATATGCAATATATAAATTTTTAAAACACTCAAAACACTTAAGCAAAAAACTATACTTTTTAGAGACCACAGACCCTATAGATATTAAATCAAAAGTAGAAGCTATTGACTTAAATGATACTCTTTTTATTGTTATATCAAAGTCTGGTACGACTATTGAAACAGTATCAATATTTAAATATATAAACTCTTTAGTTAAGTGTGACAAGAATAATACTTTAGTTATAACAGAAAATGACTCAAAGCTCAATAAATATGCAAAAGCAAACAGTATAAAAAGCTTTGAAATACCTAAAAATGTAGGTGGAAGATTTTCAGTTTTTAGTGCTGTTGGTCTGTTGCCTTTGGTAATTGTCGGTATAGATATTGATGAACTTTTAAGAGGTGCAAAAGAGGTATATGATTCTTTTTTTACAAAAGGTAGAAAATACATCAGAATACTTAAAAAGGCTAGGTTTTTTGTAGAGTATAAGAATAATTTTAACATGAATGTAGTCTTTTCATACTCTTCGAGATTAGAGGGTTTCAATAAGTGGTATATTCAACTTTGGGGCGAGAGTTTAGGTAAGGTAGATATAAACAGTACAAGACAAGGTTTGACTCCAATAGGCATTATTGGACCGATTGACCAACACTCTTTTTTACAGCTGATAGTTGAAGGAAAAAGAGATAAAACAGTAACAGTAATCAAAGTTGATGATTTTGATAGTGACTTGAAAATACCGCAGGTAAAATTAGAAGGACTTTCAGAGTTAGATTATCTTGACGGCATAGAGTTTTCTTCACTGATAAATAAGCAGGCAGATGCTACAATAGAATCAATAAATAATTTAAATGATATCCCTTGTGATGTGATTACAATCGATGGAGTAAGTGAAAGAAGTATAGCAAATCTTATGTATGAGTATGAGCTTCTTACATCTGTATGTGCTAAATTTATGTATATAAACGCTTATGATCAACCCGGTGTTGAGGCTGGAAAGATTATTTTAAAAAAAAAGTTAGAGGGTAAAATTTAAGTGAAAATAGCGATAGCGGGAACAGGATATGTAGGTTTGTCAAATGGTGTTTTATTAGCACAGCATAATGAAGTGGTGGCCTTGGATATAGATGCCAAAAAAGTTGACATGTTAAACAAAAAAATATCTCCGATAGAAGATACAGAGATAAGTGAGTATCTTAAAAACAGAGATTTAAATTTTAAAGCAACGCTTGATAAAAATGAAGCATATAAAAATGCAGATTTTGTCATTATCGCTACGCCAACGGACTATGATCCTGATACAAACTACTTTAACACAAAACTTGTAGAAATAATCATAAAAGATGTGATTGAGATAAATCCAACTGCCGTTATGATTATAAAATCAACAGTTCCGGTAGGTTACACAAAATCCATAAGAGAAAAATTTAACACCGATAACATAATATTTTCGCCAGAGTTTTTAAGAGAGGGAAAAGCACTGCATGACAATCTTTATCCATCAAGAATTATTGTAGGTGAAAAAAGTGACAGAGCACAGACTTTTGCAAATCTTCTTGCCGAGGGTGCCATAAAAGAAAATATTGACATTCTTTTAACTGACTCAACAGAAGCAGAAGCCGTAAAATTGTTTTCAAATACTTATCTTGCCCTTAGAGTGGCATACTTTAATGAGCTTGACTCTTACGCACAGACTCATGATTTAAACACGAGAGATATTATAAACGGTGTTGGACTTGACCCTCGCATAGGAACTCATTACAACAACCCATCATTTGGTTACGGCGGTTACTGCTTGCCAAAAGATACGAAACAACTTAGAGCTAATTATCAAGATGTGCCAAGCAACATTATAGGTGCAATTGTAGACTCAAATAGTACTAGAAAAGATTTTATAGCTGACAGTATCATCGCTAAAAATCCAAAGGTAGTAGGTGTTTACAGACTTATCATGAAAAGCGGAAGTGATAATTTTAGAGCATCTTCTATTCAGGGTATTATGAAGCGCATAAAAGCAAAAGGTATAGAAGTAGTTATCTATGAACCAGTTTTAGAAGAAGAGAGTTTTTTTAACTCAAAAGTTATAAAAGATTTAGATGAATTTAAAAAGATTTCAGATGTAATAGTGGCAAATAGACTCTCTGATAGCATAAAAGATGTTGAGTCTAAAGTTTATACTCGAGATTTGTTTGGAAGTGACAGTTAAGATGAAGATACTTATAACAGGAACAGCCGGTTTTATCGGTTACCATTTAGCAAAAAAACTTCTTGAACGCGGTGATGAAGTAATTGGGCTAGATAATATAAATGATTACTACGATGTAAATTTGAAGTATGCAAGATTAAATGAGCTTGGTATAGAAAAAGAAGAGATACAAGAAAACAAATTAACAACTTCAACTAAATATCAAAATCATAAGTTTATAAAAGCAAATCTAGAAGACCAAGAAGCTATAAACACTCTTTTTAAAACAGAGAAATTTGACGCAGTGTGTAATTTGGCCGCTCAAGCTGGTGTAAGATATAGTATTGAGAATCCACATGCGTACATACAAAGTAATGTAGTTGGATTTATGAATATTCTTGAAGCCTGTAGAAACTTTGGTGTGAAAAACTTAGCATATGCAAGCAGCTCATCAGTATATGGACTAAACAAAGAACAACCATTCAAGACTACAGATAAAACAGACACACCAATATCTTTATATGCAGCTACAAAAAAATCAAACGAGCTTATGGCGCATACTTACAGCCATCTTTACGGTATACAGACTACAGGACTGAGATTTTTTACAGTTTACGGACCATGGGGAAGACCTGATATGGCTCCGATGCTTTTTGCAGATGCTATACTAAATGACAGAGCAATTAATGTCTTCAATCATGGAGATATGAGTAGAGACTTTACATATATAGATGATATTGTTGATGGTGTAATAAAAGTTATAGATGCTCAAATTGATAATTCACAATTATATAAATTGTACAACATAGGAAACAACTCTCCTGTGCAACTTTTGGATTTTATAAAAATATTGGAAAAAGCTATAGGCAAAGAAGCTGAGAAAAATTTTATGGATATGCAAGATGGTGATGTAGCATCTACTTATGCAGATGTTAGCGGTTTGATAAGTGATTTTGGCTATAAGCCGGATACATCTTTAGAAAACGGTATAGGTAAATTTGTGTCTTGGTATAAAAGTTTTTACAGAGTTAAAAATGACTAATATAATACTTTGCGGAGGAAGTGGTACAAGATTATGGCCAATTAGTCGTACACTTATGCCAAAACAATTTGTAAAGTTGTTTGATGATAAGTCGCTGTTTCAATTGACAGTTGAGAGAAACTCTAAAGTATGTGATAGTCAATTTATAGTTTCTAATACCGAACAATATTTTTTGGCACTTGACCAACTTGAAGAATTACATAAATCCAAGAACAAATACCTATTAGAACCGGTCGGGCGAAATACAGCTCCGGCTATTGCCCTAGCTTGTATGGCTTTAGAGAGTGAAGAGGTAGTACTGGTAACTCCATCTGATCACCTTATAAAAGATGAAAAAGAGTATGAAAAAGTATTAAATATAGCAAAGGAGTTGGCATCTGAAAATAATCTTGTTACATTTGGCATAACTCCAACTTTTGCAGAAACAGGGTTCGGGTATATTGAGAGTGAAGGCTTAACTGTAAAAGCTTTTCATGAAAAGCCAGATTTTGATACAGCAACCGAGTACCTTAGAGCAGGAAACTATTATTGGAATTCTGGAATGTTTTGTTTTAAAGCAGGAGTTTTTTTAGAAGAACTTAAAAAATATTCTCCAACAGTTTATAACTCTTCATTAAAAGCATTTAACAACTCAAATCAAGACTCTGTAATTAGAATTAAACATAATGACATGTTAAATATTCCAGAAGATAGTATTGATTATGCCGTTATGGAAAAATCAAATATTGTTAAAGTAGTGCCTTCTGATATTAACTGGTCAGATGTTGGAAGTTTTGATAGTTTATATGAAGAGTTACCAAAAGATAAAGATGGTAATACATTAAATGAAAAGCATATAGCTATAGATAGTAAAAATAATTTAGTTTATGGAACTGATAGATACATAGCAACAGTAGACATAGAAGATTGTATAGTAGTTGATACTGGTGATGCACTGCTTATAAGTAAAAAAGGATCTTCTCAAAAAGTAAAAGAAGTAGTTAAAGAGATAAAAAAAACTACAGAACTTCACAATATTCACTTAACTGGTCATAGACCATGGGGGACTTATACTATTCTTGAAGATAGTAATGGATACAAAATAAAACGCATAGAAGTTAAAGCTGGAAAAAGACTAAGTTTACAAAAACATAAACATAGAAATGAACATTGGATAGTAGTGTCTGGACAAGCTGCTGTAACCATAAATGACAAAACTTTTATATTAAATCAAAATGAATCTACATACATAAAAGCAGGTGATATCCATAGACTTTCAAACGATACAAATGAAGGACTAGTTATTATAGAAGCTCAAGTTGGCAGTTATACAGGTGAAGATGACATCGAAAGACTTGATGATGATTTCAGTAGAAGTTAGATAAAATTATAAAATATTAAGATGGAAAGTATATATGACAGATAAGAAAGTAGCATTAATAACAGGAATTACAGGTCAAGATGGAAGTTATTTAGCAGAATTTTTACTAAAGAAAGGCTATATTGTACATGGAGTAAAAAGAAGAAGTTCGCTGTTTAATACTGATAGAATAGATCATCTATATCAAGATCCACATGTAGAAAATAGAAACCTAATTCTTCACCATGGAGACATGACAGATAGTATGAACTTAACTAAAATCATCCAAGAAGTTCAACCGGATGAAATTTATAATCTTGCAGCAATGAGTCATGTCGCAGTATCTTTTGAAACCCCTGAATATGTAGCAAATGCAGACGGTACTGGAACATTGAGAATTCTTGAAGCGGTAAAACTATTAGGATTGACAAAAAAAACAAAAATATATCAAGCAAGTACATCTGAACTGTATGGAAAAGTACAAGAAACACCACAAAGCGAAACAACACCTTTTTATCCAAGAAGTCCATATGCTGTTGCAAAAATGTATGCATACTGGATAACAGTTAACTATAGAGAAGCTTACGGTATGTTTGCATGTAATGGAATACTCTTTAATCATGAATCTCCAGTAAGAGGTGAGACCTTTGTAACTAGAAAGATTACTCGTGCGGCCTCTAAAATAGCATTAGGATTGCAAAATAAACTATATCTTGGTAACCTCGATGCTAAAAGAGATTGGGGTCATGCGAAAGATTATGTAAAGATGATGTGGATGATACTTCAAGCAGATGAACCGGAGGATTGGGTTATTGCAACTGGTGAAACCACAACAGTAAGAGATTTTGTAATAATGTCATTTGCTTATGCAGGAATAGAGTTAGAGTTTAGAGGCAATGGGGTCGATGAAAAAGCGTATATTCTATCTTGCTCAAATCCGGATTACCAAGTAGCTGTTGGTACAGAGGTAGTTGCAGTTGATCCAAAATATTTCAGACCTACAGAAGTTGATTTACTTCTAGGGGATCCAACTAAAGCAGAACAAAAACTTGGATGGATTAGAGAATATAAGCTAAAAGAGCTTGTAGATGATATGATGAAATCAGACTTAAAACTTATGACAAAAGATGTATATCTGCAAGATGGTGGCTATAAAACTATGAGTTATTTCGAGTAATGAACAAAACAAGTAAAATTTATATAGCTGGTCATCGTGGTCTTGTAGGTAGTGCAATATTGAAAAATCTACTTTCAAAAGGTTATACAAATTTAATTTACAGAACTCATAAAGAGTTGGATTTATTAAATCAACAAGCAGTATCTGACTTTTTTGAAGCTGAAAAGCCAGAGTATGTAATATTAGCTGCTGCAAAAGTTGGTGGCATAGTTGCTAACAATACTTATAGAGCTGACTTTATATATGAAAACCTACAAATCCAAAATAATATAATCCATCAAAGTTATGTGAATGGTGTTACGAAGCTCTTATTCTTAGGTTCCACATGTATATATCCAAAAAACGCTCCTCAGCCAATGTCTGAAGATAGTTTACTTACATCAGAACTAGAATACACAAACGAACCGTATGCTATAGCAAAGATAGCAGGTATAAAAATGTGTGAAAGTTATAATATGCAATATGGCACAAACTTTATATCAGTAATGCCAACAAACCTTTATGGACCTAACGATAACTTTGATTTAGAAACTTCGCATGTGTTGCCGGCACTTATAAGAAAGATGCATGAAGCAAAAGTTAATAATACTCCTCAAGTTGAAATTTGGGGAAGTGGAAAACCTAGAAGAGAATTTTTATACTCAGAAGATATGGCAGATGCTTGTGTGTTTCTTTTAGAAAATAGAAATTTTAAGGATACTTTTTCTTCCACAGATAGGGAGATAATAAATACTCACATTAATATTGGAACAGGAGTTGATATTTCAATAAAAGAGTTGGCTTTAACAATAAAAGATATTATTGGATTCAATGGTGAACTTTATTTTAATACAGACAAGCCGGATGGAACAATGATAAAATCAACTAATTCATCTAAGTTACATAAACTTGGATGGAAACATAATATTAAGTTAGAAGATGGAATTAAAATGATGTATGAATGGTATTTGAAAAATGTATAAAATATGTATAATAGGCTTGGGTTATGTAGGACTACCGTTGGCTCATGCTTTTGCAAAAAAAAAGTATGATGTGATTGGTTTTGATATCAATAATGAAAGGATATCAGAATTGAATAATAATTTTGATAGAACTTTAGAGTTAACTAGTAAGGAATTGACAGGAATAAAAAATCATCTTAGGTATAGTTCAAATTTAAATGATATAGAAAATTCAAATATTTATATAGTAACAGTACCAACTCCAATAGACAAAAATAATAAACCAGATTTAACACCACTTATTAAATCATCCCAAACAGTCGGAAAAGTACTTAAAAAAGATGATATAGTTATTTATGAATCAACTGTTTATCCTGGTGTTACAGAAGATATCTGTGTTCCTGAACTAGAGAAAACTAGTGGACTTAAGTTTAATAGTGATTTTTTTTGTGGCTATAGTCCTGAACGAATAAATCCAGGAGATAAAGAACGTACTGTAACAAAAATACTTAAAGTAACGAGTGGAAGTACTCCAATCATAGCTACAAAAATAGATGAGTTGTATAAATCAATTATAACTGTTGGTACATATAAATGTTCTAGTATAAAAGTAGCAGAAGCCAGTAAGGTAATAGAAAATACACAAAGAGATGTAAATATAGCACTTATAAATGAATTAGCACTTATATTTAATACTATGAATATACCTACAAATGAAGTAATAGAAGCAGCTGCAACAAAATGGAATTTTATTAAATTGAAACCTGGGCTTGTAGGTGGCCATTGCATAGGTGTGGACCCATACTATCTTACGTATAAAGCTGAGGAATTAGGGTATAAGCCAAACCTAATTCTTGGTGCAAGACAAATTAATAATAGCATGGGTAAGTATGTAGTTGAAAAAACTATAAAACTTATGATAAAAAAAGATATAAATATAAATAGTGCTAAAGTTTTAGTACTAGGCATAGCATTTAAAGAGAACTGTCCTGATATACGAAATAGTAGAGTAGTTGATATTATTAATGGATTTCAAGAGTATGGATGCAATGTAGATGTAAGTGATTATCTTGTGAATAAAAATGAAGTAATGAAAGAATATAATTTACAATTAATTGAAAATTTTAAGTTAGATGAATATAAGGCTATTGTAGTAGCTGTAGGACATGAAAAGTACAAACAAATTAAATTAAATAACCTAGAACAAGTATTGTTTGATGTAAAGTCTATTTTGGATAGTTCTGATGGTACTTTATAAATGACTAATAAGTTACATAGTATATTTACAAAACAAGATAAAAAAAACTTCTTGATTCTGGTTTTATTTTCTATTTTAATTTCTATCATTGAAGTTATTGGTATATCTGCCATAATGCCATTTATGTCAGTTGCTATGGATTCCAATAGTATACATTCAAATAAATATTTTATATATTTTTTTAATTTATTTCAATTTGATGATGATATGCATTTTGTAATTATGTTTGGAATCATATTAATATTATATTATTTTTTTAGAAGTGCTATAAATATATATTATAACTATGCTATGGCGAAATTTTCCCATGAATGTTATCATTTTATAGTGTGTCGATTATTTAAGAATTATATGGGTATGGAATTTAAAGACTTTGTAAAAAAAAATTCATCAAATTTAACAAAAATAATTGTTTCTGAAGCAAACAATTTAACTAGATTAATATCATCTGTATTGTTTATGATAAGCGAACTGCTAATTACTGTATTAATTTATAGCATGATGTTATTTATCAATTACAAAATTACATTGTTATTAACATTCTTTTTTTTAATAAATGCTACTTTAATGCTGAAAACAATCTCAGTAAAAATAAAAAAACAAGGTGAGGATAGGGTGAATGTACAACAATTATTCTTTGAAGTTATTAATAAAAGTTTTGGAAATTTTAAACTTATAAAGCTTCATACAAGTGATAATATTGTATTGAAAGAGTTTAAAGATGCTAGTTCCAATTATTCTAAAATTAATATAATGGCACAAACATTACTGCAAGTTCCTAAATTAGTTTTAGAAGCAATTGCGTTTAGTTTAATTATAATTATTGTATTATATTTGGTTTGGAAATATGAAAACAATATTTCATCAGTTCTCTCTATGTTGTTTATGTTTGTATTGGCACTGTATAGATTGATGCCATCAATCAATAGAATAGCAACAAATTATAACAATATTTTATTTTATTTAAAATCATTAGAAGTTATACATAATGATTTAATATACAACACTGAATTATTAGGTGAGGAATTAGTATCTTTTAATAAGGAAATAGGTATTCAAAATATTAATTTTGAATACGATAAAGAAAAGACAGTATTAAAAGATATTAATATAAATATTAATAAAAATGACAAAATAGCTTTTATTGGAGAGAGTGGAAGCGGAAAGTCTACATTAGTAGATATTATTATGGGACTGCATAAACCGACATCTGGCTGTATACATGTAGATGATATAAAGCTAGATGAAACGAATATTAAGGACTGGAGATCTAAGATAGGTTATATTCCTCAAAGTGTATATCTTTTTGATGGTACAGTTGCAGATAATATAGTATTTGGAAGGGATTATGATGAAGGTAAAATTTTTGAAGTTTTAAAAAAAGCAAATATATATGATTTTATTTTAAACAAAGGTAGCCTATATACATTAGTTGGAGAGGGTGGTGTAATGCTAAGTGGCGGGCAAAAACAAAGAATTGCTATAGCTAGAGCGTTATATGGTAATCCTGATATTTTAGTATTAGATGAAGCTACCTCTGCACTAGATTTAGAAACAGAAAGCAAAATTATGGATGAAATATACAATATTAGTGAAGACAAAACATTAATTATAATTGCACATAGACTAAGTACAATAGAAAGGTGTGAAAAAATTTATAGATTAGAAAATGGTGTAATAGTTTGAAAAAAACCATTTTAATTCAAGCTAGACTTTCATCATCAAGGTTCCCAAAAAAAATGTTAGAAAAAATAAATAATATCACTCTAGTAGAGTATGTCTATAATAGATGTAATGAGTCAAAAAAAGCTAATAAAGTAGTTGTAATAACTTCTGATGAAGAAAGTGATGATGAGTTATATGAACTATGTGTTAATAAAAATATTGCTGTTTTTAGGGGTGAACTAAATAATGTTTTAAAAAGGTATATTGATGCTTCAATTTTTTTTGATGTAGATGTTATATGTAGAGTATGTGGTGATTCTCCATTTGTTGATGTTAAGGCTATAGATCAAATGTTTGATTACTATGAATCTAATGCTAATATTGATTATATTTCAACAACAAATACTTTGAATGGATTTATGTCAGAAGTATTTAGTTCTAATTTATTAAATAAAGTATACAATGACGACTTATCAAAGGAAGATAAAGAGCATGTAACAAAGTATATTCGTGATAATATTTCTAAGCTTAATGTAAAAGAATTAGATTTAAAGTTAAAGCCAAAAGAGTTAGAAAAGTTTACTTTAACTATAGATTATCCTGAAGATATGATTGTAGCCAAAATAATAGCATCAAATTTAGAAGATTTTTCTTTTAAATCAGAAGACATTATAAATATATTAAAAGACACTAAAGAAGAGATATGAATTATTCTACACCAGATTTTCCGTTAAGACTTGAAATTGAGTTAGTAAGTGATTGTAACCTGAAATGTACATATTGTCCAAGGCACCTTGTTAATGAGTTAACTGGGTATATGACATTTGATTTATTTAAAAAAATTATTGATGAATCAGCAATCCATCCTAGTACAACCTTAGTTTTACATAGGCGTGGGGAGAGTATGTTGCATCCACAGTTCAATGAAATGCTTAATTATGTTAGTGGTAAGTTTAAAGAAGTTCAAATGGCTACAAATGCCACAATTTTAAATCCTGATAAATATCAATCAATAATTAATGGACTTGATTTTTTATCTTTTAGTTTAGACACTCCTGAAAGATTTAATATTACTAGACTGCCAGCGAAATATGAAAAAGTTGAAGCAAAAATTTTAGATTTTTTAGATTTTAATCAAGGTCGTGTGAGAACACAGGCATCTATGGTTAAGACTGCTGAAACAACGGAAGATATGTGTAAAGAATTTATTAATATATGGAAAGATAAAGTTGACAGAGTGAGAATATATGAAGAACACTCAACTGATGGTAATTTTGGGTCACTTATAAATCCAAGAGAAGAAAGAAAACCATGTATGATGCCAGTTTACGAAATGCTTATATACGATAATGGAATTATTGCTAGATGTAATCATGATTGGGATAGTGATGGCATGGGTGATGTTACAAAAAATACATTACAAGAGATTTGGCATAATGATAAATATAAAAATTTACGTTGGCAACATCTTGAACAAAAGTTATTTGATCCAGTATGTAGCACATGTGATAGTTGGTATCCGGAAATTGGAAATCAGGATACGGGCGAGGTTATAGAGAAATGATAAATTTTATACCATTGGCAAAGCCAGATATTGGTGATGATGAAATTAATTTAGTAGTAGATACAATTAAGTCTGGGTGGTTAACAACTGGTCCAAAAGTTACGGAATTTGAAAATGCATTATCAGAATATTTAAAATATGATGATGAGATATATTCTCTTGGTTTAAATTCATGCACTTCAGCACTTTTTTTAGCTCTCTTAGCTTTAGATGTAAAGGTGGGGGATGAGGTTATTGTGCCAACATGGACGTTTGCAGCTACTGCTCAAGTGGTGGATTGGATTGGTGCTAAAGTTGTTTTATGTGATATTGAAGAAGATACTTTAAATATAGATGTACATAAAGCAAAAAAATTGATTACGGATAAAACAAAGGCGATTATTCCAGTGCATATTGCTGGGTATCCTTGTGATATTCAAGCCATTAGTGATTTAGCAAAAAAATATAATTTAAAAGTTATAGAAGATGCAGCACATGCAATAGGTACAAGTTATAAAGATAAAAAAATAGGAAACTTCTCAGATATTACATGTTTTAGTTTTTATGCAACAAAAAACCTAGCAATGGGTGAGGGTGGTGCAGCTGTTTCTAAAGATAAAGAATTAATTGAAAAAATGAGAAAGTTGAGTTATTTTGGAATTAATAAAGAAGCTTTTAAAAGATATGAAAAAGCTGGTCGTTGGTATTATGATATAGAAGAGATTGGTTATAAAGCAAACTTGGACAGTCTTCATGCTGCATTAGGAATAATTCAGTTAAATAAACTAGATAAAATGAATAAAAGAAGAAGATATATAGCTTCATATTATAGAAAAAATTTAACTAATAAATTAACTTTTAACAAGGATTCTGATGAGCATTCTCACACATATCATCTGTTTCCAATTAGATTACCTAAAAATATTAATAGAGATGATTTTATAGAAGAATTAAAAGAAAACAATATTGGCGCAAGTGTGCATTTTATTCCTTTGCATTTGCATACTTTTTATAAAAATAGGTCTGATAATAATTTTGAAGTTGCTGACAGAGTTTTTGATACTATTTTATCTATTCCAATGTGTTCAGCTATGAGTGATGAAGAAGTAGAATATGTTGTTAAAACCATAAATAAAATAGTAGGTTGAAATTATGAATAACTTTAAAGAATTGATTTTAAAAACAAAAAAAGTTTCTATCTGGGGTATAGGATATTTAGGATATACAACAATACTAAGATTACAAAAAAATGGGTTTAGAACAACAGTTTATGATTTTAATGAATCTAGGTTGGATGATTTAATAGGTAATACATACCCAAGTAAAGAACAATTAAATAGTTGGTCAAAGGGTGGTAAAATTCCTATTTTAAATCTTGAAAAACTGGATGTTGTTAAAGATAATAATTTATTGTTTGAAAACCATGTACATATTGTATCATTTCCAAATACTGATAAATTTGATTATAGTGAATTAGCAAAATTATTTGTTAAAAACAGAGATAAATTAAAAGATTCTTTAATTATATTTCAATCAGCAGGTATACCAAAAACAATTGAAGATGTTTTTTGTAAAATATTAGAAGAAAATAATTTAAATATTGAAGTCTCAACTGTTTTTAGAAGTGATTGGACAATTGAAGATTTTTTCAATAAAAACTATAAAAAAACAATATCAGGCAATAATCTAGAAGCAGTTGATAAAACACAAATCTTTCTTAAATTATTGAACTTAGAATCGATAAAGCTAAGTAGCATTGAAGAATCTGAAATTTATGAAAATACAAAAAATGCATTAAACTATACTATGGTTGCATTTTTCAATCAGTTGTCTTTAGCATATCCACATGTAGATATTAATGAGTTGTCTAAAAATTTATTAAAAGATATGAATTTTAATAATTTATTTTTAGGTGTTAGCAGTGTAGATTATAAATCTGAACAATCTATAGAAAATATACTAAGAAGCTCTTCCGGAGACTTTTTATCGATTTTAAAAGAGGCAAACAATACAAATATTTCATTTTTATTTTACTATGTTAATTTATTGAAAAATAAAAATGTAAATTCTGTAACAATACTTGGTCTTTCTTCTTATAATAGTATGAAAGATTTAAGATTTTCTCCATCAGTGATGTTAGCTGAATATCTCAATAAAGAAAATATACAAGTATACATACATGATGATAATTTTAATAAAGATGAAGTATTAGAGGTATTACCACATTGTGAATTTATGGATATCAATTCAAATACGATAAAAACGGATGTGGTTGTAATAATGAGCTTATCTAAAGAATATAAATTTTATACTCAAAATAAAATAGATGAAATCGGTCTGTCAAAAGTTAAGTATGTTTTAGACAATACTGGTTTTTTTAAGAACTTTAAATACAGTGAGAATACTTTATATCATCAGTTGTGTGATGGTAACTTAATACAGGTTATAAACTAAAATATGTGTGGAATAGCAGGTTTTATATCTTCAAATAAAAATTATGATTCAAAAAAAATAGTATCTAAAATGTTAGATTTGATATCTCATAGGGGACCAGATCAAAAAGATTTTGAAACTTATGATAATACAACAATGGGTATGGTTAGACTTAGTATAATAGACTGCATTGATCATGATATACCAATTGTTGATAATAGTGGAAATTATTCTATTGTCTATAATGGCGAGATATATAATCATGACTCAATAAGAAACTCACTTAAATCTAGCTATAACTTTAGAACAAACTCAGATACAGAAACAGCCTTAGTTAGTTATATAAAAAACGGTGTAGACTCTTTTGGTGAACATAATGGAATGTATGCTTTTTCTATTTATGATAAACAAAAAAAAGAAACAACTATTGTTAGAGATAAATCTGGAGAAAAACCTTTATACTATACTCAAGGTAAAGATTTTTTCGCATATGCAAGTGAGATGAAATGTTTACTTAATTTAGTGGAACCAAGATTTAATGATGAGGCAGTTTCTTATGAAGCTTATGAATTTACAGTTGGGAAAGAGACACTTTTTAAAGATATATATCAATTAGAGCCAGGTGAATATATTAAAGTTAATAATGGGAAATACCAAGTCTATAATTATTGGAAAATTTGGGATAATATTATTGATATACCAGATAATGAAGAAAAAATAATTTCTGATTTAAGTGAGTTAGTTGAGGATTCTATACTATTAAGAACAAAAAATACGGCACATCAATATGCTGCATTTATTAGTGGTGGTGTTGATAGCTCACTTATTGCTTGTATCGCTAAGCCAGACTATTTATATACAGCACATTATAACTATAGTGACTTTGATGAATTAGATTACGCTAAGATGGTGGCAAAACAGATTAATAAAGAATTAATTATTGTGTCACCAACCAAAGAAGACTTTATAAGAACAAGAAAGGATATAGCTTATCATCTAGATACTCCTTGTACTTGGACAAGTTTTACTTTGTGGATGTTACTAGAGAGGGCTAAAAAAGATGGCATAAAGATAGTTATGAGCGGTGAAGGTGCAGATGAAATGTTTGCAGGTTATCATAGATATCACTTACTTCACCATGACGAGCAAATACATAAGCTAGAAGCGATGAAACAATACTCTTATCTTATTGGAAAGTATCATGGCTCAGCAAGTAGTAGATATGCAAAACTAGTCAATAGATGTGAAAATCCTTATAATGAAAAGGTTAATAGATATTTAGATGAAACTATAGGAAATTATTCTGATAAAATGAGTGAAGATATTGTTCACTTTATGGGCTTAAATGATTTTTATAGCACAATGCAAGTACTTTTACAAATGAGTGATAGATTGAATATGGCACATAGTATTGAAAATCGTTCTCCATTTTTAGATCATAGGTTGGTTCAATATTCTTTTTCTGTTCAATCAAAATATAAAATTAAAAATGGTATAACAAAGTGGATATTAAAAGAAGTTTCTAAAAAGTTTATTCCGAATGAAATAAGTAATAGAACTGATAAAAGAGGCTTTGCAGCCCCAATAAATAAATGGTATGAGTGGGATGAAAATGGAAAATATAATAGAAGTGCTTACAAAAATATGGTTTTTGAAGATTGGAAAAAATCTTTTGGAGTTAAGTAATGTTTGAATTTTTAGCTTTAATTACTAATAAGCACTATTGGAAACTTCACAGTTACATAATTAAATTTATATTTATTATTTATGGTATAAAAGTTGGTAAAAATTTTTATTGTGAGGGTGTGCCAAAACTTAAAATACGAGGTAAAGCTAAAAATATTGTTATTGGAGATAATGTTAATTTTTTAGGTAATATTGACCTTAGAAATAGGGAAAATGGCAAAATTGTTATTTGTGATAGTGTAAGTATAGATAGTGATACTAGGTTTGTTTCTGCTAATGATACAATCTTAACTATAGGCGAAGGAACTGGAATAGGTCCTTTTTGTGTTTTCAACTGTGGTGTGAGCGTTAGTATTGGAAAAAATTGTTTAATTTCTGGACATATTTATATTCAATCTTCTGAGCATGGATTTGATAAAGGAAAGCTTATTAAAGAACAGAACCATTCATATGGTGAGATAATTATAGGAGATGATTGCTGGTTGGCAGCAGAAGTAATGATCGCAAAAAATGTTAAGTTAGGTAGTGGATGCGTAGTTGGAGCTAAATCGTTTTTACGTAATATTGAATATGAAGATAATAGTATTATTACGGGTACACCAAGTAAAAAGATTGGGGAAAGAAAATGAAATATTGTAAAAAATGTATTATGCCTACTAGTAGACCTGGAATTACTTTAAATGAAGAGGGCATATGTGGTGGATGCTTAGGTTTTAAAGAAAAAAAAGAAGAGATTGATTGGAAATCAAGAGGCAAAGAATTAGATAAAATATTAGATACTTTTAGAAGTAAAGGTGATTATGACTGTCTGATTCCAGTAAGTGGTGGAAAAGATAGCACATGGCAAGTATATACGATGCTTCAGCGGGGTATGAAACCTTTAGCAATAACCATAAAATGTCAATATAGAACAGAACTAGGGCAAAGAAACTTAGATAACTTAATAAGTTTAGGCGTAGATCATATTGACTTTACTGTTAATCCTGAAATTGACTCTAAATTTATGTTGAAGACATTTGAACAAAATGGTAATCCATCGCTAGTAGAACATCTAATAATGTGGTCCACTATTATTAAAACAGCACTTAGGTATAACATTAATTTGATAGTTTGGGCTGAAAATTCTGCCTTGGAATATGGTGGTAGTAAAGATGATAGAAATAAATTTAGAATGGATTATGACTGGATAAAAAAATATGGTGTTACTAATGGAACAGTAGCTGAAGACTGGATAGATGAAAATATAACTTTAAAAGATATAAGTAGTTATCAGTTACCGTATGAATCTGAATTAAATAAAGCAGGTATTGAAAACTTATTCTTAGGTATGTATATGGAATGGGAGCCAGAGGATGTTGCAAAGAAATCACAAACAGTCGGCTTTGAATGGGCTGAAAATCCTGTTTTAGGTTTACATCCTTTTGTAGGTGTTGATTGTGATTTTAGAGTAGTACACCATTTTATGAAGTGGTATAAATTTGGATTAACAAAGCTTTGGGATAATCTAGCTATTGAAATTCGAGAAGGAAGAATGACAAGAGATGAGTCTGTAGAATATCTTAAAAATAATGAAGAGCCTATACCGAACAAAGAGATAGAAAGTTTTTGTAGTTATTTAAATATATCTATAGAAAGATTTTATGAATTAGCGGAATCTCATAGAAATTTAGACATATGGGAAAAAGATGAATATGGAAGTTGGTATTTGCCTGCATTTAAAAAAGAATTTGGATTTTGGAAAGAGTTTTTAAAGTGAGACTTGATTTAACAGATGAACCAAGACATTTTGGTGTAAAAGGGCATGAAATAAAAGATTATGGAAAAATCTTTTTAAATCATGATGAGATGGTTTCTTTTAAATCAGGGAGTGGTAAAGAGTATGACTTCGTTGCAAAAGAGTGGGGATTTTATGCTACACCCTCCATTAATTCTAGATTGATAAAAGAAGGCTTTAAAACTGCTTTAGTAGTTAATGAAAGTAACCAATTATATATAATGGCAGTTGAGAAAGATAAGCTTGATATTTTTAAAAAGTATTTAAAAAATAATCAGGACAATAAAATCATTTGTTGGTTAGATGAATTTTTTAAGGAAGAGAATTGAAAACTTACATAATAGCAGAAATAGGGATAAATTTTAATGGCAGTCTTGACAACTGTTACAAAATGATTGATATGTCTGTTAATGCTGGTTGTAATGCAGCTAAATTTCAAATATTTAGTGCAAAAAATTTGTATCCAAGAAGTGCAGGTGAACTCGATTGGAAAGATGATAAAGAAGAATATAGTTATGATATTTTTGAGGCTGTAAAAAAATTCGAATTACCAAATGAGTGGGTAGATGAATTAATGAAGTATTGCAAAGACAAAAAAATAGATTTTATGGCTTCAGTATTTGATATCGAAGGTTTGAATATAATGATAGAAAAAGGGATGAAAGTAATTAAACTTTCTTCTTATACCATTACTAATATACCTCTTATTGAAGCTGCTGCAAAAACTGGACTTCCTATTATTATGAGTACTGGTGGTGCTACTATCGGTGAAACAGAAGGTGCCGTTAATACAGTTTTAAAGTATCATGACAATTTAACTATATTGCATTGCTCGATTCAATATCCGACAAAGTTAGAAGATGTAAATATGGGTGTTATGGATACATTTGCAAAAGTTTTTCCAAATATTAAAACCGGGTATTCAGATCATACAGAGGAACCTTCAGATGCACCTGTTCAATCTATTTATTTAGGTGGATCAGTTGTTGAAAAACATATAACATTAGATAAGCAGATGAAAGGTCCTGATCATTTCTTCGCACTTGAACCAGATGAATTGAAAAAGATGGTTGTAGATATTAGAGATGCAGAAAAACGATATGAAAAAAAGACTTTTAAAATTGACAAAACTATATATGGAAGCAGTGAAAAAATATGTCATGAACATGAACAATATTTAAGAGATTTTTGTTATATGACACTGTTTTCTAAAAAAGATATTCAAAAAGGCGAAATAATAAAAGCAGAAGATATTTCTATTTTAAGAGCAGGTAAAAAAGAAAAAGGTTTGGAGCCTAAGTATCTTAAGTTATTTAAAGAAAACAAAGTAACCGCAACAAAAAATATTGGCTTTGAAGATCCAATAAATTGGGAATCTATTTTATAAATGAGAAAGATACTCTTTAGGGCAGATGCTGCTCCTCATATTGGGATAGGTGATTTGATGTCATTGATCAATATATCAAAGTATTTTGATGAAACTTATGAAAAGTATTTTATAATCAAAGATTATAAAGCTGGGGTAGAGTTAGTTAAAAAATATGATTTGCAAAATTGTTTTATTATTGATTCTACTACAGTATTAAAAGATGAAATCACATATATAAATAATTTTATAGATAGTTATGACATAGATATACTGTTTTTTGAAATTACAGAAAGAAAGTTATCTGAGTATAGTGGTATAAGTGAAAAAATTAAAAAAGTAGCAGTTAATTTTGATGGTAATATTTTAGATGATTTAGATTTGGTAATTGATTGGGATGTCGAGGCTCATAAGTTTTTCGATATAAAAAAGTATCCAAATACAAGATTTCTACTAGGGCCAGAATATGTTATTTTACCTAAAGAATTTTATTCTAAAAAGGTAAAAATAAGAAAATTCAATTTAACTAATAAAAAAGTTTTAATCGCAATGGGTGGGGCAGATGAATTTGATTTTACTGGTAAAGTTGTCGATAGTATAATAAGATTCAATTTAGAAATAGAGTTAAATGTTATCACAGGTTCTGGTTATGAATATAAAGATATCTTGGAAGCTAGATTAAACAACAGTGGTGTGAAGTACCAAATAAAGCATAACATTACAAATATGCTAGATGAATACTTGGCTTGTGACATAGGTATAGGAGCAGGTGGACTGACATCTAGCGAATTGGTAGCAACAAAAGTTTCACCTATTTTAATTGCAACTTATAAACATCAAATAGCAAGATGTGAATATTTTGATGAAAAAGGCTGGGCAAAATATTTAGGTTACAGAGAACTTAGTGATAGTGAATTGAGAGATGCTATCACAAACCCAATTAAACCATTAGACAAAAACATTTTCAATACAAGTAAAATAGTGGAGTTAATAGATGAGCTTTTCTAATGATATTGTGCTAAAAGATGAAGAGATATGCTATTATTTTAGATATTTGGATTGGGATAGTGAATTTTTCAATAGACCATCATATTTTTTAGATATTAAAAAATCAAATCTTCTTGTGAGTAATCTGATAAAAAAAGAAATACAAGAAAGATTAAAAGGATGTTTTGTTACCGTAAAAATAGATACATGTTTTAATTATGAAATAGTGTCATTTTTACAAGAATGCGGTTGTACTTACATTGATACAGAAATTACACTGGAATATATAAGTGATAAAAACTCTGAAGATAAAGATACTATCAATCAAATTCAAGCAATCAAAGAAAATAAAAATGAAAAACTACCGTATGATGAATTAGGAAAGTCGTTTTCCTTAACAAGATTTCATACAGATTTAAATATTAGTAATTCTAAAGCAGATATTTTATGGACAAATTACTTGAAAAACTATAAACTTTCAGAGGATAAGCATATGTTTAGTGCCAAAATTAGTGGTGAGTTTGCTGGTATTATTTTGGTTAATGTAGATAAAGAAATAGCGACACTTTTTTTTGTAGCAGTAGTAGAACAGTTTAGAGGATTAGGAGTTGGCAGAGTGCTTATTAATAAAGTTTTAGATTATTTTAAAGATTATACAATTCAAACAGGAACACAAGTTAAAAATACTAATGCTCTAAATTTTTATATCAGCAACGGTTTAAGTAAAATTCAAAAAACTTCAACAATTTTACATAGGTGGTAGTGAATGAAAAATTTAATTATAGCAATACACCCAGATGATGAACTGTCCCGAAATTGTATATAAAATTGAGGCTGAAACTTTATGATATTTGGAATGACCCCAATAAAGTAGACAAATTTTAATTCAAACAGTTTAAATAAAAATGGTGATCATATGTACAAGCAAGGAAGCAAGAAAAATATATATGAACATGATTATTATAAAGCTTTTCATTTAGAAGATAATTTTTATGAAACAAGAGGACTATTAGAGATAAAAAAATTTTCAAAATGGTGTAAAAATAATAATATTAAATTTTTCATAACTTTTCCAAATATTATGACTCATGAATCATATTTAAAGACTTCTTACAAAGATTACTTTAATGACTTAATAAAATATTTTAAAATTAATAAAATAGATGTAATTGGGAGACCATCAGATTTTTTTATCCAAAAGAATATTTTTATGATTCATATTATCATTTGAATAATATGGCAGCACCAATTAGAACGAAACAATTTATAGAAAAATATCTAGAGTTTAACAATAAGCATAATTTTAATAAAATTTAGTTACATTATATGCATGAAGGGTGACCCTTTATTTAAGTTTTTAAGGACAATTAATAGTGGAATTAGATAAATTTATAGAGTATTTAAAAAAATTTTCGAAATATAAAAATCAAGATAGTGGTAAAAGAATTTTTTTTGATATATTAGGTGCTGAAATCCCAGGTTATATATACAGTAGTGCTTTATTTACCATAACAATGAATAAGTTGGGTTATAATATAGATTATCAGATAGGCAACAATCAAGGTAAATTAAAAAAAATATATAGTTTTAACGCTGTGAATTTTTTCACGCCAAAGAAATATAAGATATTAAAGTATTTACCAAAAATGATGTTATTAAATCTTATAAATATACCAAATTATTTTAGTGTAAATAAATTATTTAATATGTATATAGATAATGTATATGTCGGAGATTTAATATATGATTCTTATAATAGAAGAGAAGAACAGCCATCCATTGATGAAATAAATTTAAAATATTTTAGAAAAATAAATGAAGCTTTTTTTTATTATTGCTATTATGTTGATATATTTAAATCTAATAAATATGAGTATACTATCTTAAATCATAACTGTTATATTAGCAATGCCTTAATAGGAAGAGTGTCACAAAGATTTGGTTCTAAGCCAATATTGCTAAGTGGTGATTATATGGGTATACTTGCCAGAAAATTATACCCAGATGATGCAGTTTTTAATTTTTATTCAATAATGAATACAAAACTATATAAAGAAAGTTTAGAGAGAGAGAAGTTAGTTAAAAAAGCAGAAGTTTTTTTTGATAATGTTATGAATCAAACAGTAAAAACGCATGATAGTGTTAATTTTGAGGTTGCAAAAACTATTACTGATATCCAAGAGCGAATAGAGGTGCTAAAGTATAAGAATAGTGGTAAAAAAATAGTTGTGATATCTTCTCATGTTTTAATTGATAATATTGTTGGTTCAGACGGTCGTAGACAAACTTACAGAGATATACTCGTATGGTTACGTGAAACTTTGATACTGTGTGAAAAAAATAAAAATATTATTACATTTTTAAAACCACATCCAAGAGAATATGCATTTAAATACACGCCAACAATTATAGATGTATATAATGATTTAAATTTAAAAAATATAAAATTGTGGCCTGATAACTTAGATATGAAAGACAATCATGACCTAATAGATGCCATAATAACTATTAGGGGTAGTGTTTCTTTTGAATTTCCTGGATTTGGAATACCTGTAATACTAGCAGGTAAAGATCATGCTGGTGCATCAGGTTTTGGGATTGTAAACGAAATTGACAAGGTAGATGAATATGAAAAAGCAATTGCGAATATACATAACTTAAAGAAACTAGATGATGTCAGTATAAGAAAAAGCAAGTTAATATACTTTATGTATTTCAATTCAATTTTTTATAAGTTAGGTGATGAGTTGAGATTTAAAAAAGAGGATTTATTTAAGGAAGAATACCTTGTTACAGATCCAAAACAGTTACCATTAAATCCATATAAAGATAATGTAGCAGACATTTTAATAGAAAAGTTAGAAAAGTTTGAAGAAAATTATAAAGAGTATCTAGCAAACTGGGTGAATTTCTTGAATGATGATAGTCTTACTCTTTTGGGTGAAATACAGTATAAAGAAAGATATTTAAGTGATTAATAAAAATTTAGAAAATTATTTAGATATTAACAGTATTTCATTCAAAAAAGATGTTAGCTTGAGTAAAATTTCTTATTTTAAAACAGGTGGAGTTGTTAAACTTGTTGTATATCCAGATTCTATTAATAGTTTAAAAGATATCGTAAATTTTGCTCGAGCAAACAATATTAAATTTGAAATATTTGGTAAAACAACAAATTGTCTGTTTTTAGATAGTTTTGTAGCCAATTTATTTATTTTTACTAAGCATATAAATAATATCATGATAGAGGATGAAAAGTATTTGATAGCAGAGTGCGGTGCTTACTTGCCAACTGTGGCAAAAACTGTTTCAATGAGTGGATATACTGGCTTTGAAGGGCTTGTTGGAATTCCGGGAAGTATTGGAGCATCGGTCTTAATGAATGCTGGCTCATATGGCAATGAAGTATTTGACAATTTGATTAGTGTTGATATTTTAGATAACTATGGAAATATAAAAACAGTTTATAAAAAAGATATTGACTTCTCATTTAGAAATACTCAATTTAAAATAGATAGTAGCATAGTGCTGAGTACTAAGTTCTCACTTGTTAAAGGGAACTTGAGTTCAATTAAAAATAAGATAAAAAATGTAAGTGTAAACAGAAGAGACACCCAAGAACATGTGTTGCCTAACTTAGGTAGTCTATTTGCAACTCGTGATATTTATAGTGATATCGCTCAAGTTAATGTTATATATAAAGTAATTCTTTATTTAATTCGTAAAACATATAGATTTAAAAAAGAGATTAATAATAAATTTTTGAATAAACTAACGTGTAAGTTCTTTGATATTGATTTTGAATCACAACCATTTTCAGATAAAACAATGAATTGTATTGTTAATAGAGGAAAAGGGTGTGAAGAAGTATATAAATATATTTTAGATCTTAAAAGTATAAATCCAGAAATGAAACTAGAAAATGAAATAATAGGAATACTCAATGCTGATTAGTTTTATTAGAAGATTACTTATATATAGAAGAATTAAAACAGTAGGTGAATTAAAAATAGGTGAAAATTCAAAAGTGATACCAAATATAAGTTTTGGAGTTGGTGTTTTATCTGACAGATGTAAGTTGAATATAGGAAAAAATTCTTTTATAAGAGGGATTATAGATTTTTCAAAAAATGATAGTGAAGTAATATTTGGAGATAATTCATCTATCAATAACTCTTTAATATCTGTTGCTAGTGGTGTTAGTATTGGTAATAATGTGTTAATATCTTATGGTTGTGCGATAGTAGATCATGATTCTCACTCGATAGATTACAAACTTAGAAAAGATGATGTTCTTAATGCAATTAATGGCACGCCCCCAAACTGGGAAAATGTGAATATAAAAAAAATAACAATAGAAGATGATGTTTGGATAGGTATGAATGTTATAATACTTAAAGGTATTCATATTGGTGAAGGGTCAGTTGTAGCTGCTGGTAGTGTTGTGACAAAAGATGTACCAAATAACACCCTTGTTGGTGGAAACCCTGCTAAAATTATCAAACATTTAAAATAGGACTTATATGAAAATAGGCATTTTAACCTTTCACGACGGATTTAACTTTGGAGCATACTTACAAGTTTATTCACAACATAAGTTTTTATTAAGTCAGGGTATTGAGAATGAAATAATAAATTATAAAAATTTTAGACATTGGTGGGAAGAGTATAAAGTTTTTTTGTGTACAAAGAATCCTGTTACATTATTTACTAATATCATAAAAATATTTAAGTTTAAAAAAGAGCATGATAAATTAAAGTTCTCAAAATTTACATTTGATGTTAGCAATACAGATGAATATGATCTTATTATTGTTGGTAGTGATGAAATTTGGAACTATAATAATCCATTATTTGGTTTAGATGAAGTCTATTTCTCAAAAAGCTTAAAATTTAAAAAAATAATTTCTTATGCTGCAAGTTTTGGTACTGTAAACTGTGATGAGGCATTGAATGAAAACGTTAAAAAATGTTTAAACAGTTTTAGTAGTATATCAGTTAGAGATACCAACTCAAAGTGTATAATAGAAAAAAACTTATCTAAAAAGCCTATTATGACAGTAGATCCTACATTTTTAATTGAATTTAATGATTTGCCGGCTATTAGTACATCTAATTATATTTTAGTATATGGTGCTGGATTTTCAGATACTATTATAAAAGAGGCTATAGCGCTTAGTCGCAATAAAAATAAACAATTACTTTCCGTAGGATATAAAAATAAATGGTGTGATAGAAATATTATTGGGATTGATCCTTTTACATGGATGTCTTATATGAAAAATGCAGACTTTATCGTAACAACAATGTTCCATGGTACAATGTTTTCAGTTAAGTTTCGAAGAAATTTTATTTTAGAGCTAACCCCCTATAGAAAAAATAAATTAGTTTATTTTTTAGATAAATTTAATTTAGACTCAATTATTTATAATAAAGAAAAGAGTGTTGAAGATATGTATAATACTGGAATAAACTATGCTGATATAAATAATAAATTAGAGGATTTTATAAAAGAATCCAAGGAATATTTACTTGATAATATTAATGAGCTAAAATGATGAAACTTTTGTTTGATCACCAAATATTCACACTGCAAAAGTATGGTGGGATCTCAAGGTATTTTTATGAATTAATAAAAGAGTTTAATCATATGGAAGGTATAGAACCTTCTACTTCTCTTATATTTTCAAATAACCATTATATATCATCGAAAAATGATGTAAAACATATTTCTTTCTTTCCAGACAGTGAATTTAGAGGAAAACAGAGATTTATGAATCTATTTAACAAAACTAATTCTGTTTATCAGATAAGTAAGCAAAGCTTTGATATTTTTCACCCTACATACTACGATCCATATTTTTTGAGTTATATAGGAGACAAACCATTTGTTCTTACAGTTTATGACATGATTCATGAGAGGTTTAACGATACATTTTCAACAGAAGATAAAACATCTGAACAAAAAAGAATGTTAGTAGAAAAAGCTTCAAAAATTATTGCCATTTCCCAAAGTACTAAAAGAGATCTAATTGAATTATTTGGTCTAGAAGCATCAAAGATTGAAGTAGTCTATCTTGGTAACTCTATGATTTCAAATACTAATCAGAATTCTAATCTCAAGATACCGAAAAAATATATACTTTTTGTTGGTTCTAGGGGTGGATATAAAAATTTTGATAAATTTATAAAAAGTATATCAAAACTGTTAAATGAAGATAGAGAATTATCGATTGTTTGTGCGGGTGGTGGAAAATTTAAAACATCAGAGAACGAAATGTTTATTACATTAGATATCAATCATCAGGTACATCAATTTGACTTAGATGATAGTAAATTGCAACTACTATATAATAATGCATTAATGTTTGTTTTTCCTTCTTTATATGAAGGGTTTGGTATTCCTATACTCGAGTCATTTGCATGTGAGTGTCCTTTAGTATGTAGTAATACTAGTTCACTACCGGAGATTGCTGGAGATGGAGCAAAATATTTCGATCCAAATGATGAAGAATCAATCTTTAGTGCAGTCTCTGAAGTCCTATACAATAAAAATTTAAGAGATGACTTAGTAGAAAGAGGAAGAAAAAGACTTAAGCATTTTTCATGGAAAAAAACAGCGCTAGAAACTAAAAAAATTTATGAAAGTATCTTACAATGAAAACAGCTATAATTACTGGAATTAGTGGGCAAGATGGACCTTATTTGGCTAAACTTCTATTAGAAAATGGTTACAAGGTGATTGGAACAGTTCGAAGTTACAGATGTGCAAATACAAAAAGTTTAGAGTATCTTGGAATTGAAAATGATGTACTAATTGAAGAAGTTGATCTTCTAGATTTGACGAATGTTATTCGCATAATAAAAAAATATAATCCAGATGAAATTTATAATTTAGCTGCTCAAAGTTCAGTTGGACTTTCATTTGAGCAGCCAATTGGAACATTTTCGTTTAACACTACATCAGTAAATAACTTACTAGAATGCCTAAGAGTATTTAGTCCTGACACAAGGTTATATCAAGCATCAAGCAGTGAGATGTATGGTAGAGTTAAAAACATGCCTATTAATATAGAGACTCCAATGCATCCCATAAGCCCATATGGTATCTCTAAAATGTCTTCATATTTTATGATATCAACATATAGAGAATCTTATGATATATTTGCTTCTAATGGTGTTTTATTTAATCATGAGTCATATTTAAGAAGTGACAATTTTTTTATTAAAAAAGTTATCAGAAGCGCATTAGAGATAAAAAATAAAAAAATAAAAAATTTAAGGCTTGGTAATCTTGATGTCAAGCGAGATTTTGGATTTGCACCAAAATATGTAGAAGCAATGTGGAAAATTTTACAAGCAGACACTCCAGATGACTTTATTATATGTTCAGGAAAGTCAATACAACTTAGAGATATCGTAGAGTTTGTATTTGATAGAATGAACCTAGATAGGAATCTTATTATAGAGGATGAAAAGCTATTTAGACCAAATGAAATTGAAGAAATATATGGAGATAATAGCAAAGCAAAAAATATTTTGGGATGGGAATATGACATGTCATTTTTTGATATATTAGATATATTAATAGAAGAAGAAAAAAATTCAAAAGTTATTAGAAGTTTTAAGTAATGCAAAAAGCAGTTGATAATCCACTAATATCAATTATTACAGTAGTTTTTAATGCTGAAAAATACATTGAAGAGACGATATTAAGTGTGATAAATCAAAGTTATGAAAATATTGAATATATTATTGTAGATGGGGGATCTACAGATGGAACAATTGATATTATTAAAAAATATGAAGACAGTATTGATTATTGGATTAGTGAGAAAGACAGTGGTATTTATGACGCCATGAATAAAGGAATTGACATAGCAAGTGGAGATTGGATTAATTTCATGAATGCTGGCGATAAGTTTTATGAAAATAAAACTTGTAATAGCATATTTAAAGATAATAAAAATTTTGATAATGCAGATGTCTTGTATGGAGACCTTATTGTAGATTATGGTAAGTTTCAAAGATTTGAAAAAGCAAGAAGCATTAACGGTATGTGGAAGGGTATGATTTTTTCTCATCAGAGCTCTTTTATACATAGTGATTATCATAAAGAGCATAAATATAGACTTAACTATGATATAGCAGGAGATTTTGAATTTTTTTATAATACATTTAAGAAAAATAAAAAGTTTAAGTACATCAATAATATAATTTCTATAATGGATGTAAATGGTTTATCTGATGGCAACAGGTTTAAATCGATACGCCAAATGCATCAAATAGTAAATGATAATGGTTTTTCATTAAAGTATAATATTTACTATCTATATCTGTATATTGATCAATTTATTAGAAAAGCAGTCAAACTATTTCTGCCAAAAAGTATTATAGATATGATAAAAGTTAAAGGTATTCATTGACACTAATTATAGGAAAAAGAAGTAATCTTTCAAAAAAAATATTTGAACAATTTGATGATTGCGTATTAATCTCTTCTTCAGAAATTGACAATAATTTGGAGTCTATTTTGAAGTATTGCAACAGTGGTGTTGTCAATATAATTTTAAATAATTTTCAAGCTTCAGTATTGTTGAATGATGATAATGACTTTGATGACTATATTATTAAGTCTCTTTTGAACACTTCTCGCATATTATCATTTTTAATAAATAATAATATTGTAATTAATAAATTAATCTATACAAGCAGCAGTTCCGTATATGGTAACAATAAGTTTTGTTCAGAAAATGATCAAGTTAAACCAATGAGTTTGCAAGCAGCACTGAAAATTTCTAATGAAGAATTAATAAAAAGAATTTGTGCAAAAAATCAGATTAACTATACAATTGCAAGAGTATTTAATATGTATGGTGGAGATGATAAGTTTTCTGTTATAAGTAAAATCAAAGATTCTTGTTTGAATAAGAAGACACTAAATATTATTAATGGCGGACGAGCGATTAGAGATTATATCAATATTGATGATGTTGTTTATATTTATAAAGTATTGATTTATAATAGAACAAAATATCCTACTATTCTAAATGTTGCAAGCGGAAATGGGAAGAGGGTAATTGACATTATAAATAGTCTAAAAAGCAGAGGTGTTGTTATGGATATTAATAACATCCAAAGAGATGAGATAAAAGCCTCTGTAGCAGATGTAACACTGCTAGGTGAAATTGTAGATACGGAAAAACTTTTGGATGTTAAAAACTTTTTGTTTAATAAGCTTAGTTAGTAGATGAAAATTATAATTAATGCAACAAATCTTAAAATTGGTGGAGCACTTCAAGTAGCAATATCATTTATTTATGAGTGTCGAGAGTTTAATGAAAATGAGTACCATGTTTTTTTATCCCCATCTATGAAAGAAGAGGTTAATACAAAAAAGTTTCCACATAATTTTAAGTTTTATAATTTTGATAATCCTAGTAGGCTCATAGTATTTGATAAAACAATTAGTCTTTTAAATAGAATGGAAGCTGAAATAAAACCGGATTGTGTTTTTTCAGTTTTTGGACCAACATATTGGAAACCAAAATCGAGACATGTTATGGGTTTTGCTAATGGATTGTACTTGTATGGAGATTTGCCCTATATGCAAAAAATGAAGGGTTTTGAAAAATTAAAATTTAATTTAATTAAATTGTATCATCAATTTCTTTTAAAAAAGAATGCAGACCTTTATGTTGTGCAAACAGTGGATATGAAAAATAGGTTATCTAAATTTATAGACAAGCCTAAAGAAAAGATAAGTGTTGTTTCTAGTAAATATCATTCTATATTTGAAAAAGAAATTAAAGATTTAAACTTATTGCCAAAAAAGGAAGCATGTGAATTTTGGTTTGTTACTATTTCAGCTTATTATCCGCACAAGAAATTGGATATAATAAATGAGTTAGTTGAAATTATAAAAGAAAAAGACTTACACATAAAGTTTATATTAACATTACCAAATGAAGTTATAGAAAGTAAATTTAAAAAATCAAAGGAATATATTATTAATTTAGGAACTGTAAAACTTGAAGAGTGTCCATATATATATTCAAAAGCAGATGCATTGTTTTTACCAACATTGATTGAAAGTTTTACAGCATCATATCCTGAAGCTATGGTGATGAAAAAACCCATTTTAACATCAGGTTATTCTTTCGCAACTTCAGTCTGCAAAGATGCAGCACTTTATTTTAATCCGTATGATGTTGATGATGTTATGAAACAGATAATAAAAATTTATTTAGATAAAGAGTTGTATCAAACAATGGTGTCAAAAGCTTTATCAATTGTTGAAGAATTACCTTCATCAAGGCAAAGGGCAGAAGAATATTTAAAGTTATGTAAAAAGGTTACAGAAGATGTTTAAAAATAAAATATTACTTATCACAGGCGGAACAGGTTCTTTTGGAAATGCAGTTCTTAGAAATTTTTTAAATACAGATATTAAAGAAATAAGAATATTTTCCCGTGATGAATTAAAACAAGATGATATGCGTAAAAAGTACAACAATGATAAGTTAAAGTTTTATATTGGAGATGTTAGAGATATTAATTCTTTAGAAGATGCTTTAGTCGGTGTTGATTTTATTTTTCACGCGGCTGCTTTAAAACAAGTGCCATCTTGTGAATTTTACCCAATGCAAGCGGTACAAACAAATGTAGTAGGCACAGAAAATGTTTTAAATATAGCTATAAAATGCAAAGTTAAAAAAATAATAGTATTAAGTACTGATAAAGCGGTATATCCTATAAATGCTATGGGAATCAGTAAAGCAATGATGGAAAAAGTTGCTGTTGCTAAATCAAGAAATCTTAATGATAGTGAAACTACAATTTGTTGTACAAGATATGGAAATGTTATGGCAAGTAGAGGTTCTGTAATACCTTTGTTTATAGAGCAGATTAAAAACAATCAAGAGATAACTATTACAGATCCAAACATGACTAGATTTATGATGAGCTTGGATGATGCAGTTGACTTGGTGATGTTTGCTTTTAAAAATGGTAAAAATGGAGATATATTTGTACAAAAATCCCCTGCTGCAACTATTGAACTTTTAGCAAATACTTTAAAAAACATGTTGAATAAAGAAGAACAAGTCATTAAAGTGATTGGTACAAGGCACGGTGAGAAATTATATGAAACACTTTTAACAAGAGAAGAAATGGTCCATGCTGTTGATATGGACGAATATTATAGAATACCTGCAGATATTAGGGATTTAAACTATGGCAAATACTTTGAAGAGGGTGAAGTTATAACTGAAACTTCAGATTATCATTCTCATAATACTCATCAACTTGATGAAGGGGAGATGAAACAGATGTTGCTATCTCTTAGGGAAATTCAAAAAGATTTAAAAGAGTTTGGAGTAATTTAATGAAAAAAGTGATGACCATAGTAGGAACTCGTCCGGAGATTATAAAGCTAAGCAGAGTTATTTCTGAACTTGAAAAATATACTGATCACATATTAGTTCATAGTGGACAAAATTATGACTATGAGTTGAATGAAGTGTTTTTCAATGATATGGAGATCAAAAAACCAGATTATTTTTTAAATGCAGCAGCAGATAATGCAGCTAAAACTATTGCTAATGTAATTAGTAAATCTGATAAGTTGTTTGAAGAACTTAAACCTGACGCAGTTTTACTTTATGGCGATACGAATAGTTGTTTATCTGTGATTTCTGCTAAAAGAAGAAAAATACCTATTTTTCATATGGAAGCAGGTAACAGATGTTTTGACCAAAGAGTACCAGAAGAGATAAATAGAAAAATTGTGGATCAGCTTAGTGATATTAATATGACTTTAACTGAACATGCCAGAAGGTATTTGATTGATGAAGGTATACGACCAGAAACAATAATTAAAACAGGCTCTTCAATGCTTGAAGTTTTAGAGTATTATAAACAGGATATTGAAAATTCAAAAATACTTGATAAGCTAAGTTTAAAGCCAAAAGAGTTTTTTATAGTGAGCGCTCATAGGGAAGAGAATATTGATTCAGAAGAAAATTTTAATAACTTGTTAGATTCTCTTAATAAAATTGCCAAAAAATATAATAAAAGAATTATAGTCTCCACACATCCAAGAACTAGAAAAAAACTTGAATCTTTAGAAAAAAAAGATTTTAATGAATTGATAGAATTTATGAAACCTTTAGGTTTTTTTGATTACATATCGTTACAGATGAACGCTTTTTGTGCTATATCTGACAGTGGGACAATTACTGAAGAATCATCACTGTTAGGTTTTCCTGCAATTACAATAAGACAAGCACATGAAAGACCTGAAGGTATGGATGAAGGCACATTAATAATGTCTGGACTTACAAGTGAAAATATATTAAATTCTATAGAGATTGTAACCAAGCAAAATGCTGAAGAAAGTATGCATTTAATTAAAGATTATAATACCAATAATGTTTCAAAAAAAGTTGTACGAATAATTCTAAGCTATATTGATTATATAAATAGAACTGTTTGGAAAAAATACTAGTATGAAAAAAAAAGTTTTAATACTTGGTTCTACCGGGATGCTCGGGCATCAGGTAGTGAATTATTTTTTAAAATTTAATGAATATGATATTGTAGATATTTCATTTAGAAATAAGCTTAGAAAAGAAACGATTATTTTAGATGTTACTAATAAGAATTTGCTTATGAAGACGATTAATAAAATAAGGCCAGATTATATTGTTAACTGTATAGGTATATTAATAGATAGCTCAAATAATGATTTTACTAATGCAATATATATCAATGCTTATTTACCCCATTTACTAAAAGATATTGCAAACAATCTTAATGCAAAGTTAATTCATGTATCTACTGACTGTGTATTTTCAGGTAAAAAAGGTAACTATATTGAAACAGACAAAAGGGATGGGCAGGATATTTATGCAAAAACTAAAATTTTGGGCGAAATAATTGACAACTACAATGTAACATTGAGAACATCAATCATTGGTCCTGAGTTGAAAACTAATGCTGAAGGTTTATTTCACTGGTTTATGAATCAATCGGGAACTATAAATGGGTTTACGAAAGCTATTTGGTCAGGAGTTACTACATTAGAACTTGCAAAGGCAATAAAATGGGCTATAGAAAATGAAATAACAGGCTTATATCATGTTACTAATGGTGAATCTATAAATAAATATGATTTACTTAATTTATTTAAAAAATATACTAAAAAAGAAATTGAAATTATTCCTGTTGATGATAAAGAAGTTGATAAGAGTTTTATAGATACTAGAAAAGAGATTGACTATGTAATACCAAGTTATGATGAGATGGTTAAGAACATGGTTGAAAATATACATAGTAATGATATGTACAGTCAATATAAAAGTGTTTTATAATGATACCATTACATTTTCTTTTACCATTTATTGTATTCATAACTATATTTACTGTTTTAGCTGTTGATAAATATGCTGGAGAATTTTATATTTTTTTGTTATTTACAATTACTTCCAATCTACTATTATATTTTGGTTTTAGAAAAAATGCAATTTTCTTTGATACTTTTATAGGTGTTTTTTTATGGTTGGGATTTTGGCTTAAAGCAACCGTAAGAATTGTCTTTTTAGATAGTAAATTCTCCGAAGGATTTCGTGGTGTAATTATTTCTGGAGAGACTTTTGATAATGCTTTATTTATGTCAAGTATTGCTTTTTTAGCATTAATAATCGCAAGTTATGTAAGAGAAAGATTTATATTTAAGTATCCAGATACAAAAGAAGAAGAAACCAGTGCTCTTTATTTATTTTATATAGATCATAGAAAAAAAATACTACTGGCATATACTTTTTTATTTCTTTTTGTCGCATTAAGCAATTTTTATCTTGACATTTACCAAAGAGGAGGAATAACACATACTGTACTTCCTTTTGGACTTAACGGTATTTATAAATGGTTACTCCTTTTTGGTTTATCATCTTTTGCTGCTCTGATTTTGAAGTATGAATTTAGCTTACAAAGAAAAGTAACATATTTTGTTCCTGTATTGACTTTAATAGAAGCGTGTATTACAAATATTTCTCTTCTAAGCAGAGGAATGATTTTAAATACAAGCGCACTTGGTTTTGGTATGATTAAAAATATAAAAATTAATCGTATAAAAACAAATAAAAAGTTTTTCCTTATAATAGTAATAACATTTGTAGTACTATTTTTAGGTTCAGTTGTTTTAGTTAATAATTTAAGAAATAATACCAATACCATTACTAGCATTAATATTAATCAAAGTACCAATGGTATAAAAATTCTTTTTTTAGACCGATGGGTTGGTATTGAGGGAATGCTGGCAGTGTCTATGAGTTCAAGGAGAGGATGGAGCTTGTTGCAAGAAGCTGCAAATGAAAAGTATGATGAGCATAAAACTAGTTTTTATGATTTGAATCTTATTAATTCACCATATTTAAATACTGATATGAGTAAGCATCATCATATATCACTTCCAGGGTTTATTGCTTTTTTCTATTACTCTGGGTCAATAATATTTTTATTTGCTGTATTACTATCATTAGGATTATTAGCTAGCTTGATAGAGCTTGCTTCATATAGATTAAGTGCTAATAATATAATATTTGCTGCGTTAATAGCTCAAGTAATTGCATATCGTTATACTCACTTTGGATATGTTCCTGCCCAGAGTTATCTTCTGTTTGGTTCAATATTTTTAAATATATTTATAATTTATGGAGCTAATAAAGTATTGTCTTTGTGGTATAAGCAAGATGGATAGAAGCATATTTTATGATAAAAAAGAAATATTAAATAAAAGTAATGGGTATTTCATATACATTATTTTTATTATTATATTCAGTCCAATATTTTTAAGTTTAGATTTTTCTAATGGTTTCAAGTTTGATGCATGGGTTGGTAATTTATATTTTAGACCATCTATTCCAATATCATTAATTTTATTATGTTTAATAAGCATTTTATACTTAAAACAATTATTGAAAAATAAAAAACTTTTAATTTTGTTTGGCTTAATTGGACTTTATACATTATTAAATCTATATAATGGAACAACTAGAGCTGTAATTGTTGGATTTGGGATGTTTATACCAGTAATTTCATTTTATATTTTTAAAAATCTTCTTAATACTTTAAAAAATGTATATAAAGTAATGTATTTGGCTTTATTTAGTGTAATTATTATAAAGTTTATATTTGACATATACCACTTATATATTTCACTTAAGCCTGCCATTGTACCAACTATTTCAAGTATTTTAGATAGTTTTATAGAGTATAAATTTAATACTCAGCATTATGTTTTTCGTTCAATTATGATTTACAATTATTTGGATTATTTCCCATTTATATATTATCTTGCCGTAATATTATCGATAAATAATATTAAAAATAAAATAATGGAATCATATTCACTGTTTTTGTTAATTATATCAATATTAGCTGTTGCAGCTACAGGATCAAGACTCTTTTCATATGGTATTGTTTTAATACCAATACTGTATATTTTTTATAAAACAACAAAATTTAAATTAGAAACATACTTTTATTTATTTATGTTGATAAGTATAAGTGTAAGTTTAGCTATAGGCTTAGTAGATTTCAATTTTAATGATAGTTCGTTAGCTACAAGAAATATTTTGGCTTATAAGTATTTTAATGATTTAAGTTTTTTAAATGTTATATTGCCTTTTATGAGCCAACATCGTATGGAAACAGTAGGCTCCTTTCACAATGAGTTGTTAGAAATATTTAGTTTCTTTGGTTTAACTATTATTTACTATTATTATTTAATTATGAAAATATATTCTGGTGTTAATGAAGAGTATAAATTGATTTCGTATTTCTTAATGTTTATTATAATTGTTGGTGCTTTAATTCAAATAAACATTTCAAATCCTTATGTTGGAATTATGTTGGGAATGATATTAGCCGTTTTAACTCTAGAAAGTAAAAATGAGAGAATTGTAAATGCCAAAATATAAGCATACTTTTTTTAAAGGAATCTCTTTTAGTTATTTATATATATTTGTATATTTAATAACGGGTGTTTTAACGACACCATTACTCTTAAATTATTTTCAAGCAGATTATTTTGCTTTACTGATGTTAATATATGGACTAATAACATATTTAAATAATATTCGTTTTGGCTTACCGGAATCACTAGCTGCTTTGTTAGCTAAAAGTAAAGATAAATCTTTTAATCAATGGATAATTAAAAAGAGTTTTTTAATTCTAGTTTTAATTGTAGTTTTTATTATTGGATTAATATTTTTAATAAATATTTTTATAGAAGATTGGCGATTTATATTAGGTGATGTATATGATTTAAGCAGAGAAAATGTGCTAAGTGTTTTTTTTATTTTAATAATTTTTGCTTTACTAAAAATTCCTGCAGAACTTAGTCTTTCTATTTTTATTGGACTACATGTAGTGTATTTAGAAAAGATTTATAAAATTTTAAATTTGTTGATAAATTTTTTATTGATATTGATTGTTGTATATTTTGGCATGGATATAGTCTCTTTTGCTTTTTTAGCAGGTTTTTTGGATTTATTAGTAACCGTTGTTGCCTTGATTCATTTAATTGTAAAATATAAATATCTACAAGATAATGTAGTTAATGAGAGTTATAATATTTCCAGCTTACTGGCAAGTGGTTTTCTTTTTTTTCAAGTTTCAATGACTCAAACTATTATTTGGGGAACAGGTATTTTCTTAATTAGTCATATGCTATCATTGCAGGATGTGGCAGTATATAGTTTGACAATGAAAATTTATATATACATATTTTATGCCTTAGTTGTTTTAAATACTGTACTAGCTCCTTTATACGGTAGGTTGTTTGCAGAAGGTGCATGGGAAAGGATGAATGATACTTTTTCTATGATGCTTTTATTATTTCCATTTGTAGGTGGTTTTATTTGGATGGGAACACTTTACTTTATGTCTGATGTAATGACTTTATGGACAGGCTCTGAAAATTTCTTTATAGGTAATTGGTATGTGTTTTATATTGGGATATTTTTTTATTTTATAGGCTATGTAAACTCTTATATAACTATTTTATATAGTATAGGCGAAGTTAAAAGTGTAGTTAGTATACGATGGATGGAAGTGATTGTCAGTCTATTTGTTTCTTTGGTAGCAGTTTATTTTTTAGGTTTGGTAGGTGTGGCTATAGGTATGTCTATAGCCATAATTCTTACTTCGGTACTATATCTTCCTAAACAAATAGTTGATAAAAGCGATGGCAAGGTAAGCCTGAATTTTGATATACAAAAAAAGCATTTTTTATTAATTATTTTGCCTAATATTCTTATTGCTTTTATTGTAGCTATATATGTGGAATTATTTATGATAAAATTTTTAGTATTTTTATTGATGAGCATATATTATATTTGGTATTCATGGCTGCTATTGCCAATTAAAAAGAAAGAGACAGTGATGTTGTTTTTAAATTATAGAAAAAAAGATAACTATTGAAGAAAAAAATTCTTATAGTAACAGAATACTTTTACCCAGAAGAGTTTAAAATAAATGAGATAGCAATTGAGTGGAAAGAAAAAGGATATGATGTCGATGTTTTGACACAAAATCCTACATATCCATTTGGGAAAATATATAAAAATTATGATAATAAATGGTATAGTAAAGATACATACGAGGGTATAAATATTTACAGAGTAAAGACTGTTACAGGATATAAAGTAAGCTTATTTAAAAAGCTATTAAAATACTTTACTTTTATGATGCTGGGTAGCATAGTAAGCCTAAAAATTGGTAAAAAATATGATTATGTATTTGGTTTTGATGTTGGTGCATTAACAGGTATGGTGCCGGCAGTTTTACTGAAAAAAATTTACAATAAAAAAGTGACATTATGGATACAAGATGTATGGCCCGACAGTGTGTATGCTTATGGTTTTAAAAAAAGAAAGATTTTAGAGTTTATTTTAGATGGTTTTGTAAAATTTGTTTACAGAAATAGTTCTAATTTTGCAGTATCTGGAAAAGGGTTTATAGATAGAGTTAGTCCATATGTTGAAAATGATAAAAAGATAGAATATTTGCCGAATTGGGCTGATGAATTTAATGAAGATTTAGTACCGCTTAAATTTAGTGAAGAGAAAAAAATACACTTTACATTTGCAGGCAATATAGGAAAAGTACAAAATCTTGATAATATTATAAAAGCATTTGGAGGTTTAGGGTCAGAATATATAGAGAAAGCCCAGTTAAATATAATAGGAGATGGATCCTATTTTGAAGACTTAAAAAACTTAGTTAATGAAAATAATTTTAAAAATATTGTTTTTTGGGGTAGAAAACCAAGAGAAGAGATGTATAAATATTTTAGTTCTAGCGATTTTTTAATTGTGTCTTTGATTGATAAACCAATATTTTCATTAACGGTTCCAGCTAAAGTACAAACATATATAGCGGCAAAAAAACCTATCTTAGCTGTTATAAATGGAGATGCAGCAGATATAATAAGAGACAATAATTTGGGTTATTGTGCTAATCCAAGTGATATTTCTGAAATAAAAGAGACTTTTATGAAATGTATAAATGCAGATGAAAAGATTATACAAGAGTTTACAAAAAACTGTGAACATTTAACAAATAGTACCTTCAATAAAAATAAGATAATTGATTCTTTATTACAGTTGTTGGCGAGATAATATTATGAATATTTTATTAACAGGTTCAAATGGTTTTGTAGGAAGTTATTTTATAAGTAAGTACAGCGAAAAATATAACATAAAAACTTTTTCATTTCTAAATAATAATTTTGTAGATTTAGATTTTAATAATATAGATACGGTAGTTCACCTTTCAGCACTTGTTCATCAAATGGGTGGAGCTGATCAAGAAGAGTATGAAAAAGTAAATGTGACTCAAACTATAAATTTAGCAAAAAAAGCTAAAGAAAATGGAGTAATGCATTTTATATTTATGAGTACGGTTAAAGTGTACGGCGAAGAGACAAATATAGCTTACAAAGAAAATAGTCGGTGTAAGCCAGAAGATGAATATGGAAAAAGTAAACTAAAAGCTGAAAAAGAGTTACAAAAACTTGAAGATGATGATTTTACAGTTTCTATAATCAGAACTCCTATCGTCTATGGTTACGGAGTTAAGGCTAACATTAAAAATTTAATGTCTCTTGTAAAAAAAGTATCAATTTTACCATTTGCGAACATAAAAAATAAAAGAAGTATGGTTTATGTTGGAAATCTATGCCATCTAATAGATATTATTATACAAAAACAAATTAACGGTATATATTTGGCTAGTGACGATAAACCTTTAAGTACTACAGAGTTAATTGAATTTATTGCTAAAGAGCTTAACAAAAAAGTATATCTTGTAAAAATTCCACTTTTTAAAGAGATTTTGAAGTTAGTAAAACCATCTTTTTATAAAAGGCTGTACGAAAGTTTAGAAGTAGATAACAGAGTTACAAAAGAGAGGCTTAGTCATAAAAATCTATACAGTGTAGATGATGGCATAAGGTTTATGATACATGGAGAAAAATAGATGATATACATAGTTTTATTTCTTATCTCTTTTACTCTTACATATCTTATAAAAAATTATGCTATTAAGAAATCTCTTGTAGCAGAAGTAAATGACAGAAGTTCTCATACTACGCCAACTCCTCATGGCGGTGGAATAGCCATAGCTATTACTTGGTTTATCGGAATATCATATTTATATTATATCAACGATATAAATAGTTCTTTGTATTTAGCGTTGTTAGCGGGTGCAATGATTTCCATAGTTTCTTATCTTGATGATTTATATGAACTTAGTGCCAAAGTTAGGCTTGCTACACAAATATTAGTTGCATTTATTGGTTTGTACTTTTTAGGTGGTTTAGAAAAAATTGATCTAGTTGTATTCTCTATAGAAAATCAGATAGTTACAAATATATTTGCAATACTCATGATAGTTTGGTTTATAAATCTTTACAACTTTTTAGATGGCATAGATGGATATGCTGGAAGTGAAGCTATATTTTTAGGACTAGCTGGATATTTACTTTTCTCTCAAAGTTATTTTTTAGTTTTAGTAGCGGCTGTTTTTGGATTTTTGATTTGGAACTGGCATAAAGCAAAAATATTTATGGGTGATGTTGGTAGTACGCTTCTTGGATATAACATAGCCGTATTTACTATTTATTATGCAAATATCGAGAGTGCAAATCTTTGGGTTTGGATTACTATGTTTGGATTGTTTTGGTTTGATGCGACATTAACTCTGTATCGAAGATATAAAAATAAAGAAAAATTATCTCAAGCTCATAAAAAACATGCATATCAACGATTGACGCAAAGTGGATGGACTCACAGCAGGGTAGTAGTGTTTTCTATTTTAGGGAATGCTTTATTATTATGCATAGTGTATTTAATTTCAAATGTATTGATTGCATTCTGTGTGTCACTTATGCTACTCTATGCAATTGTAAAGTTTGTAGACAATAAAAAGGCATTTTAGTGTTTTATTTAGACAAAAGAATATTAAATTTTTTAGTAATAATCATATTGACTTGTATCACATTTTGGTGGACTTTTTTTATATTCCATATGCCGTTTGATTTCAAACTTGTACTTAGTGTAATTGCTATTCGTATACTGTTTTCGTTACTTATTTTTAATGATTACTCCATTTCATGGTCAAAAGCTTCTCAAAAAACATTTATAATTAAAAGTGTTGTATACATAAGTGCATTTTTTGTTTATCTTCCCATATTTTATGGTGAAGTTAGATTCGCATTTTTAGCCTCAGAACTCTTCTTGTATCTTTTTAGCATTAATTTTATTATGTATCTTTACTACTATATAATCAATAAAAGTCGTATTGAAAAAACGAAGTCAGTAGTTATATATGGCGCTGGAAAAGCTGGTGTAAAGCTAGAGTCAGAATTTACGCAAACAGAATTTAAAGTTAAATATTTTGTAGATGATGATAAAATTATTCAAAACCGTTCAATTGATTCAATTCAGGTACTTTCAAAAGAAAAGCTAAAAGCTAAAATCGGTAATGAAAAATATGACCTATTAGTTATAGCAATGCCATCAGCCACAAAAGTTAGAATTAAAGATATTTATAATGATTTTGGAGGATATTTTAGAGAAATAAAAGTATTGCCATCCCTGGATGAGATACTAGAAGGTAAAGATTTTTCTACTCAGTTAAAAGATATCTCTGTAGAAGATTTATTAGCTCGTCATCCTCAGGATTTGGATAAAAATAAAATATCATCTTTTATAAAAAATAAAACTATTTTAGTAACTGGCGCTGGTGGTAGTATCGGTAGTGAGATATGCAGACAGTGTGAAAAATTTGGCGCAAAAAAACTTATACTTTTAGATCATAGTGAATATAATCTATATGCTATTAGTGAAGATATTAAAAATGTTGAGACTATACTCGTTATGCAAAATATAGTTGATAAAGAATTTTTAGATAAAACATTTAAAAATTATATGCCGGATATAGTTATCCATGCAGCGGCATATAAACATGTACCGTTGGTAGAATCCAATATACAAGAAGGTATATTAAACAATGTAGTAGGCACAAAAAATGTCATCGACACATCTATAAAATATGGCGTAAAGAAACTTGTAATGATATCTACTGATAAAGCAGTGCGTCCGACAAATGTTATGGGAACAACAAAGCGGATTTGTGAACTATATGCTCAAAACTCTAATGGAAAAGGCACGGATATAGTGGCAGTTAGATTTGGTAATGTTTTAGGATCAAGTGGCAGTGTTATACCAAAGTTTAAATCTCAGATAGAAAATGGTCAAAATATTACCGTAACTCATCCTGATATTACAAGATATTTTATGCTTATTCCTGAGGCATGTGAACTTGTACTTCAAGCTGGAGCAATTGGAACTGGTGGAGAGATATTTATCCTAGATATGGGTGAACCAATCAAAATAGTTGATTTGGCACAAAAAATGATTGAACTTAGTGGGCGAGAAGGCATAGAGATTGAGTTTTCAGGACTTCGTCCAGGTGAAAAACTTTATGAAGAGTTGTTGATAGATGATAGCGATACGAAAACTGATTATGAGTCTATTACAGTTGCAAGTCCGACAGAGTATGATATAGATAAGTTAAATAGCGACATAGAGGAGTTATTGACATGTAAAGATAAATTGTCAAAACTTAAAGAGATAGTGCCGGAGTTCAATCATCAGAAAAATAATTAGAAAAATATGACAATTTGCAATAAAATTAAAAAATATTTAATTTTATTGTATACTGCTCCAAATTAAAACAAAGGAGTTAAAATGAAAATTTTAGCAATGATTTTTCTTGGAGTTAGTTTACTATTAGGAGCTGTAGATATAAATACAGCAGATGTAAAAGAGTTGAGTGGTTTGAGTGGTGTTGGTGCTAAGAAGGCTGATGCCATTATAGAGTTTAGAGCTGAAAACTGTTTCAAAAGCATAGATGAGCTGGCAAAAGTTAAAGGTATTGGAAAAAAAACAGTTGAAAAAAATAGAGATAACTTAACTGCAAGTGCCTGTAAAAAGTAATTAATGATAATAATACTTTACATTTAAACATTATTATGCCATAATGACAAGTAAATTTATCATTATGGAAATTTTATGAATGACATTAAAGTATTAATTAACAATGATAAAATAGGTACACTTTTTTTTGATAAGAAAAAACGAGAATATGGTTTTAATTATGTAAAAAAGAGTGCTCCAATCTCTCTTACTATGCCATATAAACAATCCACATACTCATGGCAACACTATCTACATCCAATCTTTGAAATGAATCTGCCAGAGGGCTACTTATTTGAAATCTTTAAAAAATATCTTTCTAAAGAATATGGTTATATAGATGATTTTTTAGTTTTTTCATATTTAGCACCAAATATAGAGAGTAGACTGACCTTTGAAAGTGATTTTGACAAAAGATTATTTAAAGGTGTAGATATTGATGAAATTTTAAATAATGATAGTGAAGATACATTTATGAAATTATTAAAAACTTTTTTAGATAAAAATGCTATATCTGGTGTTCAGCCAAAAACATTAGCTCTTATAAAAGATAAAGAGAGTTTATCACTTAAAGAGTATATTGTTAAGACATGGGGAGAAGAGTATCCATATCTTGCTGAAAATGAATATTTTTGTATGAAGGCAGTCAAGTATGCTGGAGTTAGTGTTCCAAATATACGACTATCTATTAACAAAAAGTTTTTATTGGTGGAGAAGTTTAATTATAACAAAAAAAGTGCTGAGTATCTGGGTTTTGAAGAGGTTTTGGTACTTTTAGGAAAAAATAGAGATAAAAAATATAGTGGCAGTTATGAGCAGATAGCAAAAACTGTTTATACCGTTTCTACAGACAAAGAAACCTCTATGAGTCAGCTATATAAAACTATAGTTATGAGTTATCTTCTAAAAAATGGAGATGCTCATTTAAAAAATTTTGGTGTTCTTTATGATAGTGAATTTAAGAGCATAAATTTTGCGCCAGCTTATGATATTGTAAATACAACTGCCTATATTTTCAAAGATAAACCTGCTTTAACAATGTTTGGAAAAAAGATTTGGTTTGGTAAAAAAGAGCTGATTAAATTCGGAATAAATCATTGTTATCTATCACTAAGTAACGCGACTGTTTTTTACGAAGAGTGCAATAATGCTTTAAAAAAAATTATAGAAGAGATTGAGGCGTATAAAAGTAATAATAAAACTTTTGATGATATAGCTTGTAAAATTATAGATAGCTGGAGATTGTCGCTAAATGAAAAAAGTTATAAGGAGATACCGGATGAAATTATTCGAAATTGGACAGAAAATTAAAGAATTGAGAAAAGATAAAGGTTTCACGCAAGAGCAGTTAGCTACAATATCTGGGATTTCCAGAGTAACTCTTGGTAAGCTTGAAAGAGGTCTGGTGGCTTCAGTATCCATAAAAACCTTAGACATTCTTTTAGATGCTTTAGATTATGAGATTGATTTTATGAAAAAAAATACGGAAAGTTTTGGTTTACCAACATTAGATGAACTTGGATAACTTAAACTATAACATGTCCAACAAACTTGCTCATATTATCCATAATCTCTGAGCCTTTTCTAAAGCTTAGTCCGCATGCTTCATATGCAAAAAAAACGCCGGCTTGGTATTTCGCTCCATTTTCATCTTTGTTAAAATCTGCATACTCTTGATAAACTTTTTTATAGTTATCATATGGACCATCTATCTGCTCTACAGTAGTCCCGTCAGAGGTGATTATTTTTGTATTGGCGCCTTCTCTGCCAAAAACAGTTTTTTCAACCTGTTTAACACCTTTAAGCGGCTCAAAAAAGGTTTTAAGAAGGTATGGAGAGTCAGGAAACAGATCACTCAATATCTTAAGCATTCCTTTTGACTGAAAGAGCAGGGTATATGCCGGATTGAGTATGATGGCATTTTGATTTTGTATGATATTTGTAAGAGTAGTTGCAAGTTCTGGCTCATCAGATGCAATATCTTCCCAAGGGTATAGTTTAAACCAGTACTCGTACTGGTTGTCCTGGGCATCAAAGATTCCATTTTCATCAAACTTTACATCTTGCAGGTACTCAAAACCTGTGTTAAAACCTGCATCAGTGGCAATCTGTTGAAGCAGCTTTGTCGTAGCTTCTTCTTCATCATTGCCTTCTGTGGATGAAAAAAGTATCTTCCAACCATCATATCTTTCATTGAAAAGTTCTGTATCTTCAAAAAGGGTAATAAGCCTTTTAAAATTGTTTTGAATAGCTTCATAAACATTATTGAATTGTTTTTCTTCATCCATATTATTTTGTTTTAGCAGTGCCCATTGAAGCAGGGCAGTCTCAAAAAGTGCTGTAGGGGTGTCTGCATTAAACTCTATAAGTTTTATTGGCTGAGAGTCAATACCGCCTGCTAAATCAAATCTACCATATATATGCCAGTGAACATCATTTTCCCAAGATTTTTTGATTATATCAATAAGATTAAAAGGGATTCCAAGTTCAAAAAAAAGGTCATTTTGAATGACATATTCTGCAGCTTCTACATACATGTCATATATCTCATTTGCAGCTTTATAATATGCTTCTGCTTCATTTTGAGATATTTGAACCAATTCATCACTTACATATTTACTTCCATCAACATCTGTATGCCAAGTAAACCCTAGCTCATCTAGTGTTTTATCCTCTAGAGGATTTACTTTTTGTAATTTAATCAATTTTAACCACCAAATCTTCTGCTGCCATAAGAAGAAGATCCGCTCTTGCTGCCAAAAAAGCTTTTTTTTGATGAAGTTCTGCTTCTCTCCGCTTTACCTGCAGCTGAACGGCTGTAAGCACTTTTATTTACTGAAGTAGACCTGTTGGCAAAGTTTTTATTATTCATAAGAGCATTGCCAATCATATTACCCATAAGTGAACCAGCAGCAACAGCAAGTATAGTTCCTCCTAAGCCCATACCGGTACTACTATCACCACTTTGAACTGTCTCAGATGTGCCATCTTGTACTTTTTGATACTCTTGTTCAGCAAGAGCCTTCATCTCGGTTTCATTCATAAAGCGTTCAACTATATTGCCATTTTCGTCTTTTTCACGAATTATTGCTCTATTTGGGCCTTCTGTAGGCATCTCTTCAACTACAACATATTTTCCGTTTGTCTGTTGTTCAATTACAAGGTATCTATTTTTCATCTGTTCTTGCGGTGCTTCACAGCCGCTAAGAACACTCATCATTATTACACCCGCACTTCCAAGTGCAACGCCACCGGCTAAGCTAGAAATATGCTTCACTATTTCAAATCCTTTTTATTTAATAGTATAGTTTTCTTTAATTCATAATCGTAAAATGTTATCTGTTTTCTTCCATCATAATAAATATCACCATGATATATATACCTGCTGTCTTTGAGTGTTGTGTTTTTTGTCATAAACAGCATTTCACCAACAGTATATCCAACGCTTGGAATAAGGGTTGACATTGCAAGTATAGATAAAAAACCTATTATAGCAATACTGATTTTGTCATTATTAAGATAAATAATAATAAAGCCCAATATAACTGAAAATAAAAAGAAGATATACAGGTTTTGATTGTCTGCAAATAAAATATTGTAGTATAGGTCTATATTATAAAAATCTATGTAGTTCTGCTGAATCCCCAAAAATATAAAAAAATCAAAAATAAATGTAAAAAACATACCGGTCAAAAGTGCTTGTAAAATTTTAGTCATCTTAGCTTTATCCTCTTGTTTCGATTAATTTTTATAAGTGCCGAGGAACTCTTTTCAACAAGTCCATTAACATCTTCTATTATTATATCAGCTTTTGATTCACAAAACTCCCTGTTAAAACTTTCATTGCTTTTGTTGGCAGAAGTTGAGTAGTGCCAAGAGGAGTCTCTTAGTATTTGAGAATTCAATGTAGTCGCAGCAACTCTAAATGCTCTATTTTTTACTATAAATGTTGTTTTTTTAGCTCTACGAACTAATTTTTTATTACTATTTGAAACTCTATTGCCGGATTCTAAAAAACTTTTGAAGTTACTGTAGACTTTTATAAATGGTTTTGTAGCAGAGCGGGACTTAATCTCATAAAGGTTTTTGCTGTTTTGAGATAAAAAACCGACAGTAGTGTCGGTTTGAGTTAGGATTATTTGTGACATCTCAAGCTAGAAAGTCTTGTAGTGCTTTGACATCTGACCATGAGTCATCTTTCATCTCGTCAAGTGCAAGTATTAGTGCTCTCGCAGCACTAAGAGTAGTAAAATATGGAATACTTCTTTTTAGTACCTCTTGGCGAATTACTACAGCGTCTTTTTTAGAGGTGTTGTTGTCTGAAGTGTTGATTGCCATTGAGATTTCGTCATTTTTCATACTATCTTCAATATTTGGACGACCCTCAGAGATTTTAAGAACTACTTCACAAGGAATGCCCGCTTCTTCTATTATAGCTTGAGTACCTTTTGTTGCTACAAGTTTAAACCCATGTCTATGCAGTCCGCTTGCTATTTCAGGAGCGTGTCGTTTGTCTGTATCTACAAAAGATAAAAAGCATGTTCCATCTGTTGGGATTTTATTTCCGGCAGAGAGTTGAGCTTTTGCAAAACTAATACCAAAGTTTGAACTGATTCCCATAACTTCACCGGTTGATTTCATCTCAGGAGAAAGAACCAAGTCTGCACCATAAAGCTTATGGAAAGGAAATACTGCCTCTTTTACGGAGACATGACCTTTAAGTTTTGGCTTTAATAGACCGTTTACTTCTTGAACTATGCTATATTTGTCATAATATTCAAGGGCATCTCTAAGAGTTTCCCCAACCATAACACGAGTAGCAACTTTGGCTAGTGGCATGCCGGTAGCTTTAGATACAAAAGGAACTGTTCTTGAAGCTCTTGGATTAACTTCGATTAGATATATTTCATCCTGAAAGATTGCATATTGAACATTCATAAGTCCTACGACTCCAAGCCCAAGAGCGATTGTTTTAGTTTGTTGCTCTACTTTTTCAATCATCTCTGCAGAAAGATTTACAGGAGGAAGTGAACATGCACTGTCACCAGAGTGAATTCCGGCTTCTTCGATGTGCTGCATAACAGAGCCGATATAAACATCAGTTCCATCACAGATAGCATCAACATCAAGTTCAATTGCCTGGTCAAGAAATTTGTCAATTAAAACCGGAGCTTCATTTGAAACGCTTATTGCTAATGTCATATACTCTGCAAGTTCTTCTTGGGAATAAACGATTTTCATACCGCGTCCACCAAGAACAAAAGATGGGCGAACAAGAACAGGAAAACCTAACTTCTCAGCAATTGCAGGAGCTTCTTCTTTTGTTCTTGCTAATCCATTTGCGGGTTGCTTAAGTCCATGTTTGTTTACAAAATCAGAGAACTGCTCTCTATCTTCTGCAAGATCGATTACAGCAGATGGAGTACCTGCAATCTTAGCGCCTATTTTAGTAAGTCCATCTGCAAGTTTTAGCGGAGTTTGTCCACCAAAGTGAACAATAATTCCATCTGGCTGCTCATTTTCTATAACTTCTCGTACATGTTCAAAGTCAATTGGCTCAAAATAGAGTACATCTGAGGTGTCGTAGTCAGTAGAAACCGTTTCAGGATTACAGTTATACATGATACACTCAATATCCATTTCTTTTAGAGCAAATGCCGCATGAACACAGCAGTAGTCAAATTCGATACCTTGACCGATTCTGTTTGGTCCACCGCCAAGTATAAGAACTTTTTTATTGTCACTTACACGACTAGTTACATTAGGAAGCTTAGTGATGTTTGTAGTTGAGTAAAGATATGGTGTTAATGCTTCAAATTCAGCTGCACATGTATCGACTTCATTAAATTCTAAAGATACACCCAAAGCTTTTCTTTTTTCGTAAACTTCATTTTCGCTAACATTTTGATTTGAGTTTTTAGCTATTAATTGAGAAATTCTTTTATCCGAAAAACCATCAACCTTGATGCTTCTCATAAACTCTGCATCAAACAGGATTTTATCTGTAATAGTAGTCTCAGATTCTAACATCTCTTGCATTTGGCACAAAAACCATGGATCGATTTGACATGTGTCAAACATCTCCTCAACGCTCATTCCACGACGGAAACCTTCAGCTACATAAAGAATGCGCTCTGCATTTGGACGACGGATTTCATGTTTAACAAACGCATCATCAGCATCTATAGGTTCAAAACCACATAGACCGGTCTCAAGTGAGCAAAGAGCTTTTTGCAAAGACTCTTTAAATGTTCTACCAATTGCCATAACTTCACCAACACTTTTCATGCTTGTGCTAAGTGTATTTACAGCCTCTGGGAATTTTTCAAAAGTAAAACGAGGAATCTTTGTAACAACATAATCAATTACAGGTTCAAATGAAGCAGGAGTACCTGTAATATCATTCGTAATTTCATCAAGAGTAAAACCAACAGCCAAAAGTGTTGCTACTTTTGCAATAGGATAGCCGGTAGCTTTAGAAGCTAATGCAGATGAGCGACTTACACGAGGATTCATCTCAATAACAATCATTCTGCCTGTTTTTGGGTCAATTGAGAATTGAACATTGGACCCACCGGTATCAACACCGATCTCTCTTAAAATGTCAAAAGAAGCATTACGCATTCTTTGGTACTCTTTGTCAGTTAAAGTAAGAGCGGGTGCAACTGTAATAGAATCTCCGGTATGAACACCCATTGGGTCAAAATTTTCAATTGCACATACGATAATACAGTTATCCGCTTTGTCGCGAATAACTTCCATTTCATACTCTTTCCAACCTAGCATAGATTCCATAATTTCAATTTCACCAACTGGAGAAGCCGAGAGACCTTCTTGTGCCAATTTTTTAAACTCTTCCATGTTGTATGCTACACCTGAACCACCACCTGCAAGTGTAAAAGAAGCTCTGCTAATGACCGGGAAACCAATCTCTTTTGCTACAGCTATTGCTTCATCAACACTGTATGCATTATTGCTTTTTGGTAAATCCATACCAATTTTTATCATAGCCTCATTAAAAGCTGAACGGTCTTCACCTTTGTGGATAGCTTCGGGAGATGCACCTAAAAACTCTACTCCCTCCAACATTCCTTTTTCATACATGCTTGTTGCTACATTTAGCGCAGTCTGTCCGCCCATCGTTGGAAGTACGGCATCAACTTTTTCATCTTTGATAATCTTAGCGATTATATCTTCTTTGATAGGTTCAATGTAGGTTCTATCAGCAAACTCAGGGTCTGTCATAATAGTTGCTGGATTAGAGTTGATAAGAACTACGCGATAACCTAGCTCTTTTAAAGTTTTAACTGCTTGAGTTCCGGAGTAGTCAAATTCACAAGCTTGACCAATAATTATTGGACCGGAGCCTATAAGTAAAATAGTATGAATGTCGGTGCGTTTTGGCATTTTTTACCTTTAATATTTGTACATAAAAAAATTTGTTTATTATAGGCAAAAAGCACTTAAGATTTGATGAGTTTTGTTAGCTTTACTTAACTTTTTTTATCATATGAAAATAGTTTGGGTCATTGGCTTTGTAGTATGGCTCTATAACAGCATTTTGGTAACCTTGAGATTTTGTAACAGATATTACGGTTCCAACTTTTAGCCCCTTGAAAAAAATCTCATCTAAACCAGAAGTTGTAACTTCATCTCCCTTTTTTATAGAAAACCATGCCGGAATAAACTTAACAACTAAGTTTTTTGCACTGTTGCCATGAGCGATTCCAGGTGCTTTTGAATCACCAATATAAACAGCGTACGAACTCTTTATATCTCTGTTTAAAAGGCCTAAAGCTCTTCCATTTTCTGAGACAACAATTCCTGCTACTAACTCTTTATATGTAAGGCCATATACCCTAGATGAATTATAATCAGGCACTTCTAGCCAGATTCTATTTAAATCTGCAAATTTTTGATAAGAAATAGTTCTTACAAGTTCTACTTTTGGATCTGTCTTAATACTCGAATGATTCTCTTGAAATAAGTCATTAATCTCAGAAGCAAGTTGTTGCATTACAAGATGGTTGTTTTCATATTTTTGAAGTTTTTCTTCTAGTTCTGCTATATGCTTTGCTTGAAAAAAGTGTTTATCGATAGTTTTTTGTATGAATTCTGTGCTATCGTGGTAGTTTATTTTAATGCTATTAAGTATAGAAATAAATGGTGATTGTATTATATTTGTATAATACAGTGCACTCACGAGGAGCGCAATAAAAATAAATAAAAAGCTAAACAGCCCCTTAGTCATTGTCAAAAAGTTCTTGTAGTAGGTCTATCTCTTCTAGTGCACGGCCAGTTCCGCGAGCAACAGCAAGCAGAGGCTCATCAGCAACATATACAGGAATTTTTACAATATCAGATAAATATTTATCAAGTTGACGGATTAGAGCTCCACCACCAGTTAATATAATACCATGGTTTACTATGTCTCCTGCTAAATCCGGAGGCATCTGCTCTAGTACATCACGAAGAGCCTCTCCAATTTCTTTAAGAGGGTCTCTCATCGCTTCTCTAGCATCTTCACTTGTCAATTCAACAGAACTCAAAAGTCCTTCTACTTGGTCTCTACCGTTTATTACCATTACTAGTTCTTCATCGAGTGTAACAGCAGTACCTATAGTTATTTTAATCTCTTCAGCAACTCTCTCACCGATAAGTAAGTTGTATTTTTTTCTAACATAGTTGATTATGCCTTGGTCTATCTTATCTCCGGCAGTACGGATTGATTTTGAAAGTACAAGACCACCTAGTGAAACAACACCAATTTCAGTTGTACCACCACCAATATCAACTACTAAATTTCCTTGTGGTTCTCTTATTTCTACACCTGCACCAATTGCCGCTGCCATAGGTTCTTCAATAAGAAAAACCTCTCTTGCACCTGCACTCAAAGCTGATTCACGAACGGCTTTGCGTTCAACTTGAGTAAGACCATAAGGAACACAGATAATAATTCTTGGACTGATAAGGCTGCTTCTGCCGTGCGCTTTTTCTATGAACTTTCTAATCATTTTCTCAGTCATGTCAAAGTCAGCGATAACTCCATCACGCATAGGTCTAATTGCTTTGATATTTCCCGGAGTTTTACCAACCATATCTTTTGCTTCTTGCCCAACCGCTAAAACTCTTTGTTGTCCATATTTTTCTGTTTTAACTGCAACCACAGAAGGCTCATTAATGATGATACCTCTACCTTTTGCGATAACAATCGTATTCGCTGTTCCTAAATCTATTGATAAATCGTTTGAAAAAAGACCAACTAGTTTATTAAATATCATTTATACTGCCTTATGCTATTTGTTTTGTTTGTTTTTTGATGTAAACAGGAGCTTCACCATCGTCAATTACGGCTTTTGTTATTAAAACTTCGTATCCGCTATATTCTGGGAGCTCATACATGATATCTATCATATTTTCTTCTAAAATTGCACGAAGACCGCGAGCACCAGTTTTTCTTTTTATAGATTTCTTTGCAATAGCTCTTAGTGCATCATCTTCAAAGTTAAGTTCTACATTGTCAATTGAAAAAAGTTTTTTATATTGTTTGATAACAGAGTTTTTAGGCTCAGTTAAAATACGAACCATGTCATCTTCTGTTATTTCATTTAAAGATGCGATAATAGGGAGACGACCAACAAGCTCAGGAATGAGACCATAACTAACCAAGTCATCAGGCTCAACCATAGCGTAAGTAGTTTTTTGCTCATCTTTACTTTTTTTCTCTTGACCAAAGCCTAAAACATTCTCACCCTGTTTTTTCTTCATAATCTCATCAAGACCATCAAACGCACCACCGCAAATAAATAGTATTCCAGTAGTATCAATCTGAGTAAATTCTTGATTTGGATGCTTTCTTCCGCCCTTTGGAGGGATGTTAACCATCGCACCTTCGATAATTTTTAAAAGTGCCTGTTGAACACCTTCTCCGGAAACATCACGAGTTATAGAGCGGTTTTCACTCATACGAGATATTTTATCTACTTCATCGATAAAAACGATTCCTTGTTGAGCTTTTTCAACATCACCATCTGCAGCTTGAATAAGTTTAGTCAGAATGTTTTCAACATCTTCACCAACATATCCGGCTTCTGTCAGGCTTGTTGCATCAGCAATTGCAATAGGAACATTTAAAACTCTTGCAATAGTTTGCGCCATAAGAGTCTTTCCGCTTCCAGTAGGTCCAATCAGAAGTACATTAGATTTTGTGATTTCTGTATCGTCATCAGTTACTGCATCAGTTTTAAAGATTCTTTTGTAATGGTTATAAACTGCTACACTTACGAGTTTTCTAGCTCGCTCTTGACCAATAACATAGTCACCTAGAAAGTTATTTAACTCTTTGGGAGTCATCAACTTTATAACTGCATCAACTAAGTCATTATCTTCAGCAGATGCCGATTCAGAGTCATCACCGAACATAATCTTATATGCGGAAATTACACAGTTTTTACATATGTAGACTCCATTTCCGGCTATCAGCGGGTTTTCATCGCTCTCAGGAGCATCACAAAAACTACAAGTTCTATGAATCATATATTTTTCCTCTCATAAGGGATACCCCTTTTAGTTTTTAGTATAAAGTGACAAAGGTCATGAACATGATGATTGTTACTGCTTTCAAGAAGTTCATTTGCAACATCTTTTAAAGGTTTTCCATTTTCAAATAGCTCTCTGTATGCTGATTTGATTTCATCTATATCTTCTCGTGAAAGATTTCTTCTGAGTCCTGTTAAGTTAAGGCCTCTAAGTGTTGCTCGATTTCCCTCAGCCATGCAAAACGGAGGAACATCTTGAGCTAAAGCAGATGCACCTGCAACCATCGCATAATCACCAATGTGTACAAACTGATGTATTGGAGTCATTCCGCCAATTACAGCGTAATCTCCCATTTCAACATGTCCTGCTAGTGTTGCAGCATTAGCCAAAATACAGTGATTGCCTATAATTACATCATGACCGATATGAACATAACCCATAAAAAGATTATGTGAGCCGATGATAGTCTTGCCGCCACCGCCTTTTGTTCCTGGATTAAAAAGTGTAAATTCTCTGATTTTGTTGTTATCGCCTATGATAAGTTCAACATCTTCGCCTGCAAATTTTAAATCTTGTGGGACAGAACCGATAACAGCATGTGAAAATATATGGTTGTTTTTACCGATAGTTGTTTTGCCATAGATTGAGGTATTTTGGTCTATCTTGGTTCCATCGCCAATAGTAGCTTGCGCAGAGATAAGACAGTAAGGTCCTATTTCAACATCTTTACCTATAATTGCACCATCTTCAATGATGGCTAGTGGAGAAATCTTACTCATTATTTATCAACAATCATAGCTTTTAATTCAGCTTGTGAAACTAAAGCATCATCAACATAAGCTTTTCCGTCAAGCATCCAGATGGCACCTTTGTTTTTGATAACACTTATGCGATACTCTAGCTTGTCTCCTGGTTTAACAGGAGCGCGAAATTTTGCTTTGTCAATACTCATAAAATATACAACTTTTGAAGCGGCTTCTTCTTCAGTCATATCACCCATGCTTTTAAATGCCAAGATTCCGCCGGCTTGAGCCATTCCTTCTAAAATCATAACACCAGGGTAAATCGGGTGACCGGGAAAGTGACCCTGAAATACATTATCTCCGATAGTTACATTTTTATAGCCGATTAAAGATTCATTTTCTTTGATATCAGTAACTCTGTCTAAAAGTAAAAAAGGGTAACGGTGAGGTATAATTTTTTGAATTTCAACAACATCCATAGTCATAAGCAGAAGCCTTTATAATAATTTTGGTTATTTTACCTAAAAAAAGATTATATAATGATTAGTTTTTCTCTGACATCTTCATAAGTTTTTGCATTAAGTTCTACTGTGAGCTTTGTAAGCGGAATTTCATCAACGATTACAATTGGGCTTAAATCATAATTTGTACATGTCATAGTGTTTCTAAAGTTTAGCTCTTCTTCAATAGTTGGTGGATTGAAAATAAGTTCATTTATAGTTTTATAATCAGTTTTACATGTAGAGTTGAAAAATTTTAAAGTTACAAATTTTATCTCTTCTCGGTTGAAATAATAAATGTTTTTATCTTCAAATTCAATTCGACCTTGTGCTTTACCTCTTGGCAAGCTTGAATATGAAAGTGCATAAGCAGGAATAACTTCTTTTTTACCTTTGATAAGTTTAAAGTTAAATTGACGATAATTTAAAAATTTCTGCTTAATGATTCTATACTCTATATTTTTATCTTCAAGTTCCATACGATACTTGTACATGTCAAGCCTCTCTTCAATAGAAGCAGGGAGGATTTGATTTGAGATTGGAGAGAACATCTCGTCCATAAGACGCTCTTGCTGTTCTCTTTGCATAGTTAGTCCGAAGATACATCCGCAGTAGTCTTGGCGGTAGAGCTGCTCCTCTTTTGTCACACGGCTCTGGTCTTGTGTACCGCCACCGGCTCTATAATCAACAGCAATAAATTCTACTCCATATTTTTCATGAAAAATATCGCCGCTGCGTTTGAGCTGTTCTTGTGATTTTAGAGGGCTTACAAGCAGAGTTGTAGTCACCTTTTTCTCGCCAAGTTCTAAAGCTTTTTTTGCACTGACTTCAAAGCGTTTGTCAAAGCATACTTCGCATCTTGCGCCCTTTTCAGGTTCATTTTCCAAACCTTTTACCGCTTGCATCCAAGCTTCAAAATCATATGGACCTTCAAGTAAATCAATACCGAGTTTTTTACATGAGCGTTCAACATCAAGATAGCGAAGCTGATACTCTGAATATGGGTGTATATTTGGGTCGTAGAAGAAGCCTGTTAGCTTCTCCTCGGGAAAGTCCTGTTGCAGCTTTTGTAAAAAAAAGTGGCTATCGACGCTACAACAGATGTGTACTAGCATAATGTCTCCTTATAAAGCAGCAAAGCTACTTTATAATTGCTCTCACTAAAGCTACAACCATCGGTGAGATGTTTTTCATAAATTAACGAGTTTCTAAAACTTCGATAGAGTTGATTGCATCTTCACCAACTATTGAGTCAAGAACTGCAAAGCTATCCGCATCATCTTCTTCTATCGCACCAAAAACTGTGTGAACACCATCTAAATGTGGAGTAGCAACAAAAGTTATGAAAAATTGACTTCCGCCAGTGTTTGGTCCGGCGTGAGCCATTGAAAGAGTTCCTCTTCTATGAACAGAAGTGTTAGCGGAAGTCTCACAAGGGATAGCCCAGTCAGGTCCGCCTGTACCGGTTCCGGTAGGACAACCGCCCTGAGCCATAAATCCAGGAATTACACGATGAAAATTAAGGTCGTTGTAAAAACCTGTATTTGCCAAATGAGCAAAGTTTGCTACTGTGTTTGGAGCTTCCTCAGGATATAATTTTATCCAAATATCACCTTTGGCAGTTGATACTTTTGCCCATTGCAGCTTAGCTAACTCATCAGCACTTAAATCGTATGTTTTTAACTCAGTTCTTCCAAACATTGTTTTGTCCTTATAGGTATTTTTTGAAATTATAGTGTAAATTTATCAATTTTTATAAACAAGATATATAGATTAGAATAATATGTGTTAGTATTACTATTAAGATTTTTTAGGAGTATTTATGTTAAATCACTTACTCAATAGATTGAAATTAATTTTAATTGTTCCTTTTTTCGTTGGTAGTACAATTTTTTATTTTGTTTTAGAAGATTACCACGAGACAGAAACATTTGATTTTATACAAGACAATGTAGCCATGTTCGAAGCTATGCAAGAGTATGTCGGTAAGTATCAAAAAACAACCATTAAGAGTCTTGTCGAAGATGGTAAATTATCAAAAGATTATTTTGACCCGACTCTAATGTCCTCAACCTTTATAATATCAAAAATCAATGAGATTTTTCATGATAAGCATAAAAAAAATTCTGCTCATATTCATGAAAAGCTCAACTTTAAGTTTCCAAGTGATAATCCTACAAATCCTGCAAACAAAGCAGATGCATTTGAGTCTGAAATACTAAAAAAATTTAACAACTCTGATATAACTTCATACTCACAAAAAATTGAACGAAATGGTAAAAAACTACTCTTTGTCGCGCTTCCCGTAATGAAAAATACTAAAGCCTGTATGCAGTGTCACGGCGATCCAAAAGATGCACCAAAAGAAATGATTGAGATGTATGGAGATAAAAACGGGTTTAATGAAGAAATCGGACAAATTCGCGCAATAAATGCAGTGTATTCTACAATTGACTCTGATGACAAGATGTGGAACTTTTTTTTGATGGTAGAGTTTATGATGTTGATAATCTTTTTTATCATATATCTAGTAGTAAGATATTTTCTAGTTCAGTTAACTGAAAAAGATAAGTTTATTGCTAAGCAGTCTAAATTTGCCGCAATGGGAGAGATGATAGGTATGATAGCCCATCAATGGAGACAGCCGCTAACAGGTATGAGTATAACAACCAATAATCTGCTTTTAGATATTGAACTTCAAGATATTGATGACAAAAGGCTCAAAGATAATTTAGAAGTTGTTAATAAACAAATTTCATATCTCTCAGAAACAATAGATGATTTCAAAAACTTCTTTAGACCGGACAATAAACCTGAAAGAGTCAATATAGCTCAGGTAGTAAAAGACTCGTGTATGCTTATTGATAGTTCTATTAAAAGTAACGCAATAGAGATAAAACTGAGCATAAGTGATGATTTGACAATTTTAACTCAGAGAAATGATGTTGTGCAGATTATCCTAAATCTTATAAAAAATTCTATTGATGCATATATAGAAAACAAAATAGAGGACAATAAAATAATCGAAATCACCGCAGTTGACAACCCTAAAAGGATTGAGTTATTCATTAAAGATTATGCAGGCGGAATACCAAAAGACACAATAGAAAAGATATTTGACCCATATTTTAGTACAAAAGACAACAAAAACGGTACAGGGCTCGGTCTTTACATGTCTAAAATGATTGTTGAAGATCATCTTTGCGGATATTTAGATGTTCAAAGTAAAGATGCTTCGACTACATTTAAAATAGTATTAATTAAAAAGGATGTTATAGATGGATATTAATATAGTAAAATTGAAAAAATATGCTTCAGTATGTTCAGTACTCTATGTTGAAGATGATGAGCTGATTCGCTCACAGACTGCAAGTTTTTTAGGTCGTTTTTTCCCTGATGTTGTTGTAGCAGAAGATGGAGCGATAGGACTTGCCAAATACAAAGAGAGAAGTTTTGATGTTGTAATCACCGACATCAATATGCCAAATATGAACGGCATAGAGATGATAGAGGCAATAAAAGGGATAAAATACGAACAGATAGTGTTGGTTACATCTGCATACAATGACAGCGAATATCTTATGAAACTTATCAACTTAAATGTTATGCGTTTTGTACTTAAGCCTTTTAACAACAAACAGTTTTTATATGTACTGTATAAGATTGCTGAAGAGTTGACTTTTACTAAAGAGCAGGCAAAACTTCAAGATGAGATTGCTTACATTTCAAAAAGAGCTCAGCTTATTGTTGATCAGGCAAATATAGGAATAATTGTAATAAAAGACAATAAACTTGATATGGCAAACAAGGCCTTTTTGGATATCGGCGGTTTTGACACTTTTGACACATTAGTGTTGGAAATGCCTGAAATCGGAGTTTTATTTGAAGAAGCATCTCACTGTATAAATGCCGAAAGTAACAGTGATTTAATAGAACAGTTAAAAACATTGGGTGATGAAGATAGAAAAGTAAGGATAATGAAAGACGCAAAAACAATCGAGTATCAAGTTACTTTAACTAAAATAGAAGATGAAGAGAGTTATATACTGACATTTACTGATATTACGGCCATTCATAATGCTTTGTTTATGGAAGAACATACAAAGCTGCCAGCTAAAAGATTTACACTGGAAAAGATTGAGATTTTAAAACAAAAAGCAAGTAGTTTAAATGTAATTATCATGAGTGTAAATCACTTTGATACTGTTGAAAAATGGTATGGCAAGCAAGATGCTATAGAGGTGGAAACTGCATTTGCTAATGCTATAAAAAGCATTAGAGACTTAATTATGCCGGATGCATTTATTGGGTATTTTGAAAAAAATCAAATAATAATTATCCCAAGTAACAATTTTAATAGATTTTATGAAAAACTAAAAAATATAAACATGTCTGCATTAAATGTGGTGAAAAAACATGCCGGTTCTGATATGGAACTTGAGTTGTCTACAAAGATTAAACTTGAAAATTTAGATACAAACAAAGAAATCAATCAAATAGAAGTTGATTTGATTAATGCTTTTGATATGATGTAAAGTTGATAAAAATATACTATGGCATAACATCTCTATGAAAATAAAGTATTTGTTTCAAAATATAACCATAAAACAGGCAAATGTTTTTACTATAACGGTTATATTTTTGTTTTCAATGGTCTTTGTTGGGCTTCTTGTAGAGGAGATATATGAAGATTATGAACAATCTCTTGAGCAGAGTTATATTACAGATAGTAAAGTTAGCCCCGATAATGAAGTTTTAAAGCAAAAACAGCAAAAATTAAAAGCACTTTTAATAAAAACTGCTTTAGTGATTGTCACGCTCTCTTTTATACTTTTTGCGGTGTTTTTAGGGCTAAACAATCTTTTTAATAAGCTTTTACAAAGAGATATGCAGACATTTTTGGATTTTTTTGAACACTCAGTCCATCATGATCAGGTTATAAATCCAAAACTTATATTTTTTAAAGATTTAAAGATTATGGTCGGGTATGCAAATGATATGGTCACTAAGATTAATGAGCAAAAACACACGCTTAAAGAATTAAATCTGGGGCTTGAAGAGAGGGTTAAAAACAAAACAGCAGCTTTGTTGCAGATAAATGAAAATTTAGAGCAAGAAAAAACATTTTCACAAAATCTACTAAAATCACAAAAGGAATTTTTGAGATATACGGTGCATGAGACGAACACTCCTCTTAGTGTAATATTGACAAGTATAGAACTATACTTAATGAATAATCCAAAAGATAGACAGCTCTCTAAAATAGAAGCCGCTGTTAAAAACATATTTAGTATATATGACGATTTGAGTTATCTGGTAAAAAAAGATCAGATTGAGTATCCAAAACTTGTAATTAACCTTAACAATTATCTCTCTAGTAGGATAGATTTTTTTACAGAAGTAGCCCATATGTCTCGAATAAAGTTCAATTACATACAAACAAATGAAGATATACATGTATACTTCAATGAGACAAAACTTCAAAGAATAATAGACAATACAATAACAAATGCAATCAAATATACTATGCCTGATGAAGAGGTACATGTAAGAATAAAACAAGTCGGTGCTTTTGTGGAGTTTAGCGTGGGAAGCAGGTCTAAAATTATAAAAGACACAGACAAGGTTTTTGATGCATATTATAGAGAAGAAGAGAGTCGTGATGGTTTTGGCTTAGGTTTAAAACTTGTAAGAAGTATTTGCGAGGAAGAGGGTGTTGATATAGAGGTCAATTCTAGCGATACTTTAACAACTTTTACATATAAGTTTAAAATGATTGGAGAATAATGAAAATACTTTTACTTGAAGATGAAGTAATGCTTAATGAATCTATATGTGAATACTTGGACTCTCAAGGCCATCAGGTTGATTCATATTTTGATGGATTACAAGCGTATGAAAGTATAAAAAACAACTCTTATGATTTGCTGATTTTAGATATAAATGTTCCTGGAATGGACGGGCTTAGTTTTTTAGAAAATATTCATGGTTTAAAGATACATGTACCAACCATATATATAAGTGCTTTAGTAGATATAGAAGAGATATCCCGTGCCTATGATTTGGGATGCTATGACTATTTGAAAAAGCCGTTTCATTTAAAAGAACTCTCTTTAAGAGTCAATAGAATTAAACTCTCAAACGAAACACCAAGGATTCATCTAAGACTTTCTAAAAACTACAGTTACGACCAAGAACATAGCACACTTTTGTTTAATCATGAACCCCAGACTTTGACAAAAAAGCAATCACAGATTATAGATTTGTTAGCTAGAAACAGGAGTATGGTGGTTGACTTTGAAGACTTTAGAATCTATGTCTGGGATGAACAGATTATAGATAATGCCACCATAAGAACTGAAATGAACAGATTGAAAAAAGTTTTAAAAGAAGATCTAATCATTAATGTTAGAGGAATGGGGTACATGATAGATAAGCCATAAGCCTGCGTTACTTTTCTTCACACTTTTAAATCTCAATAAATTAAAACAGCCTCTTTTTGCCTTTGCTATGTTCATGCTATTTTCTTATTTTAGCATTGGAATGTTTAAAATGTAAAGAGGGAAGATAGATGAGAAAAAGACTACTAAATAGTCTAATCATAACATTGCTTATGAAAACAGTCGGTGTTAATGCAGCTGATGATTTAAGTTCAATGTTTAGTGAGGGCAAGCTTAGCGGACAGATTAGAGAGTTCAGCATAGTAAGAACTTATAAAAAATCAACCAGCCAAGATGATAGCCGCTCAGCAAATGCTGTAGGCGGTTATCTAAAATATGAAACAGCGGACTTTAAAGGTTTAAGTCTGGGAGCTGCGTTTTATACAACAAACGGGTTTTTAAATGATAGCCCAAAAACTAACTACTCCAAAGTAGATCCTACTCTTTTAGGTAAAGATAATGAATCATACTCAATTTTAGGTGAAGTATATCTAGAGTTCAAGTTTGATAATACAGCATTTAAAGGCGGTCGCCAAAAATTAAACACACCAATGGCTTCAGCAGATGATGCAAGAATGTTGCCCAATCTGTTTGAAGCATATGTTTTAAGTAATACGGACATAGCTGATACAACATTGGTAGCAGGGCATGTCAGTAAATTTGCTCAAGGTACATTTGGACGAGTTTATGATGGTGGAATCTTGTCAGCTACATCTGGTTACTCTCCAGTAGATTCTAGAGATCAAGTAGGTGGGTTTGAAAATATAGGCACATATACGGTTGGAGAATCAACTGATGGCATTTCTTTGGCATCAGTTACCTACACAGGTATTGAAGGTCTTAAGCTTCAGCTTTGGGATTATTATGCGCACGACATTTTAAATGCTATCTATGCTCAGGCTGATTATAAAATGGATATAAAATCAGCTATGGCATTTTTATCTGTGCAATTTATTAAAGAAAATGATGTCGGTAAAAGTCTTATAAAAAATATAGGAGGAGATGGTAAAATTGACAGTGATTATTGGGCTATTAAGCTTGGTGCAAAAGTTCAAAACCTGAGTGCTTATGTTGCTTACTCGCAAACATCCAAAAATGATGCAGGTGATGCAAGTTATGCAAATGCTATTGTTAGTCCATGGGGCGGAATGCCGGCGTTTACACAAGGTATGGTTACGCGACATCAGTTTTTAGCCGGTACAAAGGCTACAAAACTCGCAGCTACATATGACTTTAAAGATATGGGAGTTGACTTTAAAACAACTCTATATTACACTTCATATGACATGGATATAAATAATGGATATACATTTGATGATGCAAGTGAGATGGGTTTTGATATAATTTATCATCCAGAAATAATACAAAACTTACAAGTTCGTTTGCGTGCTAACTATGCTGATGATTTTCATGTATCAGCAGCAGATGCAACAACATCTTGGGATGAATATCGATTTATATTGAACTATAACTTTTAAAGGAAAAGAAAATGAATAAAGAACTTGTTAAAAAAATTAAAGAAAATCCGGATTATCAAAAACTAGCTTCCACAAGAAATAGTTTTGCTATAAAACTCTCCGTTACTATGCTGGCAGTCTATTTTACATTTATATTGACAATAGCATTTAACCCCTCAATACTTGGTACGCCGATATCAGAAGATTCTGTGACAACTATAGGTATTCCAATAGGTGTGGCTGTCATCATATTTGCTTTTATATTAACCGGTATCTATACAAAACGCGCCAATGGTGAATTTGATGATTTGGCAAATAAAATCAAACAATCTATAAAGGAAGACTAGATGAATAGAATATTTTTATTTTTAATACTGGGAACAATTGCAGTATTTGCATCTGGTGCCATAGAGGGTGAGATACAAAAACAAGACCTTAATATGTCTGCTATTGTAATGTTTTTAATATTTGTAGGCGGTACTTTGGGTATCACTTACTGGGCTGCAAAAAGAACAAAAAGTGCAAAAGACTTTTATACTGCAGGTGGTGGAATAACCGGTTTTCAAAATGGTATGGCAATAGCAGGTGACTACATGTCAGCCGCGTCATTTCTTGGAATTTCCGGTCTTGTTTATTTAAAGGGTTATGATGGACTGATTTATTCTATAGGTTTTTTAGTTGGTTGGCCAATTATACTTTTTATGATTGCTGAGCCACTTAGAAACTTAGGTAAGTATACATTTGCCGATGTTGCTTCTTATAGACTTCGTCAAACACCAATTAGAAGTTTAGCGGCATCTGGTTCAATCGCAACTGTTATTCTTTATCTTATCGCTCAAATGGTTGGTTCGGGTAAACTTATTGAGCTTCTGTTTGGTCTTGAGTATGAAATAGCTGTTATCTTGGTTGGTGTTTTGATGATACTTTATGTAACATTTGGTGGTATGCTTGCAACTACATGGGTTCAGATTATTAAAGCATTTTTACTACTATCAGGTGCTACATTTATGGCAGTAGCTGTTATGGCACATTATGATTTTAATTTTGGTGCACTTTTTTCACATGCAACAGAGCTTAAAGGTATTAAAATTATGAGTCCTGGCGGATTGGTTAGTGACCCAATATCTGCTATATCCTTAGCCGTAGCACTTATGTTTGGTACAGCCGGTCTTCCTCACATCCTTATGAGATTTTTTACGGTTAGTGATGCAAAAGAAGCTCGTAAATCAGTTTTTTATGCAACTGGTTTTATCGGTTATTTTTATATTTTAACTTTTATTATTGGTTTTGGCGCGATTGTCATGGTTTTTCAAAATCCTCAATATTTAGACATGGCAAAGCAAGCTATAGACGGTGGTTATCCTATTTTAGGCGGAAACAACATGGCTGCAATTCATCTTTCTCATGCAGTTGGTGGTGACTTTTTCTTAGGTTTTATTTCAGCTGTTGCATTTGCAACTATTTTAGCTGTTGTATCCGGTCTTACTTTAGCCGGTGCATCTGCAATAAGTCACGACCTTTACGCTTCAGTAATTAAAAAAGGTAAAGCTGACGGTATGGCTGAGATGAGAGTATCTAAAATTGCTACAGTTGTTCTTGGGCTTCTTGCAATAATTATGGGTATTATGTTTGAACAGCAAAATATTGCATTTGTTGTTGGTCTTGCTTTTGCTATTGCAGCATCTGCAAACTTTCCGATTTTATTTCTTTCTATGTACTGGAGTAAACTTACAACTCGCGGTGCTGTAATTGGTGGCTCCTTAGGATTAGCAACCGCTGTTATTTTAGTTGTTTTGGGCCCAATTGTATGGGTTGATATTTTAGGAAATGCAGAGGCGATTTTTCCTTATAAATATCCGGCACTGTTCTCTGTAACGGCAGCATTTATCGGTATCTGGTTTTTCTCTATTACAGACAGCTCTCATAATGCCGAGCAAGAAAGAGAAGCTTTTGAAGCTCAATATATTAGAAGTCAGACAGGTATCGGTGCTGAAGGCGCTAGTGAACACTAATTAGTCCGTAAAAGGAACTCGCCCCTTTTACTTCGCTTGCGCCGCTACTGTGTTAAAACACGATGCAGTAAAAAACTAAATTTTTTACTGTAGGCGACTAAAGACAGCCTTGAGGGCTGTTAAAATATGGAGTATGTTTTTCATGAGTATATTAGACCAGAGAAAACTTATTGAATCTATTCATCCTTTTGAACTACTAAGTTCAAGCGCTTTAGACACTCTTATGAAAAAGATAGATATCGCTTACTATCCCAAAGACACTCTTTTAATCTCGCCGAGTCTTGAATCAATTGCTTTTTATATTATTATAAAAGGTTCTGTAAAAGAACTAATAGATGATGAAGTTTACAGTGTTTTTAATGCTGGAGACAGCTTTGATGCGGATGCTCTCATCTACTCAACAACCAAAGGCAAATTTGTTGTTGATGAAGACTTGATATGCTACGAGATCAAAAAAAATGATTTTATTGATTTAATGCAAAACAAAGATGTTCAAAGTTATTTTTTACAAGATTTTGTAACAAGACACCAAAACCTAAAAGATTATGAACTTCAAAGTGAATTGTCTTCTTTTTTAATTGCAAAAGTATCTGATATTTTTCTACATGAAGCCTGCATAGTAGAACCAACACAGAGTATTTATAATGCACTAGTTGAACAACAAGATAAAAAAGCAAAAGTAATTTTAGTAAAAGAGATTGATTCTTACTCTATTGTAACTGATACTGATATACGAAAAAAAATGCTTTTAGGCAAATTCAATACAGATGATACTATTGATAAAATTGCTACAAAAAATCTCATAACTATAGATATCAATGACTTTTTATTTAATGCGCTTTTATCCATGACTCACAATGAAATAAAAAGATTAGTTGTAATGAACAAAGATAAAGTTGAAGGAATTTTAGAACAATTAGACCTTCTTAGTTACTTTGCTAACCATTCCCATCTTGTTGCAGTACAAATTGATAAAGCAAAAACAATAGATGATTTGAAAAATCTTCAAAAAGATTTTAAAAATTTAATCATTACACTTACAGCTAAAGGCGTAAAAGTAAGATATGTGACAAAACTTGTATCTGCTCTAAATCTAAAGGTTTACAAAAAAGTTTTTGACATGTGCGTGGATAAACCCTTACAAAACAAGTGTGCACTTATCGTTATGGGCAGCGAAGGCAGAGAGGAACAAACCTTTAAAACAGACCAGGATAATGCTCTCATTATTGAAGATTGCGCTGATACACAAAAGTTTGAAGAAGCAATGAGTAAATTAAACAGTTATTTGCTAGAACTTGGATTTCCTAAATGCAAAGGCAATGTAATGGTAACTAATGCTTATTGGAGAAAAGAGGTTTATGCGTATAAAAACAGTATTGACAGCTGGGCACACGATATGGGAGAAGATAGTCTTCGTAACCTAAGTATATTTTTGGATGCAAAATGCGTAGCCGGAAACTGTGCTTTATTAGATGAAGTAAATAACTACATGTACAGTCACTTTTATCAAAGAGATGATGTTTTAGCGCATATTGCAAAAGCAATTTTAAATTTCCAAACACCAATATCTATGTTTTCTTCATTTGTTACAGATAAAGAGTATAACAATAAATTAGACATAAAAAAAGGAGGTATATTTGCCATTGTTCACGGTGTTCGCACACTGTGTTTACAGTATGAAATAAAAGCAACCAATACAATTGAAAGAATAAAAGAGCTAAATAGGCAAGGTGTAATTGATAAAATATTTGCAACAGAGCTTATTGAGAGTTTTGATACATTGTCATCAATTCGTCTAAAAGCAATGCTAGAAGCAAAAGATTTAGATGAAAGTAACTATATAAATCCTAATAATTTGCAAAAAAATCAAAGGGATTTACTAAAAGATAGTTTTAAAATTATAAATAAGTTTAAAAAGTTTATGATTTTTCATTTTCATTTAAATATGGTTTCGTAATGATAGCTTCATTATTAAAAAAACTTAAAACAAGCGCTAACCATTCAAGACTTAATGATAAAAACTTTGAATTTTTGTTTGAGGAAGATACAAGTGGTGAGTATGTTGTGTTTGATACAGAAACAACAGGTTTAGATCCAAAAAAAGATGAGCTGTTGTCAATTGGGGCAGTTAAAGTTAAGGGCAATAAAATTATAATATCAGAGACTTTTGAAGTATTAATACGAAACTCTGGTAAAATAAATCCTAAGAGTATAGAGATACATCAAATTAGACCTTGTGATTTAGAAAATGCTAAGGTTATGGATTTGGCTATTAAAGAATTTTTGCATTTTATAGGCTCTAGACCCCTTGTTGGCTACTATTTAGAGTTTGATGTTGCAATGATAAATAAATACACAAAACCGATGTTGGGCATTACCTTACCAAACAAAATGATTGAAGTATCTGAAATATACTTTGATAAAAATGTTTCATTAATTCCGCAAGGAAATATTGATTTACGGTTTGATACAATCTTAAAAAAATGTGAGGTTCCTGATATGGGAGCACACAATGCTGTAAATGATGCGATTATGACAGCAATGATATATTTAAAATTAACAAAGGAAAAATAAATGTCAGATTTACATAATAGAAAAGTTTACCATCCAAATGAAGAGTTTGCAAAAAACGCAGCTATTAAAAGTATGGATGAATATAGAGCACTACAAGATGAAGCTACAAATGACTATGAAGGTTTCTGGGGCAGATTTGCAAAAGAAAAGCTTGACTGGGTTGAGCCATTTACAAATGTACTTGATGAGTCAGATTTTCCATTTGTAAAGTGGTTTGATGGCGGAAAACTAAATGTTTCATCTCAATGTATCGACCGTCATTTAGATGCTCGCGGTGATAAAACTGCTATACTTTTTGAAGGTGACAGAGGTGATGTTCAAAAAATTACTTATAAAGAACTCTCAAAAAATGTAAATAAGTTTGCAAACCTTTTAAAAGAAGACTTCGAAGTTAAAAAAGGTGACAGAGTTGTTATCTATATGCCGATGATTCCAGAAGCTGCATACGCAATGTTAGCATGTGCAAGAATCGGCGCTATTCACTCAATAGTATTTGGCGGATTTTCGGCAGAAGCACTTAAAGATAGAATTCAAGATGCAGAAGCTAAGGTTGTTATAACAGCAGATGGAGCTTACAGAAAAACTAAACCATATATGCTAAAACCTGTTGTAGATACTGCACTCGAAGGTGAAACGCCTGTTAAAAAGGTATTGGTTGTTGAGAGAAACAATGAAGAAATTAATTGGGTTGACGGAAGAGATTATTCATATCACGAACTGATTAAAAACAAATCAGATGTTTGTGCGCCAGAAGTTATGGACTCAGAAGATCCGCTTTTCTTGCTTTATACTTCAGGTTCTACTGGTAAACCAAAAGGTGTTCAACACAATAGTGCAGGGTACATTTTATGGGCTCAGATGACAATGGAGTGGGTTTTTGATGTAAAAGAAGATGATGTTTATTGGTGTACAGCTGATGTTGGCTGGATTACAGGACATACATATATAGTTTATGGACCGCTTGCAATGGGTGCTACAACCGTAATGTTTGAAGGTGTTATTACTTATCCTGATGCTGGTCGCCCTTGGAAAATGGTACAAGACCATAAAGTAAATCAGTTCTACACAGCCCCTACGGCTATTCGTGTTTTACATAAAATGGGTGAGCATGAACCTGCTAACTATGATGTGTCATCTTTAAAAGTTCTTGGAACTGTTGGTGAACCAATCGATCCTCCGGCATGGAAGTGGTACTATGAAGAGGTTGGTAATTCAAAATGTGCTATTGTTGATACATACTGGCAAACAGAAACAGGTGGACATGTTGTATCGCCACTTCCTGGTGCTACTCCTATCAAACCGGCATGTGCAACACTTCCGCTTCCTGGAATTATGGCCGAGATTATTGATGAAGAAGGAAATACTCCTGAACTCGGTGAAAAAGGACTAATGTGTATTACTCGTCCTTGGCCTGCTATGATAAGAGGCGTTTGGGGCGATAAAGAGAGATTTATCAAGTCTTACTTTGGTGATGTTAAAAAAGACGGTAAACCAGTTTACTTTACAGGTGACGGCGCTGTTTATGACAAAGATGGTTATATAACTATTACCGGTCGTACTGATGATGTTATCAATGTTTCTGGACATAGAATGGGAACAGCAGAAGTTGAAGCAGCAATCCTAAAAGATGATAATGTAGCAGAAGTAGCTGTTGTTGGTAAACCACACCCTTTAAAAGGTGAAGGTATATTTGCTTATATAGCTCTAAAATCTGAAGTATCAGATGAAGAAGCTGAGAAAAAATCTATCAATAATATTATAAAACAAGAAATAGGAAATATAGCACTCTGTGATCATATAATTTTTGTTCCTGGACTTCCAAAGACTCGTTCAGGGAAAATCATGAGAAGAATACTTCGCTCAATTGCTAAGGGTGAAGAGATTACACAAGATATTTCTACTTTGGAAGATCCAAGTATAGTTGAAAAAATTGTAGCAATGGCAAAGTAGGGTTTTCCTACTTTACCAACACATCACAGTAAGATAATTGTCGCAAGCCCAAGAAAGCTGAAAAATCCTACTATATCGGTAACGGTTGTTAAAATTACTGAAGATCCAACAGCTGGGTCTATGTCTGCTTTTTTCAAAATTAGCGGTATCATAGAACCAAAAAACCCAGCAGTTATAAGATTTATAACCATTGAAAGTGCTATTACAACACCCAAAAGAGGCATAGAAAACCATAACCAAGCTATTATGCCAATTACAAGCGCAAATATGGAACCATTCATGATAGATAAAATCACTTCTTTTTTTATAGTTTTTTTAGCGTCATCGTCACTAATGTCACCAAGTGCCATTTGACGCACCGTTACTGTTAGTGTTTGAGTTCCTGCATTTCCACCCATTGAAGCAACAATTGGCATTAGTACAGCTAGTGCCACTAGTGACTGTAAGGTTGTATCAAAGAGTCCAATTACCAAAGAAGCGGCTATGGCTGTTAGAAGATTAATGCCAAGCCAGATAGCACGGTGTTTACCAATGAGAAAAAGGCTCTCTTCTTGTTCAGCTTCATCGTTTACACCAGCAAGGTTATACAGTTGTCCGGTAGCACGCTCTTCTATGATGTCATAGATATCATCTGAGGTGATACGACCAAGAAGTTTTCCTTTTAAATCAACTACGGCGATAACGCCCATGTCATAATTTGATGCTATCTCGACAACATCATGTATGTCATCTTTTGCATTTACGGAGATGGTATTTAACCCCTCTTTTATAAGCTCTTCGTATTTGACATTTGGGCCAAGCAGTATCAAATCCTCTAACGGGATAGAACCTAAAAATTTATTTCTTCGTGTAATCACATAAACCTGATAGACACTGTCGAGTTCTTTTGCCGCTTTAAGGCGCTTTAGTCTTCTGATTGATTCACCGACTTGCTCATCAATATATGCTGAGAAAAGCTCAGTTTGCATATACGCACCAGCTTCGTAATCACCGTAAGATATAAGTGTCTCAAGATTTTCTCTGTCTTCATTAGGAAGATTTTGCAGTACCTCTTCAGCTATATCTTCATCAATCTCTTCGATATTACGAATCAATTCAGCTGCATCGTCCGTGTCAAGAGTGTTGGCAAGTTCTGCAAGCTCATTGGTACTAAAGTGTTCAACCAACTCTTCATGACACTGCTTAGGAAGTTCTATAAGGACGAGAGCTTTTAACTCTTCAGGCAGTTTTGCCAACTCTGCTAAGTATATCTTCTCATCAATATCACGCAATTCTAAAAGAAGTTCGGCAATATCGTACGGATGAAGATTTGTATCAAACCCATCTATATATTTTTGTACTCTAAGTTCAAGAGATTCAATAAGTTCTTGTGATGAGTATTTCATACTAGTTTTTCCTTATAAATTTATTTTTTCACTAAGCAGGCTTTTTTGTCGCTCTATGATAGTTTCTTCTGTCTGAACAATATTTTTAAATTTTGCATAAAGTTTGTACTCAATAAATATAACATAAATTCCAAAGATACCTAATGAATATAATATATTTTTTAATGCTATATCAAAATAGTCAAAAATCATGGCACTTACAGCTCCACCAATTATGGCAGCAGACACAATAAAAGAGCGCAACATTAAGTAATCTTTTAACTCTATCTCATTTTTCATAAAGTCTATTGTATGAATTCTTGATATCTCAAAAGTGATAGCTTGAAATGTAAATATACTTAGTATTACATATGTAAATATCACTATGTCAACTTCAATCAAAAAATAGCTACTTATCTGAATGATGTCTAGTATAATTACAAACATATATATTTTATATATTTTTACTTTTTTAAACAGTGGCTGTATCAAACCATCAGTTGCACTTATGAGCATATAAAAACTTATCATAAAAACAGGAAGATATAAACCTTCAAGTTTTGCTATATAGGGCATTAAAACCCAGTCTATATATGTGCTTAAAAATAAAACTACAAATTGAAGTTTTAAAAGTTTGCTTTTTCTTACCTCTTTATATAGTTTTGTGTAATTTTTGTAAACCATTGTATATCTCCATAAGATATGCATCGCACCCATCAAGATAAAAAGAATTTATTTTTTTTATAGTTTTAAAACCGAAATTTTCATAGAGTGCTATGGCATTGTTATTATCAACTCTTACCTCTAACACTGTTTTAAAAAACTTCATCTCATATAGTTGCTTTAGTGATTCACTTATTAATAGTTGAGCAATTTTTTTTCCTCTATGCTCTTTTTTAACACCAAGTGAGTATATTTTTGCAACTTTTCTTTTAATAAGTACTAAAATATATCCAACTATTTCACTTTGAACTCTCACAACATAGATAAGATTGTTTTGTATATGGTACCTAAGAGAACTTTTAGACAAAGGAAAGTTCTCTTTATTAAATAAACTCAGCTCAAGTTCATAAAGTTCATTTATATCTTTGATATCTGCTTTTTTTATTGTCATTTTTGGTAAATTGTGTATTTTGGTACAAGCTTAAAAGGGCGATAAGACATTTTGACTTTTTTTAAATTTTCAAATCCCATATCATCGCCAACATTTATATAAGTAACATCATAATGCTCTTTTAACATTTTTGAAAATTCTCTAAATATAAACTGCGCACATCCAAGTACTTCAAAATCAGTTTTTTCAATGATAACCGTTGCAGTATCGTTGTTGATACGCTCACCAACCGTAAAGCCTTTAAGTTCACCATTTATATAAAGAACAATTCCAATAAGATTTAGCTTAGTATAATTTTTAAGCATATGTTTAATCGCGTGTCTTTCTTGATGAATACCCTCTAAGAACACTTCAGCTTCCTCTTTTGGCATATACTTAACTCTGTCTGCAACCCATTTGTTAAAAAGGTTTACTATCTCATCATGATGTTTATGCGTATCAAGTTCTTCTACAATATGGTCTGGATATGATTTTTTAAACTTATTTATCTCAGTTCTTTTTGTATGGTAACTGTTCCCGCGAAGTTCTATTAAGGCATCTACTTGATATATATAATCAACAAGTTTTTTCTCAACAAGATAGTGTTCGAGCATCTCAAAAATATTTCCGGCTTCATCTGTTGATTGTAAAAATTCATCTATCATAGACTCTTGTACATAATCAATTCGCGCATAATATGGCGAACTGTTGTTTTCGTTCATAATCTCAAAACATTTTACAATGGCATCAGTTATGTATTTTTTCTTTCCTAGAGGTGGCAAAAGCATTGTTAACTCTCCTCCACTCATAACAAACAAACAAAAACATTTGTTTATGATTGCATAAAAACCACTGCTGTTAGCAAGCCAAATGTAATTAGCCGCAAAAGTATAGTCACTAAGGTCAACATCAAGCTTTGCAAGATATTTTTCTATTACAGGTTTAGTATCAATTGTGAAGGGCATCAGTATCTGTTCATTTACTGCCAAATTTGCCATTTAATTCCTCTTTATTTTGAAATAATTTTTGAAATAATACATCTTTTTTTTACTTTTGCATACACAACTTTTTTTAGCCTTTAAATGTGCCTATTTTAGGCTTTAAATGTATGGGTAATAATCTCTTAATTGCAACGGCTAAGGAGTAATAGTATTCAAGATGATATAATTTCGTAATTAAAATTATAAAAAGAGAAACAATGGAACTCTGTGTAGCACTTGACTTACCAACAAAAGAAGAAAATTTAGATTTGATTAATAAAATAAAAGGGTATGATGTTTGGTTAAAAGTCGGACTTCGCACCTATATAAGAGATGGTGAAGATTTTTTAAAAGATATTAAAAAAATAAACCCTGATTTTAAAATATTTTTAGACCTTAAGCTTTACGATATTCCAAATACTATGGCTGATTCTGCTGAGTCCATAATGGGACTTGGTGTTGATATGTTTAATGTCCATGCAAGTGCAGGCAAAAGAGCCATGAGCACAGTAATGGATAGGCTCAAAAAATATGAAAATCGTCCAATAGTATTGGCTGTAACTGCTTTAACTTCATTTAGTGAAGATGAGTTTAAAGCAGTTTATGAAAAAGATATATCAACAAAAGCTGACCAGTTCGCAAAAGATGCGATGAATAGTGGTTTAGATGGAGTAGTGTGTTCAGCTTATGAGAGTGAGTCGATAAAAAATATAACAACTAAAGATTTTATGACATTAACTCCCGGTATTCGTCCATTTGGTGAAGATTCAGGCGATCAGCAAAGAGTAGCGGATGTAAAGTTTGCTAAGAATGCATTGGTTGATTTCATAGTAGTCGGCCGTCCAATTTATCAGTCTCAAAACCCCGCTGAGGTAGTTAAGAAAATTTTAGAAAAAATCTAACTCTCCTTTTTTACTCTCTCGAGTAAGTCAATAAATTTTTCCGGTACTTTGTCAACTTTAATAAGCTTATTGAAGTTATCAAGTTTATAAGTTCCAGCAGGGCTTATAAATATATCTGCCTTTAGATCTTCCCTTTTTTTAAGGTCTAAAACCTTGTAACTTAGGTTATCAAGAACCAATGGTGGTTTGTCTTCTTCCTCAAAATAACTAAGTACCATATGGTATTGCCCGGTATATTTTTCAAATGCAGTAGTTATAAAAAGTTTATCTTTAGAAAATCCAAGTTTTAAAAGTGTAAAGTATTTAATAATCGCATAATCTTCACAATCACCATAACCACATGTTAAAAACTCTTTTGGAGTTTCCCAGTAATCACTTTGTTTGTTATTTAACATGTCTGTTTTGTGTGGCAGTTGATTTAAATAATGGTTAACACTGATAAGTTGATTTTGTTTAGGTAGTTTTTTAAATGAGTCTACACTTTTAGCGTAGTCAAGCACTCTGTTTTTAGTGATTATTCCAGAATGCCCTGTAAATTTTTTTAATTCATTTTTTGTAAAATTTGGGTAACTTGAAGCATATATTATAGAGTTTGTTAGCAAAAACAAAAGTAGTTTCATCTATAATCCTGGTATGTTAGTATATTTAATTTAGAATTTATCAGCAAATTTAGTTCCATTAAAGACTAAAGATTATCTATCGACATGTATAAGTAAAAACTTAATTTTCTTTTTGAATTTTTCGAAGAAGCTTATCATATTGTGTAAAATGTTTGGCAACAGGTATAAGTTTATACTCTTTGTCTATTTTATAAACACCGCTTGAATTTACAAACAGATCGGCTTCTAAATCTTCTCTTTGCTTTAAGTCTAAAATTTTAAAACTTAGGTTATCCAAAATAAGTGGTGGTTTGTGTTTTGTTTTAAAATAGCTAAGGACCATATGATATCCCCCATGGTATTTGTCATGCACCGTAGTTAAAAATAGTTCTTCTTCTTTAAATCCCAACTTTAGAAGTGTAAAGTATTTGATTATTACATAATCTTCACAATCTCCATATCCTGTTATTAAAAACTCTTTTGGAGTTGCCCAGTAATCTTCTTGTTTTTGAATAACTGCGTCATATTGTGGTAAAAGTTTGTTAAGATAAAAATTTACTTGTTCGAGTTGTTTAGATTTTGAATATTCTTTGAATGATGTAACTGTTTGTTTATAATCAAGAATCCTATTTTTAGCAATGATTCCAGATTTCATCTTTATATCTTGTAATTCACGCTCTGAAAAATGTGGATACTCAGAAGCATAGCCAATGGAGATTAAGAAAAAAAATAAAAAAAATTTCATAATTATGCCTAGGAAAAAAATTATATATAACTATTTTGTATTTTATCAATATATTTCTTTGGGTGCTATTGATTATAAAAATAAAGTAATGAAAAGATAATATCTTAAGCTACATATTATTAATATATGACTATAATCTCGTTCTTCAAATGGACGAGTGGGTGAGCGGCTGAAACCACATCCCTGCTAAGGATGCGTACGGGTAACTGTACCGAGAGTTCGAATCTCTCCTCGTCCACCACAAGCTTATAATCCAATAACTTCACTTACACATAATTATAAAAATTAATCAAAATACAACTACTATATGAACATTGTACCTGAGTACAATATATTTATTTTAACTTTTAAACTACAATCTCTACAATAAATATTTTAATATAGGGTGTAATATGTCAACTATCATTGGAAAAGTCGCAAGTGTCGATGGTATTTTTTATATAAAGAGTTCTGATGGTTCTCTTCGTGAAGTTTCGGAAGATTATGAGATTTTAGAAGGCGAAACTATTATTGGAGACAAGAAAAACAGTCCTACTGATAATATTATTATATCTATGAATGATGGAAACGATATGGTTCTATTAGGTCAAGATAAACAACTTTTTGATTCTTCTCTTTCATCTAAAGAGTTTGCCCTAGAAGAAACAGTTACACAAAAAGATTCTCTTCAAGCACTTTTAGAAAATAATGGTGATATCAACAGTGAAAATATTGAAGATATCGAAACTGCCGCCGGTGAAGAAGCTGCTGTTGCTCAATCAACTGAAGGCGGAGAAGCTGACTTTGCAGATGCAAATAATGCCAGTGTTGATATAAACGCAGATCTTAGAGATAGAGCATATATTGAACAGCAACTGCTAGACAGAGAAGGTCTTGGAGAAGAGGCTCGTCGTGCTGAGCTTCCAATAGTAAACCTGAATGAGACTCCTCAAAACGATAACGCTCCGGTATTTGAAGATCCAACCGGTAATCCGGTAAATGATTACACATTTACTTATTCTGAAAACTCAGCAGCTACAGATGTACTAGGAACTGTAAAAGCAACAGATTTAGATGGTGACAATGTAACTTACACAATCACTAATAATGAGAACGGTTACTATGAGATTGATACAAATACAGGAGCTATCAGCTTAAGTGCTGCAGGTGTAACAGCTTACGCAAATGACTTTGAGCTTGGAGATAATGCACAAGTTATTACAGTTCAAGCAACAGATGGTACAAACACAACAGATATCACAGTAAACCTAAATGAGACTCCTCAAAACGATAACGCTCCGGTTGCAGTAGATGATGAAATTAATGCAATTGAAGATACAGTATTTACTTCTACAATTGATTTAGATGCAAACGATACAGACTTAGATGGAGATGCACTAAGTGTAACACCAGGTACTTTCACAACAGTCAAAGGCGGAACTTTAGTTCTTGCTAGTGATGGATCTTATACTTATACACCAGCAGTTAACTTTAACGGTGTTGATACAGTTAATTACACAGTTACAGATGGAACACTTACTGATATAGGTACTTTAACAATTACTGTAGCTCCAGTAAATGATACACCAGTAGCAAGTGTTAGTAACATAACTATGAACGAGGATACAACTTATTCATTTGCACTTAGTGATTTTGGTTTTAGTGATATTGATGGTGATTCTTTAAGTTATATTAGAATAGATTCTCTTCCTGTAATGGGGCAGCTTTTATATGATGATATTGCTGTTACGCAAGGTCAAGAGATAGATGCTGCTAGTATTGATTTATTGACTTTTACACCAGCCTTACATGATTCAGGTTCAGACCAGTATAGTGATGATATTGTAGATCAGACAAGTGTTGGCGAGCAGTTGACTGACTATGCTGTGTTTAACTTTAGCGTAAGTGATGGATTAAACTGGAGTGAATCCAGTTCAACAATGACTGTCGATGTTGACGCTGTTGCTGATGCTCCTACTCTGAGTGTAACAGGAGAAACAACTACTTTACAAACTATTGATATATCTAATGTAACTAGCACTACTAGTGGATTTAATGTGACTGCTTTAGATGTCAATGGAATAGAAACAACTGTTAGTACACATACAACCTATCCTGAAGGCTTTGGTGTTTCCGGAGCTGCTTCAAATGGTGCTGATAGCGAGTTAGGAGGTTCTGAAAAACTGGTTGTTACATTTGATAATTTAGTGAGTTCTGTAGATGTCTCTTTTGCTTGGATGAATGATACTGAAAGCGCTTCATACACTTTTTATAAAGATGGTGTAGAGGTTGGTTATGGTGAGAGTAGATTTGGTGATGATGGTATTGAAGCAGTTGAAACACTTCAAGCTACTGATGGAGCATCTTTTGACACAATAGTGTTTGCTGCACCGTATAGTAATGATGATTATCTTATTAATTCTATTACATATGAGAAAGTGGAAACAAATTCAGACCCATTAGTTTTAGAGGAGAACTCTTCAGTTGCCTTTAACATTGAGTCCGCCTTGGCTGATACTGATGGCTCTGAAAGCCTGAACTTGGAACTAAGAGATATACCAGATGGCTTTACAATTTCTGACGGTACTCATACATTTACAGCAGATGCATCTACTACAAGTGTAAATATTACAGATTGGACTTATAATGCTTTAACACTAACCGCACCTGCTGTTGATGCTACAACAATATATACACTAAATGTTGTTGCGACATCTACAGAGTATTCAAATTCAGATACAGCTTCAACTACTTTACCAATTAGTGTGACTGTAACGAATAATGCAAATCAAATGACATTAGAAGATAATCTAGCTCAAGTCAATGAGTCTGCAATGTCATATGGAACTGACAGCGCAAGCACAGATGAAGTTGCTACAGGAAATATTTTAAGTGATGATATCTTGCCTGTTGGAGGAGCGTTAACAAGCATTAATGGAGTAAGTGCTGATGTTAACGGTATTATAACAGTTGTAACAGCTGATGGTAATACCCTTGTAGTTAATGCAGATGTAACTTCTGCAAATTATGGTGAATACACATATACTCTTTTAAGTAAAGTTAACCACCCAGTTACAGGAAATGACACTCTTGTGGATACATTTACATATACTGTTACTGCTGCTGATGGTTCTTCTTCTACTGCTGATTTAGCAGTTACGATTGTTGATGATGTGCCTATTGTAAATAATACAACAGCAGTTTCTTTATCGATTCCAGAAGCTATAGATACAAATATAGTTTTAACATTGGATGTATCGGGTTCAATGAATACAGATGTGACAATTACGCAGACAAGATTTGATATAGCAAAAGCTGCACTTATAGATACGATAAATGCGTATGATGCTCAAGGAGATGTTAATGTCAATTTGACACTTTTTAATTCTGGAGCAGTAAATTTAGGCTGGATGAGTACCACTGAAGCTCTTGATTATTTAAGTAAGTTAACAATGAGCGGCAGTTATATAAACTATGATGGAAGCAGTATCGAAGGCCTTACAAACTTTTATACAAATTACGAAGCTGCCGTTGATGTAACACCATCAACTTATAATACAAACTTGCCGTCAGCTGATAGAACAGTGGCTTATTTTATATCTGACGGTGCTCCAAATGTGGAAAACATTGAAGGAAAGGACAAAAACTGGAATGTTGGCAATGATGCAGAAAGTGGCTGGTTGGATACTCCATATGTTACACAATGGACAACTTTTATAAACAACAATAATATTGATTTGAATGTTATTGGCATAGGTACAAACCTAGATAGCACCTATCTTGATATGGTTCAAGTAGTGGAGGGAAAAGATGCTCTTATAATAACAGAGGAGACTCAACTAAGTTCAACAATACTTGCTGGCATAGAGTCTATTGAAGGAAGTTTATATGGGGATAATGGCACTGCAGGAATCAATTTTGGAGCAGATGGAGGTCATATAGTTGAGTTGACATATATAGACCAGGTAAATGGCAGTGTGACATATACATATGATGCCTCTAACCCTGTCCAAACAATAGAACTAAGTGAAGGGAATATGGCTTTAAATTTTGATACAGGTACATATATCTATACTCCTATTATTGCCTCTGAAAATGATATCACGGAAAATTTTAGTGTAACAGTAACAGATAATGACGGTGATATAGCAACTAATAATCTAGATCTTGTTATTGGTATAGACGAAACATATATTTATGATGCAGCTGCCGTAGATGGTGGAGCTGGTTTAGACACATTGGTTCTTGATGAAGACAATTTAACTATAGATTTTAGTGCTTTAAGTGGAAATATTTCTAATATTGAAACTATAAATCTTAGTGGAGCTAATCAAGACATTACACTTCATCTTGATGATGTACTAAATATCACAGATAGTGATAATGCACTTAGAATAGATGGCCTTAACGGAGATACTATTAATATAGATACAGTGGTAGATGGTAGTGGTGAATGGATATTTAAAGACGAAATCACTGATGCACAAACCGGTCAAACATACAATCATTACAGTAGTTTAGATGATACTGTTACTTTAGAGATAAGTACTCAAATTACTATTGATGAGAGTTGATAATCTATGTCTTAATTTTATGACATGTAAGTAGCATATCTTACTTACATATCTATTTCTTTTTTGTACCTGAGTACAATATACATTATTTAAAATTTATCATATTATAGTGATATTAAACTATCTTTATGGAGTCTGACATGTCAACAATTATTGGAAAAATCGCAAGTATGGATGGTACTTTTTATGTAAAAGGCTCTGATGGTTCTCTTCGTGAAGTCTCAGAAGGTTATGAGGTTTTAAAAGGCGAAACAATAGTTGGCGATAAAGGAAACAACCCTTCTGCTACTGTTGTGATATCTATGAGTGATGGAAGTGAGCTAATCTTACCGAGTCAAGATAAGCAACTTTTTGACTCTTCTCTTTCATCTGAGGAGTTTGCTTTAGAAGAGACAGTTACTCAAAATGACTCAATACAAAATATACTGCAAGAATATGGTGATATTGATAATGCACAAGAGCTGGAAACTGCTGCAGGAGAAGGGGCTGGGGTAGAGTCTACTGAAGGTGGTGAAGCTGTTTTTGCAAAAGCAAGTAATGCCAGCACAGATATTAATGCGGCTCTTAATCCAGAATCATTTACAAGTGAAGAGCCAGAAAATAATAATTTAAGTTTTGAAGAAGAAGCTCGTAGAGTTGAGATAAATAATGATGCTTCTGTAATAACTGATACCAATGAAAACCCTGTAGCAGTAGATGATACTATAACAAAAGTCCAAAACAATATAATAGATGTTTCCCAAAACCACGCAAGCATAAATGTAGGTAATGAAGATATGGGATTTACAAATGCATTTACAATTTCTCAAACAATAACATCAACAGGCAAC
>NZ_JAPHUF010000008.1 GCF_026196735.1 Sulfurimonas sp.
GAAGGTTTTAGAAGGATAACTCCATATATAGACCGTCCTGATGTTATGGCTGTGTTTAAGACAACTGTAGTAGCAAATAGAGATAAATACCCTGTTCTATTAAGTAATGGAAATACAGCGACAAACTTTAAACTTGATGATGGAAGACATGGTGTGACATGGGATGACCCACATCCAAAACCGTCATATCTTTTTGCATTGGTCGCAGGGGATTTGGGAGTAGTTAAAGACAGGTTTGTGACAGCAAGCGGCAAGATTGTCAGAATGAACATATATACAGACAAAGGAAATGAGTCTAAGTGTCTGCATGCTATGAAGTCACTCAAAGAGTCTATGAAGTGGGATGAAGAAAAATATGGCAGAGAGTATGATTTGGATCTTTACAACATAGTGGCAGTTGATAGTTTCAATATGGGAGCCATGGAAAACAAGGGTCTTAATATTTTCAACTCTCACTATGTTTTAGCCAACGAAGACACCGCAACTGACAATGATTTTATGGGAATTCAAAGCGTAATTGCTCATGAATATTTTCACAATTGGACCGGAAACCGCATTACATGTAGAGACTGGTTTCAACTAACACTTAAAGAGGGTCTTACAGTATTTCGTGATCAGTGTTTTTCAGCTGATTTGAACTCAAAAGAGGTCCAGCGTATAGAAGATGTAAAAGCCCTTCGCGAGAGACAGTTTGTAGAGGATGCATCTCCAACTGCTCATCCAATTCAGCCAGATTCGTATATGGCAATCAATAACTTTTACACATCTACCGTATATGAAAAGGGTGCTGAGATTATTCGTATGATTCATACTCTTTTGGGTGAAGAAAATTACCGTAAGGCAACTGACCTTTACTTTGAGACTTTTGACGGGCAGGCTGTAAGGACAGACGACTTTTTGTGGGCTATGAGTGAGGCAAGCGGTATTGATTTAAAAGAGTTTGAAAGATGGTACCATCAATCAGGTACGCCAAAACTACATGTACAAGAGAGTTTTAGTGATGGCGAGTATAAGTTGATATTGACTCAGAAAGTTCCAAATGCAGTTGATGGGAGTGAGCAAAAGCCTTACTTCTTTCCATTAAAAATGGCACTGCTAAATGAGAATGGGGATGAGGTTATCGCTAGAACTCTAATAATCTCAAAAGAAAAAGAGGAGTTTGTATTTAAAGTTGACAGTAAACCAGTTTTATCCATAAACAGAGATTTTTCTGCGCCTATTATAATCGAGCAAGAGGAGCTTAATTATGCATTTTTAATGAAGCATGATACCAATAGTTTTGTAAAGTATGAATCAGCCCAATCTTATGGAGTATCAACACTTGAAGGCATGATAAATTGGGACAAGATAAATCCAGAATTTGTAAACTCTTTTGGACATATTTTAGAGAGTGATTTAGACCTTTCTTACAAAGCTCTTCTTTTAGAACTTCCAACTATCTCAACTCTTATGCAGAGACAAGATACGGTTGACTTTGATGTTTTGTATGAAGTAAAAGAAAAATTATCAAAGCATTTAGCAACTACATTTAAAGATAAACTTTTAGAAATATATACGAAATATCACAATCCTACATGTACGCAAATTGATGCCAAAAGTATCGGTGAGAGAAGTATAAAAAATCGTTGTCTGAAACTTCTTTCTTCTTTAGAAAATGAGGAAGTTATAGAGATAGCGACAAAGCAGTATGAGGAGTCTCTAACTATGACAGATAGAGTGGTTGCTCTTGATATTTTAGAAAATATTTCTGCTAAAGATGCCGAGATAACATTAGCACATTTTTATACAAAATATAAAGATGATACTCTTGTTATGAACAAATATTTCTCAATTCTTGCGGCTTCTCATAGAGATGGCACACTAGAGCGTGTGATTGCTCTACAAAGTGACGATGCGTACAACGAACTTGTTCCGAACTTAGTTCGCTCTTTGATTGGTGTCTTTGCTAGAAACTATAAACATTTTCATGCAAAAGACGGACAAGGTTATAAGTTTGTGGCAGATAAGATAATAGAAATAGATAAGATCAATCCGCAAATGGCTTCCGGTCTTACTAGTGCGTTTAAAATATATGAAAGGTTAACCTCACAAAATAAAAAAATGATGAGAGTAGAGTTAGAGCGAGTAATTTCTACACAATCTATTTCAAAAAATGTTTATGAAATAGTTAGTAAAATAATAAAAGTATAAGATAGTCCAGACTTATGGAAGCTATTTATACTGTAATTATGTTATCATCTTAAATTATATAAATTATAGAGTACTAATATGGCAAAAAAACTAAAACATCTTGCAAAAACACAAGACATTTTTATCAATTCAAAAGATTCTATTCTTGCGCAATGGGTATCTTATAATTCACCCAAGAAAATATTAAAACTTCACAATATAAACACAAAACAGTTTTTAAATGATTATGCCGGTGATGTTTTTGACTACTTTATGGGTGTTATATCAGGCGAACTAGAAATAGGAGATTGTCCTATTATTCAGAATCTTTTGTTATATCTTAAAGATAGAGATATTAGAGCTGATGAACTTTTTGAGATATGCAGCCATTTTAGACGCTCAATGATAGATTTTACCTATGATGTTAATCTTAACTCCAAAGAAATTTTTGATGAAATATCATATATATTTGATAAAAATTTTCAAGGTATACTCAAACATTATACAGATACAATTTATCAAAAAGAACAAGAGATAAATCGACATGTAAAACTTTTAAGCGAATACAAAAAGGCGCTTGATGAGAGTACTATTATCTCAAAAACCGACATTAATGGAAAAATCACTTATGTTAATGATAAATATGTGCAACTTAGCGGGTATTCAGAAAAAGAACTGATAGGTACGCATCATAGTCTTGAAAAACATGAAGATATACCCCAAGAGTATTTTGATGACTTGTGGTTTCAGCTGAAAAATGCCGGGATATTCAGAGGTACATTGAAAAATCTTAAGAAAAACGGTGATTATTTTTACATCGATACAACAATTGTAAAAATTATGGATCCTTATGATAATGCTACTGAGTACATGTCAATCGCCAATGATGTTACCACGCTGATAGATGCGAGGCTTGAGGCTCAAAAAGCTTCTCAGGCAAAAGAATATTTTCTTTCAAATATGTCACATGAGATTAGAACACCGCTAAATGCTATATTGGGTTTTGTAAACCTTTTAATAGAGCAAGATGTATCAAAACAACATAGAAAATATTTGGATATTATTTTAAACAGTGGGGAGAATCTACTAAGTATTATAAATGATATTTTGGATTTCTCTAAGTTAAGAAGCGGTGTTTTTACGATTGAACCTAGAATTTTCTCTATACACGAAGAGATAAGTCACACTTTGGAGCTTTTTGTGGCTTCTGCGAACTCAAGAGATATCATTATTACCTCTTTTATTGACCCAACTATACCAAAAGAATTATATGCAGATGCCTTAAGAATAAAGCAAATCTTATCGAATCTTTTAAGTAATGCCATAAAATTTACTAGAATCGGCGGGCACATAAGTGTAGAAGCTACATGTAAAGACAGTATTCTTAAAGTCAGTGTTAACGACAACGGTATTGGTTTGTCGGAGGATAATATACAGAATATATTTTCAGCATTTACACAAGCGGGACAGAATGAAATTGAAAACCTAGATGGTACCGGATTGGGCCTATCAATATGTCGCCAATTAGCTGAGCATATGGGCGGTAGTATAAATGTAGAGTCTAAACTAGGCAAGGGCAGTAAGTTCTGGTTTGAATTACCTGTTGAGATTTATAACACCGAGTGTCAAATGTTTAGCGATTTAGATGAGCTAAGAGAGATAAAAACAGTATTTTATGACAAGAATATGATACGAGGATACAAGTCAGACTCATTTTTAAAATACTCAGAAATTTTCAATATGAATATAGAGATGGTTGATAATCTAGATATGGATTATGATATAGCAATATTCTTAGAAGAGTATGTAGAAAGCGAGTTTAAAGAGAAGATTTTAAAATCAGATAAAAAATACATAGCTCTTACAAGTAAACCGAGTGACATGTATGAGAAGTACTCACATATTACAAGTATATGTTTTCCTCTTTACTGCTCAAAGATAAGGACTACATTTGAGGAGCTTCTCAATCCTGAGGCTTACTCTCCACATAAACATGCAACTAGTATGAAGTTTAAAGGTCATATATTGGTAGCAGAAGATAATGAGGCCAATCAAGAGTTGATAAAGATTTTACTGGATAAATATGGTTTGAGTTATGATCTTGCGGTAAACGGCTTAGAAGCATTTGATCTTTATAAACAAAATCATTATGATTTAATTTTAATGGATGAGCAGATGCCTATTATGGATGGTAATGAAGCAGTTCAAAATATATTAAAATACGAAAAAGAAAAAGAGCTTAGACATACACCGGTTTCTGCACTTACGGCAAATGTAATAAAGGGTGCGAAAGAGAGAGGACTAAAAAGCGGTTTTGACTCGTTTTTAGGCAAGCCTATTGTTATAAAAGAGTTGGAGAGAGTATTTTTAAACTACTTAAAAGTTACAGATGAAGTGGTTGAAGCAGTTGCAAAAACACAAGAAGTAGAATGCTCGATAGAAGGACTTGATTGTGAAAAGTTGAGTCAGGAGTTAATGCTAAGCATAGATGAGCTGACAATGCTTGTTGAGATGTTTATAAAGAAAATGATAAAGCAGATACCTGAATTAGAAAATGCGATAAAATATAGGGAATATAAAAAAATTGCACTCATTTCACATAGTATAAAAGGCTCCAGCGGTAACTTTAGAATGGAATATTTGCAAGAAAAAACAGCTGAGATGGAGAGTATGGCTAAAAAAGAAGATTGCGAGTATGACTATGAAACTACTTTTAAACTAATAAAAGAAATGCTTGCGAAGATCAAAATAAATTAATCTTCTATATAATAACCAATACCGGAAGCATTTTTAATTATGTCAGTCGGAAGTTTGTTTCTGAGTCTCCATACTAATGTTCTAATGCTATTTTCAGTTGCACCACTCTCTTGCCATACATACTCTATAGCTTGATTAAAGCTAATTATATGACCAAGTTTTGCCACAAGTAATCGTAAGATAGCATTTTCTTTTTTGGTAAGTTTAATCTTTTTGTTATTGTAAAATACTTCATCTTTAGCTATATCTATCTGATACCCATCTCCAAACGATATAAGCGGTTTATCAGATGCTCTTTTTGAGTATAGCAATTTATCTAAATTTTGTTTGTCTACTTTTTGTGACTCTATCTCTTCATTTCTTTGATTTTCTACATCAAATTTAAAGATAGCCATCTGTATTGTTGCATGAAGTGAAGATGGATCAAATGGTTTAACTATATAGCCATAAGGCTCTGTTTGTTTAGCTTGTGAAATTATATCGTCATCACTGTGAGATGTTAAATATATAAATGGTATACCGTAGTTGCTTCTTATTGTTTTTGCCAGTTCTATGCCATCACTACTCTCTTGAAGGGATATATCTATAATAATAATACTTGGCTTGTATTTTTCTATTTCTTCTTTCGCATCAGCTGCATTATCACATATCGCAATAATGTTATAGCCATGTTTTTGCAAAGAGAGTTTAAGATTGAGGGCAGTTATTTCATCATCTTCTACAATGATAATTGAGTGGTTTGTCATGAGTTACCTAATTGTTAAAATATTATAAAGTAATTGTATTATTATTTTCATATAAGTTTTTTGAATTTAACTATTTTGTGATAAATTTGTGATATTTTTGTTACAAAACTACACTAGAGCCGTGGTTATTTATGTAGTTTCCAGTGCATAACATAATTATCTCTGCTTGAACTAAAGAGTTCTTGCTCATTTATAAATTTAATTTGATTGATAATACTCTTGTGCCCAACCAAACGCTCAAGTGTTTCCTTTGTCTTTGGATTAAACAGTTGTAAGTGATTTTCTTCTCCGTTTGAGTAAACACCGATCATGCCACTTGGACTTATGCCGACACAAAAGACTAGAAAATCACTTTTTATATGGTATGGTTCTTGATTGTTTTGATAAACTCCAACTCGTCTGTCTTGACCGGCTGTAATAATAGTGCCATTTGCATAAGCAACCCTGTAAATATTATCTACATTTTGAGAAGAGTATGTCTCATCTATATTTGAACTTTTTATATCAACTATTTTAACAGCTCCACTCTCATCTGCAATAATCATTTTGCGCTTATTTTTGCTTAGTGCGATGTCTCCCAATGTACTGTAAGAAATATGAGTGTTGTAAAGGTTGTATTTTTCTGACATGTCATGCAAGATGATATCTGAACCTAATGTGGCAAATATAATCTGCTCGTCATTTACAAAACGAGCTTCTTTTATAGTGAGCTTTTTTTCTTCATTTATTATTTGTTTCAGCATATAGTTTTCATAAATCCAAACATTGCGGTAAGTCTCTTTGCCAACGCTAAGTATCAATAGTTTGCCGTTAAGATAATCAACACTGAGTATATCAGCGGGTATTATTTTATTCATCGAAGATGCTAGTGGCGGCAGTAAGATTTGATTTATGATTTTTGCAGTTTTAATGTCAAAGACATCAACAGTTCCTGCGTCGTTACCTACATATAAGTTATTTTGATTTACTACAAAATCATTGACAAATCCTACAGACTTATATATGGCGGCAGGTTTTATGTCTTGAGCATATATAAAATTTATAAAAAAAAAGAAGAGTAAAAATAATTTAGTCACTGCGCCGATTTCACTTTATAACAAACCAATTTTTTTTACTCTGTTTATCGGTTTCATCATTAAGGCTTTTTTTGTCTAGCAAATGTTTAATAACTGTAGCTTTTTTAAGCATTTTTTTCATAGGTTGAAGTTCTTGTAGTTGAGTATTTGATTTACCGGCTTGTTTAGATTTTGTTGGTTCTAATGAAATCCATTTTGAATCTGCATATAGGTTTAGCGTTAAAAACAAAAAGATTATCGGCAAAATTTTCATCATTTGTCAACCATATTATATATTTGCCTTTTTATGAATTATAAAAAGATGCAGATAACCATAATAATTTATCAGTTTGATGTTTTTATCAACATCCATATCTTCTTGCAACTCTAAAAAAAATATCCTTAACTCATCATCATTTAAATCGCCAACATAGATGAAGTCACTATGTTCCTCGCAGTTAAGTCTTACAAGGCGATGTGTTTTAGTCTGTGTGTCGGAAATCCATATTTTCATACTAGCATTATATAGTTTTTTTATGAAAATAATTCACTTTTTTTTAAATCAATTGCTGCTTGATAAATTCAGTATAGTGTCCCACTTCAGCCTCTAACTCATCATGGGTTCCGCTTTGGACGATTTTGCCATCTTCTATAACATAAATGACATCTGCACTTTTTACAGTGCTTAGTCTATGTGCTATTGTGATGACTGTTTTGTCTTGGAGTATCGGTGTCAGTCTTACTTGGAGTTTTGCTTCTGTATGAACATCAAGTGCCGAGGTAGATTCATCAAATATTACTACACTTGGATTTGCTATTATCATCCTTGCTATACTCAAACGCTGTCGCTGTCCACCGGAGAGTCTTATGCCGTGATGACCAACTATTGTGTCAAGATTATTAGGCATTTCATTTACCATATCGGTGAGTTGAGCTATATCTAATGCTTTGTAAATCTCTTCATCGCTAATGTTATCGTCGCCCATAGTTATGTTAAAGCGTAAAGTAGAGTTAAAAAGTATTGGCATTTGAAGCACTAAAAATACTCTGTCTCTAAGTGAGCTTTTATCCAATTCTGATGAATCAATACCATTGTAAGTTAAGCTACCGCTGTTTTTTTCATAAAAACCGGAGATGACATGTGCTAAAGTTGTTTTTCCGCTTCCACTTGCTCCGATAAGTGCTATTTTACAGCCCGCACTTATATCTAGCGATATGTCACGAAGTATCTCTTTTTCTTCATTGTATGAAAAGTTTATATTTTTAAGCGATATATCGACCCTGTCTGAGATTAGCTTTTTGTTACCGCTGTCTTCCGTTTTTAGCGCTAGTATTTTGTTTATTCTATCGAGTGCTGCCTTGGCAGATGAATATGAGTACTGCATATTTAGCATATCTTGAACGGGTGTCATTATAAACCAGATGTATCCAAACATCGCAAACATCATACCGATGCTCAAGTCACTGTATGCGACTAGAACAAGTCCAGAGGCACGAAGAACTTCAAACATCACCAAAAATATAGTGTATGATAGTCTCTCATAAGCTACATTTTTATATCCAAACTCATTTGAAGTTGTTTGAATATTGTTGGCCAAATCTACAGCACGAGAGAAAAAGTATGACTCTTTGTTGCTTGCTTTTATCTGTCCAAAAAGCTCTAAGCTCTCTCCCACATCTTCTTGAAAATCAGAAATAGCCGTGTTTTCTGCTTTTTTTAACCTACCGACTATCGCTGACATTTTTTTGCTCAGCAGCATGATTATAGGCTGTATGACAAGTATCAGCACTCCTAAAACAGGGTCTATTGCTATCATAACAACAGCAACGGCAATAAGTGTTAAAACAGATGAAATAAGCTTACTGACGCCGGTTATGATAAAGGTATCGAGAGTATTTACATCTGTCACAAGGTTTGATGTTATTGCGCCGCTTCCCAAGGTCTCATACTCATTCATAGAGGTTACCTGAAGATGCTCAATAAGCCTTTTTCTAATCATAAAGGTGACATATTTTGAGATTTTTGTAAATATCTTAGTAAGTAAGACTGTAAAAAAATAGTATATAAAACGAAGCAGTATAACACTAAGAGTTACTATGAGTATGTAGTAAAATGCAGTAGTCACACCAAAAGTGGCATCAATTGTGTTTACAAAAAGACCCGGTTTGTTTAGTAATACTTCATCAACCATCACCGGCAGCATAAGTGGAATAGGGACACTTACAAGTATGGCGATAATAGTGACAATTTGTCCATAAATAAGGGCTGGTTTTTTGTCTAAAATAAGTTTGAGTATAGTTTTTAAATTGATTTTATTATTCATAAAAGAATTATATCTATTTTAATTATTATAATTTATTTTTTTTAATATTATTGACTAATATGTCCCATTTTTTATGAGCTCTGTCTTGGATTAATTTGTCCCATATTTTATAAACTTTCTGTCCATTTTGTCCTTGTTTGTTGGTATGATATAAAGACTCGCCGTTGAAGTTGTAAATAGGTGTCAAATCTTTTCTTTGATCAGCAGGAAAAATTTTAAAGTTTATGTTGTCAAGAATAAGAGGGATAGAATCTGGTGTTTTAAAATAACTCAGTACCATATGAGTTTCTTTGAAGCGTGTTGATTTTACATATGAAAAATAAAGTTTTTTAGAATCTATCCCAAGATTTCTAAGAGAAAAATACTTTGCAATAACAAAATCCTCACAATCTCCCTTGTCTTTGCCTAAAAACTCCAAAGGTGTAGCCCAGTAATCTTTTTGAGACCATATTTTCATATCATCGACAAAAGGCACATTATTAAAAAAATTGTTGATTTCTTCGAGTTTTAATTCTTCTGAAGAGTTTTGAAGCTCACGCAACTTTTCATTAAATGCCTCATATCTGTTGCGAACATACTTGCCATATTTTTTTTCAGCTTTTTGTATGACAGTTTCGGGGATTAAACCTGTGATTTCTCTTTCAATGGGCGTTGGTTTTTTCTTCTCAACGGGTATGAGTATTTTCTTTTCAACGGGTTGTTTTGAACAGCTTGTTAAGACAAATATCAATAATAAAAAAAATGGTATATATCTCAACTATTTTACCTCTTGTATATAGAGAATTTTTAAAGTCTAAGCATTTTATCAAATCTTTATAAAATAAGTTTTAATTCTATAATTTCAGCAGAAGTCAGTTGGATTGCTTTAAATTGTCGATATTTTAATTACCAAGAGTACTTGTCCTAAATATAATAGGTGGATGATTCTATGAAGTTTTAGATTTATGATAGAATCTTAGAAATTTTTTTTATAAAAACAATATACAATTTTAAAGGTATCAAATGCTTAAATTTATAATTATATTCATTTCTATATACTCTTTACTTTTTTCTAATGAGCTTGATTTTGGTAAATTTGATGGTACAGGTGTCATCCTTGACCTTAATAGCTCAAAACGACAAATATTTGGTACTCGTGCAGGTGAACGATTAAATCCATGTTCAACATTTAAAATTCTACATAGTATGATTGCATTAGATGCTAAGGCAGTTAAAGATGAAAACGAAACACTTTTATGGGATAAAAAAGTACGTGAATATCCCGTTTGGAATAGAGATCATTCAATGCGAAGTGCCATAAGTGTTTCAACTGTATGGTTTTATCAAGAGATGGCAAAACGAATCACAACAGCACGAATGCAAGAGATGCTAAAGAAAGTAAACTATGGAAATACTGATATTTCTCAGTCGCTGACTACTTTTTGGCTTGGCAATGGTAGTTTAAAAATTTCAGTAAATGAACAAATAGATTTTTTAGATAAACTAATGCATAATCGATTACCTTTTACAGCGCAAACTATTAACACTATAAAAGACATAATTACACTTGAGAAGCAAGAAAACTATACTCTCGCAGGAAAGACGGGCAGTAGTAAAAATCTTGGATGGTTTGTAGGCTTTATAGAAGAAAAACATTCAACAAAAGTTTTTGCTTTTAATATTAAAGGAAAAGGTGCCAGTGGTGCTGAAATAAAAAAAATTGTCATTGAATATTTAAAATCTAGCTACCTTTATTAAAAATATACTGAAGCTACATAAATGTTGTAAAAGCCCAAATATTTCATTAATCTGAAAATGATTATATTGCTGTGAGATTACTGAGGATTGACTATGACGCAAATAGGACTCTTTTTAAGCGGTGTTTGTTATAATTCACTTCAATTTTGTTTATCAAAGGCTCTTTATGAATATTGTGTTGAAATTTTTTTTACTTCTATCTTTTTTATTTTTTTATACTTCAGTAAATGCCGATACCCCTCAAATAAAAGGTCTTGATAACGAGCTAAAAAAGCCATTGATTGAACGATACATAATGGATGAGCTTAAAGATTTACGAATCGAGAACATGAAAACAAAAAATGAGGTTGAAAAAAGAATTTCAAGAGCTGAAGTTGAACAAACAGACAGATCTGCAAGATATATTACTGATACTATTGGCAATTTGTTTTATCTTATAGCAGCTGCAACATCAATCCTCATTTTTGCCGGATGGAATTCTCTAAGAGATATTAGAGGAAAAACTGAAGAGATTGTTGAGAGCAGATTAGATGCAATTACACAAAAATATAACGCTCAGATGCAAACTCTTCAAGATACGCTGACACAGCAATCAAAAAAGATATTGGACAATCAAAACAAAATATATAACACCCAGTATATTCACTCTTTATGGATGCGTTCAAATTTGGAGACAAATCCACAGTCTAGAATAGAGCTTTATGATGAAATCTTAAAAGTAAATAGTAATGATGCGGAAGTATATGCTTACAAAGCAGATGCAGTGCTAGACATTGATGAGCATGAGTGGGCTTTGAGTCTTAGTAATAAAGCCATAGAAATCGACCCGGAATATGGGTACGCTTACTGGCAACGCTCTTGCGCAAATGCGGCTCTTGACAACAAGCATGAGGCGATTGAAGACTTGCTTATGGCTATAGAAAAATCTCCAAACTTAAGAGATGAAATTGATAGTGAAGTATTGTTTGAAAATATAAAAGATAGTGAAGAATTTAAGAAAATACACAAATAATTTAAAGTTTGTCTAGTTTACAGTGAACATTCTATTTTTAAAAAATAAGAAAGTTCACAGCTATACGGTTCTTAATACTAGTCTTGCATTCCAAGCTTAATTGCATTGAAAGGAAGAACTGTTACCCATATTGCGCTCTCTATAATAGCTACAGGTATAACAACTAATCCATTAACATATGATTCTCTAGAATCAAGGTCATCAGCAGTTGCAAGATTAAAAAACATTGATGTTTGATCAAATGCACTATCATTGGTGAGCTTATCCATTACACTTTTCTCTGCAAAAGCACTACTAACAATTAGTGATAATGCTAACGCTATTCCTGCTAATTTTTTCATATTAACCTCTTTAATTGTTTTTATTAGTATAGCATAATAAATGTGACTATAAAAAACTTAGTATTATGTAGCATATAAAATTATCAAGTATTAAAAATGTACATGTTATAGCAGTCCTATCTTCATATACTTGAGCTCTTTGATTGTAAATTCATTTAAATATCAATTTATAATGATTTACTAGTTTAATTTTGCTACACTTTTAATATTATACGAAGGACTTAGATGTGGTATGAACTTTCAAAAGAGTTTATTTATGATATTGTAGGGCTTGAGGGAAGACTCGCTGATGCTACACACTTTTTTATATATGACACTATAAAGATTTGGTTTTTACTTCTTACGATTATATTTACAGTTTCATTTTTACGAACATGGCTAAATACTGAATATGTTCGTGCTCATCTTCAAGGTAAATCAGCACTTTATGGACATGTTGGAGCATCTCTTTTTGGGATTATCACACCTTTTTGTTCATGCAGTGCTATTCCGCTTTTTTTAGGATTTATTCAGGCTCGTATTCCAATAGGCGTTACTTTTAGCTATCTTATATCAGCTCCTTTAAACAATGAAATAGCAATCGCAATGCTTTTTGGACTTTTTGGTTTTAAAGTGACTGCTATTTATATTGGATTTGGTCTTTTAGTAGCAATACTTGGGGGTTACTTTATTGGTAAGATGAAAATGGAAAAAGAGATTTTAATGGATGTCAAACCAATCGATACTGAGCTTGAAGCTACTCTTACAAAGCTTTCTTTTAAAGAGAGAGCTAGAGAGGCTTGGGAATATACACTTGATATTTTCAAAAAGATTTATCTATATGTACTTATAGGAGTTGGTGTTGGAGCGTGGATACATGGTTATATTCCAACTGACTTTATCGCTCGTTATACCGGCGAGGGAAATCCTTTTGCAGTTATTATGGCTGTACTAATGGGTATACCAATGTACTCAAATGCGGCTGGAGTTATGCCTTTGGTTGAAGTTTTAACAAGCAAGGGCATGCTTTTAGGAACTGCACTTAGTTTTATGATGGCGGTAACAGCTCTTAGTTTGCCAGAAGCTTTAATACTTAAAAAAATAATCTCTCTTAAACTTATTGGCATCTTTTTTGCAATTGTGGGAAGTGGGATTATTGTTATAGGGTATATATTTAATCTAATATTATAAGGAATAAAAATGAAAATAGAAGTTTTAGGAACAGGTTGTGCGAAATGCATTACTTTGGAAAAGGTAGTAAAAGAAGCAGTTGCTAAGAGTGGAAAGTTTGCTCAGATTGAAAAAGTAGATGATGTTATGAAAATCATGGAGTACCAAGTTGTAAGTACTCCGGGACTTGTTATAGATGGAAGAGTGGTTAGCACGGGTAAAGTTTTGAGTGTAGATGAAGTAGTAGCACTTATAAATGAATAGAAAAAGGTACATTTTGGACACAGTAGCTAAATAATTTAGTCGAAAAGTACGGTATTTAGGGGTTTATGAGTGTATGGCTCCGGATACTGGATTCGAACCAGTGACCAAGTGATTAACAGTCACCTACTCTACCGCTGAGCTAATCCGGAATTTGTAAATAGGTCGAAATTATACTTTATGGCTTGCCAAATGTCAAGGTATTTAAACTACTTTATTCGTTTTCTTTTTTCATTGACATGTAGAATAAAAAACTCTAAATTACCGACTGTTTTTTTTACTATTTTATCTTCTTTTATGAGCGTTTCAAGGCGTTTTTTACTATCTTCATCAAAAAGCAGATTTATGTCATCCATAGTCAACGGTCTTTTATCCAAAGTGTTTAAAATCTCTTCATTGTCATAGCTTGAGTTATTTGGCTCAGCATGAATCCTTGAAGCTATATGTATAGGTAAAGAGCTGTCAAAGAGCATAGCAGCGTTATGAAGCTCTTTATAGCTAATGCCGCTTACAGGATATGCCGGTGGTCTGTCTATCGTACCCAAATCAACTCTAGTGACATTTAGCTGCAGTAAAACTTCATTTAGTTTTGCTATTTCTTCTTTTGTGTCATTGAGTCCATATACAAACAGTATCTCTATATAAAGTTTGCCTTTGTATGCCTTAGAAAAATCTACTACTTTTTGAGCAACTTGTTTTATGTCTATGTTGTTATGTGGTCTGTCTATCCTTTTAAAAACATCTTGACTAACAGCATCAAGAGATAGTTTTACCTGGTCAAGTTTTAGAAGTGACTTAAAGACTTTTTCATCAACTAAAGTTGCGCTGTTTGTAAGGATTAAAGTCTCAGTATCGCCTTTGATTTTGTTTATCTCATCGATAAGCTTATCAAGGTGAGGGTAGAGAGTCGGTTCGCCATTGGCTGTAAGTGTTATGACATCTATGTTGTCGTTGAGATGAGATTTTAGTTCATTTATGATTTGTGAAACTTCAACGGTCTCTTTTTGTGATGAAACAGTAGCAGAAGGAGCAAGTTCACAGTAAAGGCAGTCGAAGTTACACTGTTTTGTTGATGGAGATAGATCAATACCCAAACTCATGCCGAATCGGCGAGAGTTGATTGGGCCGAAAATTATATTATTTTCCACTTACTCTATGACATTCACTTACGAAGTGTATAGCATTTTCTACAGGTACATCAGGAAGTATCCCATGTCCTAGGTTAAAGATATGTCTTTTGCCTTGCATAGTTTTTTGGATAGTTTCTACACATTCTGTAGTCTCTTCTTTAGAGTAAAGACGGCAAGGTTCCATGTTTCCTTGAAGTACATATTTGTCTCCAAGTTTTTCTTTAGCAAGTGACATTGGAGTCGACCAGTCTACACCAAACACATCAAAGTTTCCATAAACTTTATCTAAAAATGCTGGAATTCCTTTAGGGAACATAATGATAGGAATATTGGGATATTTGCCTTTTAGGTAGTCAGCGATTTCCACCATGTATTTCCAAGAAAATTCATCATATTTACCAGGTTCGATAGCAGCAGCCCATGAGTCAAATATTTGAACTACATCTATGCCTGCTTCAATCTGTTTTTCCATATATAGTTTTACAACTTCTGTTACTTTTGCGAGTATTTTATGTAAAAGAGCAGGGTTTGAGTACATCATTTTTTTGCAAATATTGTAAGTCTTTGTACCTTCTCCCTCAATCATATAAGTAACTAGTGTCCATGGTGCTCCGGTAAAACCGATAAGTGCAGTTTCTCCGCCTCTTTTGTCTAAGTCTTCTTTTATAAGTTTGATAGTTTCATATACATAAGTAAGTTTAGAAGCTGCTTCCTCACCGCCAATAAGCCTGTCTACATCAGCTTCTGTTTTGATAGGGTCACTGAACTTTGGTCCTTCACCCTTAACAAAACTTAAGTCCATACCCATCTCATCAGGGATAACTAATATATCGCTAAATAATATGGCAGCATCAACACCAACTATATCTATCGGTTGAAGGGTTACTTCGCAAGCTTTCTTAGGGTCATGACAAAGGTTTAAAAAGTTTCCTGCTTCAGCACGAACTGCCATATACTCTGGAAGGTATCTTCCAGCTTGTCTCATCATCCATACAGGAGTATACGGAGTTTCTTTACCTAAACATGCATCTACAAATATTTTACTCATTACTTTTTACCTACTTTTCCTAAAAAATACAAACCAACTGCTACTGCAGTTATTGATAGCGCTAAGTATAACATATCTAGCGCGCCATTATATTGCGTATGACCAACTTTTTGAAAAAAGCCCACAACTAGAACCATAACTATGACTTTTGAGATTTTATCTTTTAGTTGGTCAAGCGAATGAATTGCCAAAAGTTGTGTTTCATCATGCTCTGATTCTTTAGCAGCATCTATTTCTGAAATGAAAAGTTCATATAGACCAAAAGCAAAGAGAAGCATAACGACACCGATAAGGTATAAGTCAACTGCACCAATAATTCCACCTACGATATCACTGTGAAAATGTTCTGGATGTGCACCTGTCAAGTAAGTTGTTATTACATATTTTGCAGTAACAAAAATATCAATGCTGGCAACTAAAAAAAGTGCCACCGCTCCAATAAGACCAAATACAACGGCTAAAATAACTATAAATCTTGAGTTCCATAAGGCTTTTTCAAAAAGTTTTTCTAACATATTAGCTCTCTTCATTAATTTTTACCCATTTTTGGGCAATTCTTACAGCATTTGTAGCTGCACCAACTCTTAGATTGTCAGCAACGACGAACATGTGAAGCATGTTTTTAGAAAAGTTATCATTTCTAATACGACCTACAAAAGTTTCATTCATGTCAACACAAGTTGCAGGCATAGGGTAAAGAGCTTCTTCGGGCTTGTCTAAAATAATAATATTTGGAGCTTTTGCTAAAATTTCTCTTGCTTCATCGGCATTGACTTCACTAGCAAAAGTAAGAGTTAGTGATTCTGCGTGACCGCGAAGTGTAGGTACGCGAACACATGTAGCACTAAGAGCAATCTCTTTATGCATAATCTTTGTGGTTTCATTTACCATTTTCATCTCTTCTTTGGTGTATCCGTTATCCATGAAAACATCAATTTGAGGGATTACATTTAGAGCAATTTGTTGATTGAAAACTTTATGCTCTGAATCAATAAGCTTAAAGGCAAAAAAGTCTTGCATCTGTGTAACTAACTCTTCCATAGCTGTTTTTCCAGCTCCGGAAGTAGCTTGGTATGTACTAACATCAACTCTTAAAAGGTCATAAGCATCATCAAGCGGTTTAAGTGCTTGAACCATTTGAATAGTTGAACAGTTAGGGTTTGCAATGATTCCAGTGTCTTTCCATTTTGTAATATCTTCAGGATTTACTTCCGGAACAACCAAAGGGATTCCATCAACCATTCTAAAGTGAGATGTATTGTCAATAACAACAGCTCCAGCCTTAACAGCGTACGGTGCAAACTTTGCGCTCACACTTCCACCGGCACTAAAAAGAGCTATTTCTATGTCTTGCTCAACAAAGATATCCTCTGTTAGCTCTTGTATAACTATATCCTTGCCGTTAAACTCTACCGTATTCCCAGCACTTCTAGAACTTGCAAGCGGGACTAGCTTATTGAGTGGAAAATCTATTTCTTGTAAAATTGTTAATATCTCTTCACCAACAGCACCGTTTGCTCCAACTACTGCTACATTATATTTTTTCATCTTTTTCCTTAATTAAATCTATTTTGTAAAAAAAGTTCATCTGCTGTTATCTCAGAATTTTCACTTAGTATAACAGCTCTCTCAACCACAGAGATTAACTCTCTGATATTTCCAGGCCAATTGTATGCCAAAAGTTGTTTCTCGGCTTCGTTACTGAAAGTTTTTAGTTCAAAATCATACTTTTTGCAGTTTTGTTCAATCATTGCATCAGCAATCTGCAGTATCTCATCTTTTCTCTCTCTTAAAGGTGGAATATTTAGAGGAATAGTATTTAAACGGTAGTATAAATCTTCTCTAAATTCTCCTTCTTTTATTTTATCAGCTAGATTGGCATTTGTTGCAGAGACTACTCTTATATCAATTTTTATTGATTTTGAAGAGCCAAGCCTTCTTACTTCTTTTTCTTGCAGAGCACGAAGAAGTTTTGCTTGAACACCGTAAGGCATCTCGCCAATCTCATCCAAAAACAGTGTTCCGCCCTGAGCCAGCTCAAACTGTCCGGCTTTTGCTTCATTGGCATCAGTAAAAGCACCTTTTTCAAATCCAAAAAGTTCACTCTCGATGAGGTTCTCGGGAATAGCTGCCATATTGATAGCTATAAAAGGTTTTTTCGCTCTGGGTGAGTTGTCGTGTACATAAGAAGCAAAGACCTCTTTACCTACACCGCTTTCTCCCAAAAGCAAGATACTTGCGTCAGTTTTACATGCTTTATCTGTAATATTTAAAAGTGACTCCAGCGCTTTTGATGTTCCTAGAAAGCCATTTGAAGCATTTTTAGTTTTAGCTTTTGGAAGTGTTTTTTTCACTTGTTGAATTTTATCTTCTCTTTTAATGGCAGCGACCAAAGTATCTACATCAAAAGGTTTTAGCAAAAAATCTTTAACACCAAGATGTATAGACTCTATTGCCCGTTGAAGTGTTGCATTTCCGGTCATGATGATTACTTCAAATTTGCCGTTTAAAGTTTTTACAAATTCAATGCCGTCTATTCCGGGCATATTTATATCTGTAATGATTAAATCAAAACTATCATCAATAGCTTTTAGTGCATCTTTTGCATTTTTAAATGTTTTGATTTCAAATTCTTGATAATCGCTCATAGCGATTTCAAGAGATTTTCTCATATTAATATCATCTTCAACTATTGCAATTTTCACTAATATACACCTTATTTTAAAGGTGCGATTATAGCGAAATTATCATTAAAATCGACTTTGAAACAAGTTGTCTTCATGGTCAAGATAGTTGTAAATTTATTTTGTAGATTTGTTGTTTGTTCTTCATGTTGTACATGTAGGTCAAGTTTATGAATATATTCTAGAAATTCATCACTGTTTTGAGAGATTAGTTTTTTTAAATTTCCATCAGTTGAGTTTTCTAAGATAAGTTCTCTTTGAGGCTCTCCAGAGCATGGTTTCATCGCTTTGGAAATATGAAGTTTTTCATTAAAAAGTGTAGCATTTTTTACTACATAGCGGTAAGATATAAGGTACTCACCTGCATTTAAAGCAAGTGAGCTAAAAAGAATTACTGAGCAAAGTCTGAGTGAGAAATTACGATTTCCATCTCTACTTCGCATAGCCCCTCTTTAAAAGTTGTTTCAACAATATTGGCATTTCTAACCATTGCTTTTACAGAAGTACGGATTGTTGATCTTTTAACCATCATGTTTTTGATTAAATCTTGACCATCAATACGAACACCCTTTACTTTCTCAGCAATTGCTCTATAAGCATCTGCAATCGCAGCTCTTTTTGCAAGGGCATAGGCTTGAGCCGGTGAAGATGTGTTCATCGGTGCAACACCTTGACCTGTTACAGATATGTGCATAGTAGCATTCTCTTGTAATACTTCTTCAACATCAATAGCACCTGCAGGTTTGGTTGCATTTTCTAAAGCGATGTCAGCTTGAGCAAGTTGTTCTTTTGCAATTGTTGCTTCAGTTTTAGCTTGTGCTGCCTCCGCTTTAGCTTGAGCTGCTTCAGCTTTAGCTTGAGCCAGCTCAGTATTTGCTTTAGTGTCTACTGTTTGAACTTGGTTTGCTCCAAAAAGTGAAGAAGCACTTAAAAGTGCTACAAGTAACATAGTATATTTCATGGTTTATCCCTTAACATGATTTGATATCGTAGTTAAAGCAACAACTATACCAACTCACCTTGACCGGTTGTTTCTTCACCGCTGTCTTCATCGTCCTCTTCTTCCGGTTTTTTAGGACATCTTGAAACACTAGCAACATCATCACCTTTAACAATATAGACACCAGATGTATTTCTGCTTGATTTAGAAATGGTTTGCATATCTACTCTAATCATCTTACCTGCTTTTGTAAGTGCCATCATGTCCATAGTCTCATCTACCATTAGACAACCAACAATGTTTTTACCGGTTTTAGGAGTCATCTTCATAGCTATAACACCGGAACCACCACGATTTGTAAGTCTATACTCACCGGCATCAGTTCGTTTACCTATACCTTTTTCAGCAACCATTAAAATTTCTTGTTCATCATTTGCAATAATATTTGCATCGATTACTTCATCACCGGCATGTTTAAATTTAATACCTCTGACACCTCTAGTATTTCTACCTTGGTCACGAGTTTTTTCTATGTCAAATTTTATACATTGAGATAGTTTAGTCACTATGAAAAGATATTTGATATCTTTATCTGCGATTTTTGCCGTAATAATTGAATCATCATCATCTAGGTTGATAGCTTTTACACCATTGCTTCTAATGTTTGAGAATTCACTTAGGTTTGTACGCTTTACAACACCTTTTCTAGTAAAGAAAACTAAAGATTTCTCTTCACTAAAGTCTGTTGTTGGGTTAATTGACTGAATCTGTTCACCAGCTACAAGATTAAGAAGATTTACAACTGCTTTACCCTTAGCAATTCTGCTTCCCTCAGGAATTCTATAAACTTTTAACCAGTGTAGTTGACCACGGTCTGTTACAAATAGAAGTGTATCATGGGTATTACATGTAAAGAATCTTTCTATAAAATCATCTTCGTATGTAGTAACAGCAGTTTTGCCTTTACCGCCGCGTTTTTGTTTTTCATAAGATGCTAGAGGAACTCTTTTTATATAGCCTCTGTGAGTGATAGTAACTACCATTGGCTCATTTGGGATTAAATCTTCGATATCAATATCATCATAGTCATCTTCAATCTCTGTTCTTCTTTCATTTGAGCCATAAGTAGCAAGTACTTCATCAAATTCTTCATCAATAATTCCGTGAAGAACTTCTTCACTTTTAAGGATTGATTCTAAGTACTCTATGAGTTTAATCAGTTCAGCGAGTTCATTTTCAATTTTTTCAATCTCTAAACCTGTCAAACGACCAAGTCTCATTGCAACGATACTTGAAGCTTGAATTTCACTAAAGTCAAATTCGCTGACTAAGTTATTTTTGGCATCTTCTTCATTTCCTGAAGCACGAATAACTCTAATAACTTCTTCGATAATTTCTATTGCCTTTTTAAGACCTTCTAAGATGTGCGCTCTAGCTTTAGCTTTTTCAAGGTCGAAAATCGTACGACGAATAATAATTGTTTTACGGTGATTTATAAAGTATTTTAAAATATCTATAATTCCAAAGATTCTAGGCTCTTGGTTTAAAATTGAGAGCATGATGATACCAAAAGTAGTCTGCATGCTAGTTTGTTTGAAAAGGTTGTTTAGAACAATTTCACTCATTGCATCACGCTTAAGTTCGATAACAACTCTCATACCGTCACGGTCAGACTCATCACGAATTTCTGAAACACCGTCAATCATCTTGTCTTTTACAAGGTTCGCTATATTTTCTATAAGGCGAGCTTTGTTTACTTGGTAAGGGAGTTCATCAATAACAATAACTTCTTTTTTAGATTTTTGCTCTATGTGAGTCTTTGCACGAACTTTTATGCGACCGCGACCGGTTTCATAAGCGTCAGTAATGCCTTTTTTACCAAAAATGATACCGCCGGTTGGAAAATCAGGAGCTTTTATGTGTTCCATAATCTCTGTAAGTTCAATATCAGGATTTGCTAAAAGTGCCTTTAGGCCGTTTAGAATCTCTTTTGGATTATGTGGAGGAATATTTGTAGCCATACCGACAGCAATACCGGATGAACCGTTTATAAGAAGGTTGGGAACACGAGTAGGCATAACATCAGGTTCTTTAGTGGTTCCATCGTAGTTGTCTATCATGTTTACGGTGTTTTTATCTAAATCTTTTAGAAGTTCTCCGGCATATTTAGTCATACGAGCTTCTGTATATCTCATCGCTGCTGCAGAGTCGCCATCAACAGAACCGAAGTTTCCTTGACCATCAACAAGTTGCATTCTCATTGAGAAGTCTTGAGCCATACGAACCAATGCATCATAAACTGCCGTATCACCATGAGGGTGGTACTGACCAATAACATCACCGACGATACGAGCTGATTTTTTGAACTTTGACCCGTGTGAAAGGTTTAGTTTATCCATTGCATAAAGTATTCTTCTGTGAACAGGTTTAAGCCCATCACGAACATCAGGAAGTGCACGACCTACGATTACACTCATAGAGTAATCGAGGTAACTATTTGAAAGTGTCTCTTCTATATTTATAGTTTGTATTTCATCATTGTTTAGCAAATCGCCCATTTATACACCTAACTTTAAAAATTAATTTCACTTATAATAGCTGATTGTCCCTTAAGATAAATGAAAAAAATATACAAATTACAAATAACATTCAATTAAAAGTATATGTGTTACTATTGCTTATAAAAATTATGAAGGTAAATTTTTGAGGATTATACAAATTGGCAGTCGTTTTATAATAGGTGTTGTAACGGTAAGTTTATTTTTTACCGCTTGTTCAAGTCATAAAGAAAAAGTCGTTGTTAAAGAAGAAAAGAAGGCTATTGTCAAGACGATAGAAATCAAAAAGAGCGATGATCAAAATAAGACTTCAATAGTTAAATTAACCCCAATACAAAAATGTAAAAAAGAAAAAGATAGTTACAATTTAATCGTTGATGTTCCATTTAACGCCAGAGTTAGAATTTTAAATATTAAACCTGTATATAGAGACTGTATACCTCTTAAAAAGGGAAAATACCATATCGAAGTGACAAAAATAGGATTTAAAAAATATAAAAAATGGATATATTTAGATAGTGATACAGCTTTAGATGTAAAGTTGAAAAAAATAAAGATTATAGACAGGTCAAAAGAAGAAAAATATGAGTTAAAAAAAGCTGGATTTAACAAAAAAGCATTACAAAAATTTGTAAAAAAGTATCCAAAGTCAGATCGAGCTCTTATTGCAAAAAATAGAATTGGCATTATCAAAAAGAAATTTAGAGGTTACTCTCCAAACGGTTTAATCAGATCAAACAACTGCATAGGTTTTTATCCAAAAGAATTAGTTGAAAAAAATTTAACCATATCAACATCTATTGATTATTGGGATAGTATGAGGTGGAGCGGGTCTTGCAAAAATAGTTTAATGAGTGGAAGAGGTGTTATATATTTTAAAGCAGATAATGGTGTATCTGTGGAGCTAAAAGGTAAGATGAAAAATGGCTTTTTTAATGGCAAGGTTTATAATTACTCCAAATCAAAAGAGGAAGCATCATATATCAAAAACAGCGGGAGAGGTAACTATATTGTAAAGTTGAAAAATAGATTTGACTTTAAGCATTATCAAGAGTAAAAGATAGATATTTAGAGTGTGAGATTAATCACTGCAAAGGCTTGCCTTTGCAGTGATGTTTTTAACATTTTATGAATTAAAATGCAACCATTGCCATTAAAAGAAGATCACCATCTGTGTCTCTATTTGAATTAGCAGGAGTATTTTCACTACCACTATACTTGGTATGTGAATACTCTAGAACAAAACGCACATTTTGTGCTGCATTATATTCTACACCTCCAGAGATGATTGATTGATCATCAGTAAGGTTTAATGTTTTATCTTTAAATTCACTAGATAAGTAAGCTACTTTAACCCCTATATCTTTAAGAATATTTAGCTGAGCATCAAATGAGTAACCAGTATCTTCCATTTTTGAGGCTCCTATGATTCCACCTTCTGTGTATTCATTGTTAAGTACAATAGCTCCTGTTACCATCAATGACATTCCACTAACGGCACCTTCTATTTGCATATCAAGACCATTTGATTTTCTATCTAAAGAATTAGCATCAGTTGTCCAAACTACACCCACTAGCTGACCTTGAGCAACAGGATTTATAACATCTCCTCCTATATAATAACCGCCAGCAGCAATAGTAAAGTCTGCAAGATTAAACTCATAAGCTGCTCTTGCAAAAGTTTTATAGCCTTCTGTTTCTACATCGATAGATTGACCATATCCAGGCACATATTGACCAGCAGTAGCGTATAAACCATGTCCATAATAATACGCTTGAGCACCAGAAGCAGATCCATTACCTACACCAGTTTTTTGTAAGATGTTTGTTTTGTTACGATTTTCGAACTGACGAATAGGTCTAAACAGACCTGATGAGTAAATTTCTGTTCCTGAAAACACACCTAAGGCATCTGTATTGAACAAGGTTATACCAAGACGACCAATACTAAAAGGTTTTGTAAATGTCAGTTTACCACTAAATCCTAATCCAGAGCCCTCACTTACATAACTACCAGGAACAGTAGTACCGTTTACATCTACTGCTTGAACTACATCATTAGCGCCGTTAGCTACTTCAAATGATCCCCCAATGTTGTCAGAAATTTTTCCGCCAATTAAAAGTGCAGATTCATCAAAAATTTCTGAAAGTGAATTATCATCCCCAGGAGTATCACTATTTTTATCAACATGACGAGCTTTAAGCACGACACTAATACCTAAATGTTAAGGAAGAGATAGGCCTCCGCTAGTTTCACTTTTAAGCTCTTGTTGTCCGCCTGTCATAGTAAAGCCTGCATCTTAAACTCTCTACCAAAAGAGTTGAGTTTTGGCATTGACTGAAAGTGACATCCTGCACAGTCCATCCCCACTTGTCTGGCAAAAGCAGGATTAGCTTCAACAGTTGTAATACATAGTATAGATAAACCAACGATAGCTATGATTTTCTTCATTGAAAATCTTTTCATAATAAGTCCTTAGTATAAAAAAATATTATGAATGGAATTACAATGTACATAAGAAAAAATTATGAACAAAATAACACTACTCATAAGTAAAAATTATAGTAATAGCAATATTAAGACAAGCTTAAGCTTATGTTTTTTAGCAATAATGCCACAATAGTGGCAAGTGATTAATATTTAATCATTTTTCTGGTAAATACCTGACATTTAATTTGTATAATTTGTACAGTTAAATAATAAGGATGATTTATGAAGAGATATTTACTCGCTTTGTTAGCGTTACCAACTCTAGTATTTGCTGAAGACACTTTAAGTAGTGGTGATACTGCTTGGATGTTAGTCGCAACGGCTTTTGTTATGTTGATGACACCTGCTGGACTTGCTTTGTTTTATGGAGGTCTTACTCGTTCTAAGAATGTTATAAATACTATTAGTATGAGTTTGGGTGCTTTTGCAGTTGGTTCTTTAGTATGGGTATTAGCTGGTTACTCAATCGCGTTTGGTGAGGGTGATTTTATCGGTACCGGTAAGGTTATGTTGTCTGGAATTACTTCAGATACTTTAAGCGGTACTATCCCTGAGCTATTGTTTGTTGCATTTCAAGGAACATTCGCAGCTATCGCTGTTGCAATTGCAAGCGGTTCTATGATTGAAAGAGTTAAGTTCTCTACATTTATGGTGTTTGCTGCACTATGGATAGTTGCTGTTTATGCACCTGTTACACACTGGGCATGGGGTGGTGGTGAAACACTTTACTTCGGCGAGATGGATTTTGCCGGTGGTACTGTTGTTCACTTAAATGCGGGTGTTGCAGGTTTTGTTGTTGCGATGATTTTGGGCAGAAGAAAAGACTATGGTAAAGTTGCTATCAAACCTTTTTCTCCTGTATTGGTTTCGCTTGGTGCTGCATTGCTGTGGTTTGGATGGTTTGGCTTCAATGCCGGTTCTCAGTTAGCTGCTGACGGTGTTTCTGCATCTGCATTTTTAGTTACAAATGTTGCCGCCTCTCTTGGTGTTATCGGATGGTTGAGTGCTGAGTGGTTAGTCTACAAAAAAGCTACTTTAGTTGGTGGTGCTTCCGGTGCTGTTGCCGGTCTTGTTGCAATAACTCCTGCTGCAGGTACAGCCGGTGTTGAGGGTGCGATTGTTATCGGTCTTGTAGGCGGTGCTTTAGGTTTCTATGGTGTTTCTAAACTTAAGACTATGTTCAAAGTTGATGACTCTTTAGATGCGTTTTGGATTCACGGTTTAGTTGGTATATGGGGCTCAATCGCTACTGCTATTTTTATTGCTGATTATGCAATGGCCGAAAACTATAATATGGCTTCTCAACTGGTAAGTCAACTTAAAGCTATTGGTTTGACTATAGTATATAGTGGTGTTGTGACGGCTATCGTTTACTTTATTGCTTCAGCTATAACTGGCGGTGGTAGAGTTGATGAAGAGAGCGAGAGTCGTGGGCTTGATGAAACAGTTCACGGTGAAAAAAGTATTAATTTATAACATGAAATGAGCAAAGCCCATTTCACTTCGCTTGCACCGCTGTGGTGACTGAAGCTAACTCCCTTTGGGAGTAGAAGATAGACAAATATTTTAAAGTTGCAATAAAGTATAAAAATAGCTAAAATGCTAAAATTAAATTGGAGAAACAATTATGAAAAGAATAGAAGCAGTTATTAAACCATTTAAATTAGAAGATGTGAAAGATGCTTTATCTGAAATCGGAATTGATGGTATGACAGTTAGTGAAGTTAAGGGTTATGGTCGTCAAAAAGGTCATAGTGAGCTTTATCGCGGAGCTGAATATGTAGTAGACTTTTTACCAAAAATCAAAATGGAAATGATAGTTAGCGATGATATGGTTGAGCAAATTACCAGTACAATCGTTGAAGCTGCTAGAACCGGTAAGATTGGTGATGGTAAGATATTTGTTAGCGATATAGAACAAATTATCCGTATTCGTACCGGTGAGACTGACAACGAAGCCATATAACTTTACAGCTAAAGGAACTCTTCCCTTTGGCTCCTCTTAAAATTTAATGACTGATTAAAAACTAATCAACTAAAAAAAATCCTGCACAATTTCTAAGCTATAATCATCACTTAATTTTAGAAGGATATCTACATGTTAGAAGCAGATTTTAAATACATCATCGACACTTTTTTTACACTCTTTACAATGGTTCTAATAATCTTTATGGTTCCGGGCTTTGCAATGCTAGAGGCTGGTTTAGTTCGCACAAAAAATGTTTCTGCAGTTCTCACAATAAATGTAATGATTTATGCTGTTGCTTCTTTAGCGTTTTTACTTGTCGGTTACGAACTTGCTTTTGGTGGCTGGGAAAGTGATACGAGCAGTATTTGGGCAGCATTTATGTTTCAAATGGCATTTGTAGGTAAAACAGTCAATATTATGAGTGGCGGTGTAAGTGAGCGTGTTCGTATAATCCCTTTGGCAATGTTTACTGTAGTTATGGGTGCTGTTATTTATCCATTGGTTGTGAATGTTTCTTGGGGTGCTGACTTTCTTGCAGGCACGCTTTTAGATATTGACATGTATGATTTAGCGGGGTCGACTGTTATCCACTCTACCGGAGGCTGGGCGCTTTTAGCGGCTATTATGATTGTAGGTTCAAGAAAAGGCCGTTATGTTGGTGATAAAATCAAAGTGATTCCAGCTTCAAATATTCCGCTAGTTGTCCTTGGCGCTCTGCTGCTTTGGATAGGATGGTTTGGGTTTAACGGTGGTAGTGTCGGTTCAATCTCTAGTGTTGAGAATGCAAATACAGTTGCTAAAACTATAATGAACACAAATACGGCTGGTTTAGCCGGTGCAATAATTGCCGGTTTACTTATGTACTTCAGATATAAACTATTAGATATTACGATGATTTTAAATGGTGCATTAGGCGGTTTAGTTGCTGTTACAGCAGGACCTGATCTTTATGACATGTATACTCCTATCTTAATCGGATTAGTTGGCGGATTTTTGGTTGTATTTGCTGTTCCGATTTTTGACAAACTTCGTCTTGATGACCCGGTTGGTGCTCTTTCTGTTCACTTGGTAAACGGTATATGGGGAACTTTGGCAGTAGGGATATTTGTAGATGGTATCTCTTTTGTATCTCAGTTAAAAGGTGTTGTAGTTGTAGCAGTTTTTGCGTTTAGTGTTTCATTTGTAGTTTTATATCTTATAAACAAGATTTCTAAATTTAGAGCACAAGATGATGACCAAGTTGAAGGTATGGACATTAATGAGTGTGGTCTTGAAGCATACCCTGAGTTTAAAAGGTCTATTTAAAACTATCCCCCTTGTGTTTAACAAAGTAGTAACAATCTTTTTGTTACTATTTCTCTTATGATAAGACATAGCAATTCACTTCTTATATCTATAATTATTCATTTTGTTTTGATATTTGCAATATTTTTTATATGGAAAAATTACTCTTCAATTGCAAAAACGGAGTGTGATGAAAAAATACCATTAAAACTTTGTGACCTCGTAGCTTCTGTAGAACCGCTCCAAGCAAAAAAAGTTGAAAACCAAAAAAAGCTTGAAAAACAAAAGAAAGTTGAAAAACAAAAAAAAGTTGAAAAACCAAAGCCCAAACCAAAAAAAATTTCTATGCCAAAGGAAAAAATAGAGGCTCCTACACCAATTGAAAAAAAGATAGAAGATGTAAAAGTTCAAGAGCCTGAACAGATTGAAGAGTTTTTTGTAGAAGAAGTTCCAGAGGAACTAGCAATTGTTAATGAAAATATTGTTAAACAAGAGCCGGCTAAAGAGATAATAGAAGAGCCAGTAGAAAAAAGTCAAGAACAAATGCAAGAAGAGCAAGTAAAAGAGTACCTTCAAATCAACACACAAAAAATAGCCCAACTTTTACAAGAAAACCTATATTATCCAAGAAGTGCCAGAAAAAGAAACATAACAGGCAAGGTTACTGTTAAATTTACTTTAGGCATGAATAGTAAGGTTTATGATGTTGAAATTATAAAATCAAATAGTGATATTTTAAGTCGAGCAGCTATAAAAACTATAAAAAACCTATCAGGAAAATTCCCAAAACCGCAAAATGAGATAACTATCCAAGTTCCCATCGCTTATGCTTTAAAATAACGCATTTTATTCTTACAAATCATTAAATTGTCAAGAAACTGTTAAGTAACTATCCATCTGCGCTTGACATAATGATACTACCATATAAGTATCAAAGCATAAGGAGCATGAGATGAAAGTTTTTATA
>NZ_JAPHUF010000002.1 GCF_026196735.1 Sulfurimonas sp.
ATCAAAAGGGTGGTGTTGGCAAAACGACTACTGCTGTAAACTTAGCTGCTTCACTGGCGGTTGCAGAAAAAAAAGTGCTTTTGATAGACTCTGATCCTCAGGCGAATGCTACTACATCTTTGGGCTTTCATAGAAATGATTATGAATTCAACATGTATCATGTCCTTATCGGTACTAAAAAACTAAAAGATATTATCTTAAAATCTGAGCTTCCGACTCTACATCTTGCTCCATCAAACATTGGTCTTGTTGGAATTGAAAAAGAGTATTATGATGCAGAGAACTCAAAAGGCCGTGAATTAGTTTTGAAAAAAGCTATTTCTAATGTACTAAAAGAGTATGATTATATTATTATAGATTCGCCGCCGGCACTCGGCCCTATGACAATAAATGCACTTTCAGCTTCAAACTCTGTTATTATTCCTATTCAGTGTGAATTTTTTGCACTTGAAGGGCTTGCACAGCTTTTAAATACTGTAAAGCTTGTAAGAAAATCAATCAATAAAAATTTAAATATAAGGGGATTTTTACCAACTATGTTTTCATCTCAAAATAATCTTTCAAAGCAAGTTTTTGCTGATTTAAAGCAACACTTTAATACAAAACTTTTTAAAGATAAAGATGGCAAGATAATAGTAGTTCCAAGAAATGTTAAACTTGCGGAATCTCCATCTTTTGGTAAGCCGGCAATTTTATATGATGTAAAGTCTATCGGTTCAATATCTTATCAAAATTTAGCACAAGCGATAATAGAAGAATGAAATCACAAAAATTAGGCCGTGGATTAGATGCACTTTTAGGTGAGATGGATGAAGCTTATGAAAATGAAGGCTCTTCAAAAGATTACATAATTGAAGTCTCGTTAAGAGATATAAGACCAAATCCGTTTCAGCCAAGAAAACATTTTGAAGAAAGTTCTCTTTATGAACTTAGCGAATCAATTAAAAATGATGGTTTGCTTCAACCAATCGTTGTTAGTGAAGATATTGACGGTTATATTCTTATTGCAGGAGAGAGAAGGCTTCGTGCATCCAAGCTTGCAAAACTAAAAACTATTCGTGCTATTGTTTTACATAGTGATGAGCAGAAGATGAGACAGTTTGCTCTAATTGAAAATATTCAAAGAGATCAACTTAACTCCATAGAACTTGCTCACGCTTACGGTGAGTTGATGAAGCTTCACGAATTGACTCAAGAAGAGTTGTCTTCTAGAATCAATAAAAGTAGAACACATATCACAAATACTATAAGACTTTTGCAGCTCTCTGCAAAAACACAAAAATCATTAATCGAAAAAAAGATTACAGCCGGTCATGCTAAAGTTTTAGTAGGTCTTGATGAAAAGCAGCAGCAAGTGATTGTAAACTCAATAGTTGGACAAAAGTTAAGTGTTAGAGAAGTTGAAAGTATTATAAAAAGTATGAAGTCTAATAAATCAAATTTTTCTGATAAAAAAGTAGAAGTTGAGTCATATAATTTTTCAGATGTAAAAAATAAATTAACTTCACTTGGATTTAAAGTAAAAACTTCAAATAAAAGTTTAACTATAGAATTTAATGACGAAGATCAAATAAAAGATTTTTTAAGATATCTACCAAATTAACATATTAATTATGTAAATTTTCATACTATATTTATATAAATTATAAAATTCTTTAATTTTTTTTCTTACTTTAACAATTCTTTTAATTTTATCGTAGTATAATCACGCAACTTTTAGGAGGTGCTATGTTAGATATAAATCCGATACTACTTGTAGCTACATTAATCGTGTTTCTTACACTTATTGCCACTCTTAACAGTTGGCTTTATAATCCATTGTTTGCTTATATGAGTAAAAGAGATGAAGATATCAAAAAAGACTTAGAAAAAGTAGGTTCTAATGATGATGAAATCAATTCTCTTAATGAAAAAGCAGAATCAATAATTACAAATGCTAAACTGGAAGCTTCGGCCCTGAGAGAGAAAGTTATTGCGGATGCTAAAGAGTTAGCAGATAGTAAGTTAGAAGCAAAGCGTGCTGAATTAGCTAGTCAGTATTTAGAATTTGAGCAATCACTTGCTCAATCTAAAGAACAGTTGAGAGGTGAGTTAAAATCACAAGTTCCATTGTTCGCAGAAGCTGTAAAAGCTAAATTTAGTCAAATATAAGGATGTAATGTGAGTAGAGTTTTAGTATTTATGCTAATGATGTCAACAATAGCATTAGCGTCTAGTGGTAATGCAGAAAATGCAGGTACAGATATAGTTCAAAGAACGGTTAACTTTTTTCTGTTTGCTGGTTTAATTTGGTACTTAGTGGCAGAACCGGTAAAAAATTATTTTTCGTCTAGAAGCCAAACAATAGCTGATGAGATGCAAAAAGTTCAAGATAAGTTAAAAGAGTCTTTAACTCTAAAAAAAGATGCTCTAGCTAGAATTTCAGATGCTGAGAAGTTTGCTGAAGATTTAGTCGTGAGTTCTAAAAAAGAGAATAAGATTATTAATGATAACATAATGGCTCAATGCGATGCAGACTTGGAAATTCTAAGTAAGCAACAAGTTGTACTACTTGATTTTGAACAAAGAAAAATGATTCGTGCTGTTATTGAAGAGACACTTGATGAAGTGTTAAGCAAAAGTAGTGATAGTTTCGATAAAGAAGCCATGGCTAATGTTATCTTGAAGAAGGTGGCATAATATGGAAGAATTAATCGCAAAAAAATATATCAAAGCTATTAAAAAAAGCTCTGATTTACAAACAATGCAAAATATGACTTTAATATTTTCTACTTTAGCTGGGGCATTTAATAATGATAAATTTATTCAAATCATTAATAATCCAGATGTAAGTAAAGATCAAAAATCAGAGATTCTTTTATCAGCGGTTAAGTCTGCTGATTCAAAAGATGTAGAGAACCTGATTAAATTGCTTGCTGAGCATAATCGTATCAATATTATTCCTGCAATAGCAGAAGTAATGAGAAAAGATGTTGCAGATACTACCAAGAACTATGATGGAATTGTATATAGTGATAGCGATATCGATACAAAAGTTATGGAAGATCTAAGTAGTGGATTAGGTAAAAGATTTGATTCTAATATATCGTTAGCATTTATAAAAAATGATTTTAACGGAATTAAAGTGGATGTTCAGGACCTTGGAGTTGAAATAAGCTTCTCTAAGTCAAGAATTAACAGTCAAATAATAGAACATATTATAAAAGCAATTTAACTTCAAGAGAGGAGATATATAGTGGTAGCAAAAATTCAAGCTGATGAAATCAGCTCAATAATTAAAGAGCGTATCGATAACTTTGAACTAAGTGTTGATATTAACGAAACAGGTAAAATTGTTTCTTATGCTGATGGTGTTGCTCAAGTTTACGGACTTAGCAATGTTATGGCCGGTGAAATGGTAGAATTCGACGAGGGTACTAGAGGTTTAGTAATGAACCTTGAAGAAAGCACGGTAGGTGTTGTTATTCTTGGCGGAGGAAATGCACTTAAAGAAGGTATGTCTGTTAAAAGACTAGGTAAGCTTCTTAAAGTTCCTGTTGGCGATGCGCTTTTAGGTCGTGTTGTAAATGCACTTGGTGAGCCAATTGACGGAAAAGGTCCTATTGAAACAACTGAAACTCGTTTCGTTGAAGAAAAAGCACCTGGTATTATGCAGAGAAAATCTGTACATGAGCCGTTAGCAACCGGTATTAAAGCTATTGATGCACTAGTTCCAATTGGTCGTGGTCAAAGAGAGCTTATTATTGGTGACAGACAAACTGGTAAAACAACTGTTGCACTAGATGCTATTATCAATCAAAAAGGTAATGGCGTTGTTTGTATCTATGTTGCAGTAGGTCAAAAAGAATCAACTGTTGCTCAAATCGTTCGTCGTTTAGAAGACCATGGTGCAATGGAATATACGATTATTGTATCTTCTACAGCTGCTGAAGCTGCAGCACTTCAATTTTTAGCTCCATATACTGGTGTTACAATGGGTGAGTACTTCCGTGATAACGCTAGACATGGTTTGATTGTATATGATGATTTATCAAAACATGCAGTTGCATATCGTGAAATGTCACTAATTCTTCGTCGTCCTCCGGGCCGTGAAGCATATCCTGGTGATGTTTTCTATATTCACTCTCGTCTTCTTGAGAGAGCTGCAAAGCTTTCAGATGAAAAAGGTGCTGGATCACTTACTGCACTTCCTATTATTGAGACTCAAGCTGGTGATGTTGCGGCATATATTCCAACTAATGTTATCTCTATTACTGATGGTCAGATTTTCTTGGAAACTGAACTATTCAACTCGGGTGTTCGTCCAGCTATTAATGTTGGTCTTTCTGTATCTCGTGTTGGTGGTGCTGCTCAGATTAAAGCTACTAAGCAAGTTGCCGGTACATTAAGACTTGACCTTGCTCAGTATCGTGAACTTCAAGCATTTGCTCAGTTTGCATCTGATCTTGATGAGATATCTCGTAAACAATTAGAGCGTGGACAAAGAATGGTAGAAGTTTTAAAACAAGGACCTTTCTCTCCACTATCTGCTGAGAAACAAGTTGCTATCATTCTTGCTGGTAATGAAGGTTTCTTAGATGATTTTGATCCATCAAATGTAGTTCGTTTTGAAGCTGAGTTATATCCATTTATTGAAGCATCTTATCCTCAAATTTTTGAGAATATCAGAAGTACTTCAAAAGTAGATGATGATACTAAAGCACTGTTGATAAAAGCACTTGAAGAATTCAAAGCTACTTTCGTAGTAGCATAAGGAAAACTTAATGGCAAACTTGAAAGATATTCAAAGACAGATAAAGAGTGTTACTAACACTCAAAAGACGACTCGTGCAATGAAGCTTGTATCGACTGCAAAGCTTCGCCGTGCAGAAGAGTTAGCAAAACGCTCTCGTCTTTATGCTGCAAAAATGAATCAGGTAATTGCCGAAATAGCTGGACGCATAAAATGTAACAAAGTTGGTGGAATTGATAATCGTTGTTTTACAGAGATTGAAAGCCCAAAAACAGTTGACATTGTTTTTGTAACTGCTGATAAAGGTTTATGTGGTGGTTTTAATATTCAAACAATTAAAGCTGTTAAAAAACTATTAGCAGAATACAAAGAAGAAAATGTAAAAGTGCGTTTACGCGGAATCGGTAAAAAAGGTATTGAGTTTTTTAAATATAATGAAGTTGAACTTTTTGACTCAGTTGCAAATCTTAGCTCAAAACCGGATAAAGAGAGATCTGATGATTTCATTGAAACTTCTATTGAAGATTTTAAAGATGGAAAAATTGATGCTCTGCATATAGTATACAATGGTTATAAAAACATGATTACTCAAGAGTTACATGTTAATAAGATATTGCCAGTTGATACAGAGCAGTTCGAATGCGATGATGAGCCAAAGTCTATGTTAGAAATTGAAGCTCAAGATGAAGAACATATGTTGGATTCTTTAGTAAACAGATATGTGCAATATGCTATCTACTATGCACTAATTGATTCAGTTGCAGCTGAGCACAGTGCTAGAATGCAAGCTATGGATGCAGCTACTAATAATGCAAAAGATATGGTTAAGTCGTTAAATGTTGAGTTTAATAAAGCAAGACAAGCGGCTATTACTACAGAACTTATAGAGATTATAAGTGGTGTGGAGTCTATGAAATAATGGAGAAAAATATGATTGGTAAAATAAGCCAGGTTATGGGCCCGGTTGTTGATGTTGATTTTGATGGTTATCTTCCAGTAATTAATGAAGCAATCGAAGTTAATGTTAATGTAGAAGGTACACTAACTCGTTTAGTACTAGAAGTTGCAGCTCACTTAGGTGATGGTCGTGTAAGAACGATTGCAATGGATATGAGTGAAGGTTTAGTTCGTGGAATGGATGCTACTGCTACTGGTAGCCCTATTAAAGTTCCAGTTGGTGAAAAAGTTCTTGGTAGAATTTTCAATGTAATCGGTGAGACTATTGATGATGGAGATCAAGTTACTGATTCTCCTACTTGGTCGATTCATCGTGAGCCACCAGCTTTAGTTGATCAGTCAACTACAACTGAAATGTTTGAAACAGGTATCAAAGTTGTTGACCTTTTAGCACCGTATTCTAAAGGTGGTAAAGTTGGACTATTCGGTGGTGCGGGTGTTGGTAAAACAGTTATTATCATGGAGCTTATTCATAATGTTGCTCATGGTCATGACGGTTTATCAGTATTTGCCGGTGTTGGTGAAAGAACTCGTGAAGGTAATGACCTTTACCATGAGATGAAAGACTCAAATGTACTTGACAAAGTTGCACTGTGCTACGGTCAAATGAGTGAGCCTCCGGGAGCGCGTAATCGTATTGCTCTTACTGGTCTTACTATGGCTGAGTACTTTAGAGATGAGAAGAATCTTGATGTACTAATGTTCGTTGATAACATCTTCCGTTTTGCTCAATCAGGTTCAGAGATGTCTGCACTTCTTGGTCGTATCCCTTCAGCTGTTGGTTATCAACCGACTTTAGCTCGTGAAATGGGTGCTCTTCAAGATAGAATTACATCAACTAAAAATGGTTCAATTACTTCTGTTCAAGCTGTTTATGTACCAGCGGATGATTTAACTGACCCTGCTCCTGCTTCTGTTTTTGCTCACTTAGATGCAACTACAGTACTAAACCGTAAAATTGCTGAAAAAGGTATCTATCCTGCTGTTGATCCATTAGATTCAACTTCAAGATTACTTGATCCGCAAATTATCGGTGAAGAGCACTATAGTGTTGCTCGTGGTGTTCAACAAACACTTCAAAAGTATAAAGACTTACAAGATATCATTGCGATTCTTGGTATGGATGAGCTTTCTGAAGATGATAAAAATGTTGTTGAAAGAGCTCGTAAGATTGAGAAATTCTTGTCTCAGCCATTCTTTGTTGCTGAAGTATTTACAGGTTCTCCTGGTAAGTATGTTTCTTTAGCAGATACTATCAAAGGTTTCAAAATGATTCTTGATGGTGAATGTGATCACATGTCAGAAAATTCTTTCTACATGGTTGGTGGCATGGATGAAGCTATTGAGAAATCTCAAAAGAAGTAATTCATAAAGGACCCAAATGAGTAATTTAAAACTTGAAATCCTGACTCCTAATGGCGAAATCTATAATGGTGAAGCTCTTAGCGTAACTCTTCCTGGAGAAGAGGGTGAGTTTGGCGTTCTAGCAGAACACTCTTCATTATCTACACTATTAGAAGCTGGTGTTATTGATATTGAAAAAGTAGATAAATCAGTCGAATCAATTTTAATCAATTGGGGTGTTGTCCAAGTTGATGAAGAAAAAGTTGTTGTACTTGTTGAGGGTGCCGTAGCAATTCGTGGTGAAACAGAGAGTGATGTAGCTAGAGCTCTTGAAAACGCTAAGGAACTTATCGATTCTATTAAAGATGATAATCCTGCAATTGCGTCTGCAACTGCAAGAATAGAATTAGCAGCCCAAAATTTAATATAGATAATGACTAACGAAATTATTGATTTTTATATTAAAAGTCACCCGGTAACATTAGGTGTATTAGCTCTTTTAGCAATATACTTTATCGTGCTAAATTGGGTTTTCTTTTATCGTTATTTTTCAGTTAATAGTTGGCTTCAAATCGAGAGTAGATCTCTTGAGAGCCTTCTAATGGGTTCAACATCTGTAGACACTATGTCATTTTTAAATAATTTTTTAAAATCCAGCTCAAGTAGCACTAAAGAAGTTTTAGATTTAGCTATGATGGCTGCTACTAAAGAGGCTACAAAAGGTCTCTCGGTACTCTCTGTTTTTGCTTCTACAACACCATTCATCGGTCTATTTGGTACAGTTGTCTCTATCTTGGACACTTTTACTCATATAGGGCAAAGCAGTGGCGGAATGAGTATTATAGCAAGCGGTGTTTCAGATGCACTTGTTGCAACTGCAGCCGGTATATTTGTAGCTATTTTTGCATATACATATCATCAAATTTTAAATAGAAAATCGTTTGAGCTTATTAGTTCTATGCAGATGCAAAGTGATGCAATATTAGCTAGAAAAGCATAAGCTATGAGTTATAAATGGGAAGATAAACCTGAATTAAATATTACTCCACTTGTGGATGTGATGTTGGTTTTATTGGCTATTATGATGGTTGTTGCACCAAATATGATTTATGAAGAAAAAATAAATTTACCCCAAAGTTCTAAAACTACTCAGTTAGTTAAAATACCACCTGTTCATATAGTAATAGATAAAGATAAAAATTTAAAAATAAATAAAGACACTTTTTTACTAAACGCTTTTATGGATAATTTTCCACTTTATGCAACAAAGCTTAATAAAAAAGCGACTGTACTTATCAGTGCAGATAAAAGACTGGACTATGGTGTTGTTATGTCAGTATTGGCTGCTGTTAAACAGGCAGGTTTCTCTGAGGTATCATTAGCAACGAATGGATAGAAACAACTCGTATTTCTACATAAGTGGTTTTATATCACTCTCTTTGTTTGCATTTTTTTTATCACTTTTCTTTTTTATGATTTATTCATCTAAAGAGCCAAAGTTTTTTGCTTTAAAAAAAGACAATTTTATATCTGTATCAGTTGATATAGCAAGTGCTAAGAAAAGTGTAAAAAAATCTACAGTTCAAAAAACTGTAGCTCCAATAGAAAAAAAAGAAGTAAATATAGATAATCTTTTTGACAATGTCTGGACACAAGGAGTAAATAAAACAGAGAAAAAAGTCAAAAAAGTAAACAACAGGAGACTTCTTGAAATACAAAAAAAGATTAGTACTTCAGAAGTTAAAAACAAGGACTCTATAACCGATAAAATTAAAAATATTGACAAAAGTCAGTTTGATGACAAGGGTTCTAAAGCATCTACGGCAACCGAAGTTAATGAATATTTAGCTAAAATTCAAGCATTAGTATATGAACATTTTTATCCGCCACAAAATTCACAAGGCAATAGCGTTGAAGCTGTTATTGAGCTAAGTGCAATTGGTAAGGTAGTTGATTTTAGAATACTAAGATATTCTACTAACAGTGCATTAAACAGTGAGTGTGATAATATAAAAGATAGGCTCTTAAGAGTTGTTTTTCCAGAACATCCACAAAACAGTTCTGGTACATATACAATAACATTAACATCTAAGGAATAATTTTGAAAATTTTGATTTCATTTTTAATGGCAATAACTGTAGCCTTTGCAAGTGATGCAACTATAGAAGTAATTAAGAGGGTTGATTCTCTGCCGACTATAGCAGTTGAAGATTCATCTGAGAGTTATGATAATAAATTTAAAATGAAGTTTTTTAAATCACTGATTGCTGATTTAAATGTATTATCTATTTTTAATGTAGATAGATATCATCGTGAAGTAAAATACGATGCCAATGAAGTGGCATACGAGAACAAAGATATGGATTATGTTCTAAGATATAGACTTGTAAAAAGTGATAACGGCTCGCTTAATGTTAACTTGAAAATATTGACAAAAAATGATACCGTATTTGTTAAAAACTATAAGATTAATAACCCTAAAATATACATGTTTGTTTCTCATACGATAGCTTATGATATCAATAAATTTATGGGTGAAGATCCAGTTGAGTGGATGAAAAGAAAGGTAATTTTTTCAAGAATAATTGCTCCTCAAAAAAGTGAACTTGTAATTGCAGACTATACTCTTGAATATCAACATGTAGTTGTAAAAGGCGGTTTCAATATTTTTCCAAAATGGGCAAATAAAGAACAAACAGCATTTTATTATTCATCATTAGATGAAAAAAAACCAACATTAAAATATGTAGATATTAAAACTGCAAAGAGTAAAGTTATAGGTTCTTCTGATGGAATGATGATATGCTCTGATGTTAGTGATGATGGTAGTAAACTACTACTTACTAAAGCTCCCAACGGCCAACCTGATATTTATATGTATGATGTTAATACAAAAATAACTTCAAGGTTAACAAAGTATGGCGGTATTGATGTTAGTGGGTCATTTATGGGTAAAGACAGCATAGTGTTTGTCTCTGATCGTTTAGGTTATCCAAATATTTTTTCTAAAAATATCAACTCTAACAGTGTTGAGCAGATGGTTTATTATGGAAAAAGTAATATATCATGTAGTACTTTTGGAGAGTATATAGTATATAAATCAAGAGAAACCTCAAATGCATTTGCTAATAATACATTTAATTTACATTTGATTTCAACTGAAACAGATTTTATAAGAAGACTTACCGCTGTTGGAGTAAATGAGTTTCCAAGATTTTCAGTTGATGGAGATGCTATAATATTTATTAAAAATTATAAGGCTCAAAGTTCGATTGGTATAATTAGATTAAATCACAATAAAAACTATCTTTTTCCATTAAAGTATGGAAAAGTTCAATCATTGGATTGGTAATATACAATTATCATAGTATATTAATATTATTTTGGTACAATCATGGCAAATAAAATTTAAGGTAGAAATATGAAAAGTATAGTAATCTCAAGTGTTGTAATAGCACTATTAGTTTTAACTGGATGTTCTAGTAAAGAGCCTGCAGTTGATACAAGTTCTCAGTATGAGAGTGTAGAAAAAGTTGCTCCTGTGCAAAGCGAAACAGTATCATCTGATGAATCATCTGTTATGTCTGAAGACGGTAGTAGAGCCTCTGCTAGCGATTATGCAAGTGTTTCTTCTAGTGACTCTATGTCTAGTTTAGAAAATGATCTTTCAACGATATATTTTGATTTTGACAAATTTAATATTCGTGAAGATATGCAAAACAATATTGCTAATGATGCAAGCATAGTAAACGGTGCAGCAATTAAATTTTCAGTTAAGCTAGAAGGTAACTGTGATGAGTGGGGAAGTGACGAATATAACTTTGCACTTGGACTAAAAAGAGCAAACAGTGTTAAAAAATCATTAGTTGCGCAAGGCGTTAATACTAACCGTATCACAATGGTAAGTTTTGGTGAAAGTAACCCTACATGTACTGAGAAAACTAAAGATTGTTGGGCTAAAAACCGTAGAGTTGATTTTAAACTTTTACCATAATAAATGAATCGCAATATAATAATTGCAATTTTTGCAATATGCATGCCTTATTACCTTATCGGTGCCGAACCTTCTGCGTTCGGTGCCGGTGATTTAAATAATCCTCAGCCATATGGGCTAACTTCAAGCGAACAAACCCTTCTAGAGAATAAAAAGAAACTTCATAAAGTTGTTGTCAAAAGTAATAATCAAGCAAATGAAGTTGAATCACTAAGACAAAGAATAGATGGACTACAGACGATTATTGAAAGCATAAGTGCATCGTCTCGAGAGAATAAATTGAAGTTAAAAGAATTAGATAAACAGAATCGTGATGAGCTTGAAAGCAGCAGCGAGTATGAAAAGCGCATTCTCAAATCAATTGAAGAGACTAATGAGCTTATAGTAGTTAATAAACTAGATATAGAAAAAGTCAATCTTAGTTTAGTTGAAATGTCAAAATTGATAGATACCATCAATAGTACATATGTGACTAAAAATGAATTTAATACACTTGTTAATAATGTAAATAACTTTAAAGATTTAGTTGCAAAAGAATTGAAATCAAATGCAAAACCTAAAAAATCAAAATTAGACAGTATGAGTAATGGAGATGTGGCAACTAAAGCAAAAAATTATTATGATAAAAAACTTTATACTGAGGCATTAGAGTATTATAAGCATCTTATAAAGAAAAACTATAAACCTGCTCGTTCTCATTATATGGCTGGAGAGATAAATTACAATAGAAAAAATTATGCTAAAGCTATTGCATATTTTAAAGAAAGTGCAAAACTGTACTCTAAAGCATCTTATATGCCTATTTTGTTGTTACATACAGCAATTTCTATGGATAAAACAGGTGATAAAGAGAATGCAAAAACTTTTTACAATGCTGTTATCTCAAAGTATCCGGATAGCTCACAGGCAATAGAAGCAAAAAGTAAACTTGATTTAATCAAATAGTTCAAATAGATTTATCTGTAATTAGTATAATTATGATAAAATTCCAAAAAAACAAAAGGCATAAAAATGGCAATAGAAGCAAATCAAATTGTATCAATAGAGTATGAAGTTAGAGACGGGGAGAAGATTGTAGATAGCAATATTGGTGGCACGCCGTTAGTATTTATGTTTGGTAAAGGTCAGATTATCCCAGGATTAGAGAAGGGTATAGTTGACATGTCAATTGGTGAAAAAGGAGAAGTTCTTGTAAAAGCGGAAGATGCATATGGTCAGTACAATGCTGAAGCAAAACAAGAAGTTCCAAAAGACCAATTTGCTGGAATAGATTTAGAAGTTGGCATGAGTCTTTATGGTCAAGGTGAAGATGGTGGTACTGTTCAAGTTGTAGTAGAAGAGATAGGCGATGAAAATGTTATTATTGATTTTAATCACCCTTTAGCTGGTAAAGATTTATCTTTTATCGTATCAATTAACAACATTAGAGAAGCATCTGCTGAAGAAGCTATGACTGGAATTCCTGCTGAAATGAAACAAGGTGATGAGAGTTGTGGAACGCACGAAGCTTCTGGCTGTGGATGCTAATTATGTAACTGCTTCTGCATCTTCAGCAGAAGCATTCAAAACAGCGACTCTTTTAAAAACACTAAGTGTCAACTCTTTAATTACGGGAGAGACAGGTGTTGGAAAAAAAAGTCTAGCTTCTTATATCCTTCCAGATGCACCAATACTTGATGCATCGAATCATGATGAATTGTTGAGTACTTTAGAAAGTTCTAAAGAAATAGTTATTACAAATCTAGAAAATTCACCAAATATAAAAAAAGTCTTGGATATTATCACTTTAAAAAATATTAGAATAATCGCAACTGCGAAAAGTTCATATTATCATGAAAATATTGATGATATATTTAGTGTTAAATTTGATATCCCGCCACTATCTCAAAGACCGGAAGATATTGATGAGTTAGTACAAAAATTTATTAAAGAAGCTTCTAGAATTTTTACTACAAATCAAGAATTCAATATGAAAAATTTTAAACCTGACTTATCAAATAACTCAACTTCATTAAGACGACAGGTAATGATAAGTTATTTATTGCAAGATATCGATGATAATGAACTTATGGATATTATGCAAAATTACTTAATAGATAAGCTGGGTTCAAACAGTGATTATAAAAACTTTTTATATCTTTATGAAGTTCCTTTAATAAAATCAGGGCTTCAAAGATTTAAGTCACAGCTTCAGTTAGCTGATAAACTAGGACTAAACAGAAATACTCTTAGAAAGAAGATAGCTGATAATAGTGCATATTTATAAAATTAAAATGAATAGGAAATAAAATGAAAAAAATAGCAATGATTTTTGCAGGACAAGGTTCTCAAGCAGTAGGAATGGGAAAAGATTTTTATGAAAATTCTAATATCGCAAAAGAGATGTTTAAAGAAGCTGGTAAAAGAATAGGTGTTGATTTTAAATCTTTGATATTTGAAGAAAATGAAAAATTAGGACAAACTGCTTATACTCAACCTGCAATTTTACTGGTCCAAATGATAGCGTACCGTATTTTTAAAGAAAAATGCCCAGATATTAAAGCTGAACTATTTTTAGGTCATTCTCTAGGTGAATTTTCTGCCTTATGCGCAAGTGGTGCTATTGATTATATTGATGCTGTTGAGCTTGTACACAGACGAGGTCAACTTATGCAAGATGCATGTTCAGATATTGAGGCGGGTATGATGGCTATAGTTGGTCTTGATGATGCTTCTGTGGAAAAAATTTGTACTGATGCGGGGAGTGTTGGAAAAAAAGTTTGGCCTGCTAATTATAATCAAGATGGTCAATTAGTTGTTGCCGGTATGAAAGCAGATTTAGCATCTTTAGAGCAAACTTTTAAAGACGCCGGTGCAAAAAGAGCGCTTCTTCTTAATATGTCGGTGGCATCTCACTGTGAACTTCTTTCTCCAGCTCAATTACCGTTAGAGAGTTTAATGGAGAGTATGATAAATGAGAGTTTTGAAGCTCCGGTTATCTCAAATGTAACTACAGCACCATATAGTTCTAAAGAAGAAGCTGTAGCTCTACTGAAAGATCAGTTAGTCAAACCAGTTAAATATAAACAATCTATCCTTGCAATTGCTGGTGATATAGATGTAGCTATTGAGTTTGGAAACGGTGTTACTTTAAAAGGTCTAAATCGTAGAATTGCAAAAGATATGACAACTCTGAATATTTCAGATATGGATTCACTCGCTAAAGTAGCAGAGGAAATCTGTAACTAGCATGAGAGTAACATTAGCTCAAACATCTCCAAAATTAAATCGTTCTAATCTTGATGATATTGTAGCAATTATAAAACAATTTAGTGATGAAAGTGATTTAATAGTTTTTGCTGAACTCTCTTTGAGCGGATATAGCTTGCAGGATAAACTTTTTGAAGATGCTTGGGATATAAATGATTTAGATGTTTTAAAGAGTTTGAGTCTACATGTAGATATTGCAGTCGGTGCTGCGATTAAAGATGAAAACGATTTTAGAAACGCAGCTCTATATTTTTCAAAAGGTAAACTTCTCTCTTCTCATTATAAGGTTCATCTTCCAAATTATGGAATGTTTGAAGAAGCGAGATACTTCAAAGCCGGTGATATTTTTGAAAGTTTTGAGAGTAGTTATGGAAAAATATCTATGCTTGTTTGTGAAGATTTATGGCACAAATCTGTACATGTAGATTTAATAAATGAAAATCCTGATTATATCTTGGCTTTAGTTGCTTCTCCAGCTCGCGGCTTTACAAATAATGGCTTGGAGATAGAAGATAAGTGGCATGAGATAATAAAAACAGTGGCTAAAGAATGCAATGCAAAGCTAATATTTGTAAATCGTGTTGGTTTTGAAGATGGTCTTGGTTTTTGGGGTGGAAGCTGCATAATTGATGAAAAATCAAATATTATGTATAAACTACCCAAGTATGAAAAGATAATAAAAACATTTAAAATATAGGAAAAAATTTGAAAATAGCAATCATGGGCGCAATGCCTGAGGAAGTAGCTCCAATATTAGAGAAATTAGGTGAGTATAAAACAACAAAATATGCAGATAATGAGTATTATGAAGCGACTTATAAAGGCGTTGATATAGTTGTAGCTTACTCAAAGATTGGTAAAGTGTTCTCTACGCTTACTGCAACTACAATGATAGAGCATTTTAATTGTGACAGACTACTTTTTTCTGGTGTAGCTGGTGGTATAAATCCAAGTTTAAAGATTGGCGACTTGATTGTTGCTACTAAATTGTCTCAACACGATTTAGATATTACTGCATTTGGTCACCCTATGGGTTTTGTCCCGGGAGGAAGTGTTTTTGTTGAGGCAGACAAAGATTTAATAGCATTATCAAAAGATGTAGCAAAAGAGTTAGGTAAAACAGTAAAAGAGGGTATTATTGCTACCGGTGATCAATTTGTGCATGATGAAAAGGTTAAACAAACAATTGTAAAACATTTTAATGCTGATGCTTTAGAGATGGAAGGCGGTTCAGTTGCAGTAGTGTGTAAATCTTTAAATGTACCATTTTTTATTCTTCGTGCTATAAGTGATACTGCAGATACTGATGCTAGTTTTTCATTTGATGAATTTATGGAGTCAAGTGCAATTATATCAGCAGAGTTTATTATGAAAATGATAGATAGAGTTGTTGAGTAAATATGTCTATTAAAATATCAAAAAAAATCATGTCAAAGCTTGGCAAAACAAATGCCGAGTTTGAACTCATAGAAGAGGGCGATAAGATACTCGTTGGACTTAGTGGCGGTAAAGACTCACTTACCATGATTCATGCCATGAAAGAGCAACAGCGTCGTGCTCCATTTAAATTTGAATTTATTGCAGTAACTATTGGTTACGGAATGGGTGAAAATTTTGATAACTTAATAAAGCATTGTAAAGAGTATGATATAGAGCATATTGTTTACGATACAAAGATTTATGAACTAGCAGAAGAAAAAATTAGAAAAAACTCATCTTTTTGCAGTTTTTTCTCTCGTATGAGAAGGGGTACTCTATATGGTATAGCAGAGAAAAATGGATGTAATAAGCTGGCTCTTGGACATCACATGGATGATGCCGCAGAGAGTTTTTTTATGAATTTTATTTATAACGGGCAGATGCGCTCACTTGCTCCAAAATATAAGGCAGATAATGGTTTGATTGTTATTCGCCCATTGATTCAAATGAGAGAAAGACAGCTTAGAGCATTCGTTGTCGATAATAATATAGCAGCTATAGGTGATGAAGCTTGCCCAGCAATGCGTTTTGATGTTAAAATGCCGCATGCTCGTGCAAATACTAAAGTGATGTTGGCAAAGATGGAAAAAGAGTTCCCAAGTCTCTTTACCAGCTTAAATGCCGCATTTAAAAATATATCTATAGATAGTTTTTTTGATAAAGAGAAGTTTAATATTTAGACTCTATATTCTCTTCATCTTTAGCTATTTGTACTTTATTATCGTGAAGAGTGTCTTCTTTTAAAGTCTGTAAAAATTCTATAATGTTCTCTTGATAAGAGACTATGTCTCTATCATGAGAGAGTTCTAATAGTGGCTTGAGAGACTCCGTATCAATTTTTTTTGCATATCTTGGAACAATTTTTAGTTCTTTTTGAATATTTGATACTAATGTATCTATATCTAGTCCATTGTTATCTCTTACTTTTTGAACTAGCTCTTTGGTTGATGAAACCAATAGATTTGCTCTATCCTCTTCATTTTTATAAATATCCATACCAATATTTTTTACTATTGCATAACTTTCTTCTTTGATGTCTTGATTTGCAGCTATAACAAGAGCAAAAATCTTGGCACGAAAGTCCAAGGAACCATGATGATGAACAAATAGCTCACGAAATGCACTAAAAAAGTGGTGTTTAATTTTAAAACTTAACCCCATTTAAATCCCTCATAAATTACTAATATGTTATTATACAGAAAACAAACTGAATATCCTTAAATAGGGGGATATCGACCTTTTATTTTTTCTAGTGTGCCCAAAGTGTGCCCAAAAGTGCCAAAAAAAGCACTAATTATCTATTAAAAAAGTACCTCTTTTTTTCTCTTTATTCTCAACATATCTGGCATATTTATTGAGAGTCATATCAGGTGTTGAGTGACCTAACATTTTACTAACCCAGAGTATATCTTCTCCATTACTAATCATCATAGATGCAAAAGTATGTCTCATCTGATATGGATTACGATATTGAATATCCAATTTATCAAATAATGGTCTCCAATAAGAAGTAGATATATTTGCTCCATCAGAATAGTTTTGACCTTTTCTACTATTGAACAAATATTCACTTGAATTCAACTTGTATTGTAGATGATTTTTTAAATAAGGTAAGAGTACATCAATAATGTCAACATCTCTGATACTAGATTTAGTTTTAGGAGTAGATTCAATTTTTTGTCTTTTAGCTCTTTGAACTTTTATGATTTTTTTTTCAAAGTCTATGTCACTCCATTTAAGAGCGACTAATTCACCAGTTCTCATGCCAGTAAAAAAACCTATTGCATAATAAGCTTTGATTTCATCATCTATGTTATCTAATATAGTAAATATCTCATCTTTAGAAAAAGGCTTGATTTCTACTACTGCAACATTATTTGGTGCTTTAACAAACTTCAATGGATTTCTAATTATTATTTCATCTGCAACTGCATCTTGAAACATAACATTAAAGACAGCTCTTATGTAGGCTAAACTTTTTGTAGACAAAGATTTTAATATCTTATTCTGCCAAGTAGCTATTTGAGATGGTTTAATCTTATCAAGCTTCTTATTGCCAAAGTAGGGCTTTATATGCCTTTTATAAAGATATTTATAATCCTCTTGACTAGAAGCTTTTCTATGAACTTCGTGTATCTCAAAACTTATTTGCATAAACTCATCTACAGTTGGTACTTTTTCAACATTGTCAGTTTTAAAGAACTCATCCGAGGTTAGTTTAAAAACTATCTCAGGTATTAATTTTGTTTCGGCTAGTTTGCGGTTAGCTTTAGTATCATCAAGGTTTAAAGACCTTCTATATCTATTTGATTGATGATAAAATGTTATCCACAGCTTGCCTTTGCGACTGATTAATTTCATTTGTTTTATCCTTACAGATAACCCATTCATCAATTGCAACTCTATCAAACAGTATTTTACCACTCTTTTTAAAAAAGTGTATACCCTCTATAAAATACTCATCTTTTATTTTATAAATTCTGTCTGATGAATAGCTAAGATACTGAGCTAACTCTTTAACACTTAACCACCTTTTAGTATGTCCCTCTTCTAGTTGATTATTTAATTTCTCAATTAACTCAAACATCTGAGGGAGTAGCTTTAAACTTTCAAATTCTATGTTCATAATGCTACTCCTAAAAGACTCGTTTGAGTCCACGTCTTACAAGCTCATTATCAATTGCATCATACTTATGCAGTAGTTCATCAAAGAGTTTATCATCAGGCATAACACCAACCATCTCTTTAGAGAGTCTTCTTTCAAACTCTTTTAGTCCATAATTAGAGTAGTTCTCTAACTCCTCTTCAAATGTCTGTTTCTCTTTTACATAGACATCATGTACTTTTATAATGTCTTGTCTCAGTTGATAATCTTCTTTTACATCTTGGAGAAGTTCATAGAAGTATAGAAGTGTTGGAGAATTTTTATGAATAAGCAGTCTCATAATTTGACGTTTAATAGGTTTACGAGCATCTTCAAGAGAGTAGCTATAAGTTACTTTTTCAATCTTCTTCATTTCAGTAGTTATCTGCATAAACTCTTTATTATCGTAGTGAGTTGATATGTATTTCCATATTGGTAATATGTCAGCACGTTTACGATTAGATGAGTTTATCTGTGCATCTGTAAGTCCTGATACATCAATTAGTTTTACTAAATCACATCCCATTTCAAATAAGCTCTGTGAACGACTTAATGCATCTTCTATAGTATCTATAGCATACTGCTTTAAAAACTCTCTATGGAACTCAAATTCTACGTTAAATATAGATTGTTCAACATTTAATCCATTTGCTCCAAAATAGTTATACATAATCTCTCTTTTTATTTCTGATGCAGACTCTAACTCTTTTATCTTGTTATATATTCTTAGAAGAAATGGCTTCTTACCAACATAGTAGGTTTCTAACTCATAGCCAGTTGAACGCTCTCCAATATTTGCAGAGTGAGTCTTCTTTTTAGAAAGTATCATCTCTTTGCGTAGATAGTTGAAGTTATGTTGTATGAACATATTTATATCTATTCTAGTTACTGGAAAGTAGTTAGTACTTAGTAGTGAGCCTTTTAGTAATTGAGTGTTGATATACTCAACTAATGACTTTAAACCTATTGTATATATTCCAATAGCATTTAGTTGAACTCTGATGTTATGAATGTTTTGAGATTTTTCTGAATCTTTGAATCCTACTCTAAAGAACTCATGGTTAAACCATAAGAAGCCATCTCTACCCATACCGCTATATTTAACATCTATGTTATTGATAGTGATAATGATATCGTTATCAACATAAGCATAATTAAGAGCTGTGAACTCTTCTTTTTTAGCTTCTATTTGCTCTATGATGTTTTCATAATAGTTATCATAGTTACCACCACTTTGAGCGAAATAATATAAAGCATCTATCCCACTGATATGAGGTACTTTTTTTTCTATTTTATTTTTCATCTTATATTTCCTTTCGAGTACCTAGCACTCTTATTTTGAAGAACATTTATATATATTCTTTATGACTTACGTCAGGGGGTGTTACTAAAACCCCCTAGTAATAATTAATGTGTGTGATTTGTAACGGCTTTCGTCTCTGTCTCTAGAGGCTCAGGCGCTTCTAGCCGACAGATATTTCAGCTCGTTACAACTCATAGAGTCGTAGAGTCTCTGAGTTTATATTCCAAAAAAAGTAATCCCTTGACCAAAGTAAGATACATCTACTGTAACTTCTTTGCCATTCATACCTTGATATTTAGAGGCTTTGTCATTAGGTATAGTCAAGTCATGTAGAACTGACTTCTTACCACCTTTAAGTTCTTGTACAGTCATTACTTGGATACGTTTTTTATTAACGACTTCTCCAGTATCTTTATTCGTGTAAGACGAATCATATTGTCCGATTTGTATTCCAGTTAATTTAAGCATTTGTTTATCTCCTCAGATAAGAATTAAGATGAACTAAAGCGCTTTAGTTATCTTTGTTTATTCGCAATTACAAGGAGATTATAGATTTTTTGAGGTTTTATAGCATGGGGAATATCATAGAAAACTTCTATGATATTAACTTTAAAATGTTTTCTTGTTCTTGTTTATTTTCAAATACTGGATGTAGTTTTAAATTTGACTCTGTTCTAAACTCATAAATAGCAGTATTAAAAAAGTGACTTTTTAACTGTACTGGTTTAAGAAAGTATGTATTATCAATACTTGATTTTGGTATACCAATGTAATGTTCCATAATAATATTAAGAGCAGTTAATACTTTCGCTTGTGAGAGCTTCTTCTTTAAGTTCATAATACCATCGATAAAAGTATATTTTTTATATAGTGAGACTGATAATATTTGAGCACTTTTAAAAAAGTCATTTTCTTTTAAGGGCAAAGAAGCATTTAAAAAATATCTAATGTTAAAAGCTATGTCAATTTTATATTTAGCTACTAACTCATAATTAATAGAGTCTTTACCTATAAATTGTAAAGCATTTAAAGAGAAATCAATTTTATATGAATCATCTTGAAATTCACTTATAATTTTTTTAGTCAATAAAGTAGCAGAGTCATCATTATTTAAGTATAGCGCTTCATCTAATGCTTTTTGTCTAGGAATAATCAACTCAAAGATATTACTGTTTGGATATGTTGCTATTCCTCCAACTAGTGCGGAAGATAAAGATAATTTCTTGTGTTTAATTATTGAATACTTATACTCATCTAAAATATTAATAAGTAAATTTAGTTTTGCACATATTGGGATATCATCAACTTCTACTAACTTGTCATACTTAGCAAGTGTTCTTAGAGCATCCACAAGTATTGTATTAGATGTCTCAATATTTGATATCTCAAGAGTATTTTTAAATGCATCTTCTAGCTCATCTTGATTTAAATAATCGTATGTATTAAACCTATAAGTGTTTATCTCAGCTAAAGTATCATAGATAAAACTTACATCTATTTCATTATTAAACTCTATTTTAATAGATTCTACTAACTCATCTACAATAGCATCAATTTTCTTTCCTGACTGTAGTTTTTGTGTAACATTTTCCATTACAAGACTATATGTATCCATTTTAAACCCTTTTTTTTATATTTTTTTTTGCATTACTAATAAAAATAAAACTCCATTATTAATAATATTTGTAGCGACATAAAAGAATACTAGCGTAACAAAATAGTATTTGTCAAGACATTAATTAGTTAATAGTGTATAATTTTACAAATAGGAGGAATGTATGGCGACTGTAGGAAGACCTAAAAAAGAAGATAAAAGAGATATTGAAATACGTTTTAGAGTATCAAAAGAAGAGAATGAACGTATTGAAGAACTTGCTAAAAAAATGAAGATGAATAAATCTAGACTAATTAGAAATATTTTACTAGGTGATTTGGGTGAAATGGAGATGCTAAGTAATGTAGGAATTATACCTATTGTTCAAAATGCTATGGCTTTTTATGAAAAAAATTTTAAAGGTCAAAACTATTGGGATAAAATTAAAAATGAATAAATTAATATTCAAAAATAACTTGTGCATGTGATTACAAGTTTTTTTTGTTTTATATATTTAACAAAGTATCAATCATTTCACTATCATCTATATAATCATCAACTTCTTTAATTAACTGAATAGATTTTTCTTTATCAAATACTGATATCATATAACCTAAAAATGCTTCTTCCATAAGTTCAAATAAAAGTTTGTTAGATATATTTTCTTTTATAAAATGATTATCTATTTTATACCATTTCCCTATTTCGAAGGACTCCACAAAAGCATCAAATTCATATGCTTTTGGTTGCATTATTTCTTTAGAGATATATTTAGTAATATATTTTTCTGTTGAACTTGGAATTACTTGCTTTAAACCAGACTGTGCAACTGTAACTATATACTCTTCGCTGCGAATATTACCATATATATATCTCATACTAGAAGTAGAAAATGGCAATGATTCTGGAGGGTTTATGTGTAAATTATGTTGCTTCGTTTCTATATCAAATGTTTCAACTTCATTTCTTTGCCATATTGATATACCAACATCATATTTAAATAAGTGAGTTTTAATAGTATCATCTTGTATATCAAAATAATTTTCATTATGCTCGATATATTTTTTTGCAACTTCATAAACAATAATTTTTTTAAATAAATTTGGCTTTAACTCTTCCAAATAGTCAAAGGACTTATTAAATGAATTAGCTATTCTACTCTTAAATATCTTATCTGTCATTTCCGTTGCATTATCAGAATATGCTATAAACTCTGCTGCAAAAAACTCCATAATAGTTCTATGCATAAATTTGTAATCTAGTCCATCTTTGTACATCAATGGTACAGATGATAATAAGTCATTAAAAAAATTTGAAGGACTAGAAGGGGTAACTTTACTTAATTTAATTGCCTTTTCAATATAATTTATTGCTTCGCTATATGACTTTATATTTTCTTTTTTTGAACTTAACAAAGTAAAAGAGAATGCTCTCAATAATTTCCTAAATTCTTCAAAATCTAATAAAGACTTTTTTTCGCGAACATATCCTTTTTTTGTAAGGTCATGACCTTTATACATAGCAATATATACTTCATCATAAAATGTACTAATTTTTGAAGCTATAGAATTATTGAATCCATATGTTCTGTACAATAAAGAAAGGAGAAGAGGTGTTTCTAAAAATTTTGTAGGAACTGATTCAATTTCTTCTATTAGTCTCACGCCAACATCTGTCTGTCCTATAGCATCATAACGAATAACTAATGACTTAGCTTGTTCTAAAGTTAGAGGAGAAAATTTAAAAGTATTACTATTTGATATCCCAGGTAATTGGGCTTCAGGTCTTGAAGTTAAGATTATAACAGCTTCGCTTTTAATAGATAAATCAGATATTTGTTTAGCCATTTCTGGTTGCTCTTCTAACGAAACTTCATCAAAACCATCCAGAATGATAAGAAATTTCTCTAGAGATAATAATTTTAAAAAAAGAGCTTCATCAAAAAACTCATTAATACTATCTAGTTCTTTTCTTAATTCCTCCAAAAGATTGAAACTTTCACCTAATGTTCTTAACTCTATAAAAATAGGTATTAAATTTGTATCTGTAATTGCCTGCACTGTTATAAACTTCATATAAGTTGTTTTACCCATGCCAGCATCATCAATAATTATTGATGATGACGTATTAAAGAGTTTATCTGGTGAATATTGCTCACTAGAAGCTCCCCATTGATTTTTATTCTCTAAGAACAATGGCTCAAATATATCATTTATTTTGATTTCTATATGAGGAAAAACAATTGTTTTAATTGTAGAAACTTTTTTGAACACTCTTTTATAATATGGAAAAAAGAACTTACCTAACTTATCTTCATCTAATTGTTTATTTAAGTGACGTTCTTTTAGCCATGTTCTTAATTCATTTAATTTATACTCTAATAAAGAATCAGTTACTGGCTTCATCGCTTTTAAACTCTGTCCAATTCCGTAGCCTACTCCCACTGTTGTTGCTGTTATCGGTTCTGTCATCTTTTATTTCCAATACTAATTTTATACTTTTGATATTATTATATTATTATATTATTATATTATTATATTATTATATTTTACATGTTTTAGCTAAATATTTTCGTTCCCGTCTGTAAAATAATTTTATATCATCTGATACCTGTTTTTTAGGTAATGGTATTGCTTGTTTAGGAATTTCACTAATTTCAATGAATAAATTTTCCTTAATGTATATTATATCTTTATCACTTTTCAAATTATTTATAACCTTTTCAACATCTTTTGACAATAAGTTCATACGTTTAGCAATATCTTCAGGCTCTACTTCACCTATTAATGATTTAATATAATCAATCTCATATACAATAGATTTTAGTGAACCAATAATTCCCACACGAGCTTCGACTCTTACTATGTTGTTATAACGACTTTTTGATTTAAATAGACTTTCAGAAATGATAACTTCAGATAATCTTTTAACATCTTTCTCTAAATAATCTACTCCTGCTCTAAAACTTCCATATTGAGCAATTGCTAAATAAAAAGCACCAAAAATTGAAGCATACACTTTTAATGAACCGTCTTTTAATGCTATATCAGTTCCTATGTCGTCATATAAAAAAAACTTTCCTCTGGCATGAATAAATTCCTGAATGTAACTTTGGAACTCTTCATATTCACTTTCATCAATTGGAACAGGGTCTATATGTATATATGCTTGACACAAGATATTGTCATTTATGTAGTTTGCCATCTAGTTTCCTTCTTTATAGAATAATTTTATTATTTAATGTTATTTTAAATTAACTTAAGGTTCATACTATTAGGTGTATGGTGTTATTATCTAGATAGGTATATGAATAATTGTAACAATTTTAATAGAATACTTTTATATGAACAAATCAATGTGCCTAAACTGTGCCTAAACTGTGCCTAAAAATGAATAAATATAAAGAATTCAAAAGGTTTTGATAGAGCTACAAAGTCCTTGTTTACGGTCTTTTGTAGTTTTTATTATGTTATTTTAGAATTTTCAGTATACGGAGCCACTATTTCTTACTTACACCATTGTCTTTCACAAGGAATACCATCATTATTTCCATCCATTTTTGTATCAGGACAATTATTCAAAAAAAACTTAGCTTCTTCACATGAAGTCATTTGAGAGCAATATTGTCTGCCATCACATTCATATACTTTACTTTCAGATGCACTAAGAGTAGTAGTTAAGCTTGGTGTAGTCATTTCTGTATTAGTATTTACATACCAAATTGCAGTAAGTGCTATAACAATTAACGTAACTATTTTCATGCTTTCTCCAATAAATATGAGTATGCATTATTATACTCTAACAATTTAGATTTGAAGTAATTTTTAAAGTATAAAAAAGAGTAGATTAATAAAGTTGATTTAGTGTGCCCAAAGTGTGCCCAAAAATGACTAAAAAAGCACAATATCGAATTTTTGATTAGAGTTGCAAAGTACTGTTTTTATGGGTTTTTGTAGTTTTCTGTACTTTTCTAAGTTCGATATGTTATTATACATCTTTGAATTTAAATTGAGTGTAAAGAATATTAATAAGTAAGGAAAGATTTATGGGTAGAGCCTTTGAGTATAGAAAAGCATCAAAAATGAAACGATGGGGAGCAATGTCAAAGCTGTTTCCAAAACTAGGCAAAATTATTACAATGGCAGCAAAAGAGGGTAGTAGCGACCCTGATATGAACGCTAAACTAAGAACAGCGATTTTAAATGCTAAAGCTGAAAATATGCCAAAAGACAATATTGAAGCAGCTATTAAAAGAGCATCAGCAAAAGATACGGCAAGCATGTTAGAAGTAAATTTTGAAGGTAAGCTTCCTCATGGAGTACAGGTATTTGTTGAGTGTATGACCGATAACAACACAAGAACGGTAGCAAATGTAAAAAATATATTAACTAAAAATGGTGGAGAGATGCTGACAAATGGTTCTTTGGAGTTTATGTTTGACAGAAAAGCACTAATAGAGTTTAATATGAAAGAGGATATGGACTTAGAAGAGTTAGAGTTAGAACTCATAGATGACGGACTCGAAGAGATAGAAGAAGAAGATGGCATTGTTCTTGTTACTGCAGACTATACTAGTTTTGGAACACTTACTTCTGCTTTAGAGGATATGGGTGTAGAAATAATTAAAGCCAATTTAGAAAGAATGCCAAATGCTCCCATATCTATTACAGATGAACAGCAAGAAGATATAGATAAAGTATTGGAAAAACTTGAGGATGATGAAGATGTGCAAAAGGTTTTTACAAACTTAGCTTAATGAATTTTGTAAATAAATCGTATATACAAACTCATGAAGTGAAGCAATCAAAATTTATTGCTCATTTTATGCCATATTCAGAGTATGACTTTACTTTAAAAGAATTGAAACTTTCCCATCCTAAAGCAAGACACTTCGTAGTTGCATATAGATATTTAAATGAATTTAACCAAATTGTTGAGCACTCAAGTGATGATGGAGAGCCCAAAGGAACTTCAGGTAAGCCAACCTTGATGGTACTCCAAGGTGCTGATATTATCAATAGTGCAGTTATTATTGTTAGGTATTTTGGCGGCGTTAAACTTGGTACCGGAGGACTTGTTAGAGCTTACAGTGATGCGACTAACTTAGTTTTAAGCTCATCCGATCTACTAGAGTACAAAGAAGAGATTTCTCAAAAGATATCTTTTGAATATTCAAATATTAGAATGATAGAATATGAGTGTCTTACATGTAATATTAAAATTGTAAATAAAGAGTTTGATGAGAAAACAGTTTACGAACTAAAAGCATCCAAAGTAGATATGGAATGCTTTTTAAAAAAGGTTGAAAGGATATCCTCTATCTACCTTGAACAGCACTTCCCATATCCCACATAGGTAAGAAAATACCAAGAGCAAGTAAGATAACCATACATGCAATAAGTAGTAACATTATAGGCTCAATAGCTTCACTAAGACCGTCAATAATAGCATCAAATCTCATCTTAAAGTACTCTGCAACTTTTTTAATCATTGAGTCAAGCGTACCACTGTCTTCACCAGCGCTTATCATTTGAATAATCATGTTTTCAAATAGCTCTGTCTCTTCTAAACCTTTATTTAGGGTTCCACCTTTTTCAACTACAAATCTTACAGATAGTAATTTTTCTTTTAAAGGAAGATTGTCAATCATAGCGATAGATGTGTCAAGGGCTTCTGCAATAGGTATACCGGCGCGAACCAGCTCAGAAAAAACAAGTGTAAAACGACTAAGTGTCGCATATAAGATAATATTTTTAATAAGATAAGTTCTATTAAGTATCTCGTGCCAGCCGTATCTAAATTTTTTATTATTATTTATCATATACTTAAAAATTACAAATGAAATAAATAAAATTGCTAGAACATAAGGACCATAGTTGTTAAAAAGGTGTTCAAGTGTCAATAATATTTGAGTTGGCAATGGTAATTCTGCACCTAGTTCTTCAAAAATAGCTTTAAATTGAGGAACAACATATGAGATCAATACCGTAAAAGCAATTGCCATTGCAATCATAACATTTCTAGGATATGCCATTGCCTTTTTAAATTTTACAACATTTGCACGGATTTCTTCCAGCATATCAGCAAGAGAATAAAGAGATTCATCTAAATTACCTGTTTTTTCACCAAGTTGAACCATAGCGATTGTTAAGTTGCCAAGTTCAAAGCGAAAATTTTCCATAGACTTAGATAGAGAATGCCCTGAATTAATATCCTCTGCAAGTTTGCTAAAAACTGTTTTTAGATTTTCATCTGTTGTTGCAGTTGATATATTCATTAATGAATCATATATAGAGATACCGGCATTTGTCATAACTGCTAATTGCCTAATAGATGCGATTAATGCATCCGGTTTTATTTTTCTTTTTTTAATGTTACTAAATAAGTCTTTTTTGATTCTTTTAAATTGCGCTTCAAGAGGTTCTTGTGCTTCTTCAACTTTAATCATAATCCCAGAATATTTTAATTTTGCAATCTCGTTAGCTTGCTTTTTATCTTCAGCATATAGACCAATTTGTTCTTTTACACCCTTTGTTAGGATAGTTGCTATAAAATACTTCATTATTTTGCCACCTTTAAAATCTCTTCTAGACTAGTTATTCCATCAATTGCTTTATGGATACCGTTTTCTAGTATTGCTACAAATCCATCATCTACAGCCTGCTTGTGTATAGCTTCATTGGATGCACCTTTTGCTATTAGAGATCTGATTTCATCCGTAATAGTAAGGACTTCACAAATCATTTCTCTACCCATATAGCCAGTATCATTACACTCTTTACAGCCTTTACCAACATAAAACTTGCTGTGTTCAGGAACAAATTGATGTATCTCCTCTAAAGTTGAAGCCGAAATTTTTTCTTCTGCTTTACAGTATTTGCATATTTTTCTAACAAGTCTTTGTGCCTGTATAGCAACAATTGCACCACTAATCAAATAATGGGGTATTCCCATGTCCACCATACGAGTTATTGCACTAATTGAATCATTTGTGTGTAGTGTAGAGATTACTAAGTGACCGGTTAATGCTGCTTTAATAGCGATTTCCAATGTCTCAGCATCACGAATTTCACCGATCATTATCTTATCTGGATCCTGTCTTAAGATTGAACGCAGTGCATCTGCGAAAGTCAAGCCAACTTTTGGATTAACCTGTACCTGCTGAATAAGATTCATTCTATACTCGACAGGGTCTTCAACTGTAATAACTTTATCTTCTACATTTCTTAATTCATTGAGTGCACCATATAGGGTTGTTGTCTTACCACTACCTGTTGGTCCGGTTACAAGAATAATACCATATGGAGCCTCTAGACCTTTTAGAAGTTTATGATAGCTCACTGTATCCATACCTGCTTCTTCAAGTTTAACTAGTGCTTTTTGTTTGTCAAGTACCCTCATTACAATAGATTCACCGTATAAAATAGGTAGTGTTGATATACGAAAATCATACTCTCTATCTCCAACCAATGTAGAAAAACGGCCATCTTGAGGTTTCCTTTTTTCTGCAATATCAAGATTTGCTAACAACTTTAATCGTGAAGCCAGAGGTGGATAAATATCTTTCTCAAAGATAAACACTTCTGCTAATTTTCCGTCAATGCGACCACGAACAACACAGTTCTTTTCAGTTGGTTCGATGTGAACATCACTCGCACGACCTTTTATGCATGCTTGCAAGATGACATCTATAAGAAGAAGTATAGAGGAGGCTTCTTGCTGCTCTTCTAAAGAGGCTATGGAGTTTAACTCATCTCTTATTTTTTTTACTAAACCCTTTACGCTGTCTTTTAGTTCTACTTTAAAAAGATATGAAGTAATCTGTTTTTTTGTAGCAACTGCTACTTTTATCGGTTTTCTAGCAAAAAGTCTTTGCACAGACTCTTGAGCTTCAATATCAAGTGGATCACAAAAAGCAATAGTAATGCTTAATTCATCTTCTGAGACAGGCAATACAGTGTACTTTTTAAGTTGTGTCAATGAAATTTTTTCAGTAAGTCTATAGTCCATGTCAATAGAGTCTAAGTCTAAAAATAAAAGCTCTTGCTTTTCTGCGAGTTTAACTAAGACATCTTTTTCGTTTATGTAATCATAGTTGTCAATTATTGATAAATCATATACGCCATTTTGTATTTTATCAACAATAAATCTAATAAGCCTATCCATTGTCATAAAACCAGACAGCGTTATATCTCTAAGAATTAAATTGGTATCTAAGCCTTTGGCTATTAGTCTATCAACCTGACCCTTCATAATAGAGCCATTTGCTAGTAAATCTGAGGTTATTCTATCCATAATGCCTCCTTACCAATATATATGTCGTTTAATCATATCTGAGTTATAGTATTCTTCAATTACAATCTTACTTAACTTATCATCTTTAATAAGATAAAGCTTATATGTTAACTTGCTATCTTTCTCATCTTCAAAAAGATAAAAAGCTCTTGGTTCGTGTTTATTAAGTTTAGCATATAAATCAAAAACTTTTGATAAGACATAGTCTGTAGTAGGTAAATCTATGCTTGAGAGGTCATAATTATCAATCAAGGCATGATAAAGAAGCTTTTTTTGCATTAAAATAATAGATAAATATGCAGAGTTTGCGCGAGCTTCTTTGGAGTATTTAAGTGTAGCTATTGGTATTGATAGACGATCTATGTAGTCAGCTTTTAGACACGCAAATGCGTATAAAGAGATATACTCTTCATTTTGTCTGTAGCGAGAAAAATTATTGAAGCCAATATTACATACTTCTTCATACTGTTTATTTTGATAAAGATTAAACATATTTTGTTTTATATCAGCATATAGATTTATTGTAAGAAAAAGAATTAATAATGTTTTCATTTAAATTTTCCTGATTGAATTTCATCAAGCAATATTTTTGCCTCTGATGAATGAGAATGATTAATATATTCACTAAGAGTTTTTACAGCCATATCTTTCTTGTTTAGTTTTATTAATGATTTTGCAAAAATAATCCAACTAGCTTCTATATTATTGTTTATGTCATTTGTAATAAGAGCATAATTATATGCTTTTTCATATTCTCCTAATTGATAATATTTTTTAGCGACAAAAAGGCTCAGTGCCGGGTTGTGATTTACTTTAAATCTTTTTATTACATGTTGAATTTCGCTATCAGCATCAGAGTCTTTTCTTTTAATATTTATAGTACTTTTTTTCTCAATAGTTAATGCCGGTTCTTTCTTTTTTTGTATTATAATATCTGGTGTATTAATAACAGTACGCTTTTCTTCAATAATTTTTTTTGGTTTTTTAATCTTTTTTGCTTGTAAGTTATCTTCATTATTATAATATACCGGTGTTTCTCCTTGTATTTTTCTTATAAAATCAAGTGATGGAGTAAGTAGAACCTTTTCTTCTACAATTTGTTCTTCTTTTTCTTTTTCTTCTACTTTAAGCTCATCAATGACCTTAGTTTCTGAAGCAATTTTTTGAAGCGATATTTTTGTTTGGTTAATTTCAGTTTGTTCTTTAATAATATTATTTTGTACTGCTAAAGATGAATTCTCAATAATTGTTGTATCTGCTGATTCTTTTTTTTGTAAATTGATGGTAGATATGGAATTATAATTTACTAGAGTAACTGCTAAAGCTGATACAATAAATAAAATAAGTATTAAAAAGTATGGTAAATATGATTTTAACTTATACTTTCTATGTCTAGCTTCTAAATCACGAACATTAAGCATTTATTAGTCCTGTATGAATAGCTGACATTTCAATGTATTTGTTAGATATTTCATTGCTGTTGATTAGATGAGGAGTGTTTTCAATATAGTGTGAATATATATCAAATAGAGTATAGATAAGTTTATTTGTGTCTCTATAATTTCCATCAGTAAGCTTATGAATTAAGTTAATTGATTTTTTAGTAAACATATTTGCAGTATCAAAACAGTTCGCTTTTAAAAGTTTCTTTTGAATATAAATTTTTAATTCAAGTCTTGAAGCGTTCTCGAGTTTAATACTTTCCCAAATCCTAGTTTGAAAGTGCTCTTTCGCAATTAAATCTTCTTTTTCTGTCTTGTGTAAGGCAATAACAAATTTAACTTTTCGTGTATCAGACAGAAGTCTGATTTTCTCCATTAAAGCTGCAGAATAAAGTTGTGCTTCATCAAGCATGATCAATGGTATTATGGAATCACCAAGGTCTCTGTTTTGCACTACTTTCATAAATTGAGTAAAGTTTAACTCACCGCTGTATTCCATCCCATATAAATCTTGGGCAATTGTTTTAAAAAATTCACTCTCGTCTAAAATCGGAGTGTGGTAAAGATATACTTGTTGTGAAGAAGAAAGACTCTCGTGTAATTTTGATAAAAACATACTTTTACCAGTCCCTGGTTTACCATAAAGAAGTATCATTTTTAATGGTTTCTTTATAGACTCCTTTAAAGATCTATAAAGAAGAGACACTCTATCGAGTTGAATGTAATCTTTGGTATTTACAGTATCTAAGAAAACATCTCTAGAGTCTTCATAAATACTACTCATTACCTTCTTTCTTGAGAGATTTTTTTACAATCAATTCGCTTTCTGGAACCCCTTCATAACCTAAATCTGAGAGTGATAGATTAGGCTTTTCATTATTAATAATATGAGGTTCTATAATGATTACAAGCTCTGTAACTGTTTTAATATTATCTTCATATTTAAAAAGATAATTAAGAACTGGAATGTCACCTAGAATTGGAACTTTGTTAACATCAATTGTTTCTAGTGAAGTGATAAGACCACCTAAAATAATTCGGCTTCCATCTTTTACAGTTACAACTGATGATAATTGACGACGGCTTAAGTCCGGTGGCATAGTCCTGTCACCGGCCTCATTAGCAAGAAATGTATTGCTAACAGCCTCTGAAAGAGAAGGGTTTACCTTAAGTGTGATTGTTTGATTTTCAGAAATCTCTGGAGTGATATCTAAAAGAACACCTGCAAAAACCGATTGAACATCATCACTTGAGCTTTGAGTACTCTGTGTTCCTACCAATGTTTCTGTGCTTGTTATCTTATAAAAGTATTCAGTACCTGCTGTAATGAGTGCTGGCTGATTGTTTAGGGTTAAAACTTTTGGATTTGAAATAGAAGTAACATCACCTTGTGTTTTAAGAAATTTAATTACTTCTGTTAAGCTTCCGCCACCTTCAATTGTCACATATGCTTCATTCATTGAAGTACCGTCTGCCATTTTTCCTTTACCTGCATTAAATGCTAAGGTAGAGTTTTGAAGAGCATATAGTTGTGACCAATCAATTCCTGTAGTTTTTCCTTTACTCATAGTAACAGAGAGAAGTTTCACATCTATTAAAACTTGAAGCTTGACTTTTTCTTGTAAATTATTAAGGTAGTTTTCTAGTCTTTGCATCTGTTTTATTGTTGCAGTTACAGTTATAATACCGGCGTTTTTATTAACAATAGGAGATTCCGCCACATATACATCTTCAGGTCTGTTTAAAACCCTTTGTAGCTCTAAATCTAATTCATGCCAAAAAACAACTTCATCGCTAGATTCTATTTTTACACCTGATTGACCAGCTGAACCACCGCCCATTGATTGTTGCTCTTTGCTTTTCTTAGTAGCAACTTTCTTGCCGCTACCATCCCCTGCACCCTGAGATGAAAGGGTTATGTCTGTGCTGGATTCACTTTTTCTCTGTGACAAAATATAGTCAATATTAAACATCTTGGTATTAAGGTATGATATTCTTAAAAGATTGTTTTCCAAAGTATATGATAGATTGTTCTCTTTTAACACTATATTGAGAACCTCTTCTATCGTTAAATTATTAAAATTGGTTTTATTTAACTTTGTATTTAAGAACTTTTTCGCATTAGGATCTGTAACGATTATACTAAACTCACACTCATTACTAAGTTGGTCTATAAAGTCAATTATTTTTGTGTTTTTTGTAGAACTAATACTAAATAGTTCATAAGAACAGTCAGCCAAAACACTGCTAGATAAAAGAAGCGTTAAAAGTGTTGTGTATATTGTTGTTTTTATAAGTTTCATAATCAGTCCTACTTATTCTTGAATTTTAGAGTTTGTTTTTTGCTATTTGTTGATAAAGTCAATTCTTTATCACCTTTTTTGAGTGTTACAGAAGTTTTACGAATATCAATAACGGTATAACCGTTAACCTTATCATTTTTTTTATACCAAGCATCATTAATCATGGCTGATGAATTGATAACTGTACTTAGTAAAAAAGTCGGTTTTTTTACACTCGACAAAGCAACACCGGTTGGCAATGTTTTTTTAGCTGATGCAAAAGAAGATTTTTTTGAACCTGTACTTTTTGGTTTATTTTTTTGTAAAAAAATGAACGGACTTTTTATACTAGAAATATTAGCACCTTTTCTGGGTGGTTTTATTGCATTAACTTGTTCATCAACCCAACCCAATTCAGTAGAATAAAGGGTACTGCTCAAAAACACGCTAAGTATTATTATTGATATAGTTTTCATTAGTAAGTAATCCCCCATACTGAGATTTCAAGATTCGTATTTAAAACATCTTCTGCTTTAATTGTTAAATCATGTATATCTACGACAAGCTCACTTTTTTCCAGTGAGTTGATAAATTTTAAGGTATTAGTATAGTTACCATGTACATTGAGTGTGATATCTAACATATGCCCAAATGCTTCATTGTTCTCAGCATATTTATTTGTAAAATTAATCAACTTAATATTATATTTTTTAGCATTCACTGATATTGAACTAAGGTACTCACCCCAACTCACTTCATCATATATAAGCGATGAAATTGTCTCTATTTTACTTTTAATATACTGATTATTTTCTTTGGTGACAATCAACTTGCCTTCTAGTACTTTAATCTCTCTATTTAGCTTTTCAATTTTTGCTTGCGGATTTGCTTTTAAGTATGTTTTATCAGCATTTATCTGAGATGTTACTTTTGCGACTTTGTCTTTAGCATTGTTGAATTCATCAAATGATAGGTCATAAAATGGATAAGCTAAGGCTGAAAAACCAGCTATTACCATGATATAAATCATGTAAACATCTTTTTGAGTCTTTGATTTAAAGAAAGAATCAATCCTTTGTAAGTACTCTTCTACAATTAATTTTAAATTCATAATAAATTTACCTTCAATTCACTGAAATACAATTTTGACTCAGTGTTATATGATATTTCACTTATAGAAAAATGAAATTTATTTTCATATGTTTTAGTCAAATATTTTATTAAATCAGTGATTTTTTTATCTCTTGAAGAAATAAGGTTTAACTTCATATGCTTTGTTGGATCATCAGTGGCACTATCATGATATATAATAGAATCTACTCTTACTTTATATCTGTTTAAATCTTTTGTTAGTTTATGTAACAGACTAGCTTTCATTGGATAATTTACTTTTACATCGTGAATCTTAATTAGAGTATTTTTCTTTTCAGTATACTCATTTTCCTCATTAGTCAGTAAAGTTTTCACTTTATTTTTATCTGCTTCTTTATTTTTTATAGTCGCTTCTCTTGTTGTTTTAAGATTATGGACTTCTTTATATTCTGTATTTAAAATATGATATTGCATATCTTGTGCATATGTAAGAGTCCAATAAGACACGGGGTACATAAAAGCAAATATTAATGAGGCAACAGCTAGTAAAACAAGGCGGCCGCTCGCTCTTTGGATAAACTTAGGAGGACGATGATAAGTTGTGAAGTTACACTCATATCTCTGATCTTCTGGAAGGGTAGTATATACTTGCATAAGAGCATGAAGTTGATCTATGTGCTTTTCACTACTTTCAAAGCCATAATCAAAATCAAAACTACTACTTTTAATATTTAGTTCGACTTCTGACATCTCATCTAGTTTAGTAACCGTAGGTACTTGTGAATCTATGTATATATGCTCTATTTTTTCAATCTCTAAAGCTCTTTTTACATATGTGAGTATGTCATTAATATTTGAGAAAATCTCTTTGTATAATTTAATAAGATGTTCTTTATATATGCTATCAGTAGTTCTAAGATTTTGTGTAGATAGAAAATTAATAAAATCGTCATATTCTATTCTTTCGCCAAACAAGTCACAAAATCTCTCATGCATTTGAATAAAAGAGTAATTTAAAGATTTTGTATAAATAAAATCTTTTTCATTGTAGATGGTAATAAAAGTGTCATTCTCTTGAAAATATATAAAACAGTGAACACCACTGTCCTCTATAAGTTCTTTTGAATATAACGATTTGAGTAGCAGGGGTGAGGGAATAATATAATCTATATATTTTATACGCTCAGTAGCAGACTTAAACACATCATCAATAATAATTGGATCAATAATAAAAACATGAAAATTTCTGTTTTCATCATCTAGATTGTTAAAAGTTTCTATATATTGAATTTGGTATGTTAAAGCTTGATCAAGCCCAAGTTCATCATAAGCTTTATTATAAATAGCATCGTATAAATCTTCATCAGGTATGTTCTTACTTACTGCGATATGGCTATTTATAAAACCTTTTGTATTTAGATAAGAGATTACATATTGCTCTTTACTAAATACCGGAGACGCAGTCTCATTTAAAAAACTTGAGACTGCATTTATATATGTGTCTTTGTATGGATTAATAGAAAGTACACTGCTGAACGAGTGTTGCTCTTTTTTACTCATTGATAAAAATCCTATTTAAAATGAACTTTAGACATAAAACAAAATTCATTATTTTTATAAAACTCAACCCTGTAAACTCTGTTGGACTTATCAACAGAAAACCTTTTGTTTAAGTCTTTAAGTTTAATACTTAAACCACTTTCATTTTGGTGATTTCTAGATGAATAACCAATTACATTCACACGGTAATCATTTTTTTTGATAATGTTAAAATCGTCATTTACAATAATATCTGAAGTGTTATTTAAAGAAACTTTGTTTCCGTCTATAATAACTTCAAATTCTTCTGCACATTTTTCCACCATCTCAAAGTATTGAGGCTTGAGAGTGAGTATTTTTTTATTGCCGACATATGCAATAAACATACCACGCTTTTGCACAACACTCCCCAGCGGGTTGGAAAATTCGAATACATTACTCTTTAATCTTAGCGGAATAAAGCTTAAAGATTTTTTGATATTGGTTAGATTTAATGAAAAATTACCATTTATGCTTATATTTCCATAGTTTTTTATTATATTATCGATATTTTTTTCAGTTAGTTTAAATTCTCTTGTGAAAGAAATATCCATAATATTCATAAATTCTTCTATTGCAAGCAGTTGATAGAATACTTTTTGAGATAAGGATGACAAGTTTTTGCTACTCTCAATTGCAAAAGCCGGTTTGTTGTTTGTTACAGCAAAGTAGGTAAGAGAGAGCTGCATCGCTTCATCATCAAATTTTGTTTTAGTATTTTTAACATTAAAACTATGATGTTTTTTTAAAAGTTTTTTATTCATTCTCTCTTTAACATCAAGAGCAATACTATTTAGATTTCCAAATGGTTGATCTTGGTTAAGAAGGTTACATTGGTCGATTACGCATGTCTGTCCCCACGCATTTGGATTAAATATTTTACCATGATTCTCTTTTCTATAAAAACCATGACCATCATGTAGATTTAAAACTAACGAAACCTTTTTTGTTAGTATTATATTCTTAATCTCTTTTATAGTCTCAGCATCCTTGTCACTTTTTTTAAGAGTGGCGAATTTTCTATTCATATCTCCATGAATACCTCTTGAATTTTTTAGAATACTTTTTTGATTTAGATTTGGAACTATCCATAAGTTTTTAGATGTTATGTTATAGTGAGTTGCAAGAATAGAGGCAGCAAAGTACCCTCCAGGCTCATCGCCATGAATTCCGGCAATAACAAGTAATGTGGTGTTATCATCAGAGTTTTCTTTTTTTATAAGTTGCACATTAGCAAACGCATAGTTGTATGAAAAAAGAATTAAAAGCAGTACCTTTGCACTAAAGAAGTTCATTGTGCTTACTTTTATTTTTCTGTCAAAATATTAATTTTTTTCTTCTCATCAACTTTGACAATTAAAGTTTTATTTCCAATAAACTCAAATGTATTAGACTTATATATCTCTTTAAAAGTTATTTCAAATATATCAGAGCTATTTGGATATTTAACTATGTTAATATTTTTAAAAATGATAATCTTTTTTTCAGTTTTTTTGAAAATTCTTGTTTTGTACTTTGTGAATTTTTCGATATCCATACCGTCATATCTAACAAATTCCGGTGCATAAAAGTTTAAATAAGCATCTATATCATTATAAAGCCAAGCAAATCTCCACTTATATAGTTGGGACAATATCGATGCAAGAAGCTCTTTTGAAACATTTTTTTGTACTTCAGAACTATCTATTATAAGAAGAGTTTTTGAAATGTCTATATTCCTGTCTAAGCACTCAATATTAGAATTGTTAATTGCTATGCAGCCTCTTGTAAAGTCATCTCTTTCTTGTTCTATTGGAAGTCCATGTATCCATATACCAGAACCATTTTTTCCTCTGTATAAGTCATATATATTTGGATACGATGTAACAAAGGCTAAAGGTCCATAGAATGAGTTTAGATTTGTGTCTTTTGATAATTTTTGAGTGATTTGATATATACCAATTGGAGTTTTAAAGTCTCCTTCTTTTACTTTGTCTCCCTTTTTTTTACCGGTAAATGCACCGTACTCTTTTTTAAACTCAAATTTGTTTTTCTCATCAAGCGAGTAGAGGTTTAATGTGGATTTTTCTTTATTACATGTTAGAACATTTAAGTAAGATTCTATATAGCCAAAAGTTGTATCCTTGTCTTTGATATGGTTAGACCAATACTCTTCTTTTGTTAGCGCTAAATCCATCTCTTTTTCAATTGCATCAATTCCATTAATTCTATAGTTAGTTAAAATATCACTTGCGAACAGTGATATATTAATGAATAATGTTAAGAGTAATAATTTCATGATGAATATCCTATTTTTTCCAAAAATGATTTATCTTTTGTCCAACCTTTTTTTACAACAACCTGCAAGTCCAAAAAGACTTTCTTTCCACTAAGCATCTCTATTTTTTCTCTAGAATACTTTCCAATTCTTTTTATAGAATCACCACCTTTACCGATAATAATTCCTTTTTGTGACTCTTTTTCAATAATAATAGTTGCAAATATTTTATCTATATTTTTATCTTCTTCAATAGCGTCAATAAGTACATCAGCTTCGTAAGGAACTTCGTCACTAACATTTTCAAAGATTCCTTCTCTAATAAAGCCGGCATATATATCACGAACAAGTTCACTCGTTAAATCATCCGGATCATACAAAAACGGACTCTCTGGCAAATTTCTAGAGATGACTTTAAGAAGTTCATCATGTCCCATTTTTTTAGGAATGGCAACTGGGATTAGTGCTTCAAATTGATCAGAATATTGGTTGTATGAAGCAATTTTTTTAAATAATTTGTCTTGTTTTACTTGGTCAATTTTACTAAGAACAATTATGTGTTTAACTCTGCCGTTATTTAGTTTTAAAAATTTTTCATAATGCTCAGTTGAGTCTGTTACTGGTGCAAGATATACTATTAGGTCACAATCACCCATAGCTTTTAAAGCTTCATCAAGCATATATTGATTTAGAATCTTCTCTCTTTCATGTAAGCCTGGAGTATCAACAAATATGATCTGAGTATCTTCATACATAACAATAGCATTTGATCTCTTTCTGGTTGCATTGGCTTTTTGGCTAACCATAGCAATACTTTCACCCAAAAGTGAATTCATTAGTGTACTTTTTCCTGCATTAGGACGACCAATTAGAGATACGAATCCAGCTTTTGTCATATTATTTCCTATAAGATATATCTAGATAAATCATCATTTTCGACAACTACATCAAGTTTTTCGTGTACTAACTCAGAAGTGATTATGAACTCTTCATCTTTGTACTCATCTGCACTAAAACTCACTTCTTCTAGGACTTTCTCGATTACTGTGTGAAGTCTTCTAGCCCCAATATCTTCTGTTAATTCATTTGTGCGATGAGCTAGCTTTGCAATTGCATGAATAGCCGCGTCTTCAAATACCAACTTTACACCCTCTACACTCAAAAGTGCTTCATACTGATTTAGTAAGGAGTTTTTAGTTTGAGTAAGTATCTTATATAGAGTGTCTTCCGTCAAAGATTCAAGTTCAACTCTAAGTGGAAACCTTCCTTGAAGTTCCGGAATTAAATCACTTGGTTTACTAACATGAAATGCACCAGCAGCTATAAATAAAATATGATCAGTGTTAATTACACCATATTTGGTTGTGACACTGCTACCTTCAACTATAGGGAGTAAATCTCTTTGAACACCTTCTTTAGATGGGTCATTTCTGCCTTGAGACTTTTCGCTAACAGCTATTTTATCAATCTCGTCAAGAAAAATAATTCCGCCATCTTCAGCACGCTTAAGGGCTTCGGCATTTATGTTTGTTGAGTCAAGAAGTTTCGCACTTGCTTCAGTTTTTAGGATAGATTTGGCATCTTTGACAGTAACTTCTTGTTTATTATCCTCTTTATTCATTTGAGAGAACACTTTAGAGAATGACTCTTGTACTTTTGCCATTTCCGGAGGTAAATTTGTATCATTAAACTCTACATGTATCTTTTGGATTTCAAGTTCTATGATTTTGTCATCCATCTCTCCGGCTATAACTCTCTTTTCCATAGCTTCTAACAGCCTTTGATAATCATCTTGTTTAGACTCACTAGCACCAGAGGGTAGAGGAGGGAGAAGTTTTTCAACTATTTTGTTAATAACATAGTTTTCAATTTTTTCTCTGTTTTTCTCTTCTTTTTCAGCTTTGACTATAGCGATTGATGAAACAACCAAATCTCTAACCATTGATTCAACATCACGCCCTACAAATCCTACTTCTGTATATTTGCTTGCTTCTACCTTGATGAAAGGTACTTTCATCATTTTCGCTAGTCGTCTTGAAATCTCAGTTTTACCAACACCGGTGGAGCCGATCATCAAGATGTTTTTTGGCATTATTTCATCTTGAAGTTCCTCTGAGAGTTGCATTCTTCTGTATCTGGTTCTTAGTGCTAAAGCTATAGTTTTTTTAGCATCATTTTGGGATATTACATACTTATCTAAGTACTCAACTATCTCTTTGGGTGTTAAATTCATATTATCTGTCTTCTTGAATCTGAACAAGTCCAGCTTCAATTCCTCTCACTAAAGCTACGCCTTTTGGCGAGAAAATATATTTCATTTATTATCTCCGTCTAATACTAGAGTTTTGATGTTGTGATTAGTGTATATGCATAAATCAGCAGCTATACTTAAGCTCTCTCGCACCAGTTCCTCTTCATCTAGATTTGCATGCTTTTTAAGTGCGCGAGCAGCAGATATGGCATGGTTTCCGCCACTGCCGATAGATGCAATCTCTCCATCTTCAGGCTCTACTACATCACCGTTTCCTGTAAGTATGAAAATATGCTCATTGTTTAAAACAATCATCATGGCTTCTAAACGGCGAAGAACTTTGTCTTTTCTCCAAGCTTTAGAAAACTCAATAACCGACTTTAAAATATCGCCTTTTTTATCTTCTAAAAACTCTTCAAACATGTCAAAAAGGTTAAAAGCATCAGCAGTACTTCCTGCAAAACCAGCTAAGATTTTGCCTTTATGAAGTGTTCGGATTTTTGTAGCATTAGCTTTTAAAACCGAATCTCCAAAAGTAACTTGCCCATCTCCACCAATTACAGCTCTATTTTTGCCTTTGTAGGCAAGTATTGTAGTAGCATCAAACATAATTATCTGTCTCCTTGAGTCGGAAGTAATTCCGCTTCAATTCCTCTCACTGAAGCTACGCCTATTGGCGAGAATATATATTTCATATACTATTCGCCCTGTACATCTACATGTAGTACAGCATGAAGACCATGTCCTAATTTAAAATCTAAATCATGCTCGCCAATTGTTTTAATAAGCGATTTTTCATTAATATGTTTTTTATCAATTTCAATATCGTGTTGCTCTTTTAGTGCAGTAGCAATTTCATCTTTTGTAACTGAACCAAAAAGGTGACCGTTTTGACCAAGTTTTTTAGTGATAATTATCTCAGCTTTATCAAGTTTCACGGCAAGTTCTTTTAAAGATGCTATTTCAGCCGCTAATTCTGCAGCTGCTATTTTTTCATTCTCTTTGTGTTGTTCTAAAACCTCACTCGTTGCAAGTTTAGCAAACCCTTTTCCTATAAGAAAATTTTTCCCATAACCATCTTTAACTTCTTTTACTTCACCTTTTTTACCAAGGCTTTTTACATCTTTAATTAATAATACTTTCAAATTTTATCCTTATCTTTGTATTTCGCCATGGTAAGAAACTATGCCATTTGTAAAATTTCCTATTTTCGCATAACCTGAATCAGTTAAAATTCTAGCAACATGTGCACTTCTGCTTCCTACATGACAATAAAGGATGATATTTTCATTTTTATCAAGTTTTGCTTCTTCTAAAGTTGGGAAGAAACTACTAGTCGGTATCAGTACATCTGCACCTTTGATATGACCCATTTGCCACTCCATGTGCTCTCTAACATCAACAAGTTTAAAATCAACCATGCCAAGCTCTCTGGCTTCTAAAAGTGATACCACTTCATCTGAGTCTAATTCACTTTTATTTACTAGCATTGCAGCTTCTTCTTGAGTTAAACCACGAGAGTGTGTATGAGCTACTTCTTCCATACCAAGTTCAATTCTTTTGTTTGCCGCAAATTCAGGAGTTACAAAAATTCCGCAATGACAAGAACCTGTTTCAGGAATTTCTTTTTCTATTGCAGGTTTACACGGGCAGATTCTATCATCAACACTTTTAGGTTTGTCTCCACTGTCATCAACCATAAAACAAGGGCAAAATCTTTTGTTGTACATCATCTTGTTTCTAGCAAGACCCATCTGTACACCTTCGTTTACTTCAACTTGAGGGTTGTAAACCCAGCCAAATTGTTTATTTACTTTATCGGTAAATTTAATAGTTTTTTCCATCTCAGCTTTGAACTCCGGAGAGTTCATGTCTATTTTAATAATGCTCATAATATTTCCTTTTATTTATTTCTTTTTTTACCTGCAATAATTCTTCTTAGAGCATTTAATCTTATAAAACCTTCTGCATCTTTTTGGTTATAAACTTCATCCTCTTCAAATGTTGAGTGTGCTTCAGAATATAATGACATATCTGATTCTCTTCCAACTACTTCTACATTGCCTTTGTAAAGTTTTAATTTAACATTTCCTTGAACATATTTTTGTGTTGTATCAATAGCAGCTTGAAGCATTTCTCTCTCAGGAGTGAACCAAAATCCATTATAAATAAGTTCAGAATATTTAGCAATCATGCCATCTTTCATGTGAGCTTCTTCTCTATCTAATGTGATAGATTCAATTGCTCTATGAGCTTTTAGCATAATAGTTCCACCCGGAGTCTCATAACATCCACGAGCTTTCATACCAACAAATCTATTCTCAACAATGTCAATTCTTCCAATACCGTGCTTGTTTCCATACTCATTAAGAGTTCTAAGCAGTGTTGCTGGTGACATCTCTGTACCGTTTATAGAAATTGGATCACCATTTTTGTATCCAATTGTTATGTATTCTTTTTCATCTGGAGCATTTTCAGGAGAGTTTGACCACAGCCACATTGATTCTTCTGGTTCATTCATTGGGTCTTCTAAATGAAGCCCTTCATAAGATATATGAAGTAAGTTAGCATCCATTGAGTACGGACTTACTGTTGGATTTCCATCTTTGTCAATATGTTTAGCATCAATATCAATGCCATGCTCTCTTGCATAAGAGAGTAGTTTTTCTCTTGAGTTTAAATCCCATTCTCTCCAAGGTGCTATAACTGTAATATCAGGGTTTAACCCCAAATATCCAAGCTCAAATCTTACTTGATCGTTTCCTTTTCCAGTTGCCCCGTGGCTTACCGCATCTGCACCCATTTTTTTTGCAATTTCAATTTGTTTTTTTGCTATAAGCGGTCTTGCGATAGAAGTACCTAAAAGATATTCACCCTCATAAATAGCATTTGCTCTAAACATAGGGAAAACATAATCTTTTACAAACTCTTCTTGCACATCAAGAATAAAAATATTTTCTGGTTTAATACCATTGTCAAGTGCTTTTTGACGAGCGGGTTCTACCTCTTCGCCTTGACCTAAATCAGCTGTAAATGTAATAACTTCAGCTTGATATTCTTCTTGCAGCCATTTTAAAATAACACTAGTGTCAAGTCCGCCAGAATATGCCAAGACTACTTTTTTAACTTCTTTTTTCATATAGAAAACCCTTATCAGATAAATAATAATCGCGAGTTTACTATAAAATATATTAAAAAATGGTTAGTGGAAATTTTATACATTAAACATAAAGTTTAATATATATATGTTTATATAAGATATTTGGAGGATATCTCAAAAGGGTAAATTTACCCTACTGAGTCAAATAAGATGCCGGTTACTTCTTGCATTTTTGGAAGAAAATCTGCTGCTTGCTCTGCAGGAAACCTTCTTATCATTTTGCTCGTTTCTGATTCTATTACTGAAACAAAAAATACATCCTGTGAGTCAACACCAAATTTTATATTTGTATTCATTGGAGCTAATGCTTTATTTAATTGATCTACTAAATCTTTTACCTGCTCTTTTGAATTTATTTGTTGAGAACTTGCTACGCTCCCTTTTTGTATCTCTTTTACCACATCCACTTTTTGCACAGGCTGCTGCGCTTGAGCCACTCGTCCTTGAGCTTCTGATGAGTTCATCTGAGACTGTTGTTGTTTCGCTACATTTGCTATGCCGTCCATGACTTGCTCCTTATTTAAAATAATGTTATTACACACCATATCGTCAAGTAAAAAAATAACTTTAGTAAAATATGTAAAAAAATTCAATTTTGTTATTTTTATCTTTTTTTTATGATAATCTTCCATTTATGAATGAGTATATTAAATTATTAAAATCTGAAGATGTTTTAAGACGATTGTCTATTATTCAGCTAATCGCATATTTTGGTGCATGGTTTAGCAATGTAGCAATATACACACTTTTGCTGGATATGAATGTGTCAGCTGAAGTCATAGCTTTTGTCGCAATGCTGCACTTTTTATCCGGAGTAGTTCAAGCTCCTCTTTCAGGTTCCATAATAGATAGCATGAAACCTAAAAAACTTATGTTGATTTTGATTACATTTGAAATATTTGCAACACTGTTTTTGGTTCTTATAAATGAAGTCTCTGATTTATGGCTACTTTACATCCTAATATTTATAAAAATGGCGGCTGCGAGCTTTTACTTTACAACAGAGATGTCACTTCTGCCAAAACTACTTGATGGACATAAGCTGCAAAAAGCAAATGAGATTCACTCTATTATATGGTCATTTTCATACACTTTAGGGATGGCACTTGGCGGATTTGTTGTTTATTGGCTGGGAGTAAAAGTGGCATTTGTTTTAGATGCTTTTATGTTTGTTATTGGATTCGTACTCTTATATAACCTAGATGTAAAAGTGGAATTTATTAAGAGCAGTGAAAACTTGCTTGAGATGATGCGTGATACTTTTAGATACTTAAAAAGATTTCCGCATGCTTTTCATTTGATGCTTATTCACGCTTTTGTCGGTTTAACAGCGTTTGATGCTTTAGTAGCTTTAATGGTTGATAAATATTATGCTTCTATCATAGCAACATCTTTGGCACTTGGACTTCTCCATGCTTCAAGAGCCTTAGGTCTGGTTTTTGGCCCTATAATCCTTAGTAAGTGGATAAACAATAAAAGATTGACTTATCTATTTGTTTTTCAAGCATTGGCTATCTGGTTATGGGCAGTTTTAATGAAAGATTTCTACATGTCAATAGCAGCAAGTGTCGTAGTTGGGCTATTTACAACAACTTTATGGTCATATACTTACACGCTGCTTCAAAAAAATATAGAACAAAAATACTATGGCAGAATAGTGGCATACAATGACATGTTGTTTTTAAGTTCGGCGGCATTTACATCATTTATGATTGGTTTTTTAGCCGGAGATGGTTTTTCATTGGAGTTTATTACCTTTTTAATAGGCCTTGGATTTATCATTGGCGGAGTCTATTTTGCCTGGATTTTAAAGAGTCAAAATATTAAAGATGTTCAATGATTTCATTTAAATATTGAAGTATTTTAAAAGTTTAAAATAAGAGTGAAATAAAATAAACCTTTTATCGCATTTTCTTATAAATTAAAATTAATCTTATTTTCACATCTTTTGTTATGTTTTAAAAAGATATCCTTAATCATATTTGATAGTTGTATCGAGGTTATGATGAAAGAAATTATTTCAATATACAAAAAACAACGCCCTTTTATAGAAAATTCCCTTAAAGCTATGATAGATGGCATTGACTTAACTCAATATGACGAGATGAAAGATAAGGCGATATTTTCTCTGCTTCCTGCACTTAAAGCCACATATAAAATAAATGAAAAATATAAACAGTCTACTCCCGTATATATGTGCGAAGGGGTTAATCAAGACTCTTTAGGATTGGATATGTCTCATTTTCTTTCTCGTATACAATTTAGTGAAGAAAATATTTACATATCAAATAGTTATGTTAATTCAAGAAGTGCAACACCTTATATTACAGTTGTAATACATGTTAACAACGAATATTTAGTCTATGATTTTGAGTTGTTTGCGCTATTAAAAGAGCTTATGCTGATTGAAGGGGATAAATTTTTTAGTAAATTTACACAAGCTTTTTACGGTTTCTTTGGATTTTTACTTATTTTGTTTTCTGTGGGCTTGATAGCTTATGCTATTTTTATTATCTATGATGTAATCTCAAATGAGAACAAAGAGATACTTTCGGGCTTTTTTCGTTCAATAATAGCCTTAACACTAGGCCTTGCCATATTTGATTTGGCAAAAACTATTTTAGAGCATGAGGTGTTTTATAAAGAGCTTAGTCGAAGTTATAATCTAGAAAATAAACTTCTGGCACGATTTTTAATTTCAATTGTTATAGCACTTTCTATCGAAGCATTAATGGTTGTTTTCAAAATAGTTCTTAGTGATTACTCTCAAATGCTTCATGCTTTTTATCTTATCGCAGGAATCGGAATTATGATTTTATCTTTAAGTGTTTTTATATTTACTATGCGTTACCACGGAAACAAAAACTGATCTTATTTTATTTCAAAGGAAATATAAGATAGAATCCGAAATTGCTAAAGGAAATAGATGATTTATAAATCGAGTATTGGGGATATAGACTTAAGTAAACTAACTAGACTTTATCCGGCTGCGGTTGTTGAAGTAAATGGTGAGACAGCTGAGATGTCTTTAGAGTGGACGGATATGAACGCTGATAAAGTAAATGTAATATCATTCGTTTTAGTTTTTGATTTTACATCCCCAAAAGAGGAAGTTAGAGATAAAAAAGAGCTGCATTTTGAAACAAAAGATGAACTTATAACAACTATGACAGAGGTAGCACAATTTTTCAAAGACTAATCTCTAGTGACACAAAAAAAGTATTCTCTATTGCAATACCGGCCGCACTAAAACATTTAGTAGATATTCTTCAAGTTCTTATTGACATGTTGATGGTTGGTATGGTCAGCGTATCAGCCTTAGCCGCTGTTGGTATGAGTATGCAGTTTATGATGATAATAAATGTACTTATGACACTTTATGTTGTCGGTGGAAATGCACTTATATCAAGATTTATAGGTCAAGGCAGAAAAAAAAGGGCATCTGCACTTCTTTATTCACTTGGAATATTTGCAGTTGTACTTTCTCTGTTTGTAACCATCGGCGGATATATGGGTAGTGAGGCTATCTACACTTTGATGGGTGCCCAGCCGGATGTTGTAGAGCAGGGCTCCCTCTATTTTAAAATACTCTCACTCGGGATAGTAGTTGTTTTTATTGATACGCTTCTGTACAATGCACTCTCAGCTGCGGGGGATACCAAAAGCTCCTTATATATCAAGCTTCTTTCAGCAGCTATAAATGCTTTTTTAAACTATGTTTTCATCTTTGGTCATTACGGCTTTGAAGCAATGGGAATTGAAGGTGCTGCTTACGCAACGGTAATTGCATACTGTTTTAATGTCGTAGCCTACTTTTTACTGATAAAAAAACCACATGCGAAATTAAATATTATCCCTATTGTCCGCATGAAGGACTTGATAAGAGTCTGGCATGTCGGTTGGAGTGCTGCACTTGACCGTGGAGTCTCAAGCATGTCATTTTTAGTTTTTGTTTCTATAATCGCAGCCTATGGAACTGCAGAACTTGCCGGTTATCAGGTTGGGCTTCGTATAGAAGGCATAGCATTTATGCCGGGATTTGGGTTTGCTATTGCTGCTATGGCATTGGTTGGACAAAGCTTGGGCGCAAACAATAAAGACAAAGCTTACAATATGGGCGTAATAAGCGGAAGAATTGCTTATGTTTTTATGGGAAGTGTTGGATTAGTTCTAATCCTGTTTCCAGAGTTTTTAGTCAGTTTTTTTACAAAAGATGCCGCAACTATAGCAGTTGCTTCTTATTATCTTATACTTGTTGGGTTGGCGCAAATCCCTTTGGCTATTATGTTCGTTTACTCAGGAGCACTAAGAGGCGCAGGAGCAACTAAGACTACACTTAAAGTAAATGTATTGTCACTTTGGATTTTTAGAGTCATCCCATCTTATATAGCATATAAAATGGGATATGGCATTATTGTTATATTTGTGATTATGAACATTGAAACTCTTATAAAAGGGATAATCTATTGGCGTATTTATAAAAATAGAACCTGGTTGGAGACTAAAGTTTAAGCATAACATATAAATTTATAGTTGAAAATGATATAATCAGCAATCAATTAATTAAAAATAAGGTGACTATGACTGTATATCAAAGTAAGCGTAACACATTAATTTTAATTATTGTTGTTTTAGCACTCTCGTGGTTGATGGGGTATTTTTATTTAAAGTATCAGTTGAATAATTCAATTGCTGAGCGCTTTAAAGACATGTCTTCGAGCACACAAATCCTTTTTAATTTAAATTTAATACACGACAAAAAGATACTTGATATTGAACTCGATAGGATAGTAGTAGCTGATAATCTGCCAAAAGCTATTGCGGATAGTGATTATGAGCAGATAAAATCCATAATATCTCCATTGTATATGCAACTAAAAAGCAAAGAAAGAGAAATAAAGATTCTTACCTTTCGTTCTCCAGAGGGAGTAACACTTTTTCGTGCACATAGGCCAGATTTTTTTGGTGATTTAGTCAATGAAGAAAGAAAGCTTATTGTAGATACAAATAAATTTAAACGCTCATTTAGTGGTTTTGAGATTGGTAAACTTGAGATGACATATCGTATAACAAAACCAATATTTTATAAAAGTGTCTATGTTGGTAATGTTGAGTTAGGTATTTCGCCATCAAGATTTATAGAAGATTTAAACTCAATATTTAAAACAGATACCGGCATTGTAATTGATAAATCACTCTCCGATATTATGCTTGATAAGGAGATGATACTTGTTAATGATAAGTATGTTCTCATAGACGCCAATGAGAACTTAAAGAAACATTTTCAGCATAAACATGATGAAGAAGCTGAAGCATATAAAATAGATATGAGCATTCCTCTCAATAATCATATTTCACAAACACTAGGGTACTTAATTGTAGGTTTTGATGTATCTGGTATTGTAAAAAGTGACAAAAAGTTTATGGGTAATCTATCTTATTTAATTGCAATTATGGTTATTATCTTTGGGCTTATTTTGCATAAAGGTTTCGGTGCCGTATTAAAATTATTTTCAGAACAAATATATATAGACCAGCTAACTGGCTTAAAAAATAGAGAGGCATTAAAAGATGCTCTTGCTTCGGATGACAGGAAGGTTCTTTTTTTAAGCAATATAAAAGAGTTTAGCCTGCTTAATGACTTTTATGGTGTACATGTCGGTAATGAGATTCTTATTCAAGTAGCAAATGCTTTTGAAAAGTTTGCCTTAGAGAATGAGTTTAGTGCATTTAGGATTTCATCTGATGAATATGTACTGCTAAGACAAGATGACAATTTCGATGACAAAGAGTATAATGTTTTGATTAAAAAGCTTCATAGTGATATCAATTCACTAAAGATTTCTATTGATGGCATTGATGATTATATTTCCGTTGAAATATACTCAGGTATTGCATATAGTGATGCCAATACCATGGAAGACGCTCAGATGGCGATAAGAAGGGCTAAAAAGCAATCTTTGCCGTACTTGATGTATTCACAACATGTAGATACAAAAAAGTTTTCACAAAGCGTTATTGAAATGAAAAAAACTATAAAACATGCACTTCAGCATCATAATGTTCTTCCATATTTTCAAGCTATTACAAACAGAGATGGGAAAACTGTAAAATATGAAGCTCTAATGCGTATAGTGGAGTTCAACGACGGCAAAAAAAGTATTTTAATGCCGGATAGTTTTTTGGATATAGCAATGCAAAGCGCTCTTTATATAGATTTAGAAAAAGAGATGTTGGAAAAAAGTTTGCATTTTTTCGCCAATAGAGATGAAAAGATATCTGTAAACTTTTTGCCAAATGATTTTTTTAATCCAGCTGTAATGAACACCTTAATTGACGGTATAAAAAGTTTTGATTCACCTGATAGAATAGTTGTTGAAATTACTGAGCGCGAAGGTGTAGATGATTTTGCTAGATTGATTACGGTAGTTGAACAATTAAGACGCCTAGGTGTTCAAATCGCGATTGATGATTTTGGCAGTGGATATGCCAACTACTCACATATATTAAAGATAAAACCTGATTATATTAAGATTGATGGTTCACTTGTAAAAAATATTGTAACAGATGAAGAGTCAAAAATCTTAGTTAGAAGTATTGTAAACTTTGCAAAAGAGTTAAATATTACAACTATCGCAGAGTTTGTTGAGAATGAAGATATATATAATCTACTCAAAGAGTATGGCGTGGACGAGTTCCAAGGTTACTACTTTGGCCGTCCTGAGGATTTGATAAACGCTTAACCCTTAATCCCGTCAGCTCTTGGAGCAACTAGAAACTTGAAAAACACTTTTATATATATCATAAAAGGGAGTGCCCATACGATGGCAGAGTAGAGGTATAGTTCATGTGCATACTCTTCATAAAATGGAATTAAACCTCTCATAAGAGTTGCTAAGAGTATAAGGGCAATCATAGTGTGCGTGTATATATTTGATGTAAGATGTCGTCCCGTATGAATCCAGCCGATAATTATCATTACCATTAGATAGGCAAGACCAAATCCACCGCTTGTTATGAAGTGCCTAAAATGGCTTATACTTCCAAAGTCAGCCATTAAAATCGCATACCCCATCAAAGCATAACCGGCTCCAATCATAATAAATATAAAAGCAAGGTAGATGACATAAGGTTGATTTAGTATAAATTTATCTTTTAAAACATAATCGTTTGTTATTGCCAATACAGCGGCACCGCTTGCAAGTCCAAGCCATCCAAGAGCAGAGTTGTTTGGGTACAAAAACTCTACGACAGTAAAAACAATAACGCTAAATGTTGCAAGGTTTGTAAGAGGCGGACGGGAGATGTATACATCATCTATCCCTTTGTCCTCCATCAGTTCGTTTACTGCTTCCATATTGACGCGTCTTAGAGCTAAAAGTATCAATACGACATGAGCTCCTAGCCCAATTTTTAGTATATCCATCGGTGGTGTACTTGCGTGTCCCGCCATTGACGCAAAAAACCACGCTTCAATTATAAGCAGGGCTAAAAGTGCATATCCCAAAGAGGCGTGTCTTTGAAGCTTGTCTAACACGGCTCTTCTAGCAAACCAGATAAGCCATCCAAGCATAGAGAGGTTTAATAAAGCGGCTAGATAAACACCGGTAATATCTATAAACCAAAAACTTAAACGACCTGCCAACCATAAAATTACAACATATTTTAATTTCTTGCCTACAAGCGGGACAAGTCCAGGAAATAGTTCAGGCAGTCCCGTACTTAAAAATGCAAGTACGCCTATACCCAAGATACCAAAGAGCATTTCATATACATGCCAGACTAAAATATTGTCCATAAAAGGGATATTTATAGTTCCACTCCAGACTAAGCCCCATAAAATCATAGAGATTATCATGTAAGGAGCTAGAAGTAAAAATACCGGTCTAAATCCATAAGCTAGATATGGTGGAATATCTTTTTCATCAGGATAGTAAAGATAATGGTTTGTTGCATGTAAAATTTGCGGTTTATTTTCTTCATTTTTCATTATTTTAGTTCCAGTTCAAATGTACTTATTATCTCTTCATCTTGGAGTATTTCGGCACTCTTGCCATAAACATATTTATCATCTCTTTGGTTTTGAATAAGCTCAAACTTGAATTTTTTGACAATATGTCCCGGATCTGCTTTTAGCAGAAGCATCTCATCGCTTAGACGAATCGCCTCCATAAGGTCGTGTGTGATAAAAAGTACGCTTATCTCTTTTTTGCTTATCATGTCTATTAAGACACTTTGCAACTCTTTTTTAAGTCCTATATCAAGTGCTGAAAATGGCTCATCCAAAAAAAGCAAAGAAGGTTTAATCACAAGTGCTCTTGCAAAACTTACTCGCTGTTTCATCCCGCCGCTTAAATCTTTTGGAAATTTATCAAAATCTTCTTCTTCAAGCCCAAACTTTAGGGCTATCTCTTGTGATTTTTCAATAGCCGTATCTTTTTTTTCGCCTTTTGCTAAGAGTCCTAAAGAGATGTTGTCTATAACATTTTTCCATGGCAGAAGTCTCGCCTCTTGAAAAGCAAATGCACTACTAGAAAATGTGTTTGTAACACTTCCTTCTTGGACATCCAATAGATCGGCGCAGAGGTGCATAAGCGTTGTTTTACCGCCACCGCTTGGACCTACTATAGAGAGAACTTCGCCTTTAGCTAATGTAAAGTTTATATCTCTTAAAATTTCTGTAAATCCATAATGGTGATTTAGTTTTTTAACTTCTAATCTCTCCATAACTCAACCTCTTTTTTTATCGGCTCTAAAATTATGTATTCAATAAACATAAGTGAAGCTATCATAATCACGACAATAGCAAGAGCTGTTGGTGTGTCAAGTTGACTTCTAGCAACCGCAAGTGAAGCTCCGATGCCGTCACTTGTCGCTAAAAGTTCTGCCATGATGACAATCTTCCAAGCCATTCCCAGACCACTTACCCATGCAGGAAAAACATAGGAAAAGATATGCGGGAAATAGACATCAAAAAAGCGCATGTACCATGGGAGACTAAAACTCTCCGCCATCTCTTTCAAGTCGCCATCGAGTGTTCTTGTTCCTTGAAGTGCACCTACAAAAACAATAGGAAAAGAGGCAACGATTACCGTAAATATAACAGTCTCATCACCCATACCAAACCATATCATCGCAAGAACTATCCAAGCGATAGGAGGCATTCCGACAAGTATAGTTACAATTGGACGACTCATCATGGAAGCTGTTGCAAAAAAGCCGGCTAAAAGACCAAGAGCAGTACCGATTATAAGAGAGATGCCAAAGCCAATAGAGGCACGATAAAGAGTAATGTTTATCTCTGCTAATACTCTCTCGTCTTGAAGCATCGCCAATAGTGTTTTAAATGTTTCAAGAGGAGAGGGCAGTACCAAATCACCATAAACTTGATTACCTGCATCCCAAAGAGCGATAAATAGGAGAATAGAAGCAACTGCTCCCCAACCGCTCCAAAGAAAGGTTGGAAAATCTTTTAAAATCTTGAGTGCAAATTTCATATTTTACAATCCATAATAAAAATCATCATCCGGAAGTTTTTCACCTATACTTTTTGGATTTTCTTCTTTTAAAACATTAAAGAAAAATTCTAAATCTTTCTTTGCTTCAACCGCCGTTACATTTTTAAGTCTTACATGTGAAATAGAGTCACTTATGGCTTCCTCAGTTAACATGTCAATCGTTTTTGCAACAAGTTTTCCTGCTTCAATAGGGTTTGTTTTATACCACTCTAGAGATTTCGCATACTCTTCTTGAAACCTTTTTATTAAATGCTCATCTTTTATATGCCCCATAACTGCAATACCGGCTTGAGGAACATCACCGGAGCTGCCAAAAACTTCTCCCCACTCCTCTTGCAAATCAACACTTCTGTATAACTCAGGAGCAACTATGCTAATAGGAAAAGATTTTGTTTTTCTAAGCGCCATAGAGATTGCCGGTTCAGCTAAGAGTGAGTGGTCTATTCTTCTCATGATAAGCATCTGCATAGCATCAATCGGGCTTGATACATAGACGAGCTCAAAATCTTTTTGCGGGTCTAATCCCTCTTTTTTAAGAAGTTGTTTAAAGACAACATCCGGCATATCGGCACGAAATGGAATGGCAATTTTTTTGCCTTTGAAATCTTTTAGTGTCTTTAGCGAATCATCACGGCTAATCATACCAAGAATCCCCCACACAGAAACATTAAGAAGCTTTATATCAACACCTTTGTTGTTTAAAATTGCTGCGGTATTTGTAGGGATAGCTACGAAATCTACATTGCCTCTTATGGTCATAGCACGAAGTTCATCTGGGTTCTTCCAAAGTTTAAACTCTATCTTATCTGCCACATCACTTAGTGCATTTGTCTCAATCATGTGTAAAATAGGATGTGCAACGGATGCAAAAGGACCTGAAACTACTATCTTGTCTAGTTTTGTGTTAGCGCCAAATACATTTGTGGAAAGTAAAAATAGTGCTAAAAAGCCGTAAGCTAAATTTTTCATAAAAAAACTCCTCTAAAATTTAATTGCTGTAATATATTTTGAATTGTACCTAATTCCAATATCTATCTGCTTGTCACCGCTCAAAAATATATTGATGATATTCATTATCAATAAGAAAGTTTATTCCAAGTTTGCTTAATTAAATATAAATAGTGATAATTGTTATCAAAATAATTAATTCAACAAGATTAAGATAAAATTCCATTATGAATTTAAATGAATATAAAAAAGCTGTAGCACAATTAAATCTCTACTCATACCACTATTATGTTCTTGATGACCCCATTACTACCGATGAGGTTTACGATAAACTCTATCATGAAGTAGTAGAGTATGAAGAACAAAATCCTGATGACATGTTAAAAGATTCGCCTACTCAAAGAGTGGGAGATATAGTCTCTGATGGATTCACTAAAGCAAAACATCTCTCACGCATGTGGTCTTTAGAAGATGTTTTTGATAGTGAAGGATTGCAAAAATGGCTTACAAAGACTTACAAACTCGATAAAAACATTTCATTTTATTGTGAACCAAAGTTTGATGGAGCCAGTCTTAACCTTATTTATGAAAACGGAGAGCTATCTCAAGGAATCACTCGCGGTGACGGAGAGATAGGAGAGCTTATTACTCAAAATATCAAGACTATCCGCTCAGTTCCTCTTACAATAGAGCATAAAGAGACTATTGAGATTCGTGGTGAAGTTGTGATTTTTAAAGATGAATTTGACAAGATTAATGAGCAAAGATTAAAAGAGGGTGAAGCTGTTTTTGCAAACCCTAGAAATGCAGCAGCAGGAAGTTTAAGACAGCTTGATTCTAGCATTACGGCATCAAGAAACTTGGTTTTTTTGCCATATGGAGTAGGTGTAAATTCACTTGAGCATAAACTACTCAGCCAGAAGATGGAGTATATCTATTCTTTAGGCTTTAGAAGACCCCCTAACAGTTCTACATGTCAGGGCTATAATGAGATTGAAGAGATATATGAAGTTATGAACCGAAATCGTGATGGTTATGCGATGATGCTTGATGGTATGGTTGTAAAAGTCAACGAAATAGCCGCGCAGATAGATATGGGTTATACAGTTAAAAATCCTCGTTTCTCAGTAGCTTATAAATTTCCTGCGGTTGAGAAGATAACGCGTGTCAAAGATATTATCCTGCAAGTTGGTCGCACAGGTGCAGTTACTCCTGTGGCGATAGTCGAGCCTACGGATATTGACGGCGTTGTGGTAGAGCGTGCAACTCTGCATAATTTTGATGAGATTGATAGAAAAGACATTCGTTTAAATGATAAAGTTATCATCTTGCGAAGCGGGGATGTAATACCTAAGATTATTAAAGTTTTAACTCATGAACGAGATGGAAGTGAAGTAGAGTATCAAAGACCTACATCCTGTCCTGTATGTAACAGTGAGCTTTTAGACGAGGGTGTTTTACTTAAGTGTCAAAACTTGACATGTGAGGCCAGAGTTATAAATTCTATCTATTATTTCGCTTCAAAGTCATGTCTAAATATAGACGGACTTGGTACTAAAATAGTAGAGGCTCTTTTTAACTCAGGCTTAGTGCGAAGTGTGCTTGATTTGTTTGATTTGACTCTGGATAAACTTCTTACTCTTGAAGGCTTTAAAGATAAAAAGGCACAAAATCTTCTAGATTCACTAGAAAATGCAAAAGGCTCAGAGTATTGGCGCTTTGTCAACTCTCTTGGGATTGAACATGTAGGAGAGGTGGCATCAAAAACACTTAGTGAAAATTTTGGAAGCAACTTCATCAATACAAGCAAAGAAGAGATAATAGCACTTGAGGGTATTGGTGAAGAGATGGCTGAGTCTGTTTTAGAATTTGTTAGAGTAAACAGAGAAACAATTTTAAAACTGCAAGAGATTTTACAACCACTCGAACCTACAAAAAAAGCAGAGGCAAAAGAGAACCCTTTTAAAGGTAAGACAGCAGTTCTTACCGGAACGATGAGCGAGTCACGCGGTGCTATAAAAGAGATGCTAGAGAGTCTTGGTGCTAAGGTTTCAGGTTCAGTTTCTAAAAAGACAGACTTTTTGATTTATGGCGAAGATGCAGGAAGCAAGTATGATAAAGCCATGGATTTGGGTGTAGAGTGTTTAACAGAGCAAGAGATGAGAGAAAAGATTGAGTAGATTAGATAATTATTTAGTAGAAAATGGCCTGAGCGAAAGCAGAAATAAGGCTCAAGGACTGATAAAAGATGGACATGTCAGTGTCAACAATAAAGTAATAATCAAAAGTTCTCATAAGCTGGAAAATAGTGATAAGGTAGAAGTTAAAGAGCACAAAAATTATGTATCTCGTTCTGCTTTTAAATTAAGTGCATTTTTGGATGAGCTAAATTTGGATATTAAAAACAATGTAGCTTTAGATATCGGCTCATCAACAGGCGGTTTTACTCAGGTACTTTTAGAATATGGTGTGGGGGAGGTTACTGCTGTTGATGTAGGAAAAGAGCAACTACATGTAAGTCTGAAAGAAGACGCGCGAGTTCACTCGTTTGAGAGTTGCGATATAAGAGATTTTAAAAGTGATAAAAAATTTGATATTGTTGTTAGTGATGTTGCCTTTATATCTCTACTAAATATCTTAGACGATGTAGATAGACTCTCAACAGAGAAAATCATCCTGCTTTTTAAACCGCAGTTTGAAGTTGGACGAGAAGCCAAAAGAGATAAAAACGGTGTTGTCACTGATGAAAAAGCTATACTTAACGCAATGATAAAATTTGAAGATGCCTGCGCTCTTAAATGCTGGAAGAGAGTTTTAAAATCTCCTTCAAAGCTTACAGGCAAAGAAGGCAATTTAGAATATTGCTACTTGTTTGAAAAATATAATATCTCAAAATAAGAGGGTAAAATGAATGATTTCATAATAGATACAATCGGTATCATAGGGGTATTAATAGTTTTAGCGGCATATTTTATGTTGCAGAGTGAAAAAATAGATTCAAAAGGTTTTTTATACTCATTTTATAATCTTTTTGGCTCATTGCTTATTTTGTACTCGCTCTTATATAACTGGAATCTTGCTTCTTTTGTAATAGAGTTTTTTTGGATTGCAATAAGTTTGTACGGGCTTTGGAAGTGGTTTAAAAAGACTGCTCAAAATATATAAAACTAGAGTTTTAGCTTCTATTGGATATACTTCATATTAAATAACCTACATTATCTACAGCATTTGGTAAAGGAATAGTTAGTTGAGAGATATTAAAGACAGTACCGCAATCGCTATCGGTGGCTTTGACGGTATGCATATAGGTCATCAGCATCTTTTTGAAGCACTGGGTGAAAACGGCACAATAGTAGTTATTGAGACGGGTTATGCAAACCTTACACCAAAAACAGATAGAGAGCACTTTTCACATCATCCTATCATGTATCTTGAGTTGGGTACTATTCGCCATCTTAGCGGGGAAGAGTTTATAGCGTTTTTAAAAGACAAATTTCCAAAACTTAAGAAGATAGTGGTCGGATATGATTTTCATTTTGGAAAAAATAGAAAATACTCTTATGAAGATTTAAAAACTATGTTTGACGGTGAAGTAAAAGTTATTGATGAGGTGAGTTTAGATAATGATTCTGTTCATTCTCATAAAATAAGAGCAAAGCTACAAATAGGTGATATCAAAGGTGCCAACGCATTTTTAGGGCATAACTACACTATCAGAGGCTCACAGGTAACAGGTCAGGGCATCGGCAAAAAAGAGCTGGTTGCTACAATAAACTTAGAGACTAAAGGGTATTTGATACCTAAAGAGGGAGTTTATGTCACTCTGACAAGAATCGATGATGAAGAGCATTATCATCCATCAGTATCTTTTATAGGTCATCGTGTGACAACAGACGGCTCTTTTGCAATAGAAACACATATTTTAGATGGTGAAGTTTTATGCAAAGAACAAGCAAGAATCAGTTTTGTATCTTTTATAAGAGATAACAAGAAATTTGACTCAATAGATGAGTTAAATAAAGCGATAAAAAAAGATATAGCTATCGCTTCAAAAGAATTAAAGTTTTTAGCATTATGAGAAAAAGAGAATATTTAGACACTACAAGTGATATAGGTTTCAAGTTTTACCAAACTCCAACAGATTTTATTGTTGATGAGGTTATGGATGGCGAGTTTAAGGGTAAAGGCAACTATCTGATCCTACATGTAAAAAAAGTTGAGATGACTACATGGGATATGATAGCAGTTTTTGCGGAGTACCTAGCAGTACCGGCACAAAAGATAGGTTATGCAGGCTTAAAAGACAAGCACGCAACTACAACGCAGTATATATCTGTTGATGTAAGTTATGAGAAAATGCTTAAAAAGTTTCATCATAAACAGATAAAGATTTTAAAAGCTGTTAGACACTCTAACTCTATTAGAATGGGTGATTTGGCGGGAAACAGATTTAGCATAAATCTGCATTTTGTTGATAACATTGACTCAGGCAAGATAGAAAAAGTAGCTCGCCGTATTGCAAAAAACGGGCTTCCAAACTACTTTGGTTATCAGAGATTTGGTCGTGACAATGACTCGATACAACAAGCCAAAGATATGATAAAAGGCGATATTTTTATAGAAGACGCAAAGATTAAAAACTTTTTGATCTCTATATATCAAAGTACATTCTTTAATGACTGGCTAAGAGAGCGAGTTTTGCTTAGTCGCGAGAAAAACAGTGGCAAATTTTTACTTTTAGAGGGCGATGTCTACATGTCAAAAGATAAAAAACTCTCTACTCCAAAGATCATACCGACTAAAGATTTTGAGAAACATAAACTAGTTCCAACAGGACTTTTATGCGGAAGAGATGTGTTTCGTGCAAGAGACGAAGCAAGAGAGATTGAAAAAGAGTACGACGATGAGTTTTTGCAAGAAAAGGGTTATCGTAGAGAGGCTTTAGTATATCCACAAGACATAGAATGCAACTATATTAAAAAGGAAACAAAGTTAAATATATCATTTACTCTACCTAAAGGCTCATATGCAACTGTATTTTTAGAAAGTATTGCAAATAAAAACTATACAGCTAAAGATGTTAAGCCAAAAATGAGCAAAGATAAAAAAATTACATAAAAAAAGCTTGGTATTATAAAAGTTTAATCCAACTTTGACTATAATGCCTCAATTATTTAAGACAGGGAGTACACCTATGGGTGAATTGTTCACATTTTTCGGCTTAATATCTCACGATAAATCGTTTATCTACACGACACATATGCTTTTATCTGCAGGAATAGCATTGATACTTGTAAGAATGGCTATGTCAAATCTTCAAATGGTTCCAAGAGGAACTCAAAATATTATGGAAGCGTATATTTCCGGTGTTCTTAAAATGGGAACAGATGTAATGGGTGAAGAAAAAGCTCGTAAATATGTAGCTCTAGTTGCAACTATCGGTCTTTTTGTCGGTATTGCTAACCTAATAGGTATCGTGCCAGGTTTTGAGGCTCCAACAGCATTTTTAGAAATGCCTTTAACATTGGCTTTAGTAGTGTTTATTTACTACAACTATGTCGGTATCAAAGAGCAGGGCGTTATCAAGTATTTCAAACACTTTATGGGTCCTGTTTGGTGGTTATACTGGTTAATGTTTCCAATCGAGATAGTTTCTCACTTCTCTCGTCTTGTTTCTCTTTCTTTTCGTTTATTTGGAAATGTAAAAGGTGACGACATGTTCTTAATGGTAATCTTAATGCTTGCTCCATGGGTATTGCCATTGATTCCATTTGCACTACTTACTTTTATGGCATTCTTACAAGCTTTCATATTCATGATGCTTACTTATGTTTATCTTGGTGGTGCTGTAGCGGTTGATGACCACTAATTAAGTTGCTCCTTTGATGCAAAAAGATAAATTCGACAGAATTATAAGCTTTTTGCTTGGAACATCATGGGCTATTGTCCTTTTTGGTGCTCTAATAACTTTTAATATTCTCTCCTTCTTGGGATTTTCACTAGCTCTTTTTATTACCGTAATCTTTGTGGTTATCTCGCTGTTTATGATTTTGGCACTTGATGCATTTTCAATAAATAGAAAAAGGTTTCAAGAGAGTAAAAAACAGACAAAACTTCTAGAAGAAATCCTATCACAAAAATAACTTTTACTTTATGAGAGTTAAAAGCTTTAATTAGATAAAATGTAGTCCTAATATTATGAATTTATCTAAGGAAACTTATGTTCGAAACAGTTATCGGTCTAGAAGTACATGTACAATTAAACACAAAATCAAAACTTTTTTGCTCGTGTCCAACGAGTTTCAATCACAAACAAAATACAAATACATGTCCAACTTGTTTGGCTCTTCCTGGTGCTCTTCCTGTTTTAAATAAAGAGGTTGTGCACAAGTCTATAATGCTTGGAACGGCAATAGATGCAACTATAAATAAAACATCATTTTTTGATAGAAAGTCTTACTTCTATCCAGATTCTCCTTCAGCCTATCAGATTACTCAGCTTTACACTCCTATTGTTGAGCATGGCAAACTACAAATAGACTTTGAAAACGCTTCTCATAAAATTATCCGTATCAACCGTGCTCACATTGAAGCAGATGCGGGTAAAAATATTCATGACGGCGATATTTCAAAAGTAGATTTAAATCGTGCAGGTACACCTTTGCTTGAGATAGTTTCAGAACCGGATATGAGAAGTGCCGAGGAGGCGATTTTATATCTTAAAAAACTTCACTCTATTATCCGTTACTTAGATATAGGTGATGCAAATATGCAAGAGGGCTCATTTCGTGTTGATGTAAATGTTTCTATCCGTCCTAAAGGCGATGAAAAACTCTACACTCGTGTTGAAGTTAAAAATATAAACTCATTTAAGTTTATTCAAAAAGCAATCGAAATGGAAGTTGCTCGTCAAAGTGAAGCATGGGAAGATGGTGTTTATGAGCAAGAAATTTTCCAAGAAACAAGACTCTTTGATGAAAAAAATCAAGAGACTCGTTCTATGCGCGGCAAAGAAGAAGCGGCTGATTATCGGTATTTTCCAGAGCCAGACCTACTTAAAGCCGTAGTTACTGATGAGATGATGGCTACATACTCACAAATCCCAGAGCTTCCGGATGCTAAGAGAGAAAGATTTATAAAAGAGTATGGGATGAACGAATACAATGCCGGTGTTATCACAGGCAGCGTAGAGATGGCACACTTCTTTGAGACTATGATGAAAGAGGATGGAGTTACTGCAAAAACGGCAACTTCATTGTTAACTGTTGAGCTTCAAGGTCGTCTTAAAGGCGATATGAACATAACTAATTCACCGGTTGATGCCGAAAAATTAGGACATTTAGCAAAAAGAATTGATGATAAAACTATTAGCAATAAAGCTGCTAAAGAAGTACTTGACAAACTTATGCAAGAGAACTTGGATGTTGATGGTGTTATCGATGCACTTGGTTTAAAGCAAGTTAGTGATAGTGGTGCTATTGAAGCTATATGTGATGAGATAATTGCTGCAAATCCCGATAAAGTAGAGCAATATCAAGGTGGAAAAGATAAACTTTTTGGCTTCTTTGTCGGTCAAGTTATGAAAGCTTCAAAAGGCAGTGCCAATCCTCAGGCTGTAAATGAAGTACTAAAAGCAAAACTAGGATAATCAGTTTTGCTTAAGCGCTTGATTGTAAACACCGCATACAGCATAAATACTTCAAAAAAGTATGCAAAAAACAAGCAGTTTTTTTACAATCTACTAGAAAATAGTGATTATAAATATAAAAGAATTTTTGATTTTTTTATGATAGCACTAATATTTGCAAGTGTAATTATCTTAGTTAGAGAAGTAAAATCACATGTAAACGATGAACTTCTGTTTTTTAACAACTATGTCATATCAATTATTTTTCTTATCGAGTACCTATTGAGACTTTGGGTAAGCAGCAGTGTTACAAAGATTATAATAGAGCAGAGTGAGTATGATGCAATGCTTGGCAAAGAGTTTGAACTTCTTAAGCCTCTAAAAGAGATACTAAGAGTAAAGTTCAAGTATATCATATCTGTTAAAGCCATTATTGATCTATTGGCAATTGTTCCATTCTTCCATCAGCTAAGACTTCTTCGTATATTTGTACTTTTTAGAGTATTTAAACTCTTTAGATATGCAAAAAGTATTCAGACTTTCACTTCAGTTATCGCTGCTAAAAAGTTTGAGTTTTTAACGCTTGCTATATTTGCTTCTATTGTTATCTTTGTTTCATCGGTTTTAATCTATGTAATGGAAGCAAATAATCCAACCTCACCTATTGATACACTTTTTGAAGCAGTTTACTGGTCTATTGTTACAATATCTACTGTCGGGTACGGGGATATAACTCCCGTAACAGAAGCTGGTAGAGTTGTTGCAATGTTTGTGATAGTTGCAGGTATTGCAGTGTTTTCATTTACGACTTCACTTATAGTTACTGCTTTTACGGAAAAACTTGATGAGATAAAAGATATAAAACTTATTGATGATGTTGCCAAAATGAAAGAGTTTTATCTTATTTGTGGATATGAAAATGTATCAAAAGAAGTGGCTAAAAAACTTAGTATCAATAATAAAGTAATTATTTTAGAAAAGAACCTAGCAAAAGTAGAACAAGGAAAAAAAGATGGTTTTTTTGTGCTTAATTACGACCCTGGAAGCATAGAGAGCTATAAGAAGCTTCGAATAAATATCAAAACGCAAGTTAAGGCTATCTTGTGTCTAAGTTATAGTGATGTTGAAAATGTCTATACTGCTTTGACTGTTCGTTCTTTCAATAAAGATGTATATATACTCTCAATTTTGAAAAATAAGATGAATAAAAACAAGTTGATTTCTGCAGGTGTAAATGAGCTTTTTTATGAAAAGGAGCTTGTTGGAATCATAGCTAAAGAGTTTGCAGGACAACCCGTGGCATTTGAAGCCATACATGCTCTTCGCTCTAACTATAATGGCATAGATATGCAAGAAGTTGTCATTACTCAAAGAGTTCTTAACAATTTTGCTATGGCCGGAGAACTTCAAAATGCAAAATACAAAATAGTGCTTCTGGGAATATACAAAAAAAGTAAGAAAAGATTCTTTTTTAATCCTTTAGATGGTACTATTTTAGAGGCAGGGGATTATCTTTTGATTATTGGAAATATCCAGTTTATAAAAGAATTTAGAAATTTCTTACATAAAAAGGGCACTAAATGACACAGACAAGCGCCTTGATTTTTGGATATAACGAATATACATCTGAGATAAAAAAGAATATTTCATCGCACTATAAAAATATACATGTATTTAAGTTAGATGAAAACATCACACCAATTGATAAAGAAGATGAATCATATGAAGTGTCCATTTTTGATTTAAGTGATAATTGGAATCACCTAAGCGATATAGTTGATATTGAAGAGTGTGTAGCTTTTTGCATATTAGAAGATATGGCTGAAAATATATTTTTAACACTATCACTCAGAGATACTTTTAAAGACTTGATTATTGTTGCATTGGCAGCTGACAAAGAGAGTGCAGATAAACTGACTTTGGCTGGAGCATCTAGAGTTATTCCAACTACTCAGACAACTGCAAATGTTATTGTTGACATGTTGGAAAAACCAATTGTTACAGAGGTTTTGCATGATATTTTATATGAGAAAAGCAATCTTAAAATAGCTCAAATAAAAGTAGGTGAAAATGACTATTTTGAAGGAAAATATCCATCAGATATAGAGTGGAGCAGGCAACACGGAATTATTGTTTTATCTATTGTTCATGAAGATATGAGCACAGAGTTTGTTTACTCATCAAAAGCACAGCACCATGTCATAAAAAAAGGTGATATATTTGTTGTGGTGGGGTATGAGTTAGAGATAAAAGAGTTTGAAAAAATGATAGGGAGTGGCTGTGAATAAAATAGGAGTGATTGGAGCAGGAAAATGGGGCTTGGCTTTAGCTTTTGCGCTTAGTGAAAAAAATGAAGTTTTTATAAGTTCACGAACATCCAGAGATATGAGAAACTTTATTTCGATGCAAGAGATATTAAAATTTGACTATCTTGTAATAGCTATTCCGGCTCAGCAGGTGGCATCTTGGCTTGAAGAGCATTTTATATTTTCACATCAAAAAGTTTTAGTTGCTGCAAAAGGTATAGAAGCCTCTAGTGGACGATTTTTAAATGAGATATATGCTAAACACATTCCAAGTTCTCACATAGCTTTTTTATCAGGTCCTTCATTTGCAACTGAAGTTATGAAATCACTTCCAACGGCACTTGTAGTTAACTCTGAGAATGAAGAGTTAAGTGCTGAGTTTGCATCGTTTTTTCCCTCATTTATCAAGACATATACATCAACTGATGTAGTCGGAGCCGAAGTTGCAGGAGCATATAAAAATGTTATTGCCATTGCTGCAGGAATTTGTGATGGTTTAGGTCTTGGAAAAAATGCAGCAGCTTCACTTATCTCTCGCGGATTAGTAGAGATGCAGAGGTTTGGCTGCGAATACGGTGCAAAAGAAGAGAGTTTTGTAGGACTTAGCGGAGCAGGTGATTTGTTTTTGACTGCATCATCAACTATGAGTAGAAACTTTAGAGTAGGACAGGGTATAGCAGCCGGAAAATCTAAAGAAGAGATACTTAAAGAGTTGGGTGAAGTTGCAGAAGGTATAGGCACTACTTATGCCTTAAAAAAAATAGCTGATGAGAGAGATTTATATCTTCCAATAGCCAGAGAAGTTTATAATATGCTAGAGGGCGAAAACCCACATGTCAGTTTAAAAAACTTTCTTGCGAGTTAATAATATATGAATGAATATAAAGCACAGTTTCAAAAAATAGCAGTTGGAGTTTTAGTAGGTGCTTTAATCTTCGCACTAAGTCTAACTATATTTACTCCACAGCAGGCCTCACTTCTTGGTCTTATAGCTCTTCTAGTTGCTTTATGGACCAACGAGGGCTTGCCTTTAGGTGTTGTTTCTCTTTTACCAATTATTATGTTTCCGGCTTTTTCGATTTTAACTACAAAAGAGACAACAGTTAATTATGCTCATCCTATTATATTTTTGTTTTTGGGTGGCTTTATGCTTGCTATTGCAGTTGAGAAAACACATCTTCACAGATGGATAGCAGATAAGATGTTATCACTTTTTCCAGCAACTCCCAAGGGAATAATTTTTTCACTTACAATTACAGCAGGATTACTTAGTTCTGTGCTTTCAAACACTACAACAACACTTTTGCTTATGTCTATAGCTCTTTTCATAACGGACAATCTAAGACTTAAGATGAGATTTGCTCTTGCTATCGCTTATGGTGCCAGTGTTGGCGGGATATTGACTCCTATTGGAACTCCTCCAAATCTTATCTTGCTTGGTATCATGCAAAATAAGGGAATGGAAATCATTCCATTCTTGCAGTGGATGTGGATGGTTGCTCCTTTGGTGTTTATGATGTTTTTTGTAGTTGCATCACTTTTAAGCATTGGCGTGAAAGATATTGACATGTCAATATCAACTGAGGATAAAGCATTAGATAAAGAGCAAAAAAAAGTATTATACATAATAGCAGGTTTAGTTGTTTTGCTACTGCTAAATGCTCCGCTAAAGCCGTATTGGAATGGACTAGGACTAAGTGAAGCGGGAATACTGCTCGGAGCAGGACTTTTACTTTATGTACCGCCGTTTAAGATACTTGACTGGATGGCTGATAAAGGAAAGATTCCATATAGGATTATGTTTTTATTTGGTGCAGGGTTTAGTATTGCAAAAGCGTTTAGCTCTACCGGTCTGGCAGATGAGTTTGCTTCGTATCTAATTACCATTACGCAACTATCACCGATAATGATACTTTTTGCTGTAGCGATGCTTATCACTTTTACAACAGAGATAACCTCAAACACCGCACTTATATCTATCATGCTTCCTGTTATTTACGCAGTTGCCCAGCAGACAGGCATAAACACAACTCTGTTTATGATGGTCGCTACAATCTGTGCAAGTTATGCTTTTATGCTTCCGATTGCTACTGCGCCAAATGCTATTGCTATGAGTAGTGGAGCTGTAAGTATTGCTAATATGGCAAGATACGGGATTGTTTTAAATCTGGTTGGAATATTTTTAATCGTAATGGTTGCAGAGTTCTTTTGGAAAGGGATTCTTTAGTCGTTTTTGCTTTTGTACATTGTGTAAAAGTCTTTTAAAATAAGTCCGGCAGTAAAGAACCACAAAAGATTTAGTATATAGTTTTCATCTAGTCCATTGTTGTAAAGATACGGAAATACCAAGAAGAACGGCCACTTAAAAAAGTAAAAAAATAGTATGCCAGACCCGTAAAGTTCTCTTAAGATTTTTTTCATAGCTCTATTTTACCTTTTTTAGTTAAAATTCCATCAAAGATATAATAAGGTTTAGTATGATAGTCCATATAGTGATGTTTAAATTTAAAGATGAAAATAAAAAAGAGAACATAAAAGAAGTTAGTTCCAAACTGAATGCTTTAGTTGAGTTGATCCCAACTCTTAACTCCATGGAAGTAGGAGTTGATTTTTCTCGTTCTGAGAGAGCATTTGACATGTCGATTTATACTACATTTGATTCTAAAGAAGCTCTTAGCGAGTATGCAGTCCATCCAGAGCATTTAAAAGTGGTAGAGCTTATAAAGTCAGTAACCTTAGAGTCTAAAGTTGTTGATTATATCAAAGAGGATAGTAACTAAATGTTAATGACAATTGTAGCAATATATACTCTTTTTGTACTTGTAACTATTTATACAAGTGTTATGCAGATAGGCTATGTAAGCAAGGCTAAAAGAGGCAAGGCAGTTCTTCTGTCTGATTCTGAGTTTGTTAAAGCAGGTGATTACAGTATAGCAAAAGAAAAGATGAGTATTGCCAGCTCATTTTTAGACTATATAGTCTTTATTATTTGGATAGATTTAGGAATAAAATTTTTGGAAGATAGTTTTGTATTTCTAACAGAGAACGGGGAAAATGAAGCTGTAATGAATATTGCTATTGTAATGGGCTTTTTAGTTATTAACTCTATCATCTCTTTGCCATTCTCATATTATGAAAAATTTGTATTAGATGAAAAGTTTGGTTTTAACAAATCAACGATGGCTCAGTGGATAAAAGATACTCTTATCTCGTTTGTAATGACGCTAATTTTAGGTTCTTTAGTTGTTTGGGGAATCTACTTAATCATATCAAGTTTTACTCTATGGTGGTTATGGAGTTTTGTATTTATTTTCGCTGTTGTAGTTCTAATAAATATGCTTTACCCTGCATTTCGTGCAATGTTTTTTGACAAGCTTACTCCACTTAAAGATGAAAAATTAGACCATGAGATAAAAGTTCTGATGGACAAGACAGGTTTTGTAAGTTCAGGCGTATTTGTAAGTGATGCAAGCAAAAGAGATGCAAGACTTAATGCTTACTTTGGCGGTTTTGGTAAAGCTAAGAGAGTCGTACTTTTTGATACTCTTATAGAAAAACTAAGCACAAGAGAACTTCTTGCAGTGTTGGGGCATGAGCTAGGTCACTTTGCACATGGTGATATATATAAAAATATAGCTCTAGTGGGTGCGATGCTTTTTGCAATGTTTGGCATATTTGGTAACTTGCCAGATTCTCTTTACTCAGAGTTAGGTTTGTCTGAAGCTCCTTATGTTGTTATGATTTTACTTATACTTTTTATGCCTGTGCTAGGCTTTTTGATGATGCCGATTATGGGAATTGTAAGCAGACATAATGAATACGAGGCAGATAAAATGGGAAGTGAATTAGCAGGAGTTGGCGGAGAGATTGAACTTGCAAATGCGCTTAAAAAACTTGTTACTGAAAACAAAAGTTTTCCTTTGTCACATCCGTTATATATCTTTTTTCACTACACTCATCCTCCTGTTTTAGAGAGATTAAAAGAGCTTGGTGTTGATTTACAAGACATAGACAAAAATGCTTTAGAGGCTACATGTCAAGCGAATATCTAGTAAAAGATATTTTAAAAGATATTACAACTACTCTTAGCCCACATATTCCTAGAGCATCCAGAGAAGCACAACTGCTTCTTATGGCTCATTTACATGTAGATGAGTTATGGCTTCTAACAAATCAATCTGTACATGTACAAAATTCCGATAAACTTTTTGAATGGGCGCAAAGACGCGCTAAAAACGAGCCCTTAGAGTATATTACTAAGAGTGTTAGTTTTTACTCTGAAGAGTTTTATATAGCAGAGGGTGCTTTAATTCCTCGTCCTGAAACTGAACTTCTCATAGATGAAGTGCTTAAAAGAGTAGAAGATAAAGATACTAAAATGACTTTTGCAGAAGTTGGAGTGGGCAGCGGTATTATCTCTATCATGCTTGCAAAAAAATTTCCAAATGCTAAGTTTATTGCTGTAGATATATCTCAAAATGCTATAGATATTGCAAAGATAAATATACAAAAGTTTGGACTTCAAAGCAGGATTGAGTTACGACTTGGTTCACTACTGGAGCCTATAAATGAACATGTAGACTATTTGGTGTCAAATCCTCCCTATATTGCAGATGATGAAAAACTTGAATCAAACTTATCGTATGAGCCTCAAAATGCCTTGTTTGGCGGAACTGTAGGAGATGAACTTATAAAAGAACTTCTTGATGAAGTCTTAAAGAGAAACATTAACTTTTTTAGCTGTGAGTTTGGTTATGACCAAAAGGATAAAATACAAAAATATTTAGATGGCAGGTCATACATTTCACTAGAATTTTACAAAGATTATAGTGATTTTGATAGAGGCTTTACCTTGGGGTTATAATTTTTGAAGAAAAATATATATATAGATTTTACATACCTAATCATACTAGCAGCTACTTTTGGAGCAATTATTGTTTTAGGTGCACTTGTTGCTCCTGTTGTTTTTCATACCGATAAAATTTTACATGCTGTTGTTCTTGATAATTATAATGCCGGAATCATAATGGGTGAGGTGTTCCACCGTTTTTCTTATTGGATATATTTTTTAACATTTTGTGTAGCAGCATATGAAGCTGTTATGTATAAAAAAGGTCAAAGAGACAGTGTTGTTTTTGCCAGTTCTGTTGTTGTCGTTTTTACTTCACTGATGTTTAGCGCAGTTTATTCACCAAAAATCATGTCTATGCAAGTCCTCGGTCGAGAAGCTACAGAAAGCAATACATTTGCCAACATTCATATTGCAAGTGAATTAGACTTTAAAGTTTTAGCAGTCGCACTTCTTGTTTTATTTGTAAGAAGATTGATGCTTCTTAGACGCGCATAAATAGATAATTAATTCTTATCACAAAATTTATCACATTTAATAATTTATAACTAAAATGTCTTTAAAATTGATGCATATCAAGTTTATTTAATCTTGATTGTAATATTATAATTTGAACTAAAAATAAGAAGGATTTAAATGAAAAAGGTATTAGGAAAAATAGTAGTTACTGCTCTAAGTTTAGTAGCGCTTTCTCAGAGTGCAAATGCAAGTGGTGGAGCAGGATTTTATGCTGTACCAAAAGCAGTTGTGATTATGGGTGACACTATTATGCATGGAGCGTATGAGCTTGATGGTGATACAGGTGTAGGTATTGGTGTGGATTTAGGGTATGCATTTACAAAAAACTATGCTGTCGAGTTAGCTCTAACTCATGTAGAAGCTGATGTAACTGAAGATGATCTTCATGGTCATGTAGTGAAAGGTGATGCTGAGTACACAACATATGGTGTTATGGGTGTTTATTCAAGAACTATAACTGGTCACTTACGCGGTTTAGTGAAGCTTGGTTATGCTTGGGAATATGAAAAAATAACTGATGTACACCATCCTTTTAAAACAACTCTAAGCGGTATTGCTTATGCTGCAGGTTTAGAGTACGGTATTTCTGACAACATGGAAGTTGTTTTTGAATATGAAGGTGCTGAAGTTGTAAGTAGTAGAGGCGATAGCCTTATGTTAGGACTAAAATATAAATTTTAGACTTACAAATCTTTCATTATTTACCTAGATTAAAATCTAGGTAAATATATCTACCTCCCAATTTTAAAACACTTTTAACATATACTTAACACTCTTTAGATATATTTATATAAAATAAATCTAGGAACTGTTCTCTCATGAAAAAAACTCTACTTATTATACTTGCCTTGTTACTTGTTTTTACATCCTCATCTCTTTTTGCTTTTTCTAAAGAGGCAGCTGGTGTTCCTGTTTTAGTTCAAGACGGTAAACATAAAGATTGGTGTCCCGTTTGCGGCATGGACATAAAGAAGTTTTACAAAACTTCTCACACTTCCACACTGCAAAATGATAAAAAGAGACAATACTGCTCTATAAGATGCTTGGCTGTAGATATGCAAGAGCATAAAATAGACATAAATAGTATAAAAGTTGTAGACGCGGCAACTGATAAACTCATAGATGCAAAGAGTGCAATATATGTGGTTGATTCTGATATTAGAGGCACTATGACTAAAGTGTCTAAACTGGCTTTTTCTAGTGCTGAGTCAGCTGATGATTTCAATATGGACAATGGCGGCTATATAGTTGATTTTGCAACTGCTTTAAAGATGGCAAATGAATCTTTAAAATCAGATATTGCTATGGTTACGAAAAAGAAAACCAAAAAGATATATCCAATGGGTAAAAAAATATTTGAAAAATCGTGTAATAAAGATATTGAGCCAAAAAATTACATAGAAATAAATCAGCTAAAATCAGCTATAAAGCATGAAAAGCTTTGTAAACCTCTAAAAGAAAATCAGCTCCAAGCCGTCGCTCTTTATCTTTTTGAAGTTAAAAGATTTGGCGACATGGAAAAAATTGATGGCATAATAAAAGTCACTAAAGATGAGAAATGTCCAATCTGTGGGATGTTTGTCTATAAATATCCAAAATGGGCAGCACAAATTTATTATGAAGATAAACATTATTCGTTTGACGGTGTAAAAGATTTAATGAAGTACTATTTTACTCATAAAGATGGGATTTCAAAAATCTTGGTTACGGACTACTACTCTCAAAAAGCAATAGATGCAACAAAGGCTTTTTTTGTAGTTGGCAGTGATGTTTATGGACCAATGGGAGATGAGTTGATACCTTTTGTAGATGAGAGAGAAGCAAAGACTTTTAGTATGGATCATAAAGGTTATAAAATCTTGAAATTTAGTGAGATAAGCGAAGAAGAAGTACGAAAACTAGATGAATAAAAAAAGTAGATTTGTTTTTTATAGCTTTATTACACTCGGTGCACTCTTGTTGTTAGAGCTTAGCTACATCCAATCTACAAAAAGTGTAAGCAGTGAAGTACTAAATTATAAAAGATTTTTTGTAGAGCAGATAGGGCTTCCGGACTTGGCTATATCCACTGAGGCCAATTATGTAAGACACAGAAGCCTGAGTGACATGTTTGGCATATATAAAGATGACGCAAGTCTAAGAGAGTACTTTGTATCTACATTTACTTACTCTCATTCAAACACCATAAATGAAAAGAGATTAAATGAGAGATAGAGTAAATGTTTACTTGATAGAGTATGCTATAAATTCTCTACTTAGACAGAAGTACAAAAGTTTATTTATAACTATAATATTAACTGCTCTTGTATTTTTACTTACTTCAATGTTTTTCATTACAAATTCTATAAAGTATGAACTGCAAAGTACAGTAGACGCACTTCCTGAGATAGTGGTTCAAAAGATGAAAGCGGGAAGACATTATGATATAGATGTAGATAGTGTTGATAATATCTTAGAGATAACAGGTGTAACAGGTGCAGTTGCCAGAGTGTGGGGATATTACTATTTTGAAAATGCCGGTGTTAACTTTAGTATCGTCGGCATAGATGAGTATGAAGATCAGTATAAAAGTAGTTTGACAAATGCTGCTAACAACCTAGACTTTAGCTCATCTTCTATGATTGTAGGAGAGGGCGTTAAAAAAAGTATGCAAAATAGTTACTATAAAGAGTACTTCAACTTTATAAAGCCCGATGGAAGTCTGAAAAAAGTTACAATAGGTGGAGTCTTTAATACTGATACAGAGTTAGAGTCAAACGATATAATTGTAATGAGTAAAGATAGTGTCAGAGAGATTTTTGATATGAGTGCTGATAAGGCAACTGATATTGTTGTAAAAGTTTCCAATGTAGATGAAATACAGACAATAGCAACTAAGATAAAGCTTCTGTATCCAGATTGCAGAGTAATAACAAAAGATGATTTGAAAATCAGTTATCAAAATATTTTTGACTATAAAAGTGGTGTATTTTTAGCTCTTTTTATAGTCTCACTATTTACATTTTTCATAATAATATATGACAAAGTAAGCGGACTTAGCAGCGAAGAAAAAAGAGAAATAGGCATACTTAAGGCCATTGGTTGGAGAGTTGATGATGTTTTAAAAGAGAAATTTTATGAAGGCTTTATAGTCTCGTTTTTTGCATATCTGCTTGGTTCGTTTTTATCATTTGCATTTGTATATATCTTTAACGCACCGCTGCTGCAAAATATATTTACAGGTTATTCCGAGTTAAAAACCTCATTTAGTCTGCCTTTTGTTTTTGATTTTCAGACAATGGCTCTTGTGTTTTTTCTGAGTGTACCAATATATATAGCAGCTACAATCATTCCATCATGGAAAGCTGCCACTTTAGAGGCTGACGAGGTTATGAGATGATAGAGTTAAACAACATAATAAAAAAATATGAAATAAATAAAAATAACACTCTTACGGCACTTGATGGCATAAATCTTAGTATTAAAGAGGGTGAATTGGTTGTTTTAAAAGGTGCCAGTGGAAGTGGAAAAAGTACAATTCTTTCACTAATCGCAGCTCTTAGTAAACCAACTAGTGGAGAAGTAGTTGTTGATGATAAAAGAGTCTCAAAACTTCCTGAGAATTTTGCATCTGATTTTAGACGAGACAACATAGGTTTTATATTTCAAAAATACAACCTTATAAATACTCTGAGTGTCAAAGATAATGTTCTTTTACCGTTAGTACCTATGAATCTACATGTAGATGTTTTAGAGGATAAGCTAAAGCGAGTTTTAGAGATGTTTCATATTAAGCATAAAGAAGATGCTATTGTTAAAAACCTCTCAGGCGGTGAACAACAAAGAGTTGCCATTGCCCGCGCAAACATAAATGACCCCAAAATTATACTAGCAGATGAGCCTACGGCAAATCTTGATGAAAAACTCTCCTTCTCATTTATAGAGATATTAAAAGAGTTAAAGCGCAGAGGCAAGACAGTTATAGTGGCAACACACGATCCGCTTTTCTTTAATCTTGACATAGTAGATAAAGTAGTTGAGATACATCAAGGAGTCATCTCTTAATGCTGCTGACTCCTGAGGTTTTAACTATACTCATTTTAAATGTTATCTTTGCTGTTTTCGCAATAGTGGCTTTTGTGCTGAGTGTAAAAATATTTTTACACTGGGATATAAACTCTACCTCTCAAAGCCAGTACATGTTAGAAAAGCAGAGTTATCTTAGTGCTACTATTATCAAGTATATATTTGCCATAAAAGTTCCACTATTTCTATTCTTTATCTTTACTCTTGATAAGGCATCGAATGTACTTACCGGAGCGATGTGCGGAGCAGGGGTTGTTGATGCTACAGAGTATGGAACTTACCTTATTGTTTTAAAGATTATAAACCTCTATCTGTTTGCCTATTGGCTGAAGCTTCACAGTGAAGATATGAAAGATGAAAGTCAGCCATATACAAGGCTAAAGTTTGGCATCTTTATAGCACTGTTTATTTTTTTTATGATTGAGATTGTCTTAGAGGGTGTTATGTTTAATGCAATAGAGATAGATAAGATGGTGAGCTGTTGTGGAAGCATATATTCTAGTTCTGCAACTTCTTCTATATCTAGCATATTTGCCTTGGATAATAGAGTGCTTTTAAGTATATTTTACGGTAGCTTTGCACTAATAGTGCTATTTTACTTTTTAAAAAACCGCTATCTTTTTGCACTTTTTAATTTTATATTTATAATTGTGGCACTAATAGCGTTGATATTATTTTTCGGTACATACATTTATGAGCTTCCATCTCATCACTGCCCATTTTGCTTTTTGCAGAGTGATTATTACTATATTGGCTATATTATTTATTTAACACTTTTTGTCGGAACATTTTACGGTTTAGTAGTGGGTTTTATAGATGAATCGTCAAAAAGTTACAGTATCTCAATTGTTTTCAACTCTCTTTATGTTATATTATTAACGCTAATTACTGTAATATACTATATTAAAAATGGTGTTTGGCTTTAATGAACATGTATATATGACAAAAGTTTAAATTGCTATTGCACAAGAAAATACAGAGCTTAAAGATAAAGCTAATGAGAGATATATAAATTATGATGAGGTTTTTAAAATAATAAAATGAAATCACAGTTAAAAAAAACAGTTCTATTTAATAATATAGACGAAGATACGATTAATAAGATAGAAGGCTTTACAACTGTTCATAAGATATCTAAAGATAATATAGTTTTTTATGAAGGGGATGAATCAAAATACTTATATCTATTGGTTAAAGGTGTTATAAAACTATACAAGACATCATCAAGCCACAAAGAGATTGTGTTAAAATATTTTCACGAAAATGAACTTATAGGTGAAGTTGCAAACTTTGAAGATATTCCTTATCCTGCTACTGCAAAAGCATATAGTGATGTTGAAGTTTTAAAAATTGACTTTGAAAAACTAAAAGAGATTATTGTAACTAATCCAAATATGGCATTTAACATTCAAGTATCGCTTATAAAAAAGATTAAAAATCTTGAAAATATTATATCTACAAATTTAGTTTTAGATTCAAAAGAGAGAGTAGCAAAGTATATTCATAATCATGCAGATGACTTTTTTGAAACAAAAAATATAGAAATAGCAGAGATACTTGGTGTTTCTCCAGAGACACTCTCTAGAATTTTAAAGTTTTTTAAAGACCACGATATCATCAATGTAAAAACAAAATTTATAGATAAAGATGCATTAGTTAAATTTTTCGAATAAATATCATATAACTGACTTATATCAACTCAACAATCCACTCTCTTAGTTAAAATACGACAATTTTAATTATGGAGAAAATATGCGCAATATATTTTTAATAATATCTACAATGCTGCTAGTAAATTCACTTCAAGCGAATGAAAGTAAGGTTTGCCAAAAGTGCCATCCAATAATATATTCAGAATATTATGAATCATCTCATCGTAAAGCCTCTGTATATAATAACCCTATTCATAAAGCTATGTGGGATAAGCACCCTAAAGATGAAAAAGGATATACATGTGCAAAGTGCCACTCTCCTAGTGATTTAGAGTCTTTGCAAACCGGTAAGCTTACAGAAAACGATATACAAACTCAAGAGCCGATTTCTTGTACATATTGTCATACGATTAAAGATGTAGAAGAAGGTGATAGCTCAAATACAAACATAAGCAATGGTAAAAAGAGAGAATATTATACGGCTGAAAAAGGCATAAAAGGTAAAGCTGAGTATAAAACTGAGACATCATGGTTTGGACTTGTAAAAGAATCTAAAAGTTCGCCTTTTCATAAAATTGATTATGACAATGAAAACTACTACAGCGGTAATGTATGTATGGGTTGTCATTCGCATACCAACAATGAGCATAGCTTTGATATAACGATGCTTGACGCTGCTATCAGTGACAAAGATGAAAACACATGTGTGACATGTCATATGCCTCAAGTACTTGGAACCAAGGTTACAATTCATGAAACAAAAACACATGCTTACCACGGCATAGCAGGTATATATCATAAACAAAAGAAAATGGGTGAGCATATAGACTTTAAAATTTCAAAGACAAACAATAATTTTAATGTAGAAGTTATAAATAAATCTAATCATGCACTGTTTGGACAAGCATTTAGACAAGGAATATTAAAAGCAGAGATTAAAAGAAATGGTAAGACTATAGAACTTGAACCATTCATATTTGAAAGAATACTGGCAAAAGACGGTAAAGAAGTAATGCCATGGGATGCAAACGAGGCTATTAAAGACACTCTTATTTATGCTAAGAGAAATGTTGTGTTTGAGCAGGCAATAAAAGCAGGGGATGTAGTTACGCTTACTTTAGGAGTACAGAGAATATCTGACAATGGTGCTAAAAAGCTTGGGATTGAAGATAATAAGGAACTAACAAAGTTTAGAGTTATGAAGACAGAAAAATATAGTTTTTAAAAAAACTATATTTTGAGTGTTAGTCTTGTTGTTGTCTCATATAAGAAGGTATATCTAAATGGTTATCATCAAAATCTCCATTCATTACCAATCTTGGACGAATTTTTGTTACAGGTGAAGGAGTTTCACTTACAAAGTCTCCATTGTTAGTGCCAGCGTTTAAATCTTTTTCAAAACCGGTTGCAACAATAGTTATTTTTACATAATTCTCAGGAAGTGTCTCATCAGTAGAAGTTCCAAATATAACTTCTGCATCTTCATGAGCACTCTCTTGTACTACAATCATAGCCTCAGATGTTTCCATCATTGGAAAGTTCGGATGCATACTAAAATGTACTAACACACCCATCGCTCCATTGATTGACATGTTGTCTAGTAGAGGAGACTCAATAGCTGCTTTAATAGCTTCATAAGCTGCGTTTTCACCTTCATGTTCACCAACACCCATAAGTGCCATACCTCTATGACTCATAACAGTTTGTAAGTCGGCAAAGTCAAGGTTGATGTCATTGATACCATTAGATAAAATAACACCGGATGTTCCGCTAACAGCTTGAGCTAATACAGCATCAACGATTTTAAAACTGTCTTTGATACCAAGTTTTCTATCGATAATTGATAGAAGTTTGTCATTCGGAATAACAACAATAGAATCACTCTCTTTTTTAAGCTCTTCTAGACCATCTTTAGCAAGTTTAGTTCTTTTTGGACCTTCAAACATAAAAGGTTTTGTTACGATAGAGATAGTTAAGGCACCTATCTCTTTAGCTATTTTTGCAACAACAGGAGCAGCCCCTGTACCAGTACCGCCACCAAGTCCAGCAGAGATAAATACTATATCAGCACCTTCAAGAGCATTTCTGATCTCATCGTAATTTTCTAACGCAGACTCTTTACCGATATCCGGTTTCATGCCGGCACCAAGCCCTTTAGTTAGTTTGCTGCCGATTTGGATAGTTGTGACAGAAGCATCATTTAAAGCTTGGGCATCAGTATTTACCATTATTAACTCAATGCCGGTAATGCTTTCGTTAACCATATGACCAATCATATTACCGCCACCGCCGCCAACACCAACAGCTACAATTCTTGCTCCACTTGCAATGCTTGCTTCTTCAACTAAAAATGCTTCCATAATCTCTCTCCTTAAAATAACTGAGTTGCCCAGTTCCAAAATTTACTAAATGTACCCGCTTCATCACTCTTTTTATCTTTTTTAGATGCAAGAGTAACCATTTTTTCTACTTTACTGTTTTCTTGTGTCTCATAAGACGGCAGTTCAGGGTCCTCAGTAAGGTCTATGCTACTGTCTTGCATTGGTGTCTCGTTTGTATGTCTTACTTTTTTATTTACATCTATCTCATATTGAGTATATGAAGATGCAGCATACATGACAAGCCCGATAGCACTTGAGTATTCAGGTGAACGAAGGTTGTCAAAGAGTCCATCCATCTCTTTAGGTTTTGCTAAACGAACAGGCACGGAACCAAAAGTTGCTATTGCGAGGTCTCTCATCCCTTCCATCTGTGAAAAGCCACCAGTTAAAACAACTCCGGCACCTATGTTGTTTTTTAAGCCGCTATTTTCAATAAACTGAGCCAAAATCATAAGAGTCTCTTCAACTCTTGCAAACACTACATTATGAACTACTTCAAGAGACACTTCATGAGTCGTATTCTCGTCTCCTATGATAGGAAGTTCGATTAAATCACTACTAGGAGTCAGTAGTGAACCGTAGTTTAACTTTACGCTCTCTGCAACATTTAGAGGTGTGTGAAGCGCCATAGATAAATCACTCGTTACATGATTAGAACCAACACCTAAGAAATCGTTATATCTAATAGAGTTACCCGAGTGTATCGTAATGTTACTTGTATTACCACCCATGTCTATGATAGCAACACCTAGCTCTTTTTCATCATCATTTAGTGTAGCAATAGAAGAAGCATAACCATTAAGAACTACATTTTCAACCTCTATGCCGGCACCGCGTACAGCTTTTTTAAGATTGTTTAAATTTGATTTTTGTGTTGTTATTATGTGTGTGTCAACTTCAAGTCTTGAAGCATTCATCCCAAGAGGGTCTTCTATGAAGTCTTGGTCATCTACTTTAAAGTTATAAGGCAGAGCATGTAAAACATCATACTCATTTGGAATGTTAGCATTGTATAGAGAAGTTTGCATGACTCTTTCTATCTCTTTAAAGCTAACTTCTTTATTTTGAATATTTACGATTCCGTTGGAGTTCAGACTTTTTGTGTAAGCACCGGATATGGAGACTATAGCAGTTTTAACATCACTTCCGGATATTCTTTTTGCATCAACAAGAGCAGCTTTAATAGATTTAGAAGCTAACTCTATATTTGTTATGCTTCCTTTTTTAAGGCCTTGAGCCTTTGAAGTTCCAGCACCTGTTATAGCTATTGAGTTATCATCAGCTATCTCAGCGATAATCGCACATATTTTTGTCGAACCAATATCAATGGCTAAAACAGTTCTACTCACTTAGAGTCCTTGGATAAAAATCTCTGTTTTGTACTTGTTTTGAAGTTTTTTAATCAAACCTTCGTTAAACATAGCACTCTTTAATCTAACAATTGGATTGTCCTGATTAATGTTAGTTTTATTAAGCAGTTTTTGTTCCAATATGTTATACATAACAACATTCCCACTCTCTAATGCAATGAATCCTCTTTTCTCCTGAGCAGTAAAAAGGATAGTCAAAAACTCCTTTGCATCATTCGTGCTTATGTTTGTTAGCTTCTCAGTATCATGGCTTGTTATAAAATCGGTTGTTTCTCCAATAAATGTAGCAACAGAATTTTTTGCCAGTTCTGTTATCTTAGCTCTTTTTTGTTCATTTGTATATAGAGGTATAACATCAGCTTTAGCTTGCTCATAAGTTTTTGGTTGTGCCGGGTTAGTTTTGACAAGCTCAAAAGTAAAATACTTTCCATTTACCAAGATTGGTTTTAAATATGGAGATACCGGTGTTAGTTTTGAAAGAGCTTCAAGAACTTCATCACCAAAAGGATTATTTGAAGCAGATATAGTCGCTATTTTTATATCGGCATTTTCTAAGTTTCCTTTTTTATACGATATATATGATCTTAAAGCTTCTTTTTTTGTCTCTTTATCGTTTAATTCTTGGATTACTTTGTCTTTAGCATTTTCAAAAGCTAGGATTTTGCCTTCAGAATCTTTAAAATGAGTTTTGTTATCGTTGTAGTATTCGTTTAACTTAAAATCATCGTAATCTTGAGTAATTGCAGCTTGAATGATATATTTTACATCGTAAGCAACTTCAGTCATAAAGTTATGTTGCATCTTCTCCCAAAAAGGTTTTACAAACTCATCTGATGTATCTACATTGATTTGATCTGTGTGCAAAACTTTATAGTTTATTTTGTCTGCAATATTAGACACAATTTCCATGGTTTTTAACTCTGAATCATTGGTGTTGATTGGGATAAGATTAAGAGTTTTTTTGATTAATAACTCTTTTTTCACATCAGCTTCATACTCTTTAAGGCTAAGATTGTTTCTAGAAAGAATACTTTTATATGTCTCTTTATCAAAAACACCGTCTTTAAAAAAGTAATCTTGCTTTTGAATCTCAGCTAAAAGTTCAGCATCACTAACTTGAAGGTCATAAGATTTGGCAAGGTTTAGTATAAGTGCTTGCTGTGTTAAATGTTTTAGAGCTTGAGATTGAAGACCAAAGCTTTTTGCTTTTTCTTCATCAAATTCTCCCTGAAACATTTGGCTATACTGGTTATAAAGATTTGAATAACTTTTTTGAAGTTCACCCATAGTTATCTCAACAGTTCCAACTTTTGCAACTGCTCCGGCTTTATCTCCATAGCTGTACTGACCCCAGCCAACAAAGCCTGCTCCAACGAAAGCAATAGTAGAAATCCAAATAGTTATTATTAAATATTTTTTGTGTCTTTGCATCCATGTAATCATCTAGTTTATAACCTTATGTACGATATTTTTGTAATTTTATGTAAATTCGTATTAAACCTTGATAAAGTACTGCTAAACTTTATGAAACAGTTGATATTTATATGTTAAGTAAACTGTAAAATAAAAAGTAGTAGAATCACCAAGATAGAGTAAAAAAAGGACGGGCTATGAATAGTGTAGAAAAATATGAGAATATTGAAGAGGTATTGCCTAAATTACCAAAAATTTTACTCAATACTATACAATCTGATGTTTTGGAAATTAGAAAAGTTAATAAATTATGCAAAAAATATTTGAGTGTATGTGACAAAAAACCGGATATAAAAAATGCAGTTTTTGTTGTTTATTCAAAGTACATTAAAAAGAGTGATCATAGTTTTGAAAAATTTGTTTTTTTAGATGAACAAGGAGCTGAAATTTGTCATGTAAGTGGTATAGAGATGGATCTTTACGGGCTTCTTGAATGTACAAAATTAGAACTTACCGAAGAGTATAAAGCCTTGGTTGACAATAAAGAGTAGTTGACATAAGCACTCAGTTCCTGTACAATGGATGCCAATATGAATAATTTAGAATTAAAAAACAGAGACCTTGATGTCTTGTGGCACCCGTGTACTCAGATGAAAGACCACGAAACACTTCCTTTAACTCCAATTAAAAAAGCCTACGGAGTCTATTTGGAAGATTTTGAAGGCAATACTTACATAGATGCTGTTAGTAGTTGGTGGGTTAATATTTTTGGCCACACAAACAGATACATAAATGAAAAAATAAAAGAGCAGTTAGATACACTTGAGCATGTAATACTAGCCGGCTTTACACATGAACCTGTTGTAAGACTCTCTGAGAGGTTAGTAAAACTAACACCTGAGGGACTTGAGAAATGTTTCTATGCAGATAATGGTTCAAGTGCCGTTGAAGTGGCTTTAAAGATGAGTTTTCATGCTCATAAAAATGATGGAAAAAAGAAAAGAATTTTTGTTTCACTAACTAACTCATATCATGGAGAGACTATCGGTGCACTAAGTGTAGGTGATGTTGAACTATATAAAGATACTTATGCACCACTTTTGATAGAGACTATTCAGACACCGGTTCCAAAAGACATGAGTGTAGAGTCTGCAAGAGAAGCAGCATCTGAGTTTGAAAAACTTTGTAAAAACAAAGCAGATGAGATAAGTGCGATTATCTTGGAACCGCTTGTGCAGGGTGCAGGATATATGCACATGTACAGTCCTGAATTTTTGTCTCTTGTTCGTGATATTTGTAACAGATATGATGTCCACCTTATAGCCGATGAAGTTATGGTTGGCTTTGGTAGGACAGGGGAGCTTTTTGCATGTCAAAAAGCTAACATAACACCTGACTTTATAGTTCTTTCAAAAGGTCTAACCGGTGGATATTTACCGCTTTCAGTAGTTCTAACGACCAATGACATGTACGCAAAGTTTTATTGTGATTATAATGAACATAAGGCATTTTTACACTCTCACTCTTATACTGGCAATGCTCTTGCTTGTGCTGCGGCGAATGCCACTCTTGACATATTTGAGAGAGATAATGTTATAGAAGAAAATAGAAAAATCTCTAAATATATGGGCGATAAACTGCAAAAGTTTAAAGAGCTTCAAAATGTTGCCTCAATTAGACAGACCGGGATGATTTGTGCGGTTGAACTTAAAGGTTATACCTCCCAGCAGAGAATAGGGCTTAAAGTTTATCAATACGGACTTAATAATGGAGTTTTGCTTCGTCCGCTTGGACATATAGTCTACTTTATGCCGCCGTATATAATTACAAATGAAGAGATAGACAAGATGATGGACACTGCTTACGAGGCTATAAAACTACTACCTTAGTCAAAGGCAGTGTCATTTTTACTGTAATCTAAAAGTAGTAATCTACAGCTTTTTTCCAATATGGCAATCTTTTTGGCCATCTCATGTATATCTCTGTTAAAAGTGTAAACACCATAGCCTTTAATAACCATGATATCCGTTTTTTTACTTTGAAAATAGTAAGCAATCTCGCTCTGTGCTCTTTCATACCAATCTTCAAACTGTTTAGGGTCTACTATTTCAATAGAACCTATCTCTTTAAAACCAAAGTAATCTTTAGGAGTTATGATGTTATGTTCTAGAGAGTATGCTGTTGTAAAAGGAGGCATGCTAAAACAGATAAATTTTGCATCAGATATTTGTGAGTAGATACTGTAATGAATGTTTGAATCAATACTGGCTTGATTCCATCTGTAATCTTTTTTAAAGTACAGCTCTATAAGGTTGCTATCATCAATCGCATCAAAAATAGCTTCTTTGGTGTTTATAATAAAACGGTTTGATTCAGTTTTTGCTGAGATAGAACCATGATAAATACCAAAGAAGTCTTTTCTAAACATAGAAAGGGCTAAAGTAGATAGTTTATTTTTGAGATGGTCTCTGTTCATAATTAGCCTTTATTGTCTGTTTAGTTAACGAATATTTTAGTTAAACCAGCTTTTCATCTTGTCAATGGCTGAGTCTAGTACACTCTCATGAGGTTTTGATTCTATACCAAATGATGCTTGAAGTTTTTCTAGAAGTTCTTTTTGTTCATCATTTAGCTTTTTTGGATAAGTTATGTTTACTTGAGCGATTAAGTTTCCTTTTCCGTGCCCGTGAACATCTTCTATACCTTCACCTCTAAAAGTGAAGTGCTGCTTATCTCTTGTACCAATATCAAGTTTAAGTTCCAACTCACCTGTAAGAGAAGGGATAGTCAGAGTTTCACCCGAGACTGCCTGTGTGAAAAATACAGGAATAGCGATGTAAACATCATTGCCTTCTCTTTGAAAATGTTTGTCGGGTTTTACGCTAAAAGTAACATAAAGATCACCTCTAGTCCCTCGTTTTCCAATATTTCCTTTGCCGGAGACTCTAAGGCGGTTTCCATCATCAATACCTTTTGGAATTTTAACGGTTACATTGCCTCTTTCTTCATTATACCCAGTGCCGTCACAGCTTTTACAAGATGCTGTAGATGCACTTCCGACTCCATGACATGCAGGACATGTTTGAGAAAAAGTCATAAAGCCTTGTTGCATCATAACTTGACCTTGTCCATTACACTGCTTACATGTAGAGAGTTTTCCGTCTTTTGCGCCAGTGCCATTACAAGGCTTACAAGCGTTTTTATATGTAAATTCTATGTCTTTTTCACATCCGAAAATAGCTTCATTGAAACTAAGATACATGTCAACATTCATATCCAGATTGTACTTTTCCATATCTGTCGGATTTTGGCGACGACGAGAACCACCGCCGGCAAAACCACTAAACATCTCTTCAAACATTGAGCCTAAATCATCAAAACCACCGGATGAACGGCGGCCGCCGCCACCCATACCTTGCAAGCCTTCTTTTCCATAGCGGTCATAGATACTTCTTTGTTTATCATCACTTAGACATTGGTAAGCTTCATTACATAATTTGAACTTGTGCTCAGCTTCTGTATTTCCGGAATTTTTATCCGGATGATATTTTTTTGCCATAGCTCTATATGCTTTTTTGATAGTTGTTTTGTCTGCGTCTCTTGAGACTTCTAATATTTCGTAATAGCTTAAATCTTGCATATTATATTTAATACCCTAATAATAATTTTCGCAATTATATCGTTTTTAATTTAATATATGTATAATCACACTTATGAAATATAATCTACTATTTTTAACTTTTATTATGTTTTTTGTTGGATGTTCAAAAGAACCTCAAGTTCTGTTTTTTGATATGCCTAAAACACATCTTGTAAAGAGCGATTTCAGTGAGTTGCCAAACTTCGAAGATGAGAATTACTCTGCGGCTCTCAACTCTTTTATAAACAACTGTGCAAGTTCTAAAACAAAAAAGATATATAAAGAACTATGTAGAGATGCCGTGCAGACATCAGACCCTAAAAAGTTTATTTTAGATGAGTTTATACCATATAAAATAAGTACTGAAAGTTTTGAAGAAGATGGACTGCTGACTGGTTATTATGAACCGCAATTAAATGGGTCTCTTATAAAAAAAGAACCATTTGTGTATCCTATATATGCTACTCCAAATGACATGTTTGTTATTGATCTGGGCGAACAGTATCCAGAACTTAAAAGTCTTAGACTAAGAGGCAAATTAGAGGGCAATAAAATAATCCCATATTATGATAGACAAGAGGCAGTTGAAAAAGCATTGGATGCTGAAATAATATGCTATACAGATTCTAAAGTGGATCTTTTCTTTTTAGAAGTGCAGGGTTCCGGAAGGGTGACACTTGAAGATGGAAAAACTATTTTTGTAGGTTATGATAATCAAAATGGACACAGATACAAATCGATAGGAAAATATTTAGTAGAGATTGGTGAGATTCCTTTAGAAGAAATATCACTGCAGAGTATTAGAGCGTGGTTTGACGCTAATCCTCATAGAGTTGATGAAGTTTTAAACTATAACAAATCAATGGTCTTTTTCAGACAAAAAGATCAAGCTGCAACAGGTTCGCTTGGGCTTGAACTCACACCTGATCGTTCAGTGGCAGTAGACAGAGAGTATATACCGCTTGGTAGTATGTTGTACCTAGATGCTGATATCGATAATAAAAATGTAAGCAGGCTTGTTGTTGCACAAGATACCGGTGGAGCTATAAAGGGAAGTGTTAGAGCAGATATGTTTTGTGGTTATGGAGAAAAAGCAAGAGAGATAGCCGGAAAATTAAAAGCACCTCTAAGACTATGGATACTGCTTCCAAAAGATATAAAAGATGAGATAAATTGATGCAAGGCTCGTTAGATAAGTTCAACAAGCTTGTAGATGCGTTGCAGGAGTTGCCGACGGTCGGTAAAAAATCAGCTACTAGATTAGCATACCATATGCTTATGAAAGATACTTTTGTAGGTATGAAGGTTTCTCATGCTATTGAAGAGGCTTTGGGATGTTTAAGAAAGTGTAGTTCCTGCGGCGGCATGAGTGAAGATGAACTATGTTTTATCTGCTGTGATGAAAGCAGAGACGAAACACTCCTTTGTATAGTTGAAAATGCAAAAGATATATTACTTTTAGAAGACAATGGGCTCTTTAGCGGTAAATACTTTGTGTTGGAGTCTTTAGAAGAGTTGGATTTTTCAGGTTTACAAAAAGCGGCAAACAATGGCGTATGCGAAATTGTTTTTGCCTTAACGCCGTCTATTGCAAATGATGCTATAATGTTATTTATTGAAGACAAATTGAGTGATTATGATATTAACTATACAAGAATAGCTCAAGGCGTACCAACCGGGGTTAGTTTGGAAAATGTGGATTTGCTCTCATTAACTAGAGCATTAGAAGATAGAGTAAAGGTTTAAGAGTGAAGTTAGCTGGTTTGATTTTTATGGTTTTTATGGTTTTTGGTTTTAGTGGATGTATCTCTCAAAGTGTTGAAGAGCCGCAAAAACCGGTTTTGAGTGAAGAAGTAAGTAGTGATGCAGATGATGAACTTGATGAATTCGCAGAAGAAATGCAAGTAAAAGAAGTTTATGATCCCTTTAGCGGATATAACAGATCTATGACTAGCTTTAATGACGGTGCATATGAATATGTCTTTAAGCCCGTAGCACAGGGTTATAGATATCTGTTCCATGAAGAGATAAGAATGAGCGTACAAAAGTTTTTTCATAACCTTTATTTTCCAATGCGAGTTGTGAACAATGCACTTCAGGGTAAATTTAAAAACTCTGCAGAAGAGACCGGAAGATTTGTTATAAACTCTACAGTCGGTATTTTAGGGCTTTTTGATCCTGCAAAATCCAAGTTTGGACTCCAAGCTCATGAAGAAGATTTCGGACAGACCCTCGGGTTTTATGGTGCAGGTAGTGGACCGCATATAGTTTTGCCTTTCATAGGGCCATCTAATTTAAGAGATACGATAAGCCTTTACCCTGATTCATTATTAACTCCAATTGACTATACTGAGAGAAGTTATTGGACCTTAACAGACACAGTGGCAGAATACTTAGGTGTAAAGTCGGTCGAGAAAGTAAATTATGCTTCACTTAATATGGAGAGATATGATAAACTCAAACAAGATGCAGTGGATCTTTATCCATATTTAAGAGATTTATATGAACAATACAGAGATAAGCAAATCGAGGAATAGATGATGAAAACAATATTAAAAAAGATTTTATTTGTGAGCGCGATGTTGATATTTACGCAAAGTTTAGGAGCGAATGAACAAGATGATGTAAAAGAGCGTTTCTTAACCAACATAGATAAAGTTATTTTAATAGTTGAAGACAAAAGCCTTTCAAAAAAGCAAAGAAATGCTAATATCATTAATGTTTTGACCCCAATGTTTGATTTTGAACTTATGGCAAAGCTAAGCCTTGGAAAAATATGGAGAACTTTAGATAGCGAAGATCAAAAGAAATTTGTAAATCTTTATGTTGAGAGAATGGAGAAGTCATACTCTTCAAAAGTTGATTCTTACAATAATGAAAAAGTTGAAGTAAAAAAAATAGAGCAGCCAAAAGATAATAGAATAGCTCTAGTAACTGATTTAATTGGTAACGATGAGAGTCTTGAAATAGTATATAAATATTATAAGCCCAAAAAGCCAATAAGCCAAAAAGATACTTGGCTTGTTTATGATGTAGAGATAAAAGGCGTTAGTATTTTAAAAGCGGATAAAGCCCAATTTAAAGAGTTTTTACAAACAAAAAGTATACATGAACTTATGGCTGTCTTAGTCGAGAAATAACAGATAAACAGATTGAAAAATTTATATTTAAACTATATTTTAAAATATCCAAAAATTATTTTGTCATTTATGACTGTTTTTATAGTCTTGATGGCTTTTTCAGCGATGAAGCTGGAAATTGATGCAAGTGCTGAAACACTATTGCTTGAGGGTGACAAAGATTTAGAGTTCTCAAGAGAAATATCAAAACGATTTGAAGCACCATCTATTTTAGTTGTAACTTACACTGTTGAAGATGACCTTCTAAGTGAAAAAAACATACAAAATATAAAAACACTAAGTCAGCAGATAGAAACTATTGAGATTGTGGAATCAACAAACTCAATAGTTAATGTTCCTCTTTTGCAGTCACCGCCAAGACCGGTTAAGGAATTGGTAAAAGATATTCCTACACTTGAGTCTCCAAACATAAACAAAGCTCTAGTTAAAGAAGAATTTTTAAAGAGTGCAATATATAAAAAGAATTTAGTCAGTGAAGATTTTAAAACGACAGCAATATCAGTTAATTTAAAACGAGATGAAAAGTACTTTAATCTTATTGACAATAGAGACAAGTATGTAAAACTTAAAAAGCAAAGAGAATTAACTGTATCAGAGAAAGAAAGCTTTAAAAAAGCAGAGATACTACTCAAAACATATAGAGATTTTTTAAGAGCGCAAAACCATAGTTCAATTGTTAAAGTACGAGAAATACTCAAAACATTTTCAGATAAAAATAAAAATATACAACTCCATTTGGGTGGAGTGGATATGATAGCTGATGATATGGTTGAGTTTGTAAAGTATGATTTGAAAACTTTTGGATTTGTTATTGTCGGGTTATTGATATTTATTTTGTATATTTTACTTAGAGAAATAAAATGGGTAGCTATAGCTCTCTTTATTTGTACATTTTCTTTAGTTATTACAAGCGGACTTCTTGGTTTTTTTGGTTGGGAGATTACAGTTGTATCATCAAACTTTATTTCGCTTCAGCTGATTATGAACATGTCACTGGTTGTGCATCTCATAATAAAGTACAAAGAACTACATGCTAAAAATAAAAATGACACACAAGAGCAGTTGGTTGTAAATACGGTTGTTTCTATGTCAAAACCATCATTTTTTGTGGTGATTACGACTATTGCCGGATTTAGTTCTTTAGTCTTTAGTAATATCCTTCCAGTCATAAATTTTGGCTGGATGATGAGCGTTGGTATTATTGTGTCACTTCTGCTTACCTTTATTTTGTTTCCAATTACATTGAGTTTCTTCGATAAAAGTGAATTAAAAGACGATGATTCAAATAAAGTACCCTTTACCACCAGAGTTGCTGATGTAGCATTTGGTTATAAAAAAACAATACTTATAATGACATTTTTTGTTGTAATCTTTTCTATAACTGGGGCCACTCAGCTTAGAGTAGAAAACAGTTTTATTGATTATTTTAAAAAAGATACACAGATTTATCAAGGAATGGCAGTTATAGACCAAAAACTTGGTGGAACATCTCCACTTGATATTATCTTGACATTTAAAGAGGGTAGTGATGTAGTTGAGTCTGTAGAAGTCGTACAAGAAGAAGCTAATGAATTAGATGAGTTTGCAGATGAGTTTGCAGAGACAGAGAGTGACAAAGAGCAGTATTGGTTCACTCAAGCTAAAATGCACAAGATTACAAAAGTTCATGACTATCTTGATTCGCTTGAACCGATTGGTAAAGTTTTATCGCTTGCTACAATTGGTGAAGTTATTAAAGTTCTAAATGACGGAGAAGAAGCGGATAGTTTGACTCTAGCACTTCTATATCAAGAGTTACCGCAGAAATATAGAAAAATAATTTTATCTCCATATATGGATATTGAGCATAATCAGGTACGAATAAGTACAAGAGTAATTGACTCCATGGAAAATTTGCAAAGAGATAAGTTGATTAAAAAGATAAATCAAGATTTAACTGAGATGTTAAACCCAGAGTATGAAGAGCATAAATTATCAAATATTTTAATTATGTATAACAATATGCTTCAGTCACTTTTTGAATCGCAAATTAAAACTATCGGTATAGTTGTACTTATCCTATTTGCTATGTTTTTAGTCCTTTTTCAAAACCTAAAAATAGCGATAATGGCGATAATTGCCAATACTATACCTGTAAGTGTTATTTTTGGATTTATGGGTTGGATGAATATACCATTAGACATGATGACTATTACAATTGCTGCTATTAGTATAGGGATTGCTGTTGATGATACCATACACTATATTCATCGTTTTACTTTGGAACATAAAAACCACAGTAATGCAAAAAAAGCAATGTATAACTCACACGCTAGCATAGGAACAGCGATGTTTTATACTTCAACGATTATTATGGTGGGTTTTTCTGTTTTAGTTCTTTCTAACTTTATACCGACAATTTATTTTGGATTGTTGACTATGATGGCTATGCTTATGGCTATTGTAGCGGACTTACTGCTGCTTCCTGTGCTTCTTCTGCTGTTTGGGGTTTAGTAGCATCAAGGTGATTTAAAATCAGCTCCATACGATGATTGTAAATTTCTCTGTTTTTATCTTGAAAAGGGTGGGCATAATTCTCACCATTAAATGTAGCAGCACCTCTGCTTTGCGCAATATCTCTTAATGGGGATGTCATACTTTTAGAAAGAATTTCATCTTTTTCTCCGGTAATTACAAGTATTTTACTAGCATCTTTGGGAAGATTTTCTACTGGATCAATAGACTTGGGACAGCCGTGTGGAGATAGAAAACTTGGGGCTGAGTCTATGACTGCCGCGTCATATTCAACATCCAAACCAATCATATTTAAGACAATCATTCCGCCTAAAGATGTGCCGTAAAGAAGTTTTCTGTTGTAAGATTTGTTTAGATGTATTGCTATCTCTTTATGATCGTGGATGATTGCATTGATTCGCCTGTTTCCCTCAGAATTTGCATAACCTCTGTAGTCGTAAACATAAACATCATAATTATGTTCGGAGAATTTTTTCAACTCTTTTATCATAAGGTCTGAAACCATAGCATTTCCCATAACAACCAAGATATAGCCTTTTGGCGGTGTATTATTGTAGCCGTCATTTGACATGTACTTGTAACCTCTGAGTATCTTTTCATCAGATGTCTTAAATTCGCTTGGTTTTATAAACTTTATGTCGGCAACTCTGCTGCTGTCTGGACTCGGTGCCATAGAACTCCACAGCCAAAATAAAAAAGGCTCTTGAAAACTACCGCAAATAGATTTCTCTCTATCATTTGCATATGAATTTGAAGTGATGAATAAACTTAGAAGCAGTGATATGAAGTTTTTACTCATATGTTTAATCCTTTAGATATTACATGTGTGATAGCAAAACTATTTTATTTTACAGTTTAAAACTCTTTGACATATGGATTTTAATATCATCAATTTTTAATTCATGATTAGTAAATAATTCATTTCCTAAGACGCCTTGACCTAAAAGCATATCAGCACCGTCTTTATAAGTAATGCCTTTATCTTGTGCAAGTTTTAAAAATGGTGTTAGTTTTCCATATATAGCATCTGCAGCAAATGATGTGTTTTCTAAAGCTTTTTGTATTATCTTTGAGGGGGCAGGAAGTTGTTCATCTTTAAGTCCGGCACTCGTAGTGTTAACAACAAGGTCGTATCTCTCTGCTTTAAAGCTCTCCCAAGTGTGACATGTAGATACCAAATCTTTAAAATATTCAAGTCTTGAAGCACTTCTATTTAAAACTGTTACATCTATGTCGTCTTGTACAAATCTGCTTGCCAGTGCTTTTGCAGTTCCCCCAGCTCCAAGCAGTAAAATCTTTTTAATGTTGCCAAATTCTTTTATAGCAAACATAAAACCATCTGCATCTGTATTGTAGCCGACAAGTTTGCCGTTTTCATTTATGATGGTGTTGACAACGCCTACAGTTTTTGCAAAACCTCTGACTTCATCACAAGCCTCATATGCAGCTTCTTTATGTGGAACAGTTATATTCGCTCCGCTAAGTTTAAGAGAAAGAAAAGTCTCTTTGAGTTTTGAGCCGTCTTTTAAATGAACTCTTGTGTAGCAGGCTGGGTAATTTAGGTTTTTAAACACACAGTTGTGCATAAGCGGAGAACGGGAGTGCTCTACAGGATCACCAAAAATGGCAAAAAGTTTTTTGTTTTTCATTTTTAGTCTAAGTCTTCGAGTGAGTGTACTAGAGCACCAAGTTTATTTTTTACTTCTAAATACTCTAGCTCATTTTGACTATCGGCAACAACACCGGCACCGGCTTGTAAAACAACCTTATCCTCTTTTACCATAGCAGTTCTAATTGTAATAGCGCTGTCCATATTTCCATCAAAACCGAAGTAGCCTATGCTTCCACTGTAAAAACCTCTTTTTAGCCCTTCAAACTCTGCTATAAGCTCCATAGCTCTGATTTTTGGAGCACCTGTCATTGTGCCTGCTGTAAATGTTGCCATAAACAAATCAAACATATCTTTATCTTCATCTAATTGTGCTGTTACATCTGAGACAATATGCATAACATGAGAAAATCTCTCTATATGCATCATATCTTCAACTTTAACAGTTCCGGTCTTTGCTACACGACTAACATCATTTCTGCCAAGATCGATTAGCATAAGATGCTCTGCCAACTCTTTAGGGTCTGCTAAAAGTTCAGCTTCAAGCTCTAAGTCTCTTTGCTTTGTAGCACCTCTTTTTCTAGTCCCTGCAATCGGACGAAGAAGAAGTTCACCATCTGTAAGTCTTACCATTACCTCCGGTGAAGAACCGACTATATTAAACTCTTCATACTCCATTAAAAACATATACGGTGAAGGGTTTTTAGTTCTAAGTATACGGTAGAAACTAAAAGGGTCAACTTTGATATTTCTGGTAAAGCGGTTTGTCATTAAAATCTGAAAAACATCACCGCTTTTTATCATCTCTTTAGAGTCATCTACCATCTTAAAAAAGTGCTCTTTAGTATGGGCGAAACTACCTTTGTCATCTCCAACATTATGCTTCATCGGAATATATTCATATGAGCCTTTTAACTCATTTTCAATCATATCAAACTTGTCATTCATCTCAGAGAGGGTGCTAACAAGTGTAAGTTGGTGATTTTTATGAGAATATACTAAGATTATTTTTGGAAGGATAAGATCCAAATCTGGAGTATTAAGTTCATCTTTTAATCCCTCCATACTTGAGCTGAGTTTTGGCTCAAAGACTTTAACCATATCATACCCGATATAGCCGATAAACCCATCAACATAACCGACTTTTAAGTCTGCTGTAGCTTTTTTATATGTTGATGTATCTATGTTTTTGTAGTAGTTTTTTAAAAATGTAAAAGGTGATTCATCTTTGATTGACGAGTTGCCACTGGCATCTGTATATATGGTTTTATTATCTAAGTATTGAAGTCTTTCTCTTGCCCCAATGCAGATAAAGCTATAGTTTCCTTCGCTTTGTCCTGCACTTTCAAACAGATAAGATATCTCATTATTAAACATAGTTTTTAATTTCGCATAAACGGCAATAGGGGCTAGTTGATCTTGAAAAAATTGTTTAGAGTAAATCAAAGGTTACCTTGTTGAGGAAATTGCTCCACAAAAGGAGCTAAATTTTATATTTTAGTTAAAAAAGCACCGGCTTCTATAGAAGTTCTAACACTTCTTAAAGCTTCTCTTGCCTCACCTTCGCTAGGAAATGGACCAACCAAAACTTTGTTTAGTGTTTTGCCATTATTTGTTACTTGGTGAAATTTATATTTATAACCTAGACGAAGAATAGAGTCTAGAAATTTCTTATTTGGTTCATATCTTGCAAAAGAACCTACTTGAATATAGTAACTTCCGGTAGTTGCCGTTGCAGTTGTTTCAGGTTTAGTAACACTTTTTGGAGCCACTTTCTTCACAGCTGTTTTTACAGCAGCTTTTGGAGCTTCTTTTGGTGCTTCTTGTGTTATGGCAGATTCAGTTTTTTCTTTGTTGCTTTCTGCTTTTAATTTTTGTGCAATTTTGTCAAGAGAGTCATTGTTTTGATTGCTTTCTTGTACAACTTGTACTTCTTCAAACAGAGGTTCTTCGTCTGCTATCTCTTGCTTAGTCTGCGGGTCAGGAGGAAGAATAGCTTGTGGTAAATTGTCTGTGCCGGTTGAAGTAAGAGTATTCATAAGCATTACAACAATAATTAAAATCACACCTAAGGTAGCAACTGCTAAAATAATTTTTTTACTTCCAGCAGCCGAACCACCTTTGTTTAATATAATATCATTTAGTTCATTTTTTTCTTCCATAATTACACCCTTTTAATTGTCTAGTCTAATAATACCTAAAAATTGTTGATATCACATAATGCTTTGTAAAAAAATATTACATGTGTTTTGACCAAGAAGCTCCACGCTCTTTGGCATAAACTCCATATGGCAAAGTCAAAATGTTATATTCATCCGGCATATCAGCATTTGGAAATATTCTCCACTGCTTAGGCTGTTTAGCGGCTAATTTCATAGAAATCAGTTTGCCTAGCTGTATAGCCTCTTGCAGAGTTGTATGACCCTTATGTATATAAAGATGAATATGACCCTCTGTTTTTGTCTGATAAGCTGTAAAATTTATGTATCCCTCTTCACGAAGCAAAAGTTGTGCCTTATGGTAAAAGCGTTCAGGGTCTCTTCCATTGTAGTCAATCACTATATTTTCAACTTTATTATGTTTATTTACTAAAGAGTGGGCAACTGTTATATCACCCTTGATGTGTTGGTTGATAATTGACTGAGTCAACGGAGCATCTACTTTTTCAAATTTATTGTAAAAAGTACGACCCTTAAAGGATAGCTTATTTACTACTGAATCTCTTTTTATCCAGTAGTGGTCCGTCACCATTTTGATAAGTTTAAGATCCATTGCAGTCATTGTTGTGCTTAGTAAGTTGGTTGATTATATATTATAAAATTTTGCGCTAATGCTTTTAACTCTTCTTTGATACTTGCTTGAAGTTCAGTGTTGTTAATATCATCAAGTACATCAGCCATTTTGTTTGCTATAAATTCAAACTCTTTTTCTTTCATACCGCGAGATGTAAGAGCGGGTGAACCAACTCTAATCCCTGAGGTTACAAAAGGACTTCTAGTTTCACCTGGAACTGTGTTTTTATTGATAGTTATACCAGCATTACCAAGAGCAGCATCAGCATCTTTACCGGAAATTTCACGGCCCACAAAAGAGACAAGCACTAAATGGTTGTCAGTTCCACCAGAGACAACATCGTAGCCTCTTTTAACAAGTACCTCTGCTAAAACTTTAGCATTTGCTTTTACTTGTTTAGCATACTCTTTCCATTCTGGAGATAGGTTGTATTTGAAACCAACAGCTTTTGCAGCAATAACATGTACTAATGGACCACCTTGAAGAGCAGGGAAGATTGCAGAGTTCATTTTCTTAGCAATCTCTTCATCATTGGTCATAATCATACCGCCTCTTGGACCTGCAAGAGTTTTGTGCGTAGTAGTTGTAACAACATGTGCATGAGGAAATGGGCTAGGGTGCTCACCGGCTGCTACTAGACCTGCAACATGTGCAATATCTGCAAACATTATAGCTCCAACTTCGTCAGCAATTTCACGGAACTTTTTGAAGTCTATCTCTCTAGCATATGCAGATGCACCACAAACTATGATTTTTGGTTTAACTGCTTTTGCAATCTCCATGATTTTCTCATAATTCATGCGACCATCAAGCTCTACACCGTATGTAAAACTAGAGTAGTTTTGACCTGAAAAACTAGGTTTTGAACCATGTGTTAAGTGCCCACCATGACTTAAATCCATACCTAAAAGTTTATCACCGGCTTTTAATAAACCAGCATAAACAGCGGCATTTGCCTGGCTTCCTGAGTGTGGTTGAACATTTGCATAGTTACATCCAAAAAGCTCACAAGCTCTGTCAATTGCAAGTTGTTCAACACCATCAGCGTATTCACAACCACCATAGTAACGCTTGCCGGGATAACCCTCAGCATACTTGTTTGTAAAAACTGAGCCCATAGCTTCCATAACAGCCGGTAGTGTAAAATTTTCAGATGCAATCATCTCTAAATGGTCGCTCTGACGCTCCAACTCTTTTTCACATAAATCAAATATTTCGCTATCGTACTCTTTTAAAAAGCTCATGTTACAAAATCCCTTGTAAGTTAAATATGGCGATTATACAAAAAGTATGATAATAAAAGACTGAATAAGGTTTTGTAGTTTCTTTTTATTTGAAAAAACTGATATCACCTTTTAACCGCCTATATTCCCAATATAATATCAACGGTATAATAAGTATTACAAATTCGGGTAATCCCTCATCAAAAAGAACCATTAGTGAGAATGTTGCATATGATACGCTGATAACTACGGCAATTATGTCTTTTATTTTCATTTTTTTCCCAAATATTGAAATTTATTATTAGTTTGAGATTCATTGTATCACAATAATAAGTTATTTAAATGTCAATAAACAATAATGAATTAATATAAAAAAGTTAATAGATACTATATGTTATAAGAGTGTTTTAATGTAGAAAAGGGCGTATAGTTTGCCCTTTTAATTTGAGTGTAGTTAACTTACTCTTCTTCTTGATTTTTTTGTTCTGCGTGTATGGGTTTCATTGCAGGGAAGAGTAGTACATCTCTTATTGAGTGCTCATTCGTAAGCAGCATAACAAGTCTATCTATACCTATACCTTGTCCGGCAGTTGGTGCCATACCATAGCTAAGTGCTTCTACAAAGTCTACATCCATCTCGTGCGCTTCATCATCACCACTCTCTTTTGCTGCATCTTGAGCTTCAAAACGGCCAAGTTGGTCAACCGGGTCGTTTAACTCACTAAATGCATTTGCAATCTCACGACCTGCAATAAACAGCTCAAATCTTTCAGTAATTTCCGGGTTTTCATCACTTCTTCTTGCAAGCGGAGAGATGTCAACAGGATACTCTGTGATAAAAGTAGGGTCAATCAGCTTTTCTTCAACGAACTCATCAAACAGTTCGCCTTGAAGTTGACCTAAGTTCATGCCTGGCTTTACAGTGATATTTTTAGAGTTTAAGAACTCTACTATTTTATCTTTATCGTTAGTTACTTCTGCTGGAACACCACCAATTGTTGTAAGTGACTCTATAAGTGGAATCTCTGTAAAGTTTGCAAAATTAACTTCCATATCTCCATAAGGCAATAGTGCAGGCAGGTCTAAATGGTCAAATAAGTACTCAAAATACTCTTTTGTGATTTCAATCAAGTCTTTATATGTTTTATATGCCCAGTAAAATTCGATAGATGTGAATTCAGGATTGTGAGTAGCATCCATTCCTTCATTTCTAAAGTTACGGTTTATCTCAAATACTGCTTCAAAGCCACCAATAATAAGTCTTTTAAGGTAAAGCTCCGGTGCAATTCTAAGGTATCTGTCAATGCCAAGTGCATTATGGTGTGTAACAAAGGGTTTTGCATTGGCTCCGCCTGCAATTGGGTGCATCATAGGAGTTTCAACTTCTAAGAAACCTTTGTCTTCAAAAAAGCGTCTAGTTAAAGAGATGACTTTAGAACGAATTTTAAATGTTTTACGAACATCTGCGTTCATGATAAGGTCAAGATATCTTTTTCTGTATCTAATCTCTTTGTCTGTAACACCGTGAAATTTCTCAGGCAGCGGAGAGATTGCTTTTGTTAGTAGGTTTAGTTCAGTTGCATGAAGAGAAAGCTCACCTTTTCCGGTAACAAACGGATAACCTGCAACTTCAATGATATCACCAACTTCTATATGTTTTTTAAAAATATCGTTATAAAAACCTTCAGCTAGGTTGTCTCTTGCTACATAAACTTGAAGCATACCGCTCTCATCTTCTATCTTTACGAAACTTGCTTTACCCATGATTCTAAAAAGTTTGATTCTGCCATTTACAATGTAGTGGCGGTTCTCATCTCTTTTGTCTTCTTTATCTTCTATATCAGAGTTAACATTCAAATATTTTTCAATTGTTGTATTTCTTTTAGAATTATTAGAGTAAGGGTTAAAGCCTGCCTCTTTTAAAATGTTTGCTTTTTCAATTCTTTGTTGTATAAATTTATTATCAAAAACCAATAATGTTCCTTTTATGTTTGTTGGCAGAGTTTACAGATTCCGTAAATCTGCATAGAATGGTCTTTCATAAAAAAACCAAGTTCATCAGCAATTTTATGCTGTCTATGTTCAATCTGTTCATCTACAAACTCTGTAATGCTTCCACACTCTGTGCAAATAAGATGATCATGATGATCCTTAGCTCCAAGCTCATACTTTTTGCCTTGAGCACCAAAAGATAGTGATGTAACCATACTAGAATCTTCTAAAAGAGACAGCGTTCTATATACTGTTGCAATTCCTATCTTTAAATCAGGAAATTTTTCTTGGATAAGATTGTGTAGTGACTCTGGTGTTAAGTGTTCATCTGAATCATAAAGTGTCTCTAGTATAACTTCTCTTTGAATAGTAAACTTTAAAGCGTTCTTTTTTAGAAGTACTTTGAAATCATTAAGCAACTGCTCGTACTCAATAGTTCTGTCATTAAAATTTGTAGTTATATCGGACATGTTATTGGCTCATTTTTTCTGATGAATTTTTGTCTATTGCTGAGTTTATTTGATCTTTTGTCGCTTTTAGCATCTCAAGCGCAGAGTCTTTTACTGTTTCACTGATGTTATTTTCAATAGTTTCTTTGCTTTTAATAATTGTAGCGTTGATGTCATCAGATATCTCAATAGGATCAAGTTTCATAATTACACTTCCAACTTCTACTAGCACAGGGAACATAAAACTATTTTTTGAAATAGAATCCATAGTTCCTCTCATAGCCTTTACATTGTATGTAGCATATGCGATTACAGCCGCAATAAGAAAAAACTTACTTGCACCAAATATGAATCCGAGCAGTTTATCAAAAATGCCTAATCCGCTCATGTAGCTTAATTTTTTAAAAATCAATCCCATAGCAACCATAAATAGCCAAAATGCTATAAGTGTTACCAAGAAACCTGTAAAGCTGATTGCTGCGGTGTTTTCAAATCTAAAGATAAGATCACTTAACTGCTGACCTACGCTGTCGCCAACCCTAGAAGCTACAAAAATACCACCAATAATTCCCAATAGACCAAATAGTTCTTTAAAGAAACCGTTTATAATCCCTTTAAGTCCCAAAAATAAAACTATTACGGATACTATAATGTCAAAATAATTAAATTCCATCTATTCAAATACCTTAGAAACTTGATTTTTACCATTATGCTTAGAAATATATAGAGCTCTATCTGCACGCGTTAATAGTTTATCGGGTGTATCGCCATGAAGTAACTTAGTTAATCCGATGCTAGCTGTAACAGACAGTTTTTCTCCCATATAAATAAGTTTGTTTGAACTAATAAGCTTTAAAATTCTATCTGCAATTATGTTGCTTTCTTCATCACTGTTGCGATTTAGGACGATTGTAAATTCTTCTCCGCCGTATCTAAAAATTTTATCTCCATCTCTAAGTGTTTTTCTTAGAATATTTGAAATAAAAATCAGAATCTTATCACCGGTAATATGACCATAAGTATCATTGATTTCTTTAAAATCATCTAAATCAAGCATTAGCACATGAATATTATAATTTACACCATCGCTAGAGCTAGAGCAAGCTTCTAGAAGGTAAGTGTTTAATGCTCTTCTGTTAAAAACTTTTGTAAGCGAATCAATATTTGAAGTCTTTTCTAATGCCTCAACTTTTAATGATAATTGTGAAATAATTTGATTGGCTTTTTTTACTTCATCACTCATGTGAGATTGAATTTCTATAAACTTTTCGTTAAGAGTCGGCAGGTCGATTTGTTCAGTTATGCAATCGCTTAAAGTTTTTTCATGTAATAGCGTTAGTTGTTCAAATTTTTCATTTGTATATTCATAAGATACTAAACTTTGATTTACGAGTTCTTTATATTTATTATCAAAAGCTTCTTTGGCATGTTTTGTAGAATCTATTTCTTTATCATCAATGCTGCCGAGAATATCAACAGCGTCTTTTAAATAATCGATTACTTGCTCTTTGGTTGCGGGATCTTGGGCATCTATACGCTGCATTAAATTAGCAAAGACCTCTTCTACTAATGCTTTTAAATCACTTTTTTGCATAATATTGTCCAATCAAATATTTTTTGTATTTTACAATATTAAGCATAAAGAATAGCTTTTATAGTTTTTATATTGTTAAAAGACAACTAATCAGAGCTATTTTAGGTACTTTTATGTAAAATTACGAAAATATATAAATAGTACATATAAAAAGGTTTTATAATGAGTATCTGGAATCCTACAAGTTGGAGAGAAAAACCAATTTTACAACAGCCGACATACCCTGACCAAGAAGAATTAAAAAAAGTATTAAAAGAGTTAGAAAACTATCCTCCTCTTGTATTTGCAGGCGAAGCCAATAGGTTAAAAGAACAACTTGGCGATGTAGCAAAGGGTGATGCATTTTTACTTCAAGGCGGAGATTGTGCAGAGAGTTTTAGTGAATTTCATGCAGACAATATCCGTGATACATTTAAAGCTTTGATGCAGATGGCTGTAGTTATGACTTATGCAGGTGGTGTTCCGGTTGTTAAAGTCGGTCGTCTTGGCGGTCAGTTTGCTAAGCCTCGCTCATCTGATACAGAAACATTTGACGGTGTAACACTGGATTCATATCGTGGTGATATTATCAATGGAGTTGAGTTTACTAAAGAAGCTCGTACTCCTGATCCTCAGCGTATGATAAAAGCTTACAATCAGTCAGCTGCTACTCAAAACCTCCTTCGTGCTTTTGCAACAGGCGGTTTAGCTGATTTGCATAAAGTTCATCAGTGGAATATGGCATTTACAAATAAAAGTGAAATTTCTGAAAAGTATGAGCAATTATCTCAAGAGATAGAAAATTCTTTGCAGTTTATGAAAGCTTGCGGAATAACATCTAAGACCTATAGAAACCTAAGAGAAACAGATTTTTATACATCTCATGAGGCTCTTTTACTACCGTATGAAGAAGCTTTTACAAGAAAAGATTCTATTTCCGGTGACTGGTATGATACATCAGCTCATATGTTATGGATAGGTGATAGAACTCGTCAACTTGACGGTGCACATGTAGAATATCTAAGAGGTGTTAAGAATCCAATCGGTGTTAAAGCCGGTCCATCAATGGACACGGAAGATTTAGTAAAACTTTGTAATACTTTAAATCCTGAAAATGAAGCAGGTCGTTTGAATATAATTGTTAGAATGGGAGCGGACAAAGTTGGTGATGAAAAAAATGGTCTGCCTAGACTTATTCGAGCAGTTGAAAAAGAAGGCATGAATGTAGTTTGGTCTTGTGACCCTATGCACGGCAATACTATAAAGTCATCAAACAATTTTAAAACTCGTCCGGTTGATTCTATTTTGACTGAAATGAAGCAGTTTTTCCAAGTTCACAAAGCTGAAGGAACAGTCGGTGGGGGAGTTCACTTAGAAATGACCGGTAAAAATGTTACTGAATGTATCGGCGGTTCATTTATTGTAACTGAAGAGGACTTATCTTCTCGTTACCATACTCATTGTGACCCTCGTTTAAATGCTGATCAGTCTTTAGAGTTGGCATTTTTAATTGCAGACACTTTAAAAGAGTCTCGTAAATAATTTTTAAAATGAAGAGGTAAGTTTATTACTTATTTCTTCAAGTTTTTCCTCTATCGCAAATAACTCTTCTATCTTTTGTTCATAAACAGCTTCTATATCAGCTAACTCTTTTGCCAAAGCTGTAATACCGATTTCTTCATAACATTTTGGGTCAGCTAAACAGTCATTTTTCTCTTTTATCTCAAGTTCGAGTTTTTCTATCTCGAGCGGTAATTTTTCAAGAGCAATTTTCTCTTTAAAGGTGAGTTTTAAAGCTTTTTCTTTAGGCGCGGCAGGTTTTTCCTGCACTTTTTCTTTTTGCATCTCGTTTTGCATTTCAGAGAGTACATGTAACTCTTTTTCAAGCTCTAAGTACTCTGAATATTGTTGATGAGACTCTTCTATATGTTTGTCTTTTTTAAAGATAAACAGCTTTTTAGCAATCTTATCTACAAAGTATCTATCATGACTAACAATTATTACAGCACCTGGAAAGTTGGTGAGTTGCTCTTCTAGAATGTTTATGGTTGGAATATCCAAATCATTTGTAGGCTCATCAAGTATGAGAATATCAACATCTTTTGTAAATAGCAGGGCAAGAGCAATTCGGTTTTTTTCTCCGCCGCTTAGAACTCCTATCTTTTTATCTAAAAACTCTCTAGGAAATAAAAAGTTTTTAAGATAACCATATACATGTAGGTCTTTTCCTCGAACACTTACTCTGTCTCCGCCATGTGGACAAAAAGTTTCCATTAGGTTTTTATCATCATCGAGCATTTCACGATGCTGGTCAAAATAGCCTATCTTAAATTCACCCTGTTTTATCTTTCCGCTGGTTGGTTCTATACGCCCTAAAAGAGCTTTAAGCAGGGTTGATTTACCGCTTCCGTTTGGTCCTACTATGGCTATAACATCTTTTTGAAGTATACGAGTCGTAAAGTCTTTAAGCAGCTCTTTATTGCCAAGTGTTAAGCATAAGTCTTCAACCTCAAAAAGCATTTTTTGTTTGTTTATGCTTTTGTCACGGTTGAAATGTTTTGCTTCTCGTTGAAGCTCAATTGACATTTTTCTGATTTTGGCTGGATTGTTTTTTGCATCTTCTCTAAGGGTCATAAGTCGTTCTTTGCGACCTTCGTTTCTCTTAAGTCTAGCACGAACTCCTCTTGCGTACCAAGCATTTTCTCTTTTTAAAATATCAAGAAGATTGTCATGTTGCTTTTGAAGTGTTCTGATGTATTCCTCTTTTTGTGTCAAATAATCACTATATCCACCGCTGTACTCTCTAAGCGCACAGTCGTCTACCTCTACACTTTTAGTGGTAATCTTGTCTATAAAGTATCTATCATGAGAGATGAAAACAAGGGTGAATTTCTCTTTTAAAATAAGTTCTTCTAAAAACTCAACCATGTAAACATCAAGATGGTTGGTAGGTTCATCTAGAAGCAAAACATCGGGCTTTTGTAAAAGCAAAGAGGCTAGAGCTACACGGCGTTGTTCCCCTCCGCTAAGAAGAACTATCGGCTTATCTTCATACTGTTTCAAGTCAAAGTGCTGGATGATTCTCTCTATCTTGTCGTCTAAGTTCCAAGCATTGTGATGTTCTATATATTTGGAGAGTTTCTCATGCTCATCTATGATTTTTTTATTATCAAAATCCTCTGCTAGTTGTAGTGAAAGTTCGTTATATCTCTCTTTTGCTTTATTTAACTCGCTAAGACCATCTTCAACAGCTTCTCTTACTGTATGACCCTCTTTGAAGTTTGGTCTCTGGTCTAGCATCTTTATCTCTAAATCATTTCTTGTGATTCTCTCGCCGCTGTCTTGCTCAAGAGTTCCGTTTATTATTTTCATAAGTGTAGATTTACCACTACCGTTTTTACCAATAATAACGATTCTTTCACCTTCATCTATATGAAAATTGACATCCGTTAAAATTTTTTGTGCTGAGTAATGTTTTGATATGTTTTGTAAATCTATTAGTGCCATGTGGCTCCCATATTTATCGGGTTTAAAGTTATATAATAATATCTATATTTTGGTTAAGGAAGGCTTTATTTTTTGATTAAATGAATCTTTAATTAAAAAGGTATATAATGTAGTTATTATCAAAAAAATCATATAGACCAAAAAGGTTTAAAATGAGAGTTGTTATAGTAGGCGGCGGTATCGCTGCAACATATTTAGCAAACAATATTAAAAAACAAAACAGTGCTTTAGAGGTCACAATTGTCAGTGATGAAAAGTATCCTCCGTACGACAGAATACATCTTTGTCGTTTAGTAGATGATAAAAAAGACATAGGCTCTATAGCATTGCCCCTTGACCCCACAGTTAAATTGGAATTAAACCAGAAAATAATTAAAATTGACAAAGAAAATAAAAGAGTTTTTTCTGATAACTCCATGTATAGCTATGACAAGCTTATCATTGCAACCGGCTCGCGTCCTATATCACTTTTTGATGTTGAGACAATCAAAAATGCAGCCGTATTTAGAAGTGCAGATGATTGCGAGATTATAAAAAGTGAGATGAAAGATAGAGATGTTGTTATAGTCGGTGGCGGTCCTATCGGACTTGAACTTTTAGAGACAATCAATCAAATTGATGATGTCTCAAACATCATACTTATTCTTCGCGCTAAACATCTATATGACAAAAATTTATCAAGTGATTCTATAAAACTAATACAAGAGTGTTATACTAAAAATGGAAAAATCAAGATATCTTATGAAGATGAGATAGTTGACAAAGTAATAAAAAACAATGAAATAATTTTTCTTAAAACCAAAAAATTAGACATACAAAATCCATTTTTAGTTTTTGGAACAGGGATTGAGCCAAATATAGAACATTTTAGAGATACTCTTAGATGCAATAAAGGAATTTTAACAAATCTTTACATGCAGACAGACGATGAAAATATTTATGCTGTAGGTGAGTGTGCTGAGATTGAAGAGCTTAATTTTGTTGCAGGACATGTAAAAGATTGCACTCAAGAAGCAAACTGCGCTATATCTCATTTACTACAGAGTGATATGCAAGAGTTCAAAAGAGAAGTTAGCATTGACATGTTAAAAGTCGGTGAGTTTGACTTGGTGGATGTCAGGTCGCCAAAATTTAGTGCAAACTTTGAAAAAGTTGTTATAGCTTCAAAAAAAGATAATCGGATTGATGAATATTTTCTTGAGGATACTAAACTTGTCAGGTTTATCGGTATTAACTCAAATGTAGATATTGGGTATATTGAAAATCTTATAAATGATGAAGATGAAGTAGACATCAACTACTTGTATCAAAACAGACTTGTCGGGGAGAGAGGCAGACTTATATGCAGCTGTGAGCATGTCTACCATAAAGATTTAGTAGATATTGTAACCGAGACCGGAATAGGCTCATTTTCAGAGTTGGCAAATTATTCACAAGCCGGCAGGGTTTGTGGCAGATGTAAATCAATGGTTGAGGATGTTATAAAAGAGTCACAGCATCTTATAGACCCAAATATGCCAAAAAAAAGTGCACAAGATATTAAACTTGAGCAAGAAATTGAAAAAGTACAAAAAAGAATAGATAAGTTTAACACACTTCATCCAAGAAATAACCTGAGTGCTGATAATCTAGAATCAGCTATGGAGTCGCTTAATATTGCAAAAAAAGAAGTTAACAGCTGGGTATCTATGGTAACGGCAAATATGAAACTTCATCCAAATTTTGAAGATTTAGTTGAAAAAGGTGTCAAAACCCTAAATAAAGTCCCAATTATATGGCTAGAGTTGGCAGATTGCAGCGGGAACTCAGAGGCTTTTATAAAATCAACAAATCCTGCCATAGAAGATCTTATATTTGATTATATTTCACTTGATTATCATGAGCTTCTTATGAGTGCTAGCGGTGATCAAAGTGAGACTGTTTTAGAAGATATAATAACCAATCAAAAGGGAGAATATGTTCTTATAGTTGAAGGTGCAGTTCCATTGGCAATGGATGGAAAATACCTTCGTATCGGACCAAAAGGTGAGACGGGAATTGAGCTTTTAAGAAAATGTGCAAAAGATGCAGCTTTGGTTTTGGCGGTTGGCTCTTGTGCATTTGACGGCGGAGTTGTAGCAGCTGCTCCAAATCCAACCGGAGCTGTAGGAGTGGCAGAGGCCTTGGGTAGAGATGATATTATAAACATCTCAGGGTGTCCTACAAATCCCACAAATATAGTCGGGACTCTACTCTCATACATAATGTTTGAAGAGTTGCCGGCACTAGATAAATATAATCGTCCTCTTTGGGCATACGAGGGAAGAATTCATGACAACTGCGAAAGACGCGGTCACTATGAGCTAGGCGAGTTTGTAAAAGAGTGGGGAGACGAGGGTGCAAAAAAAGGTTACTGTCTTTTTGAGATGGGCTGTAAAGGTCCATACGCACATGTAAACTGCCCAACCATGAAGTTCAACAGTAGTACAAGCTGGCCTGTTCAGGCTGGGCATGGATGTATGGGATGTACGGAGTTAGGTTTTTTTGATAAGTTTGCAAACGAGAGAAAATATGTCGAGGAGCAAAACAATGAATAATCTTGCCAAAGGCAAAGCTTCAGTGAGAGGAATTTTTTCTGGGCTTTGCTCAGTAAAAAGGAGATTGATATGAACAAGAAGAAAAAAATTGTCATTGATCCAATCACACGAATAGAGGGACATTTAAGAGCTGAGGTGGAAGTGGATGAAGATGGAGTTGTTAAAGAAGCTTATGTAAGCGGGCAGCTTTTTCGCGGCATTGAGACCATACTTAAAAATCGTGATCCAAGAGATGCAGGACTGATGGCAGGCAGAATCTGTGGTGTATGTACAAATTCTCATTTTCGTGGAGCCATAACTTGCGTGGAAGATGCTTACTCTATAGAAGTTCCCAAAAATGCTGAAATCATCAGAGACCTTGTTTCAATGGCTCTTTTTATTCAAGACCATGTTGTGCATTTTTATCATCTTCACTCTTTGGATTTTGTGGATGTCACAAGTGCACTTGCAGCTGATGCTAAACTGACATCCAAAGAGGCACATAAATACTCTGATAGACCATTTAGAAACTCACATGCTCACTATAAACAAGTAATCGCAAAACTTCAAAACTTTGTCAAAGCCGGAAAACTCGGTCCGTTTAGCAACGGTTATTGGGGACATAGTGATTATAAGCTAACTCCTGAGCAAAATCTAGTTCTAATATCACACTATTTAGAAGCTTTGAAGTTTCAAACAAATATTAGTAAGGCTATTGCTATTTTTGGCGGTAAGACACCGCACCCTCAAACATTGGTAGTCGGCGGAGTTACAAGCGTGGCTGACATGTTAAATCCTGCAAGACTCAATGACTACTTATTTATAATAAAAGAAGCAAAAGAGTTTGTGGATCGTGCATATCTGCCTGATATGAAGCTGATTGCTACGGCTTATAGAGATGAGATTAAAGCAGGACTTGGAAGAGCTAACGGTAACTTTATGTGTGTTGGCGGATATGAGTTTGAAGGTGAGCGAAAACTTTTTTGCAGCGGGATAGTTTATAATCATGATTTAGAGAATATTCATGAATTTGATGAGAGCAAAATAAGTGAAGAGGTTGACCGTGCTTGGTACAAGGAAGATGGTGAAATTGAGTATACAGATTTAAATGAAGACGGAAGTCTGAAAACTGCAAAAAACGATGACAAATATTCATGGATAAAAGCTCCAAGATATGATGGTAAAACAATGGAGACCGGACCTTTGGCAAGAGTTTTGATAAGTTATAAAAAAGAAAATAAACTTATAAACTCTTTTGTAGATGAGTTTTTAAAAGATACCGAGCTGGAGTTGATGGATTTATCTTGCACTATTGGAAGAAATGCAGCTAGGGCTATCGAGAGCGGTTATATCTGTGAGTATATCTTAAAGCTTGTATCAAGACTGATACAAAATATAAAATACTATGATACGGATACATGGACTAAATATGACTTTGAAAAATTGCCTAAGCAGACAAAAGGAAGATCATTTTTAGAAGTGCCTCGCGGAGTTTTATGTCACTTTGTAAATATTAAAGAAGCTAAAATTGATAACTACTCAGTTATAGCGCCGACTACATGGAATGCCACTCCTAAAAATTTTGACGGTTTAAGAGGAGCTTATGAGGAGGCTTTGATAGGTATAAAAATAGCAGATACTTCAAAACCGCTAGAGGTATTAAAAGTTCTTCACTCCTTTGACCCATGCCTTGCCTGTGCCGTACATATTATAGACACTAACGGCAACGAGCTTAGCTCTTATAAAATTAAAACTCTTTAAAAAAGTAGTTCATATGGCTAAAAATATAGTTATCGGGGTTGGAAACCTACTCCTTAGTGATGACGGAATAGGAGTGATAAGCACATCTTATTTGAGAAAAAACTTTGCTTTTGAACCAGAACTTGAACTGCTTGACGGTGGGACACTCGGGTTTAATCTTATTGAGTATTTTCTCAACTACGATAATGTTTTTATAATCGATACTATTTCAATAGATGATGAAGCCGGTTCACTCTATAAAATCCCATCACAAGAGTTACTTGGCGGCACAAAATATAAAAATACGGCTCATGAAGTAGAAGTAGTGCAGATGCTTGAAGCTTGTGAACTTTACGATAAAAAAGCAAATATTACAATCTTTGGTATCGTGCCAAAGGATATCAATAGCATGAAGATAGGATTGAGCAAAAGCCTGATAGAAAACTTTGACATGTTAATAGAGACTATAATAAAAAATATTCAAGAGTTAAATATAAAAGTTACAAAAAAAGCCAACTTTACACTTCAAGACATAATCAAAGAGTTTGGATAAGATATTGACATGTTAAATTTTAAAGAATTTGTATTATCACAAGTAGGGAAGATATTTATAATAGGCGTGCTGTTATTTATCCTGTATTTAGGTGCTATTGGCGGTATATATCTTTACTCATCGGAGGATGCTCACAATATAGTAATTATGACTTTTGCCAATCTGTTTTTTGGAAGAGCGGCAGGAATCTCTTTTGGTTTTTCAGCACACTTTAGCGATATAGCGATTATGCTTATAAATATGTTTATAGAGTTTTTAACTGTTATGTTGATATATCCCTTTTTTGTCCTCAGTTGGGAAAAATCACTGGATATAAAAATGCTAAGAAGCTTTTTTATCAAGGTAAAAAAGCAAAAAATTAAGTACAAAGACCTTTTTGAGAAATATGGTAAATATGGACTTTTCTTGTTTGTCTGGTTTCCATTTTGGATGACAGGACCGGTTGTGGGTGCAATAATAGGTTTTTTAATAGGCATAAAACACTACACAACCATGTTTATAGTACTTGCGGGAACATTTCTGGCAACAGCGATATGGACATATTTTTTAAAAGAGCTAATAGCTTTGTTAAATTATCTAAGTTCTCACGGTGCATATATTATTTTAGCTATATTTATAGTACTTGGCATTGTTTTAAAACTAAAAAAAAGTAAAAAAACAAAAATCAAGAGAGAGGCGGATGATTTAGATGACAACATATAGCATACTCATCATTGCTCCTCTACTATTCGCTTTTAGCGTGTTGTTTGGTGGGTTAAGAGTCCGAAATGTACTGACAGTTGTCTTTGTCCTTTTTTTGGCTGGAGTAAGTTTGACAAATATTTTCTTGGTAAGCTCTTCTACACAAATTTTATTTTCGCCTTTATTACATTATCTTTTTATTTTACTTGATTCTATTGTCCTTATATACTTTTTGTGGCAGGGGGTTATTAAAAAACACAACTTGGTGACTTTTTTTGCTCTGCTTCAGATGATGCTCTATGCAGCTGTTGTATTTTTCTCATCTTCGATTACTTCGAGTGATATTTTAATCGATGAGATATCTTCGACAATGTACCTTGTCATCAACATTGTAGGTGGGATAATCATAGTTTATGCTCTTGGGTATATAGAGAGTGAAAAGTTTTCAAGGTTTAAGAAAAACGGTTTTATAGCGCTGCTGTTTTTCTTTTTATCTATTATGAATTTTATTGTCTCAACAAATAATATTGAGATATTCTTTTTGTTATTTGAGCTGACAACATTGTGTTCATACATATTGATAGCATATCATGGAGATGAAGTCTCAAGCGAAAATGCTCTAAAAGCTCTCTGGATAAATCAGATAGGCGGAGTGGCTATTTTAATCGCTTTGATTGTTTCAATAACCCAGTATGATACGGTATATTTTGACATGTTAATAAATAATATTAATGAACTCTATCTTTTACCAATCGTATTTTTGACAATTGCAGCATTTGTAAAAGGTGCGAGCATACCTTTTGATAAATGGCTGCTTGGTGCTATGGTGGCTCCAACTCCTGTAAGTGCGATGCTCCATAGTGCTACAATGGTAAAAATAGCACCATATTTGATGCTAAAACTTGCCCCTGCCATGAGCGGATTTGTCTCTTTGAGTATTACGCTGATTGGTACATTCGTGTTTTTTTCAGCATCACTGTTAGCTCTTAGCAAGGACTATTTTAAAGAGATACTTGGGCTTTCGACCATTGCACTTTTAGCGCTTATGATGGCTCTTGCAGCTATAGGAACAAAGGAGGCCACAACAGCCTGCTTGGTTTTGATAGTGTTTCATGCCATTTCAAAAGCACTGCTGTTTTTACAAGCTGCAATACTAGAAAAAAGCTTCAATCTAAAATATGTCAATGACATAAATGGTCTGATAAATCACTCACCTTTTGTGGTCTTATTTATTGTGGTCGGTTTTGCCTCGCTTACGCTTCCTCCATTTGGGGCATTTGTTGCAAAGTTTATGGCCATAGAATCAATAGCAAATGAAATAGGCAACAATCCTCTTTATGTTCTGGCTCTAATATTTATAGCTCTTGGGAGCGTCTTTTTAACACTATTGTATTTCAAAGTACTTACCAAGCTTTTGGCAAAAGATGTGAGCCAAGAAAAAGAAATACATGTAGACATACCAAAGCTTTTTACTGTTCCCTCATTTGCTCTTTTGGCTTTGCTGGTTATGGGTGTATATGTTCTTTATGAAAAAGAGTTTTTAACTACTGCTCAGGTTTTTGTCCCTGTTGTACTTATAGCTGTTGTGCCTCTTTTGTTTGCAACACTGCTTTTTAAAAAGGCTCACAGAGTTAAAGAGTATCACTGCGGTGAAAAAGAAGAACCGCAACTTAACATGTACTATTTTGAGATAGCTCGCAGTTACAAAATGGCTATTACGGTAGTTGCTACAGTATTGATTTTAGTACTTATCTTGGGGGCGATGTTATGATTGAAGTTATTCTTATAATAGTCGCACCGATAATAGGCGGTTTGATATATGGTCTTGAGAGAGTTGTTCGTGCTCGCATGCAGCGCAGACAGGGTCCTCCGATTTTACAACCGTTTTATGACATGTTAAAACTCATAGATAAACAGGCTTTGATAGTAAACCCATATCACTCCATCTTGGGCATTATGCATTTTGTAACTCTGTGGGTTGTTGTCGCCTTCGTAGTCTTGGGGCAGAATCTGCTCTATATAATCTTTTTGCATCTTCTCTCAGCCATATTTTTAATCATCGCAGGTTTTAGTGCAAAGTCTATTTACTCTCATATAGGTGCAAATAGAGAACTGCAGGCTATGATAGCGTATGAACCGATTTTGATTATGACAGCTGTAGGTTTTTATATGATTAACGGTAGTTTTGATATATCTGTTATACGAAACAACACTTCAGAGATAGCGGGGTTGTTTTTAATCTTTTTAGCCTTTTTAATGATTATACCTATAAAACTGAAAAAGTCTCCATTTGACGCTACCGAAGCACATCAAGAGATAGTTGGAGGTGTTGAGATAGAGTACAGCGGTATATTTTTTGAGTTTTTATATATGGCAAAATGGCTTGAATATGTTTTTATCTATCTTCTTCTTATGCTGTTTGCAGGTGACAGCCTGATACTTGGAGCAGTTTTGTCAGTTACTGTGTTTTTACTGGTTAATCTCGTGGATAACTCTACGGCGAGAATTAAGATGAAACACCTGATAAAAATAGTTTTAGGCATAGGTTTGAGCCTCTCTATGATTAACCTGATAGGACTTAGTTATGTTTGATTTTAAACCAATTAGAAAAAAGTCACCATGGATACTGCACTATAATGCAGGAAGTTGTAACGGATGCGATATTGAGATACTCGCTTGCCTCTCACCGAAGTATGATATTGAGAGATTTGGAGTCATCAACACTGGTAATCCAAAACAATCAGATGTATTTTTAGTCACAGGTCCGGTTACATTTAGAAGCAGAGAGAGACTTATAGAGCTATATACCCAGATGCCTGAACCAAAGGTTGTCATGGCGGTTGGAAGTTGTACATGTACCGGCGGAGTATTTCGTGACATGTACAATGTTGAAAACGGGCTCGACAGATATATTCCGGTTGATGTTTATGTTCCAGGATGTGCAAGTTCGCCTGAACTGATTATAGATGGATTAGTTAAGGCTTTGGAGATACTGGAGTCTAAGACCAAAGAGATTGAAAAGCCCTTTAAGCTCTTTAGAGAAGCGTCATTGGACAACACTATTGTAAACAGACGAAATAGTGCACTTAAAGTAGGGGAGGACACAACAGATGATGAAAAAAATTGAAACCTCTATAGATACTCTAAAAAAAGATATTAAAGAATTTTATGATTATAAAAAGTGGCATTTTTTAACACTAAACGGTGTTGCACTTGAAGATGACATGTTGGAAATTCAGTGGATATTTTCAGAGTATGAAGTTAAAAATAAGATAGTTGTTTATTATGCACATATCAAATATGACGAGCTTATACCATCCATAGTAGAGATAATCCCATCGGCAATAATCTCACAAAGAGAGATAGTGGATATGTTCGGCGTAGAGGTTGAGGGAAGCCAAAAGGGACTTTACCTTGATGAGGATTCTCAGCAAAAACCACTAAGCGGGTGTTCAATATGAAAAAGACAATAAATATACCAATAGGCTCACAACATATTGCACTGCTAGAGCCTGTAAGGTTTAAGTTTGAGTGTGAAAATGAGAAGATAGTAGGTGTTGACTCAGATGTAGGTTTTGTTCATAGAGGCATAGAAAAAGCATGTACAACAAAGTTTAAATATGACGCCATTGGATATGTTGTTGCGAGAGTATGCGGACTCTGTGCCATTACCCACTCTATGACATATACGGCTTCTATAGAAAAACTAATCGGCGGTGAGATAACGCAAAAAGCAAAGTATCTGAGAATTTTACTACTAGAACTAGACAGAATCCACTCGCATATGCTCTGTTTGTCTCATACATGCGAAAATGCCGGTTTTGAAGCAATGTTTATGCGTATTATGGGTGACAGAGAAGATATTATGGAGATACAAGAACTCATAACTGGAAATAGAGTGCAGTTTGATTATATAAGTATAGGCGGAGTTAACAGAGACATAGATGCCGCTTTGGCTAAAAAAATTCTTAGTAAACTGGAACTTGTCAGACAAAAAGTACTTGGATATATGGATGAATTTACAAACAACTGGAGCTTATCTTTGAAGTTTAAAGGTGTTGGAATACTCACTCTTGATGATGCTTACAGATTTAATGCTATTGGACCCTTGGCTCGCGCATCAGGAGTGCAAGCAGATGTAAGAAACGAGATAGATTACCTTCCCTATAATGAAATCGGCTTCAAGATGCAAAAGCATACAGAGGGTGATATAAATGCAAGAAACCTTATAAGACTTAATGAACTGCTAAACTCAATAGAGATGTGCAATAACATTCTTGAAGGCTTGCCTGAGGGTGAAATATTTACAAAGCTAAGAGGAAAGCCAAATGGTGAAAGTGTAGTTAGGTTTGAAGCTCCTCGCGGAGAGCTGATGTACTATGTAAAAGCAAACGGCAGTGCTATGCTTGAGAGGGTTAGGATAAAAACACCTACATTCTCTTCTATACCTGCGTTTTCACATATTTTTACGGGTGCTAATTATGCAGATGCACCTGCGATTTTGGCATCTTTTGACCCATGCCTCTCGTGTACGGCAAAGTAGAGGTGAGATTATGTTAACATCATTTTTTAAAGCACTTGCGAATCTTTTTAAAACACCAAAGACTATAGACTACCCTTTGACGCCTATAGCAAAAGATGAAAAATACAGAGGTGTGATAGAGTATAATCAAGATGAGTGCATATACTGTTTAAAGTGTGAAAAAGCGTGTCCACCGGGAGCCATACTCTTCGTGCCGGTAGATAATCCGCCAATAAATGAGAAGAACAAAAAAGGCTTGAAGTATCACTACAATCCACACCTTTGTATCTACTGCAGCGAGTGTGTAAGAGCATGTCCAAAACCGCAAGAAGCTCTTTGGCAGAGTAATAAAAAAGGACACATTGGTATTAAAGATGATAAAATAAACGATGATTGGTTTGAACTAGAAGAGTTAAAAAAGTAAAAGGAGGATAAGATGCAGCATTTAATCGGAGAAAATTGGCACTCTTTTGAAACTGAAAAAATTGTAGAAAAATTAGAAAGCAACATAAATGATGGCTTAGGTCCTCTTAGTATAAAGCATAGGAAAGAGTTTTTTGGCAAAAATGAGTTAAAAGAGAAAAAACAAGACTCCAAACTCAAAAAATTCTTTATGCAGTTTCATAATGCCCTTATTTATATACTCCTTGGTGCATCGGCAGTCACAGGCTTTTTACAAGAGTGGGTAGACAGCGGGGTTATCTTTGGCGTTGTCATTATAAATGTGATTATTGGCTATATTCAAGAGGTAAAAGCCCAAGAAGCGATAGATTCCCTTAAAGAGATGATGACAACAGAAGCCATAGTGATAAGAGATGGCAAAAAAATCAATATATCCTCTGTAGATTTAGTACCCGGAGATATAGTCCTGCTTGAATCTGGTTCAAAAGTGCCCGCAGACATGAGGCTCATAGAAGCAAAAGATTTAAAAGTTGATGAATCGATGCTTACAGGAGAGTCTCTGCCTGTGCAAAAAAATCTTTCAGTTCATAGTCAAGACATAACAATCAATGACAGAAAAAATATGACATATTCAGGAACATATGTAACCTACGGTAGAGCAAAAGGGATAGTGGTCGCAACTGCTTCTCATACTGAACTTGGTAAAATTGCTCACCTTATAGAAGAGACCACTTCTATGGAGACTCCTCTTACAAAAAAAATCTCAGCATTCTCAAAAATACTGCTCTATGTTATTTTAGTTCTTGCGACGATTACATTTTTGATTGGACTCTTAAGAGATTATAGTATTGTAGATACATTTATGGCTTCTGTTGCTTTGGCTGTTGGTGCAATTCCCGAGGGCTTACCGGCGGCTGTTACAATTACGCTTGCTATCGGTGTCAGTCGAATGGCAAAACAGCATGCCATTATCAGAAAACTTCCGGCAGTTGAAACACTTGGAAGTGTTACGACAATCTGTTCTGACAAGACAGGAACACTAACTCAAAACAAGATGAGTGTCACAAATATATTTTGTGAGGGTAACTCTTATGAGATAGATGGTGTTGGATATGAACCAAAGGGTAATTTTTTTAAAGATAATAAAGAGATAGATTCTTTAGATGATAAACTACAAGAGGTACTTAGAGCAGGGTATTTATGTAATGAATCATATCTTGTAAATAAAGATGGTCATTATCTTATAAAGGGAGATCCGACAGAGGGTGCACTAATCGTTAGTGCCTTAAAAGCCGGATTGGATGAGAATGCTCTAAACACAACATACCCAAGGCTTGACATTTTACCTTTTGAATCAGACAGACAGTATATGGCAACGCTAAACAAAGATATAAGCACGAATGAAAACAACATATATCTAAAAGGCTCTGTTGAAAGATGTTTAAATATTTGTGACTATGAGATAAGTGACACAGGCACAGTTGCTGTTGATAAAGATAAAATTTTAGCAAAAGCACAGGAGTATGCAAGCCAAGGTTTAAGAGTTTTGGCTTTGGCTAAAAAAGTAAGTCACGGAGATAAAATAAGTGACAATGAATTGGACAACGGCTTTGTGTTTTTAGGTCTACAAGCTATGATGGATCCACCGCGTCCAGAAGCAATAGAGGCCGTAAAAGAGTCCATTGGCGCGGGCATAAAAGTTATTATGATAACTGGCGATCATGCTCACACTGCCTTTTCAATAGCAAAAATGATGTCTATAGTAGAAGAAGATGCAATATTTGAAGATACAGTATTAAATGGTAAAGAACTATTTAGTATAAGCGATAAAGAACTCATTGAAAAAGTATCTACTGTAAGAGTGTTTGCAAGGGTTGAGCCAGAACAAAAACTTCGAATTGTAGATGCTCTTCAAGCAAGGGGAGAGATAGTTGCTATGACCGGTGATGGCGTAAATGACGCTCCGGCACTTAAGCAAGCAGATATCGGCATAGCTATGGGTAAAGGCGGTACTGAGGTAGCAAAAGAGGCTGCAGATATGATTTTAAGTGATGATAACTTCAGCTCAATCACACATGCTGTTAAAGAAGGTAGAAATGTCTTTGATAATCTAATCAAGTTTATTACCTGGACTCTGCCGACAAACCTCGGTGAAGGACTTGTTATATTGGTTGCTATTATGTTGGGCTTGACTCTCCCAATACTTCCTGTGCAAATTTTGTGGATTAACATGTCAACAGCAATTCTTTTAGGGCTTATGCTTGTTTTTGAACCTCATGAGGATGACATAATGCTTCGTGCTCCAAGAGACCCAAAAAAATCTATTTTGACAAAAGTCATAGTCATACAGATGCTAGTAGTTGGTTTTTACATGTTGATTGCTTCATATATTATGTTTAACTATGCAATAGCAAACGGACAGAGTGTTGAGTATGCTAGAACTATTGCTGTAAATATCTTTGTTTTTGTTGAGCTTTTTTACCTCTTTTCTTGTAAAGAGCTGCAAAAATCAGTTTTTAGAACCAATATAATGAACAATAAGTTGCTTCTTTTAGGCGTTGCTCTTATGATATTTATTCAAATAACTTTTACGCATGCTAGTTTTATGAACACAATGTTTAAAAGTGAAGGTTTAGATTTTATGACATGGACACAAATATTGCTTATAGGATTTGGTGTTCTTTTTGTGGTAGAAATCAAAAGATTTATTGATAGCAAACTAGGTATTAGCTAAAATTGGTACAATATAGAAAAAGGATTTTATAATGAAGTATATAATGATATCTCAAATATTTTTAAGCGGTTTGTTCGCTCATGGTTTTGCCCATGAACATTTGCATTTTTTTGACTCTTTACATGTAGAGTATTTTGTTCTGTTTATAGCCGGATTGGTGAGTGCATTTTTCATATATGAAAAAGTGTTTAAAGGCAATCGTTAATGTGCCAAGATTGTGGATGTAGCATTACTGAGCATAGCCATGATGCAGACGAACATACTCATGATATGCAAAATGTCCATGCAAATCCACAGCTAAATAACAAAATAACCGTAGATGTAATCACAAAGATTTTAGACAAAAATGACCACGAAGCAGGGCATAATCGCGCTCACTTTGAAAAGCACGGAGTTTTGGCCATAAACCTTATGAGCAGTCCCGGCAGCGGAAAGACAGCACTACTAGAAAAGATTGCTGACATGTCGAAGTTTAAATTTGGTGTTATTGAGGGTGACTTGGAGACAAGTAGAGATGCAGACAGACTAAAAGCAAAGGGAATCCCCGCGTATCAGATACAAACAGGCTCAGCTTGTCACTTAGATGCCTTTATGGTTCATAAGGGACTTCACGATATGCCTCTCTCTGAGATAGATGTATGTTTTGTTGAAAATGTAGGCAACCTTGTCTGTCCAGCTTCATACGATGTGGGAACACATCTAAACATAGTTTTGGTGAGTGTTCCTGAGGGAAATGACAAGATAGAAAAATACCCTGTTATGTTTAGAAAAGCCGACTTGGTCCTCATCACAAAAACTGACCTTCTGCCGTATATAGATTATGATGTAGAAGCAGAGAAAAAAGAGGCGAGAAAACTAAAACCAAATGTTGACATATTGGAAATTAGCATAAAAGATGATGACTCAATCAAAAAGGTCATAGAGTGGATAGAAATCAAAAGGATGCAACATGAAAAAAACAGTTGACGGACTATCTCTCTTTATTGAGGGTAACAGCAAAAATAGAACAATTGTTTTTATACACGGTTTCCCCTTCAACCATAGCGCTTGGCAAGCACAGATTGAGATGTTTAGTGCAGATTACTACTGTATAGCGTATGATATCAGAGGACTTGGAGACTCTGTTGTTGGCGATGGGCAGTTTACGATGGAATCTTTTGTTGATGATCTCTCTACGATAATAGATAAGATGAGCTTGGACAAACCTATTTTATGCGCTCACTCTATGGGTGGGTATATCTCTCTAAGAGCGTTACAGAGAATGCAGGAGAGATTCTTGGCTGTTATTTTACTAGATACCGTTTCAGGTGCTGACAATAATGAAGGCAAATTAAAAAGAGCAGCTGCCATTAAGAAAATAAACAGTGAAGGATTGACTCCCTTTGTAAAAGATTTTATCACACTTTGTTATGGCGAGCTTTACAAGAGAGAACATTTAGAAGATTTTCAAAAGAGGATTGATTTATCGGCCTCATATAATCCTTTAGGTGTTAAAGGGTGTTTGCTGGCAATGCTAAGCAGAAATGATACAACACAATACTTAAGCAGTATAACAATTCCATCTCTTTTGATATGCGGGGAAGAGGATGCTCTTACCCCTCCTTCTGCAATGAAAGAGATGTCCCAAGAGATGAAAAACTCAGAATTTGTTTTGATAAAAAACAGTGCGCATATGAGTGCAATTGAAAATCCTGTGGATGTAAACAGTGCTATTAAATCTTTTTTAGAAAAAGTGTAGGTAAAAAATATGTGCCTTTCAATACCCTCTAAAGTAACAAAAATAGACAAAGAGAGAAATGTTGCTACTGTTGACACTATGGGTGTGAGTAGAGAAGCCAGTTTAGACCTTATGGAAGATGGAGGTGTCGAGGTGGGAGACTATGTTCTTTTACACATTGGATTTATTATGAATAAGATTGATGAAGCTGATGCTATCTCCTCACTTGAAGCATACGAAGAGGTACTTAAGATAATGGACGAAGAAGAATGAGTAAAACTCTTCAACTAAAAGAGCTCTACACAGAGTTTAGAAATCCTGATACTATAAAGTCGTATGCTTCTCTGATAAAGCAAGAGGCTAAAAAACTTGAACGCGATGTCAGTATTATGGAAGTGTGCGGAGGACATACCCATACCATTATGAAGTATGGTCTTTTACAGCTTCTTCCCAAAAATGTACACTTCATTCATGGTCCCGGCTGTCCTGTGTGTATAATGCCAAAAGAGAGAGTAGACCATGCCATAGCGCTCTCAAAACAACCTGATGTCATACTTGTCACTTTAGGCGATATGATAAAAGTACCCGGAAGTGAAGCAAGCCTGCAAGACGCAAGAGCAAAAGGTGCTGATGTAAGGTTTGTTTACTCTCCTACAGACTGTTTAAAAATAGCCGAGCAAAATCCTGATAAAACAGTTATATTTTTTGCCATAGGTTTTGAGACGACTACACCTATGACATCTGCTTTGATAAATCAGGTTATAAACAAAAATATTAAAAATATTCTGTTTCATATCAATCATGTAACAGTTCCAGAGCCAATGCGTGTTTTACTTGATGATGATGAAAATAAGATAGATGCATTTATCGGTCCTGCACATGTAAGCGTAATAACCGGAAGTAAGATTTACGATGAATTCCCAAGAGACTACAAAAAACCTGTTGTGGTAAGCGGTTTTGAACCTGTGGATGTCATACACTCTGTGCTGATGATACTTAAACAATTCAATGAAAATAGATGTGAGGTTGAGGTTGAGTACAGTAGAAGTGTAAGTCATGATGGAAATGTAGTTGCACAAAAATTAAATGACATGTTCTTTGAGAGAAGGGACACTTTTAGATGGCGGGGTGTCGGTGAGATACCTAAAAGTGCTTTAAAATTAAAAGATGAGTACTCCTACTTGGATGCTGAAGTTACTTATGCAGAAATATTGCCAAATGAAAAAATAGACGATCATAAGCTATGTATATGCGGTGATATTTTAAAAGGAAAAGCAAATCCAATAGAGTGTAAAGTCTTTGGCAATGCATGTAAACCCTCAAGCCCTCTTGGAAGCTGTATGGTCAGCAGTGAAGGAGCTTGTGCGGCTTACTATAAATATGGCGGTATATTATGAAAAAACTCTACATAATCAGACACGCAAAATCAAGCTGGAAAGATTTAGAGATTGATGATTTTGACAGACCTCTCAACAAAAGAGGCAAGCAAAATGCTCCTTTTATGGGAGAGAAACTAAAAGAAAAAGAGATTATGCCAGACATGATTATCTCAAGCCCGGCATTAAGAGCAAAAACTACAGCAGAGATAATTGCTAAAAAAATGAACTATACAAAAGAGGTATTTTTCAATCAAGATCTTTACGAAGCGGATGCAACAACTCTGCATAATATTTTGAGTAAGATTGATAATGAAAATAGTGTTGTGTTTTTGATTGGACACAATCCTGAGTTAAACATGCTAGCTGAAATATATGTCGGTTTTGATGAAAACATACCTACTTGCGGTGTTTTAGAGGTTGAGTTTAACTGCGATAGATGGATAGACATAGGAGCAAACAATGCTAGACTCGTATCGTTTGATTATCCCAAGAGATATAACGAAGTCAAAACCGATATTTAAAAAGCTTAAACAAAACCTAAAAAAATAACCTACTTATAAAACAATAAGAAGCTTAAAAGTTAAATCGGATAAAATTTGTCTGATTTAAAAATACTAGAGCGTAATGCGTTCTTAACAAGGATACACAATGAAAACATTGATTTTATTAATCGGACTAACACTAGGTGCTCTTCAAGCTGACAATATCGTAGCATACGATACTAAAAACGGCAACAATGCTGAGACTATTAAGCCTAACTACCCAAGTCAAGAACTTTACTAAAAGCTAAGTTCTTTTTCCTCTAGCTCGCCTTTTACGGCGGGCTTTTTTTTTCTTTTTTTACTCAAAATCCTCAAACATACTTTTTAATCATCCAAATATAAAAAATTATCATCAAAATCTTACTATCTGGCATACTTTTCGCTAAAATATTTAAAATGAAAAGGTTAAATATGCAATACAGATACATAGGAAAAACAGGGCTAAGAGTTACGCCGATTTGTTTGGGAACTATGAGCTTTGGTTCTTGGAGCGATGAGGCAGAGTCTTTTAAAATTATGGACAAAGCAGTAGACTTTGGTATAAACTTTTTTGATACAGCTGAGCTTTATCCTGTACCACCAAGAGCGGAGTATGCAGGTGAGACTGAGAGTATTATCGGCAGATGGCTCAAAGGCAGACAAAGAGATAAACTAATAATTGCTTCAAAGGTTGCAGGAGCGGCTAACGGCTGGTTCGTCCCGCCTATCCGCCATGGTATGACTGCTATTGATAAGTTTCATATCAAAAAGGCAGTAGAGGGAAGTCTTAAACGCCTTGGCACTGAGTATATTGATTTGTATCAGATGCATTGGCCTGATTCTATAGTGCCTATCGAAGAGTCCTTAAGAGCATTTGATGAGCTGGTACAAGAAGGCAAGGTCAGATACCTTGGAACTTCAAATGACACCGCTCACGGACTTACAAAAGCAAATGAGACATCCAAGAGATTGGGAATTTCCAGATTTGAGTCTATACAGAATAACTTCTCTTTAAACAATCCGCGCTTTTTGGATGAGCTTTCACATGTATGCAGCAAAGAAGATATTTCACTGCTTGCTTATTCGCCAATAGCCGGTGGAGTTCTTAGCGGAAAGTATAATGGAGAGTTTTACCCTGATGTTGCAAGGTTTGCAGAGTATTTAAAAAACGGCGATAAAAGAGGACTGGCTCAAAGTCACAGATTTGTAAATGAGAAATCATTGGCTACAACTGCAAGATATATGGACATAGCAAAAAAGCTTGACATGTCAGTAGTGACATTAGCTGTTGCCTACTCAAAACAGTTCTCCTTTGTAGCTTCAACTATCATCGGTGCGAGAAATGCCAAACAACTTGATGAATCGTTTGCAGCCATGGATGTAGTCTTATCTGATGAGACAATGGCCGAGATAAAAGCTGTACAACAAGAAATTATGTACCCGATGGGATAAATATGAAGCAAATAAAACTAGCACACGGAAACGGTGGAGAAGAGAACAACGAGTTAATATCAAAAATATTCTATAAAGCATTTAAAAATGAGATACTAGAAAAAAGCGAAGATGCGGCCATCATAGAAGATGGAAAACTTGCTTTTTCAACTGACAGTTTTACTGTAACACCACTGTTTTTTGCAGGAGCAGATATAGGTAAGCTTGCCGTTTGTGGAACTTGTAACGACTTGGCTATGATGGGTGCACAACCTAAATATTTGACATGTAGTGTGATTGTTGAAGAGGGATTTAGCATAGATGAGCTTAAAAAAATAGTCTCTTCCATGCAAAAAGAGCTTGAGATAAACGGTGCAAAAGTTGTAAGTGGTGACACAAAGGTAGTGCCTCGAGGAAGTGTCGATAAGATTTTTATAAATACTACAGGTATCGGTAAAGTTTTAAAAAGTGGGATAAGTTCTAACTCCATAACAGATGAAGATGCAATAATTGTGAGTCGTGATATCGGTTGTCACGGTGCGACTATTTTTGCCGCTCGTGAGGGGATTGAGCTGACAAGTGAGCTTAAGAGTGATTGTACTTCGCTCTATCCGATTGTTAAAAAACTTCTTGATGAAGATATACATGTCACGGCAATGAGAGATGCTACAAGGGGAGGGCTTAGTGCTGTTTTAAACGAATGGGCTAAGCAGTCAAATATCTGCATAGAGGTTGATGAAGATAAGATTCCCGTTTGTGATGAAGTGATGGGGCTTTGTGAACTTTTGGGTTTTGATGCGACAAGTCTCGCAAATGAGGGAACATTTCTTTTGGCTGTTAAAACACAAGATGCCAAAAAAGCATTGGAAATTCTTCAAAAGTTCAATAAAAACGCTTCTATAATAGGCAAGCTTACAGACCTGCATGTAAAAAAAGTTATTTTAAATTCAGCATGGGGTACACAAAGGTTTTTAGATATGCCCACAGGTGAACTACTGCCTAGAATATGTTAGAATGCTTACAAAGGTATTAAGATGAGCATGCATTATAAGATTTTTGTTATATTTGCTATTGTCATTACGATTATATTTTCTATAAAACTATACGATGATTATGTTCTAAGTAAAGAAATAAAAGAATTGTCGATCAAGTATGAAGCCAAAGCAATTTCTGACTTTCTTGTAGCTTTTAGAAGTACTTATCAAACTCTATTTGTTGACAATCATGTAAAATTGGACAAATCAAGCATCGAACTGCTGCCGGTTCGGGCAACAAGTGAAATATCAAAAAGATTTTCATCTTTAAATAATCAATCAAAAATTAAAACAGTCTCCGATAGACCAAGAAACCCTGTAAATATGGCTAATCCAAGACAATTAGAAGTTATGGAGTATTTTAAAAAAAATAAAGATAAAAAATCTTTGTTTAAAACAGAGGGAGACAAGTATTATTATTCACAACCTCTCTACATAACGGAGGTATGTTTAAGCTGTCATGGAGCAAAAGAGAATGCACCTAAGGTAATAAAAAACAGCTATGATTCTGCATATGATTATAAACTTGGCGAATTAAGAGGTATTATTGATGTAGAGCTCTCTCAAACAAAGCTTGGTACTATTTTGGACAGGAACAATGACAAAAGAGTAATATTTGTTTTTATCATTTTAAGTGTGATTTTAATCGTTACATTTGTATATACAAGATACAACAAAAAACTAGAAAATGAAGTAATTGGGCTAAATAAAAAATTAAAACAAAAAGTTACTGATGAAGTAGAAAAAAATAAAAACCAATATGAACAACTTATCCAAAAAACTCGTTTAGCACAAATGGGAGAGATGATAAGTATGATTGCTCATCAGTGGAGACAGCCCTTAAGTTCAATTTCTGCAATTGCAATTAACTTAAAACTTAAACTTTTACTTAAAGACGAGAACTCAGAAGCAAAAGCTACTTCAGATGAGGATAATAAATATTTTTTAAATAAACTAGAGCGTATTGAAGAGACAGTTCAAGTTTTATCTACGACCATAGATGACTTTAGAAATTTTTATAAACCAGACAAAAAATCAGTAAGAATGGGACTCAAAGATATTGTATTAAAATCATTAAATATTATTGAAGCATCATTTAAAAATTATAATATAGAAATAATTGAAGACTATAAAGATGAGCAAAAATTTGATATGTATGGAAATGAAATGATGCAAGTAATTTTAAATATATTGAAAAATGCTCAAGATAATTTTATAGAAAAAAATGTAGAAAATCCATATATTAAAATTACTGCAGAAGGTTCAACTTTATCAATCTGTGATAACGGTGGAGGGATACCAGAAGATATAATAGAACAAATATTTGATCCGTATTTTTCAACTAAAGATGAAAAGAATGGCTCAGGCTTAGGACTCTACATGTCAAAAACAATTATACAAGATCATCATGGTGGAAAATTGTATGTTGAAAATCAAGTTGATGCCCAAGGGGCAATTATTGGTGCATGTTTTAAAATAATTTTGCTTCCTAAAATGAATAAAAAATGACAGAAGCTATCGTTATAAGGTCATAAATTATGCATGAATACTCTATAGTTCAATCTTTAATTGAGAGTTGCCAAGAACATGTAAAAGCAAACGATGCTACTAGAGTGACAAAAGTGGAAGTAAAAATAGGTGTTCTTAGCGGAGTAGAACCGCATTTATTAAGAGAAGCATTTGATACATTCAAAGAAGAAACTATTTGTCACGAGGCTGAGTTTGTAATGAATATTCAAAAGGTAAAAATACATTGCAACAGCTGTAAGCAAGAGACAGAGTTAGAAAAAAATGAGTTTGTTTGTCCTAAATGTGGCAGTTATGAGCTTAATGTCCTTGATGGCGAAGAGATGTATCTTATGAGTTTGGAATTAGAGTAGTATCATGATTTTTAAAGTTGAGATAAGAGGAGTTGTTCAAGGGGTAGGGTTTCGCCCTTTTATATACAATCTCGCTACATCGATGGAGCTAAATGGTTATGTCTCAAATAACGCGCATGGCGTAATTATTGTAGTTGATACAACAAAAGATAAGGTTGATGAGTTTGTAGAGCAAATAAGAGCTAAGAGACCGCCTCTAAGTGATATTGAGTCTATAGATATTTCGCCCTCAAATGAAAAACAGACATTTAAAGATTTTACAATCAAAAAAAGTGAGAGCTCTGATGAACTTACAAGCATGATTCCCTCAGATATTGCGATGTGTAAAGAGTGTCAAGAAGAACTTGAAGACAAAAACAACAGACGATACAACTATCCCTTTATTACATGTACAAATTGTGGACCTAGATACTCAATCATAAAAAATCTGCCATACGATAGAAAAAACACATCAATGGCTGAGTTTGAGATGTGCAAAAAGTGCCAAGATGAATATAAAAATCCAAAAGACAGAAGATACCACGCTCAGCCCATAGGGTGTTTTGAGTGTGGACCTATGATTTCTCTTTTAGATAAGAGTGGTAAAAAACAAAAGATTGAAAATGTTGTAGATGAAGTCGTAAAGTTCATAGCTGATGGCAAAATAGTGGCTATTAAAGGGGTTGGCGGTTATCATCTAGTCTGTGACGCAAGAAATGAGAAGGCTGTAAAACTATTGCGTGAGAGAAAACAACGCCCATCTAAACCCTTTGCAGTGATGGTTAAAGATATCAACATGTCAAAAGAGATAGTCCACATAAATGCAAAGGAAGAGGAGTTGTTAAGTTCTAACAGACGACCTGTTGTTCTGCTTGGGAAAAACGAAAGAGAACTTCTGTGTGACTCAGTTGCTCCGAACATAAATCAGCTTGGACTATTTTTGGCCTATACTCCACTGCATCATATGATTTTGCAAAAATTAAATTGTCCGCTTGTCGCCACAAGCGCCAACATCTCAGGGGAGCCTCTTTGCATAAACTCTGAGGAGATTATGAAACTATCACATATTTGGGACTACTGCTTAGACCATGACAGAGAGATTGTAAACAGTTGTGATGATTCTGTTTTGTTTGTAGAAAATGAAAAAATATTTATGCTCAGATGTGCAAGAGGCTACTCGCCGACTTATTTAAAACTTCCAAATAAAACAGACAAAAAGATACTTTCACTTGGAGCAAATCAAAAGTCTACAGTGGCAATAACGATAGAAAATAAGGTTATTATATCCCCATATATTGCAGACTTGGAGGGACTCTCAAGCATAGAGCACTTTAAATCTCACATAGAGACACTTAAACGCATTTATGATTTTGAGCCGGATGTAGTAGTGTGTGATAAACATCCTCGTTATGAATCTACAAAATACGCCAAAGAGTTAAAAGAGAAAAATTCACATGTAGAGCTTATGCAGGTGCAACACCACTACGCACATATACTCTCTACTATGGGTCTCAACAATATAACTTCAAAGGTGTTGGGTGTCAGTTTTGACGGAACTGGATATGGCAAAGAGGGACATCTTTGGGGCGGAGAGTTTTTTGTTTGCGATGAAAAGGGCTACGAGCGAGTAGGGCATTTTAAATATTTCAAACTTCTTGGAGGTGAAATGGCCATAAAAGAGCCAAGACGAGTTGCTCTTAGTTTTTTATTTGAGTTGTACGGAGAAGATGTTTTAACGCTAAATAACCACACTACGGCCTCTTTTACACAAAGCGAATTAAAAGTTTTATATCAAGCTTGGAAAAAAGGTTTAAACTCACCGCTAAGTAGTTCATGTGGGCGATTTTTTGACGCTGTGGCTTCTATTTTAGACATTCTACATGTGTCATCTCATGAGGGCGAGAGCGGACTGCTTTTGGAGAGCTTATATGATGAGAATATAAAAGATTTCTATGAATTTAGCATACTTGAAAAAGAGATTGATTTTAGTGTGATTTTTTATCAAATACTAAAAGAAGAAGATAAAACTATAGCGGTATCTAAGTTTTTCAATACCTTAGTAGAAATTATTTTTGACATGTCAAAAAAACACGATTTACCGGTAGTTTTAGGCGGTGGTGTTTTTCAAAATAGAGTTTTACTAAGACTTATTATGAAAATAATTCCAGATGTAACAGTGCCTAGTGGTTTTGTAAGTAATGACAGTGCAATAGCCTACGGGCAGGCTATTGCAGCAGCAAGTAGATAAACTAACTAATCAGAATTATTTTCTATACACAACTCTCTTGCCGTGTACCAGTCAGCTATGCCTTTGTCGGTGTATTGGTACTCTCTTTGTTTCGTTGGAATTACGCTGTTTCTTAGTTTTGAACGAACTATTCCAACTACAATAAAGCTAAGAATCAGTACAAAAAAGGCTATAAAATAATCATACATGTACCAAGCCAAAATAGTTGTAATATATATAGAATATTTTAAAAATATCCACAATATAAAAGAGACTATTTTGCATTTTTTTGTATGAATTTTTGGTGTCGGTTCCATCATCTCTATAAAATCATTTTGCATGCAAATATTGTATCTAAATTATCTTAAAACAAAAGTGGACTAAACTAACTTTAGTCATATGGACTAAATAAACTTGATATATATTGCTTCTATTAACTTTTTTTTGATAAACTTACGAAAATTTACAAAAAGGACATTAAAAATGGCAAAACATCAGTTTCAAACAGAAGCAAATCAAATACTAAACTTAATGATTCACTCACTATACTCAAACAAAGAAATTTTTATTCGTGAGTTGGTTTCAAACGCTTCAGATGCACTGGATAAACTTAACATGTTAGTTTTAACTGACGAGAAATATAAAGATGTGACTTTCTCACCTCGTATAGATATCGTTGCAAATAAAGAGGCTAAGACTCTGACTATTAAAGACTCTGGTATCGGTATGAACGAAGAGGACCTAATGAACAATTTAGGTACCATTGCAAAATCCGGTACCAAAGCATTTTTAGAAAATCTTACAGGCGATCAAAAGCAAGATTCTAACCTAATTGGTCAGTTTGGTGTTGGTTTTTACGCTTGTTTTATGGTAGCTAATAAAGTTGAAGTTACAACTAAAAAAGCTGGCGAGGATCAAGCATTTTTATGGACTAGTGCAGGAGACGGCGAGTTTGATATAGAAAATACTACACAAGACGGTCATGGAACTACAATTGTAATGCACCTTAATGATGAGGAGAGTGAATTTTTAGAAACTTATAGAATTGAATCAGTTATCAAAAAATACTCTAACCATATCCCATTCCCAATTTTTATGGATAAGGAGAATTATATTCCGGCTGTAAAAGATGATGAAGGCAATGAGACTGAGCCTAGTAGAACTGAGATAGAAAATGAGCAGATTAACAAGGCAAATGCATTATGGACAATTGCTAAGAGCGAAATTACAGATGATGAATATAAAGATTTTTACAGTTCAATCGCTCACTCTTCAGAAGAGCCGTTAACATGGATGCATAACAAGGCTGAGGGTGCTATAGAGTACACTACACTTTTTTATATTCCAAACAAAGCTCCGATGGATATGTACAGAGTTGATTACCAGACTGGTATTAAACTCTATATCAACCGTGTATTTATTACAGATGATGAAAAAGAATTGATGCCAACTTATTTAAGATTTTTACGCGGTATAATCGATTCTAAAGATTTACCGCTTAATGTATCTCGTGAAATTTTACAATCAAATGCTGTTATGGCAAAAATCAAAAATGCATCTGTTAAAAAAGTACTTTCAGAGCTTGGCAAAATGGCTAAAAAAGATCCTAAAAAATATGATGATTTTTTCAAAGAGTTTGGTAATGTTTTAAAAGAGGGTCTTTACAGTGACTTTGGAAATCGTGAGAAGATATTAGAACTTATGAAGTTCAATACTCTTAACTCCACTGAAACTGTTATGATTGAAGATTTTATCAAAAATGTAGATGAAGATAAAAAAGAGATTTACTACATCACAGGTAAAACCTCTCTATCAATGCTTAAGAGTTCCCCGTCATTAGAGAAATTTAAAGCTAAGGGTATTGATGTTTTAATTCTTAACGAAGAAGTTGATACTATCATTTTCCCAATGGTAACTGATTATAAAGAGTACAAGCTTGTACCGGTTAGTGATGCTAAGTTTGAAGAGAGTGAAGAAGAGAAAAAAGCTGAAGAAGAGGTTGCAAAATCTTATGAAGGTTTAGCAAAAGAGTTTAAAGATGCTCTTGGCGATGCTGTAAAATCTGTTGAGACAACAACGGAACTAGTAGATTCTCCAGTTAAACTAAAAGTAGACAAAGAAGATCCGGCATACATGATGGCTCAGATGATGAAACAGATGGGACAGGGTGGTGATACACCTGAACCTGCGCCTATTTTACAGATTAATCCGAATCACGAACTTCTTATAAAGCTAAAAGATTCAGCAGACCAAAATCTTATCAACGATGCTGCACATGTACTGCTTGACCAAGCGAAACTTTTTGATGGCAGAGAGTTAGAAAATACTGCTGATTTTATTTCAAGATTAAATAGAATTATTTCTAAGGCAATATAAGTTTATTTGATGAGTGCATTAGTAGCACTCATTGAGATGTTTTTATCACATTTATATAAATAACAACTAGATTATGATATTCTTTTTACATGAAAAAAATAGGTACAGAAAAGAGAAGACCGGAGAATGCTAAACTCCGTCGCTCTATAGATAAATTACTAAATGATGGTGCTTTGTTTATGGAGAAGCATCTTCACCATTTGGAAATTTCTGATTACCGTTATGATATACAAGAGGCTGTTGTTGAATTAGATTTGGATGAAACCGTCATCCATCAGCTTGTTGAAGACTACATTATACAAATATTAAAATCAAAGATAACATTTTACAAACACATACAAGAGTTAAAGCAGGCCGAACTTCATAATATTGATATAGATTACACAAAAATTAGAGATTTGGCTCATAAAAACTTAGGGGTTGTTAGAAATCTGCGTATTAAAGATGCTCGAAAAATTTTAGAAATAATTATGATAGAAGATGACTTGGATAATCTGCGATTATGTGTAAAAGCTTTGGAGATATCAGCAATTAAATTACACCCACTCTGCGCCTATGAGACAATAAATCTGATAAAAATCAAAAATATGTTATAGACTATTTTTTGATTGACTGTGAAACTTGTTCTAATAAATTTTGAGGTTCTTTTTTAATCACTAAGTCTTTTTTCGTAGTTGGTAGAACAAAAGCAAGCAAAATAAAAATAAAAGAAAAAACTACACCGGTCAAAACCGTAAGTATAAGTTTAAGCTTGAAATCTTTCATTATGCACGACTTGTAGTCATATAAACCCAAAACTCTTTGTGAGAATGACCTTTGTCTAAAAAATACAGCTGTAAAATAGCCACTCTATAAAGTGTAATTATCATTTTTGCAAACGGGATAAACAGGCTGAGACTAACAAACAGAGACTGCTGCTTGTCTCCTTTTGACTCCATCATCTCCTGCATGCCGATATTTTTACTTAAGTAAATACCAAAAAGTATCGAGAAAATAAAATTTAATGTCAGTCCAAAAATCATATATGCTATAAAATCTTGTTCGTACATTCCAGCTATCATAAAATAAATTCCTTCTTCTTAATAATAGTAATTTTACCTAAAGAAAGCTTTTTTTATTCATAAGTTTTTATTTTACTTTTTGTAAAAAAAGTTCCAAATGGTATTAAAGAGGCAATAAAGAAAATCACACTATTTTTAAATGACCACTTACTTTCCTGCCAAGCTTTTACTAAAAGCACACAAAAGAGTATAAAAAGTATTCCATGAATCATTCCAACTACTTTTACAGCCATTGGAATATCAAGCATATACTTCATAGGCATTGCTATAAAAACCAATATTATGTATGAATAACCTTCTACTGTGTTTATAACTCCAAATTTTTTTACATTTTCATTTACCATGTGTACCCTAATCTAAATTTTTGTAGAAGTATATAATCAAAAAGTAACAGTTTGACTATTTTTTTAAATTCAATTTTTTTTTGACAACTCTATTTAAACATCTTTATCATATAATTACGCGAAATATGTAATAAAAGGTATATTAATGGAAACTAACCTCGTAATAGAGGGTTTTAAATTTATGGGTCTAGGAATGGCAACTGTATTTACATTTCTAGTTATATTGATCATCATGATGAATATGATGTCAAAGATTCTTAATAAATTTTTCCCTGAACCAAAACCGAGTGCGGGTACAAACAACAATATTCAAAATAATAATACTAAAGTGATTGCAGCAATTACTGCAGCAATTAAATATCATAGAGAAGGTTAAGGATTAATATGGCTAAAAAATTTATAGATGTAATGGATACAACTTTTAGAGACGGCTTCCAGTCAGTATTTGGCGGTCGTGTACTAATGGATGATTTTTTTCCAGCAGTAGAAGCAGCTAAAAGAGCAGGAATTAACCACTTCGAGTTTGGTGGAGGGGCGAGATTCCAATCATTATATTTCTACTTAAGAGAAGATGCGTTTGAGATGATGGACAAGTTCCGTAAAATAGTTGGACCGGATGCAAATCTTCAAACTCTTGCTCGTGGTGTAAATACCGTAATGTTAGACACCGGTTCTAAAGAGCTCATCGATTTACACGCAAAGATGTTTAAAAAGCATGGTACTACTACAATTAGAAACTTTGATGCTCTTAATGATGTTGAAAATCTTAAATATTCCGGTGAGAGAATTGTTCATCATGGATTAAAACATGAAGTTGTTGTAACAATGATGGATTTACCTCCGGGATGTAAAGGCGCGCATACAACTGAATTTTACGAAAAGACACTTCGTGAGATTTTAGATAGCGGTATTCCTTACAATAGTATCTGTTTTAAAGATGCTTCAGGTACTTCAAATCCTCAAAAAGTTTTCGAAACTATCACTATGGCTAGAAAAATAGTTCCCGAGGGAACACATCTTCGTTTGCATACTCATGAAACTGCAGGTGTAAGTGTTGCTGCTTATATGGCTGCACTAGAAGCCGGTGTTGATGGTATTGATATGGCTGCTGCTCCAGTTAGTGGCGGAACAAGCCAGCCAGATATTTTAACTATGCTTCATGCAACTAAAGGTATGGATTACGATCTTGGTGGATTAGAGATAGATAAAATACTTACTTATGAAAAAGAACTTCAACATTGTCTGTCTGATTATTTTATGCCTCCTGAAGCAACTATGGTATCTCCTATTATCCCTTTTTCACCAATGCCAGGCGGCGCACTTACTGCAAATACACAGATGATGCGTGATAATGGTATGTTTGATAAATTTCCAGAAGTGATCGCTGCGATGACGGAAGTTGTTGAAAAGGGTGGTTATGGAACATCAGTAACACCAGTTTCACAGTTTTACTTTCAACAAGCGCTTAATAATGTAATGCAAGGTCCATGGAATGCTATTGCTCCAGGTTATGGAAAAATGGTTCTTGGATATTTTGGTAAAACTCCTGTTGCTCCAGATCCGGAGATTGTAAAAATAGCTTCAGAAAAGTTAGGATTAGATCCTACAACTGAAAAAGCTCTTGATTTGGCAGATGCAGATGAAAGTAAATCTTTAGATACTTGGATTAAAAGACTTAAAGAAGAAGATATCGAGATAACTGAAGAAAATATTTTTATAGCGGCAGCTTGTCAAGACAAAGGTATCGAGTTCTTAAAAGGCAAAGGCGAATTAAATGTTCGTAAAATTTCACAAATGAAAAAAGAAGAAGGAAGTTCAAGTATGGGTAACGGAAATTATACAGTAGTAGTAGATGGTCAAAAGTTTAGTGTTCAAGTTGCAGAGGGCGATGCAGACATTCAAGTAACAGCAGTTGATGGTGAGAGCGTAGCTCCAGCAGCACCAACGGTAAAGACATCAGGTGACATTATTGAAATTAAAGCACTTCTTCCTGGCAATGTTTGGAAAATTGTTGCTAATCCGGGTCAAAGCGTAAACGAAGGCGATGTGATAATGATTTTAGAGTCTATGAAAATGGAAATTGATGTTGTAGCACCTAAGGGTGGCGTAATAAAATCAATAAATGTTGCTACAAATGATAAAGTAGTTGAAGGTCAAGTCGTAGCTGTATTAGGATAATTATATGAAGTATTTTATAATAAAATTATTTGCACTTATGCTTTTTAGCTTTGGTGCTCTTCATGCTAGTGCTCCTGCATCAACAGAAGTTGCATCAGCACATAAAGAAGAGACATACCAAAGTAAGCCATTTTCAGAGATGATAGGTGGTTTTTTGAAATCAACCGGCGTTAGTGCTATTTTAAATCCAGATCCTGATGAGCTAGATGCACATGGCAGAGAGATGAGTAACTTCCATAAATCATGGGGTCGTATAATTATGATTTTAGTTACTTTTTTTCTATTTTGGTTAGCTATTAGAAAAGGTTTTGAGCCACTATTATTATTACCTATCGCCTTTGGTGGACTTCTGGCAAATATTCCAATTGCAGGAATTGCTGGAGAGCATGGTTTTTTAGGTGTCATTTATAATATGGGTCTTGCAAATGAGATGTTTCCTATACTCATATTTATGGGTGTTGGAGCAATGACTGACTTTGGACCGCTTTTGTCAAACCCTAAAACAGCACTGCTTGGCGGAGCTGCTCAGTTTGGTATATTTGGAACACTTGTTGGTGCAGTCGCATTGACTCAAATGGGTTTTGCTGATTTTACACTTCAGCAAGCTTCGGCTATTTCTATTATTGGTGGGGCGGATGGTCCGACATCGATTTTTATCGCTACTAAACTTGCTCCTGAACTTCTTGGAGCTATCGCTGTTGCATCATATTCGTATATGGCAATGGTGCCGATTATTCAACCTCCAATCATGAAGGCTTTAACAACTGATGCAGAGAGAAAGATTAAGATGACTACACTTCGTCATGTATCTCGTTTAGAAAAATTGGTTTTTCCTATAATGGTACTTGTTCTTGCTATTTTGGTTCTTCCTGCATCTACACCGCTTATCGGTGCATTTATGTTTGGAAACTTCTTAAAAGAGTCTGGTGTTGTTGAGCGTCTTAACGATACTCTTCAAAATTCACTTATCAATACGGTAACTATTTTCTTAGGTCTTGGTGTTGGTTCAAAATTGGCGGCTAATGAGTTTTTAGTTCCAGATACAATGTTCATTATGGCTCTTGGTATTGTTGCATTCTCTGTAGGTACTGCTTCTGGTGTTATAATGGCTAAGATAATGAATCTTTTCCCTGGACATAAGGTAAATCCATTAATTGGCTCAGCAGGTGTATCTGCTGTTCCTATGGCAGCTCGTGTATCAAATAAAGTCGGTATGGAATATGACCGTAGCAATATGCTTCTAATGCATGCAATGGGTCCAAATGTTGCGGGTGTTATCGGTTCAGCGGTTGCTGCCGGTGTACTTATCTCACTGTTTCAATAAGTGATTTAACTCTCTTTACATGTAGGTATTACCTGCATGTAAAACTTACTATATTGAATTTTAAATGTGTCCACTAGAATTCATAGCTTCTACAATCAATGGTATTATGTTGTGACTCTTTGTCTTATCAATAAATCCATCTGCACCTAAACTCTCTGCTTCTCTTTTGTTGTTTGCACCAGTCATAGAACTATTTACAATGATTGGTATTGATTTGGTATATACACCATTTTTAAGTAGTTTAACAACAGTAAAGCCGGACATTTCAGGCATCTCAATATCTGTTATTATTGCTGGGATTTTTAATGCATCCTCACCAAGAGAATTTATATAATCAACAAGTAATTTTCCGTTATTGAAAATTTTAATATCAAGGTTTGCATTCTGAAAAATCTGATTTAAATGTTTTTGTGCTGTTTTGGAATCCTCTGCAACTAATACAGTTCCATTTTTCAGTTTATTAGGTATTTCTAAGTCAATTAAGTTTTCAGGAGATTCATGAACATCTACCATAGCATTAGGTATTACATCCGCTAAAAGTTTTTCATAATCAAGAACAAGACAGAGGCTGCCGTCTTCGAGTCTTGTATCATTGATAACAACACTGTCTTCGCCAAGTCTGTAGCTGTCTGGTGCATGCATTTCATTCCAGTTTTTCTTAATAACTCTAAATGCAGACATTATTCTAAGACCAATTATGACTCCATTGAAATCACATATAAGAATATTTGATTTTTTGACCTCTTCTTTAGTTAGAGTTATTTCTAACCATAGAGGAAGATTAAGTATAGGAATTTGTAAACCACGAAGAACTATACTACCTTCTAGCATGGGGTGTGATGAAGGTATTTGAGTTAAATAATGATTTTTAGATTCAACAACTTCTCTTGTTTTAAATACATTTATAGCGTAATAAGCAGAATCTGTTTTATCACTTACTCTAAATACTAAAAGTTGTACTTCATTGTTTTTTGCTAGATTTGCAGTAGCATCAACTTTATCTAAAATAGCCATTTGTACCCTTTAATTAATCTCCCAAATAATACCCAAAATAAAATCAATAATGCTTGAATATTAATATTGAAATGGTAAAATACACCTAATTATTAAGGGGTATACCCTAGAAGGCATCGTAAGTGAAAATTTTAATAATGATATTGTTGATGTTTAGTATTTCTTTTGCAAAAGTTTATTATGCAAAAGTTGAGCCATATGAGGTGAGAGAAATTTCTTCAAATGTTTCAGGAGAAGTTATATATGCTAATGAGAATTTAGTTGGAACAACCCTTTCAAAAGAGCCTTATATTCGTATTTATTCTGATGTTGATAGTAAAGAGTTGAAGTATATAAAAGACAAGTTAGAGTATATGAGAGAAATAATAAGTGCAAATGAAGGGGTGCTGGATAATTTAGAAAAGTCTCTAAATAAAAAAAGAGAAAACTATAAAAAAGTAGAATCATTAAAATTTAAATCATCTGTAGAAAAAGATAGAGAATTTTATGATTTGATTTCTAGTGAAAATCTATATTTAAATACTCAAAAAGAGATAAATAACTTAAAAATTCAGATAACAGATATGAAACTGAGAGAAGTTCAACTTCAAAAAATTTTAGAAGACAAAAATCTCACTGCTGAGGGTTTTGTCCTTTATGACATGCTTGTTAAGCCTGGACAAGTTGTAGGCGTGGCAACTCCACTTGCAAAAGTAGCAGATGTGTCAAAAGCAAAATTAATTATTTTTTTAGATGAACCCGATGTGCTAAATGCAGAGAAAAAGACCGTATATATTGATGGAGAAAAAACATCTTATAAAGTTTCAAGACTTCTAAATATAGCAGACAGTACAAATATATCTAAATATATGGCTCAAATAATTTTAAAATCTCCAAAAATATTTTCTAGACTTGTTAAAGTGGAGCTAAAAAATGATTGATAAAATATCTTCCTCAGATGTTGTAATATTATGGGGAATAGATTCACATGTTGATTCAGATGCTTTTTTTGAAGTGCTAAAAGATAAAAAAACTATAGTAATTGACCCTGTAAAAACAGAGATAGCTAAAGAAGCAGATTTACATATTGAAATAAAGTCAGATACAGATCTTTTTTTTGCAATGTTATTGAGCAGATTTTTATATATTTATGATAACTTTGACAAGGAGTTTGTTGAAAAATATGCAAGCGATTATGAAGAGTATCACGAGCTTACACAAGGTATCAGGATTGTATCTACTTTAAAAAAGATTGGTTTAGATGTAAGCGCAATTCAAAACATCATAGAGTTAATTGAAAATAAAAAAGTGATGATAGTTTGCGGTAAAGGGGTTAACAAGGATAGTCAAAGCGATGATACTGTCGAGAGTATAAATGCTATCGGTGTTATGCTGGGTCTGTTTGACAAAGAGGGGTGCGGTGTTATGCATGTTGACAAAGATGATTACAAAGATGGTTTTGATATAAAAGAGCAAAAATTTGAATTTCTAGAAGAATTTGATTTGGATATACTAAAGGATATAGAGTAATGAATATTAAAGAATTAGATAATAAATATGTTTTACCTACATACGCAAGAGCTGATGTAGAGTTTGTTAGCGGTAAAAATGCAAGACTTATAGACAGTAACGGCAAAGAATATATAGATTTTACATCAGGTATCGGTGTAGTGAGTGTTGGACATGGCAATGAGAGAGTAAGCAGTGCCATCTGTAAGCAGGTATCAGAGATTACTCACATGTCAAATCTTTACTATATCGCTCCACAGGCGAGAGCTGCACAAAAGATAGTAGAGGCGAGCGGTTACGATATGCAGTGTTTCTTTGGAAATAGTGGAGCTGAGGCAAATGAGGGAGCTATCAAAATTGCTAGAAAATTTGGTGAGAGAGACGGAGAGGTTAAGAGATACAAGATAATAACTCTTCAGCACTCGTTTCACGGCAGGACTATTACAACCGTAAAAGCGACAGGACAAGAAGCAATGCACAACTACTTTGGACCGTATCCCGATGGATTTGTATATGCTGATAATATTGCACATGTAGAGAGTCTGCTTGATGATCACACTTGTGCGGTTATGATAGAGTTAGTTCAGGGCGAAGGTGGAGTTCAACCACAAAACAAAGAAGAAGTTCAAGCTTTAGCAAAACTTCTAATGAGTAAAAATATTTTACTTATTGTTGATGAAGTTCAAACCGGCGGTTACAGAACAGGAGAATTTTTAGCTTCAAATCTTTATGAGATTGAGCCAGATATCGTAACTTTGGCAAAAGGTGTCGGCGGCGGAGTTCCAGTGGGAGTTGTTATGACATCTCTTAAAGGTATTTTGAGTGCCGGAGATCATGGTTCTACTTTTGGAGGAAACTATCTTAGCACCGCTGCTGTGTGTGAAGTTATGGATATTTTAAATGAGTACAAAAAAAGCGGAGAATTAGAGACTAATACGGCTTATTTTAACGGTGAACTTGAAAAATTTTATATGGCAAACAGAAATCTTTTTACATCCAGAGTTGGAATTGGAATGATGTGTGGTTTAAGAACAAAAAATGCCGAAACATTGACTAGTGTTATAAACAACGCAAGAGAAAATGGTGTAATGGTTCTAAAAGCAGGAAAAAATACTCTAAGATTTTTACCACCGCTAACAATAACAAAAGAGGAAATAGATGAAGGTTTTAAAGCCCTTAGTAACGCTGTTAGTTCTCTTTAGTACTTTAGTCGGCAGTGATGCAGATGAACAGTTAGACGCGTATATCTCTGACAATAAAAAAGAGCAGTTTAAATATGACTATGAGAAAAATGAGGCTGAGAGCTCTAAGCTGCGTGACTCATGGATAGCTCCTCTTAACCTAAATTATAGCTACTCTAAAAGTAATCCTTATGAAAATGAGCAGATTCAAGAGAACAGTTCAATAACGATGGATCAGCCAATCTTTCAAAGTAGCGGAATCTATTACGGCATCAAGTTTGCAGAGGCTTCTAAAATTTATGCAAACTACTCTGTAGATGCTGCAAAAAGAAAGTTAGTTAAAGATGCAATTTCGCTTTTGATGCAGATAAAGCAGATTGATTTAAAGATTGATAAGCAAAAACTTCAAATAAAAAACTCTGAGATAAATCTTGCACAAAAAAAAGAAGATTATTTAAACGGTCAACTAGATTCCGGTTTTTTGGACAATGCTATAATAGAGAGAAATATTGTTATTCAAGCCCTTTATGACATACAGACGAATAAAGAGAGACTTATCTCAAAGTTTAATGCAATTAGCGATGTGAAACATGAAAATGCTTTTGTTCCAACACTAAAATTTTTAAGTCAAGAAGAGTTTTTAGAGCATAACATTATTTTAAATATGTCTCAAAGTGAGATAGAGAAAAACAGATACAACAAAAATGTTACGGTGGCAAAATATCTTCCTCGTGTAAGTCTAACCGCAGGTTATAATTGGAGTGAGAGTCAAAATCAGCAGTATATACCAGGTTCTGCAAGTGTCTCTAACAGGACTGACTACTACAACTATGGATTTAGAGCAACTATGCCGATTGATATAAATACATTTAGAGATGTTGAATCTTCAAGAGTTGATTTTTTAAAATCAAAACTGGTTATTGAAGATAGAAAAAGAGAGTTAAATGCTATTTATGAGCAGGTTATGCAAAACATAGATAATCTTGAAAAGAAAAAGCAGCTGAGTGTAGAAAACAGAGAACTTTATGAGAGACTGTTATCAGATACACAAGAGTTGTTTAGAGCCGGATATAAGACAAACTACGATGTAGAGCTTTTACAAAATTCGGTTGAGATTCAAGGTAGAGATATAAAAATTTTTGAGATAGATAAACAACTTGAGTTATTGACTCTTTATGAGATGTACAAAGATGATTAGACCTAAAGGGCAATGCAGGGAGGCACTAAATGCCGAGTCGTAACTTTAGCGAGTATATGGGTGAGTGGCTTTATGGAGAAAATGGCTACTACGCGACTTATAAGAATATAGGAAAAAGTGGAGATTTTTACACAGCGGTAAGTACCAGCAAGTTTTTTGGCGGAAGTATAGCCAAACACATAATCTCATTAGTAGATGACGGTTTTTTATCAAAAAACGGAACCGTTTGTGAGATTGGTGCTCATCATGGGTACTTTCTAGCTGATGTGATTGAGTTTATATACACACTTAGACCAAAACTGCTCTCTACACTTAACTTTGTGATTATAGAGAGGTTTGATGAGCTTCAAGAGTTTCAAAAAAACTACTTTAATGAATCATTTGGCGATGCTGTAAAGTTGACGCACTATAAATCTTTGAGTGAGTTAAAGTGTGATAATGCTTTTTTTATTGCAAATGAGATATTTGATGCATTTCCTTGTGAGCTGTACTACAAAGGTAAAACGGCTAGAGTTGATGGACACAAAGTTGACTTTGATGAAGACAATGAGTGGGTAAAAAGCAAGGCAGAGAAATACCATAAAGACAGAGGTGAGATAGCTGTAGGATATGAAGAGTTTGCTAAAGAAATGGCTTCTACATGTAGTAAGTTTGAATTTATGAGTTTTGACTACGGAGAGATGGGTGCGAGACCTGATTTCTCACTAAGAGTATATGCTAAACATGAGGTTATCCCATTTTTTCTCACAGAGAATGAAGATGAAAACATAAAAAGAGAAGAACTCTTTGCAAAATCAGATATAACTTATGATGTGACATTTGCACATGTTAAAGATGCTTTTGAAGAGGCAGGCGTAGAGTTTATAGAGCTAAAAGCTCAAATGGTAGCATTAGTTAACATGGGTATACTGGAACTCTTAGAGATGCTTAAAGAAAATGCAGAAGAAAAGATATATGCTCAAGAGTTGGAAAAAGCCAAGATGTTGATAATGCCAAACTTTTTAGGCGAGAGATTCAAAATGATAAGGTTCAAAAAAGAGACAAAATGATAAAAAAACTAGAGAAAGTTTTTTTAATTGTTATACTTATATCAGTATTTATTCTTGCTTATAATTGGTATGAAAATTATCTCTTTAAAAATAGCGAAATATCAGATGAATATAAAGAGCTTATATTTTCTAAAGAGCAAGAAGTTTTGCATCTTATGCAGAAAAATTATGGTTTTAGTTTTAAAGTCCCATTAATTGTAACTGACAAGTTTAAAGGCAGACTTTATGGAGTGACATCGTATAATAACGGTGAAATAAAGATATATTTAAATAAAAAAGTAATGAAAGAGAGTATGGAGTATATGGTTGAGAGTGTCATAGCTCATGAATATGCTCATGCTTTGATGTTTAAGCTAGGTCATTATGGTTCTAACGGTGATGGACACTCTTCAAAATGGAAAGAAGCCTGTGTCAATCTTGGCGGAAAGAATTGCGAGCAATATGTTAATAGCGAAGATGTGGTAATGGGCAAGATGCCCTTTTAAAAAGCGTTTATTATTTTAATAAGCTCTTCTGCTCTATTTGAATTTTTTATAGCATTTTCTTTTGTTATAACTTTTTTGCGTAATAATTTTACAAGTTCATCAGTTTGTGTAGTCATATTTGTCTCATTCTGATTTAGCTGCATTTGAGAGTAAAGTTGGTGGACTTTATCTTCTCTGATTAGATTTTGAATAGCCGGATTTGATATAAGCACTTCTTGTGTAGCAACTTTACCACCACCAATTCTCGGAATTAGAGATTGAGAAATTACAGCAACTAAAGAAGAAGCTAGTTGTGCTCTAACTTGAGCTTGCTCTTCGCCGTCAAAAACATCAATAATACGGTTAATAGTACCAGGTGCAGAGTTGGTATGAAGAGTTCCAAATACAAGGTGCCCGGTTTCAGCAGCTGTCAGTGCCGCGCCAATTGTTTCAGCATCTCTCATTTCCCCAATTAGTATGATATCCGGGTCTTGTCTAAGTGAGTATTTAAGTGCAGTAGCAAAAGATGCTGTATTTTCACCGACATCTCTTTGTGAAAACAGAGATTTGACATTTTTATGCACAAATTCAACCGGATCTTCAATAGTAATAATATGTCTTCTCTCAGTCATATTAATCTCATGAAGCATAGAAGCTAGTGTTGTTGATTTACCACTACCGGTTGGACCGGTTACAAGGATGAGACCCTTTTCTTTTTTAACAAGTTGTTTAAAAATGGGGTTGTTATTGTACTGATCTAGTGTCGGTATATCAATAGGAATCATACGAAAGGCACAAGCTATACCACCAATGGTACGATAGTAGTTTGCACGAAAACGGCCGACATTATCTAACTCAAAAGAGAAGTCGAGTTCATTATACTCCTCAAAAACTTTTTTCTGTTTATCTTCGATAAGAGAATAAGCCATCTCTTCTATCTCTTTTGCATTTAAAACAGGAAGATTAAGAGGTTTTAACTCTTTATCTATTCTAATTTGCGGCTCACTTCCCGGAACAAGGTGTAAGTCTGAAGAATCAAAGTGCATAACACTTTTTAGTAGTTTTTTAATCTCTATTGGTTTAGCTGTAGCTTCACTCATAACAATTCCTTTTTATATTCTTTTTCATTATACCCTACAAGAACTTTATTTTCAAATTCTATAATCGGTCTTTTTAGCAGAAGATTCTCTCTGCAAAGCCATTCTTTTTTTTCACTATCATCTGGGTTGATTTCTTTTAGATTTAATGTTCTGTATGTAGTACTTCTTGAGTTAAAAAGAGTTTTCATATCTACATGTGAAAGCCAATATGAGACTTTTTCACATCCGACATTATCTGTTTTAAAGTCTTGCAGAGTGTACTCTAAGTTATGCGTTTTAAAAAAAGATAGCGCTTTTTTTACACTGTCACAGTTTTTAATACCGTAAATATTTATCATAACTACTCTATGATTTTAGGAACTATAAAGAAGTGGTCTGCACTTTGGGGTGCATGTTTAAGGATGTCGTCATTTATTTGCGCATTACATAAAGGAGAGTCTTCTCTAAGCATAGTTGATTCATCATTCATTGCAAATTTATCATCAACTCCATCAGTATTTAATTCACTTAAATTATCAACAAAACTAACTATTTCTGATAGCTGTTGTATGATTTCTTCTCTTTTGTCATCTGAAACTTTTAAAAATGAGAGTTTTTCTAGTCTGGTTAATAGTGCGTCATCTACTTGCATTATGAGCCTTTAAATATTTTACTAAGATTGTAACAAAAAAAATCTATCTATTTGATGAAACTTTAACAAAGTATGCGATATTATTTTGTAATTTTAAAAATTATATTATAAATAAGGAATATTTTTGAGCTTAAAAGAAAATATCAATATGGTAAAAGAGGAGTTAAACTCCGAAGAGAAGTTTTTTGAAAAAGCGGTTATGACTGAGAAGTTTGTTAAAAAATATAAAAATGTAATGATAGCTTCAGTAGTTGCAGTGGTTTTAGTTGTTGGTGCGAATATAGCTTATGATGCTAATGAAAGCTCTAAGGTAACTGCTGCAAATGTGGCACTTACAAAACTTCAAAAAGATGCCGCAGATACTCAATCTCTTGATGAATTGAAAGTTTTAAGCCCCGAACTGTATGATGTGTGGACTTTCTCTCAAGCAGTTGCTAACAAAGATTTACAAGCTTTAAAAACTCTGCAAAATTCAAAAGCATTGATTATTAATGACTTGGCAAAGTATGAATTGGCACAAGATGCTAAATCTTTAAGCAGTTATGCTTCACAAAAAGATGCAATTTTCAAAGACTTGGCATTGGTTCGAAGCGCTGTTATACTTTTTAGTGAAAACAAAATAGATGAAGCGCATAATACACTATCAAAAATATCAGTAGAGTCTTCACTGTATAAATTAGCAAATACCTTAATGCATTACGGTATAAAGTAATATTGTGAAATATATATTATTAATTTTAGTATCATTTACTGCTTTAACATTCTCTGCATGTAGTTCTAAAGAGGTCTACAAACCGGTACATGTAGTAGACGATTGGGAAAGCTCAGGAAATAGTGAAGTCACAATTAAAAATGTTGCTCCGGATGCGGCACTTGTCCAAGACAATAAGGTGCTTGTTTTAGACAGAGTTGTTGAAACAGATAGAGTACTTGATGTCAAGATTGCTCAAGAAGATAGATTGCTAGGTTACAGTGATGGCTGGGTTATAAGTTCAAATATTGACGGAAAATTAACACTTCAATACCCTGAGGACAGATCAATGGTTGAGATGTTTGACCTTAAAAAAACTGTAGCAACAGCTAGTATAAACAAAGATATACTAGCTGTTCTTTTTGCAAATAACGAAATGGCTCTATACTCAATATCTCAAAAAACTTTACTTTTAAAAGAGCAGGGTGATGCTCCTATCGCAATTAACTCTAAAATTGTAAAACCATACTTTAGAGATGACATAGTTATCTTTTCAACACTTGATGGAAAAATAGTTGTTATAAACTCTAAACTAAAAAAGAAACTAAGAACTATAATAGTAAGCAGTGAAGATCACTTTAACAATATTATTCATTTTAGTCTAGTTGACAATAAAATCATAGCTGCGACAGGACACAAAATACTTTCTATAGCAGAAAAAGAAATTAGACAAGATTATGATATAAGAAGTGTTGTAGGTGAAGATAAAACTATATATATTGCTACAAAACAGGGTGAAATAATCTCTTTAACATCAGACCTTCAGCAAAATGCAAAAATCAAGTTTCCATTTGCTCATTTTTTAGGGATGATTGCAAGTAACGGCAAATTATATGCCTTGGAAAAAGAGGGGTATATTATTGAGCTTTCAAGTGATTTACAAACTTATAGTGTTTATGAAGTAGATGTAGATGAGGGGTATGTGTATATATCAGGTAAAAAGTTTTATGTAGATGATGAGTACATTTCAGTAGAGTAGTCTGTTTGTGGAGGTTGGTACTGTGTCCAACGAACTAGAAGCTTTCATAGAGTATATAACTGTTATAAAAGCTTTGAGTAAAAAAAGTGTAGAAGCCTATAAAAGCGACTTAAGCACATTAGAAGAAAAAATTCAAAAACCTCTTATAGAGTTAGACTCAAAGATACTCTTAAACACTTTGAGTCAGTATAAAAATAAAAGAACTCTTAATAGAAAATTATCATCTGTAAACGCCTTTTTTGACTTTTGTTATAAAAATCAGTTCTCAGATGAAAAAACAAAACTAAAGTTTGCAAAGATTCCAAAACTACTCCCAAAATTTCTTTCATATACAGAGATACAAAACTCACTAAAGTTAATAGATAGAAGTTCATGGATAGGTCTTCGGGATTATGCTTTAATACTTTTTTTGTATGCCTCAGGTGCGAGGATAAGTGAGTGTTTAGCATTGAGACGAGAAGATATAGAAGGTGATTGGCTTCATATAAGACATGCAAAAGGTGAAAAAGAGCGTATTGTTCCAATTGCACATGTTGCTAAAGAAGCAATTGATATATACTTGAATGAGTTGAGCAAAGAGAATGAGTTTGTTTGGTGCAACTATAAAGGTGACAAATTGAGTCGTATATCTGCATTTAAGATAACTCAAAAATACCTTGGAGTCTCTCCGCATATTTTGCGTCACTCTTATGCAACATCCCTCATTACAGGTGGAGCAGACTTGCGGGTGGTCCAAGAGCTTTTGGGACATGCATCGCTTTTGACAACACAAATATATACACATGTACAAAAGCAGGACTTAAAAGAAACGGTTGAAGTCTGCCATCCAATGACAAAAGAAAATATATGAACAGAGTAAAAAACAGTTTTTTTTCAAAACCATTTTTAATGTCACTTTTTTTTACTCAAAACAAATGGCATCAGCATGGAGTGCTAGTTCATACCATGCGCGTTGTTTATTATACTTTAAAAGCAGGAGAATTAAAACTTTTTGCAGCTGCACTTTTACATGATATCGGCAAGCCGTCAATAGCATATAAAAAAGATGAAGAGGACATAGAGTTTCATGAGTATAGTTTTACCGATCATGAAGAGAGAAGTTATCAGATGATTAAAAACTGGAGTTTCATAAGTGATTATACAAAAAACATTGTTCGTTATCATTATCTTATCAGAGATATTAAAAAGAGTAAAAAAGAAGATTTGGCTAGATACGCAAAAAAGATTGAAATATGGAAAAGTCTGGATGATGATATAAAAATAGACTTGGATAAATTTTTACTCTTTGATGATTTGGGCAAGGGTAAAAAAAGAAGATGACTCTAACACAAATGTAACATGAATTGTGTAAAATAGTAATAATAATATTTTATATAAATCATAATAATCAAATAAATAATATATATAAATTTGATTTTTCAAATTAAAAAGGCTCATATAGAATGATAAAGAAGATTACACCAATTTTAATAATATTAGCGCTGGTTGCAATTATTGTGACACTGTTTTTGTCTCTTGCTACAAGCAAAAAAATGATACTTGTCCAAGAAGGCAATACGAAACAGATTCCAATTGAGATGAAAAAAGGCATCTATTTGGACAGTGACTGCGGTATGGTGATTGATGATTTAAAAGATACTTCTCAGGTGATTTCTAGCAGTGGAAAGAGTTGGTTTTTTCATGACCATGGCGGAATGGTAAAATGGCTTGAAGATAAAGAGTTCAAAAATAGTGCAAAAATATGGGTTAAAACAAGAGATACAAAAAAATGGATTCAAGCTCGCAAAGCGCACTACTCATTAACTGATACTACTGCAATGGGCTATGGATTTGGAGCTTATGAAAATAAGAAAGATTCATATGTAGATTTTGATACAATGCGTTTACGAATGTTAAGAGGTGAAACTCTCAATAATCCAAGTATAAGAAAACAGCTTTTAGGAAAATAATTAAGTAATTATGGAAACAGTAAATATTATAAGTATCATCAGTATTGCTTTTTTGGGTTCTTTTGGACATTGTATTGGCATGTGCGGTGGAATCGTACTAGCTTATTCAACTATCAAAATAGAACCGGCCAGTTCTAAAGTTTCTCAAGGCGGAGCACATTTACTTTATTCATTGGGCAGAGTATTTACTTATTCTATACTTGGTGCAATATTTGGAGGATTGGGCAGTGTTGTTACTTTTAGCAACACAGCAAATGGCACACTTCTAATAGTTGCAGGGATTGCTATGGTTTTAGCAGGTCTTTCTCTGATGGGCAAAGTAAAATTTCTAACTTTAATAGAACACTCTTTTTCATCTTCATCTATGTACAAGAGCATATTTAAAAAAATACTAAATTCAAAATCAAATTTTAGCTTTTTTATACTAGGAATGCTCAACGGTCTTTTACCATGCGGGTTTGTTTACTTTTTTGCCATCACGGCTGCAAGTACTGCGAGCCCCGTTTATGGTGCTTTAGTCATGGCTATATTTGGATTAAGTACGATTCCGGCTATGTTTTCACTCGGTTTTTTGGCATCACTTTCCAGAGCAACAAGTTTTAGAAATATGATGATGAGTTTATCCTCTTTTGCGGTTATACTTTATGGCTCTTATACTATATACAATGGGTATGATTATATAGCTAGAGCTGAAAAAACTTTAACAGAGTGTCATACTAAATAACTTTTAAATTTAAAGTGATATAATGATTACAAAAAAAAGGAAATAATTTGAAAAGCTCTATTATTGACAGCATAAAATCACTTCCGCCTCTTTCAACAACTATTACAGAAGTTAACAGAATATATGCAGATGATGAGTCTACGATAAGTGATATGGCCAAAGCAATAGAACATGACCCGATGATAATTGCAAATCTGCTTAAAACTGCTAATTCTCCGCTTTACGGCTTTGGTAGAGAGATTAAAAGTGCCGCTCAAGCAGTAAGTCTTTTTGGTATGGGCATGACTCGCTCAATTGCTTTAGGTAACTCAATAAGAAAACTTTTAAATGTTGATATGCAGCCATACGGCGTTACATCAGATGAGTTTGCACATATTTCATCACTTCAAGCAGCCCTTGTTCTAGGTTGGTATAATAAAATTGATAGAAAAAAAGCAGAAAAATTATATTTGGCTGCATTTTTGCAAGAGACAGGAAAAATTCTCATAGCAAGTGAAGTTATTCAAGAAGATGAGACTATAAGCTTTGCAAGTGAAATAGAAAACTCCAACAACTTGGCAATGGTTGAAAAGACTTACACAAATGCAACTGCGGGTGAAGTTACGGCAATAATCTTTGAGCATTGGGGTTTTGATACTGACTTTGTAGAGATGATTAAATATTCAGATAATCCATCGGCAGCTCCTGAAAATATAAAAGAGTTTAGTACAGCTTTAAATATTGCTAAAACAATCTTACCAATAAATTGTCCATTGTGTGAAAGGGCTGTAAATTTTGGAGTAAAAAAAGCTGAAGACGCAGGCTATGATATTTCTATTTTAAATGAAACGATAGAAACTGTGCGTGGTTCTTTATAAGAATGAGCAAAACAGTAACCATTATTGATACTTTCGGCTTTTTCTTTCGAAGTTTTTATGCACTTCCTCAACACCTAAAAAACAGAGACGGTTTTCCAACCGGTCTTTTAACCGGGTTTACAAACTTTATCTCTACTCTTCAAAAACAGCATGACAGCGACTATATTGTTTTTGCTATTGATACAAAGGGAAATACCTTTAGAAATGAGATAGACCCAAACTACAAAGCCAATCGCAAAGCACCCCCTGAGGAACTTATGATGCAGTTGCCAATAGCAATAGAGTGGATAGACAAGATGGGATATAAAACTCTGGGTCAGGTTGGGTATGAAGCAGATGACATTATAGCTACAGTTACGCATTTTGCTAGAAAGAAGGGATATAATGTAAAAGTTGTCTCTCATGATAAAGACCTTTATCAACTTATAGACGATGGTAAGGTCGTCGTAGTTGATGCTATTAAGAAAAAGAGCATGGATGAAGATGCCTGTTTTTCTAAGTATGGTATTACTCCAAAGCAGTTTATAGATTATCAGGCAATTCTTGGTGATTCTGCAGACAATGTTCCCGGAGTAAGAGGAATTGGCAAGGTAGGCGCTGAAAAACTTCTAATTGAGTATGGAACACTAGATGATATATATGCACACATAGATGAAATAAAGCCGCCAGGTGTGCAAAAAAAACTAATAGAATGTAAAGATTCTGCTTACATGTCACGAGAGCTTGTGACACTCAAGCATGATGTTTTTGATGACTTTGATTTTGAAGAGTACACAATGGATATTGAACATCCATTTTTAAACATATATGACGAGCTTGTAAAGTATGAACAAAATGCTGTTATAAGATTTTTGCATGCTAAAAATATGGTTAGTGAAGATACAAAAAAAGAAGCTGTGCAAAAAGTTGAAGTAGAGACACTCACTAGTAGAAAAATTGACTTTGAAGCAACTTTGATAACTGATGCAAAAGAGCTTGATAGAGTTCTTAATACTTTATATAAAGATACAATAGTAGCTTTTGATACAGAGACAACAGGCCTTGATTATGATAAAGATTCTCTTGTAGGTTTCAGCTTTAGTTTTAACGATAAAGAAGCTTATTATGTGCCATTTGCTCATTTTTATCTAGGTGTTCCTGAGCAGATAAGCAAAGATGAGGCTAAAAAAGCTATAAGGAAGATATTTAACTCTAAAGTAGTTGGACATAATATTAAGTTTGATTTGCATTTTGTAAGCAGATTTTTAGAAGATGACAGCTTAGACATTTATGCTGATTCTATGATACTTGCTTGGTTAATCAACCCTGAGAGCGCACTCTCACTTGACAAACTCTCAGATAAACTTTTAAATCACACTATGGTTGCCTTTAAAGATACTGTGAAAAAAGGCGAGACCTTTGCCAGTGTAGAAGTTGAAGATGCTTGTAAATACGCAGCTGAAGATGCGTTTATCACTCTAAAACTTTATAATCTTTTTTTAGAAAAACTCTCTCTTCAAAATGCTTCTCATCTTATAAAAGAGGCTTCTGATGTAGAAGTTCCATTTATAAAAACTCTTTTGAAGATGGAGAAGACAGGTATAAAAGTGGACAGTGCATTCTTAGAGAAGTTTTTGGTTGAAGTAAAAGAAACTTTGAGCGTTTTGACAAAAAATATTTACTCTTTAGCCGGAAGTGAATTTAACATTAACTCTACACAACAGCTGGGAGTTGTACTTTTTGAGACTCTGGGACTTCCCGTTGGAAAAAAGACAAAGACCGGGTACTCAACAAATGAGCAGGTTTTAAGCTCACTAAAAGATGCTCATGAGATTATTCCCATGCTTTTAGAGTACAGGGAGGTTTATAAGCTGTATTCCACCTATATAGAGCCATTGCTAAAATTAAGTCAAGATGATGAAGAGAGTCGTATCCATACTTCTTTTGTTCAAACAGGTACGGCAACCGGAAGACTAAGTTCTAAAAACCCTAACTTGCAAAATATCCCTACTAGAACTAAGCTTGGAGCAAAAATTAGAGAAGCTTTTGTCGCACCAAAAGGTAAAAAACTTGTAGGTATAGATTACTCACAAATCGAGCTTAGACTGCTTGCCCATTTCTCTGAGGATAAAGTCTTAGTAGATGCATTTGTGAATGACAAAGATATCCATATGCAGACCGCGATTGCACTTTTTGGCGAAGAGAAAGCCGCCTCAAAAAGAAATGTAGCTAAAACGGTAAACTTTGGACTTCTTTATGGAATGGGACAAAAAAAACTCTCAGACACTTTGGGTATTACTACAAAAGAAGCTAAAGAGATAATCGAGAAATATTTTGAATCATTTCCTACTGTAAGAGCTCACTTTCGTTCTATTGTAGATAATTCAAAAGAGTTTGGCTATGTCGAAACACTACTTAAGCGCCGCAGATATTTTGACTATGAAAATGCTACTCCTATGTTTAAAGCAGCTTATGAGAGAGAGTCTGTAAACAGTCTTTTTCAAGGAAGTGCATCTGATCTTATCAAGCTTTCTATGAACAAAATACATAAACTTATAGAAGATGAGAAATTAAATGCTAAGATGCTCTTACAGATTCATGATGAACTTATCTTTGAGGTCAATGAAGAAGAAGCAGAAGTTTTAGGAAATAGATTTAAATGCATAATGGAAGATATTATGAAACTCAATATTCCAATAAAAGCAAGTATGAATATTGGAGATAACTGGAGCGAGTTGAAGTAACTTAGCGGGGATTAGTCAAATGCTAAAGCAGTATAAAGAAGCTATTGAAAAAAGTAATATAATCTCTAAAACAGATGTTGATGGAGTAATAACTTTTGTAAATGATGAATTTTGCAATATTAGTGGTTATTCAAAAGACGAACTTATTGGACAAAACCACAATATTGTAAGACATCCGGATGTAAAAGCATCAAAGTTTAAACTATTATGGGACACTATTAACGCAAAAGAGACATATAAAGATACTGTTAAAAATATGGCAAAAGACGGTTCCACTTTTTATGTAAACACTACTGTAATTCCCATACTCGATGAAAATGAAAATATAGCTGAGTTTATCGCTATAAGATATGATGTAACTAAAGAAGTTCTTTTAAAAGAGGAGCTCTTGCAAAAAGAAATAGAGTATGAAGAGCTAAATAAAACTCTTGAAAAAAGAGTCGCAGAGAAGACAAGAGAGCTAAAAGAGTTAAATCAAACTTTAGAACTTCGTGTGCAAGATGAGATAGCAAAAAATGAAGAGAAACAGCGTGTAATGTTCTGGCAGTCAAGACATGCAAGCCTCGGACAGATGCTTGCAAATATTGCACATCAATGGAGACAGCCACTTACCGAGCTTAGTCTAGCTATGTTTAGCATTAAAAAAGCTGTACAAAACGATAAACCGGATGATGTAACCAAGTTTTATGACGAGAGTAAAAATATTATTAAAAACATGTCAGAAACCATAGATGATTTTACTAATTTCTTTACCCCGCAAAAAGAGAAGTATTATTTTAATATCAGCGACAGTATCCAAGAATCTATAAGGCTTTTAGATAATATGATTAATGATGAGATGATAACCCTTAAAACTAATTTGACGGACATAGATGTGCTTGGAATCGAAAATGAACTCACCCAAGTAATAATAAATTTAATTAATAATGCTAAAGATGCTTTTGTAAACAACAGCATTTTGTTGAGAGAGATGAATATAAGCACTAAAAAAGAGGATGGTTTTGCAATAATTGTAGTGCAGGATAATGCCGGCGGTATACCAAAAGAGAATCTTGAGAGAATTTTTGAGCCTTACTTTACTACAAAGCATAAAAGCCAAGGTACCGGTTTGGGTTTGTTTATGTCTAAGATGATTTGTGAGCAGGGCTTAAATGGCTTTATGGATGTAAGCAGCAAAAAAGGCGTAACAAACTTTATTATAAAAATTCCATTGGATGATTATGAAAAATAAAGCCTTAAAAGAGCTAAAAGTTCTTTTAGTTGAAGATGAAGAGAATTTAGCCAGACTTTTAAAAGGCGCAATTGGTGATAACTTTCATAGTTTTATTATCGCAAAAGATGGGGCAGAGGGTTTAGAGCTATTTACAAAAATCAATCCCGATATAGTGATTACCGATATTATGATGCCTAAGCTTTCCGGGCTTGACATGTCAAAAGAGTTAAAGAAAATTAATCCCGAAATTCCTATTATAATACTTAGTGCATTTTCTGAGAAAGAAAAGCTTTTTGATGCAATAGATATTGGTGTGACAAAGTACTTTCTTAAGCCTTTTGATCCTGATGAACTTTTAGATTATATAAGCAGTATCTCTTCAAGACTTGGCAATAAAACTCTAAAGTTAAGTGAAGGCTTTGTGTTTAATAAAACTACAAACTCTCTATACAAAAACGACAGATTTGTTCCTCTTACAAAAAACGAAGTTAAATTTTTGACTCTGCTTATTAAAGATAAAAATGAGATTATAGATGATATGGTTATAAAAGAGAATTTATGGACAGCAGATGTCAGCGATGAGAGAGTTAGAACTTTTATACGAAGGTTAAGGGCTAAAACATCTAAAAAGCTTATAAAAAATGTAAAAGGATTTGGTTATAAAATAGATATCTTATGATTTGTTTGTGACCTTATATATAAAACTAAAAACCTCTGCAACTGCTTTGTAAAGCGCCTCTGGAACCTCTTTGTCTAACTCTACTTTTGATAGTAGCTCGATTAAGTCTTCATCTTTTTTAATTGGCAGATTATGCAGCTGGGCAATTTTGATAATATTTTGGGCACTTTGTCCTTGACCTTTTGCTACCACGCGGGGTGCTGACTCTTTTTTTGCATCATATCTTAGTGCTGCTGCCTTTTTCATACTTTTACCTCAAATCCCATACCTATATCAGTTGAATTGCTCTCATAAGCAGTAGTTTTTGTTTTATTAAAAAGGCGTATCTCTCTTGGAGTTATTTGTGTATCTATTAAAGCTTTACGAAGCGTAGGAATATTCTCTTTTATAATTTTTTTAAACTCTTCATTATCAGAGTTAATATGTATGTTTAGCTGGTTTTTATCATAAAGCGTAAGTCTAAGTTTTAACTCTCCATACTCTTTTAATTTAAGCTCAATATCGCAGTAAAATTTGTCTTTTTCTGCCTGTTTTATAGTTATATTACCGTCTTCCATCTCTTGCCAAGAAAAAGGGATGTATAAAGATGATGCGTTAGATAGATGTGAGACAAGTTGGTGATAATCTATTTGAAGAACAAGTTTATCAATCTGTTTTGTTATTTCACTTTGATTTGGTGCCGCTAGTTTGACTACATCTTCACTAGCTTTATAAAGTACGGCTTTAAAATCATTAGATAAAATCTCTTTTACATGTAGCTGGGGAGATAGTTTATGAGCACTTTTAAGTAATGACAACTCATTTAGTATGGCTAAGGCAGGTTTTGAAAAGAGCGGGTCTGAGTTTTTTATGGCAATTTTTACATTTTCAATTATATTTTTAATTTCGCTAGGAACTTTTTTGTTTAAGAGTTCTTCAATTACTACTTGAGTCTTAAGAGCTGTAGGGGTTTTAAGTGTGTTTTGGTTTTGCTCGATTGTCTGTATGGTGTTAAAGATTTTATTTAAGGCATCTAAAAAACCTTTTGACTCTTTAGTAAAACTATTTTGCAAAGTCTGTATGACTTGCTGTATTGACTCTTTTAAAACGGGTAGTTTAAAGTTCTCTTTTTCTAGATTTTTTGACCCGACTAACTGTTCAAGATTGGTGAGTTTTCTTTCAAATACAGGAGTCGTAATCGGATTTGCTTGCTTTAGCTCGGATGTTATTGTCTTAACAATGTCCTGAACATTTTTGGCCAAATTTTCCAGTACTTTTGGATTTTCTTTTGCATTTTTACTAAAAACTTCATTTGTCGCATCTTTTAACACAGGCAAGGACATAAGTTCTTTTATCTGTGCATTTATTGCTTTGGTATTTGGTATGTCGCTTTTTTGGAGTATATTTGACATGTCGGTTAAATGCTTAGTGAGTTTTATTTGAGGATTTTCTACATGTTTTATTTTTGATTCTAAAAAAACACCAGAATTCTCAAGGCTTGGTTTTATATTTGTATTGTTAAGTTCTTTAATGTTTGGCAAAAACTTTTGAATAAATTTCTCAACAGGCTGCAGATTTTTATCTGATTTTAGAGAACTTAACAGCTCTTTTAGAGTTTCATTTACCTTGCCCAAACTTTTTAGAGTAGGGTTGTTTTTTACAAGTTCTAGCAGCGTTTTATCGGCACTTGGATTTTGTGAGCTTCCTTTGAGAAGTGAGGAAATTATTGATTTTAAATCCTTGCCTTTTGTTATTGCTTCAAGCTCTTTAGGCGAAGCATCTTTTAAAACTTCCGCTAAAGCTTTGTTGGTACTGGGGAGGATAATATTTAACTTTTTATCTACTGCAAAATTTATCATTTTAAAGTATATCATAAATCTTAGACTAGATAAGGAATGTTAAATGCTTCTTATCCTTCACCCAAATAAAAAGGATTGGCCATGAAGATAGATAATTATGAACTAAAGATGCATGCAGAAGCTTCTCAGAGTACTGCTATCAGCACAACTTTCATTGATACACTTGAGATAGAAAATTCTAATAGAACTCAAGAAATTCGTTCCATAGAAGAAGAACTTGAATTTACTAAAAGACTTCAATATGATTTACTAAATCAACTCATGTCACTTTTAAACAATAGAGGCTCATGTAATCGTTTAAAAAGCGTTAAAGAGATGGATTTAGAACAAGCCAACATAAGAACTCTTTCAACGAGAAGCCTAAGCATAAAAGAGCAATACACTTCATCTCAAAAATTAGATGTTAGCATGAATGGCTTTGTTCAAAGTGGTAATCAGAAAATAAAGTTAGATATAAATCTGTCATTCTCAAGCAGCTTTGTTCAGACTCACTCTATAGAAAAGACAATGTTTTATGACCCGTTGGTTATTAATTTTGATGCAGAAATGCCAGACCTTGACTCTAAGACATTTGATTTTGACATAGATATGAATGGTGAGAGTGACCAAATCTCAATGCTTAAAAAGGGAAATGGCTTTTTAGCACTTGATAAAAATGACAATGGTTTTATAGATGACGGTTATGAACTTTTTGGTACACAAAACGGCAATGGATTTTTAGACTTAAAAAGATATGATAAAGACAACAATAACTGGATTGATGAAAATGACGCTATCTTTGATAAGCTTCGTATTTGGAGCAAAACTCAAGATGAAGATACTCTTGTGGGTATTGGAGAAGTAGGTATTGGTGCTATATACCTTGGATATGCAGAGGGTAGTTTTGACATCAGAGATGAAACAAAAACTCTTGGTCGCATAAAATCAAACGGTTTTTATCTTAATGAAGACGGTTCAAGTGGTTTGATGACTCAGATAGATTTTGCAAAGCATAAAAAAGAAGCGACAAATAACACTGCGCCACTTAATGAACTTTTACAAAGTTCCTAGAAAACTAACGGAAGTTAGTTCTTTGTATACTTGGTTTATAGTGAGGGTCTTCACCCTCAATAGTCCAAAGTTTTTTAGATAGGTAGCTTACTGCATTGTGAAAGTTTTCATCTACATGTTCCCAAAAATCAAGTTCTGGAAACTCTTTTTTTAGTAACTCTTTTTCATATTCAAAACTCTCTTCTTTTTCAAGTTTTTGTAAACCGATTGATTTGTTAGTTTCAAGATTTGCTAAAAACCATAAAGATAAAAACTCTTCAGAATATTTGCTTAATATATCCTCTGCAAAAATTTCAAACTCTTCGTATCCACTTTGCTCAAATACTTTAACAATCAAGCTCACAACAGAGTTTAAATGCACAAAGGGAACCATTGAAAACAGCTGTCGTCCTGTTGATTTTCCTTCTGTATGCAGAGCGCCTAAAAAGACTCTAGTTCCACCGTCAGTATCGCCAAAGTTATTTGTTTTTAATCCTATGAGACCTATGTCAGTATGTCTGTGTCTCCCACAACCTTTTGCACAGCCGGAAAAGCCTACTTGAATCTGATGCTCGTTTATTTTGTCCAGCGGTAAGTAAGATGTCTCATCTTTTATGCTCCAAACCGCATAAGGACATAGGTTTCCGGCACATGTTAAGATTGTATCAGTGTTCGTCGGTGATTTTAATGCACTAGATGGCTCTTTTAAACCAAGTATGTAGATGTTTTGGTCAATCCCAAAACGAATCTCTGCATTGTTATTTGTAGCAAAATCTGCAATCTCTTTTATCTCTTTTGGTTCAAGTTTTGAGCAGTTTGTTTGATAGCAAAAACCGTAAGTTCCGTCTTTTAGTTCATGAAACTCTGAAAACCTTGTTCTTTCAACTATGAGTTCACCTTCGTCTTGAAAAGGTTTTTTATACTCTTCTTGGATATGAGCCTTCATAGCATCCATTCCATGTTCTTCTATCATATGAAATATTCTTGTTTTAGCACGAGTAAAACGAGAACCGTGCAGGTAAAATGCTTCAACTATGGCTTTGAAAAAATCAAATACTTCTTCTTCTTTTAAAAATATATTGGCACTCTTTGCCACCTCGGTGTTTTTACCGCCCATGTAGACATTAAAACCAAAAAGGCCATCTTTTTTTGCAAGTCCAAAGTAGATGTCATTTGCAAAAAATGAAGTCACATTTGAACGGTTACCGGAGATTCCGATGGAAACACGACGAGGGAGCATGCCGACATAACGGGGATTTTCTATAATATAATCATTCATCTGCTTTACAAGCGGGTAAACTTCTATCTCACTGTATTTTCCGCGACCGTCATAAGCATCTGTAACAATATTTCTAACATTATCACCAAAGCTTTGCCAAGTAGATACACCCATGGCATTTACCCGCTTATGGATGTCTAAAACATCATCTGCTTCTATATCATGAAGCTGAATACCTGACCTGGCTGTTAAAATAATCTTCAGACTATATTCATCAACGATATCGGCAATACTTTGAAATTGCTCAGAAGTAAGCCTTCCTCCAGGAATACGAATGCGTATAGTAAACTCATCTTCTAAAAAGTAGGTATTAAAAATTCCAAAATCTTGAAGATAAAATCTATCTGCTTCATTTAAACTGTCAAAATCAATAGAGTAAAAATCTCTGTAGTAATCAATAGGTTTTAGTTGAGCTTTGTATCGCTCTCTTTTATTTAACTTTTGTTCCATACTTATATTCTATCTAATTGTTACATTCATAAACATGATATATATCATTTTCTAAAATATAACGGTCTGTATTCTTTTTCTAGTTACAATAGCATTTCTTATACTAAAGGACACAATATTATGAAGAAATTATTTTTACTTTCAACTCTTTTGTTATCAGCAATGTATGCACATGAATGCCGTTATACCCTTGAAATTGACATGGATATAGACAAAGGTTTACTTCAAGGTCATGCTGTTATTGAAAGTGACCATCCGATGATAAAACTACTAGATACTAAAGCAAAGATTTTAGAGATAAAAAATGCGACGCTAAGTGTAGAAAACAATATGCCCAATTTAGTAAAACAAAATGATGACAAAGCTGTTGAGATAAGCTTTACCCACAATTTTAAGTCAATAAAAGGAGACGCTATTTTGCTTGATGAATGGTATCCCAAAGTTGACATAATGTGTAAATATGAAACAATTATCTCAAATCCTCAGATTATAACTATTGTAGAAGCAACAGAGGTGAAAGAGCAGAAGAATTCTAAGCATTTTATATTTGATAATCCGCTAGATACACTACATTTAATAGCGTCAAAAAACTATATTGTAAATTCTAAAAAAACTAAAAACGGCATGGATTTATCGACATATTTTTACAAAGAAGATTCATATCTTTCAAAAGATTATTTTGACAAAAGTGAAAAATATTTTAATCTTTATAAAGATATGTTTGGATTTATACCTTTTGATCGCTTTTCAGTACTAGAAACACCTTTTCCTGCCGGATATTCAATGTCTACATTTACTCTAATTGGAAAACAAATTATCTCTAAAGACTTTGTATTGGATAATTCTTTGGGACATGAAATAGCTCATCAATGGTTTGGAAATTATGTATATTCTCCAAGTGTCGGAAATTGGGCTGAGGGAATAACGACATTTTATTCTGACTATCTATTTGCCAAAAAAGAAAATAGGGCAGCTGAATACAGAAAAGATATGCTTGTAAAATATAACTCATATGTGAACGCAAACAATGAAACATCTTTGATTGAGTTTAAGAATAAAACAAAAGAGAGTAAAAATGCTATAGGGTATGGAAAAGCGGCTTTTTTCTTTTACATGTTAGAGGAAAAAATAGGAAAAAAAGCATTTGAAAAAGGAACTAGAGAACTGCTGAAAAAATACCCTTTTAAAGTAGCTACATATAAAAATCTCAGAGAAGTTTACGAAGAAGCATCAGGCAAAGAACTGCTTGATTTTTTTACAAAATGGGTCTATAAAAAAGGAGCATTAGATTTTGACATTAAAAATATCAAGCTCTCATATCTCAAAAATAGATATATCCTTGAGTTTAATGTAGTTAGTAACAATATGGTGGATTTTCTTCCTATATCCATCTGTTCGGATGAAGAGTGCTTATCGACAAAAATCGACTTAAACAAACAAAATCCGCGTGTTGAGTTAGATATTGAACCGAGTAAAATAATCGTAGATGAAAACTATGAAGTATTTAGAAAGTTACATGTAAAAGAGATTCCACCGGTTATTTCAAAGATTTTAGAAGGAAATGTTCTTGTTGTTATCGATAGAGCTGATGAGAAAAAGTTTAAAAAAATGGCACACACATTTAAAGGTTTTAAATATTCTGATGATGTAACATATGAGGAACTTAAAAATAATAATATATTTATTCTTGGCGCTAATAACTCGTTAATAAAGCGAGTAGCTATTGATTTTAAAATGCAAGGGGATACAAAGATTGAAATCTATAAAAACCCTTTAAATGACAAAAATGTTGTTGCTGTGTTTGAGATGAAAGAATTATCTTCATCAATTTTTTATAAACTCAAACATCTTGGGAAATACTCAAAAGTTGTGTTTAAAGCTTCTGAGATAGTTGAAAAAACGATAAAACCTTCTATAAACGGGGTTGAATACAAGGTAAACAGCGGCTCATATGCGATTGCGACACAGGTACAAAATTTTAATGATACGCTTAAAGATATTGCTAAAAACAAGATAGTGTTTGTTGGAGAGAATCACACAAGTTTTTCCAGTCATCTTAACCAACTCAAAGTTATAAAAGCAATGTATAAAAACAATCCAAAGCTCTCTATTGGTATGGAAATGTTTCAAAAACCATTTCAAAAATATCTTGACGCTTTTGTAGCAGGAAAGATAAGTGAAAAAGATATGCTTACTAAAACGGAATATTTTAAACGATGGAAATATGATTATGAGTTGTACAGACCTATTATGCTTTTTGCTAAAGAGAAAGGTATTCCTATCATTGCTCTAAACATTGACAGAGATATTACAAAGATGGTTGTAAGTAAAGGTCTCGATGCCTTGAGCGATAAACAGCGTGCTCAAGTTCCACCGTCAATTGATTTTTCAAATACAGAGTATAAAAAATATTTAGAAATGGTATATGCAATGCATAAATCAAAAAGTTTTAAAAATTTTGATGAGTTTTATCATGCGCAACTTCTTTGGGATGAGTCAATGGCACAAAATATAGTTGATTATATACAAAAAAATCCAAATACAAATATGACGGTATTAGCAGGTAACGGCCATGTTATGCATGGATATGGTATTCCAAGTAGAATAAAAAGACGAGGATTACAAGATTATGCTATTGCTGTTAATATGAAAAGTGCTGAGCCCGGTATTGCTGATTATATTTTATATCCATCGAGCGTAGGTACAAAAAAGGCAAAAAAACTTGGTGTTTATCTTGAATCAGATGAAGAGTTGATAATAAAAAAACTTGCTGAAAAATCTGTTGCAGCAGAAGCAGGTGTAAAAGCAGGCGATATGATTACGGCATTTAACGGTACTAAAGTTAAAAATCTATTTGAGCTTAAAAGAGAGCTTGCATTTGCAAATAAAAGTGTAAAGCTAACTCTGCTTAGAGATTCTAAAAAAATAGATGCAACAGTTGAGTTTAGTGACTAAGTCACTATCTCCAAACTATTTGTAAATCATTAGACAGAAGTGCTTTGTTAAATGTTTTTGTAGGTGCTTTAAGGTCAGCGATACTTGTAGTGGTATCTAAAAACTCTTGCAGGTAGTATTTTTCTTTGTAACCTCTACTTACTAAATCTTTTATAATGATATTTATATCGTTTTCATTCAATAAGTCACTATGTATGGTAGTTCTAGCTTCAAAATTTACGGGGCTTTGTATAAGCATATCGAGTGTTTTAGAAAACTCATCATATTTGTTTGAGTGTGTGATTTGTGTAAATTTGTCTTTTGGTGCTTTATAATCAAGTGCTATGTAGTCAAGCAGATCTAAATCAAGCAACTCTTTTACATGTAGATAATTTGTGCCGTTTGTATCTAACTTTATTTTAAATCCAAGTTTTTTTATCTCTTGGCAAAATGGTACTAAATCGTATGAACTAGCTTCCCCGCCGGACAAAACAACAGCTTCAAGAAGGTTTTGTCTAGTTTTTAAAAACTTTAAAACTTCATCGTAACTGTATATACCATCTTTGGCAAAAACTATATCTTTATTGTAGCAGTAATCACACCTCATATTACAGCCGCTAAACCATACTATGCACGCCAGATGATTAGGATAGTCTAAATGTGTAAAAGGGGTGTAATCATATATTACTTTAGCATCGCTATTGTTAAACTGCATATTATATGAACTTGTTCATATAATATGTTTTAATTAAAGCTTGGCTTTGATTAGCATGACTCTGTAAATTGTTTTCTTTGTTTATGCTCACCAGTTTTTCCTACATTGAAACTCTCAACAGGTCTGTGATAACCCATTACTCTTGTATATACGATACATTTTTGTCTTCTATCTGCATGCAGATTTAATGCTTCATTTTTGCTCATAAGTAAATCCTCCTTTGTTTAAGATGCGATAACATTTTCTTCTATTAAAATTTCTTCGTCACATTTTGGACAAAATTCATGTTCGCCTGCAATGTATCCATGTTTTGGACAAACAGAGAACAGAGGCGTAACTGTAATATACGGAAGTCTAAAGTTAGATATAACATTTTTGACTAACTTTCTACAAGCCTCTGTTGAACTGAGTTGCTCTTGCATATATAAGTGAAGAACAGTTCCGCCAGTGTATTTACACTGCAAATCATCTTGAAGTGTTAATGCTTCAAAAGGATCATTTGTTAAATCAACCGGGATTTGAGAAGAGTTAGTATAGTAAATATTCTTACCCATTCCAGCTTGAAGTATTGAGTCTCCGTATCTTTTCTTATCTTCTTTAGCAAATCTGTAAGTTGTTCCCTCAGCAGGAGTTGCTTCTAGATTGTAAAGGTTTCCTGTCTCTTCTTGATACTCAACCATTCTGTCTCTCATGTGGTTTAAGATTTCCGTTGCAAATTTGATCCCATCTTCTGAGCTAATATCAAAAGCATCAGAAGTAAAGTTTCTAATCATCTCATTTATTCCATTTACACCGATGGTTGAAAAGTGGTTGTTAAAACCTGGCAGATACCTTTTAGTGTAAGGGAACAGCCCTCTGTCGTACATCTCTTGAATAAATACTCTTTTTTTCTCTAAAGTATTTTTTGCATGATTCATAAGTTGATCGATACGAGCTATTAGAGCTTCTTTGTCACCTTTGTGTAAAAAACCAAGTCTAGCCATATTGAGTGTAACAACACCAATACTACCAGTCATCTCAGCACTACCAAAAAGACCGCCGCCACGCTTTAGAAGTTCTCTTAAGTCAAGTTGTAATCTACAACACATGCTTCTTACATGTCCTGGTTTATATGCCTCTTCATTTTCTACTAATTTTCCATCAGCATCTCGTTTGTACTGAGAACCAATAAAGTTTTGAAAGTATGATGAGCCGATTTTTGCCGTATTTTCAAAAAGTATATCTGTATTTTCTCCATACCAGTCAAAATCTTCTGTAATATTTACAGTAGGAATAGGAAAAGTAAAAGGCTGACCTGTTTTGTCGCCCTCAGTCATTACTTCATAGTAAGCTTTGTTTATTTGGTTCATCTCTTTTTGAAAATATTTATATGTCATATCCTCAAGGCTTTCACAACCACGCTCTTTAGCTATAGCCTCTAGCTCGCTATCTAATAAACCTTTAAAAAGATGAGCTTGCTTACATGTAGGGATTTGATCTTTTAAATCTTCCGGTACAGTCCAATCTATTGTAACATTTGTAAAAGGAGACTGTCCCCAGCGAGCCGGCACATTTAAGTTGTAAATGAAACTTCTTACTGCTTTTTTTATTTCATTGTATGGTAATTTGTCACGAAAAACATAAGGAGCAAGATAAGTATCAAATGATGAAAATGCCTGCGCTCCGGCCCATTCACTTTGAAGTATGCCTAAAAAGTTTGCCATTTGCCCAAGAGCTTCTCTAAAATGTCTTGGAGCATCACTCTCAACTCTTCCTCTGACACCGTTAAAGCCTTCATCAAGAAGTACTCTTAAACTCCATCCTGCACAGTAACCAGTTAGACAATCTAAATCATGAATATGATAGTCGCCATTTCTGTGAGCATAACCTTCTTCTTTAGTATATATTTTATCAAGCCAGTAGTTTGCAATAACTTTTCCGGCTGTGTTGTTTACTAGCCCGGCATTAGAGTAACCGGTATTTGAATTTGCTTTAATTCTCCAGTCAGTTCCATTTATATACTCTTCAATAGTTTGAGTAGAGTTTATATAAGTTGTGTCTTCATCAATAAGATGATCTCTTTGCATTTTGTGCATATGACGATAAAGTAAAAATGACTTCATTACATCAAAGTATCTTGCTTTGTATAACTCTTCTTCAATTAAATCTTGTATATCTTCAACAGCAACTACTCTTTTGCTTTTAAGTTTTTCAAGTACATTGAAAAATATTGAACTATCGTAATTTACATTCTGAGATTTAAAAGCTTTTTTAATAGCATCCTCAATCTTAAACGATAAGAATTCTTTATATGTGCCGTCTCTTTTTAAAATGTTTTCTACCATTGCTTACCCCTGAAATTATTAAAGGCAGTTTATAAGAAGTGAAATTAAAAACTTATAATAAAAAGTGTCACATTAGCGTCACTAAAAGCTCTGTTAATTGCTATAGGGTATAATTCTGCATGGATAAAAAAATAGAAAAAATTTTAGAAATTTGGCATAAGCGTTTTGAGTCTGAAAATCATCAATATTCTGAGTTTGAAAGTTCAGATATAGAGTATTTTGTAGGTTGTTTACTTTATAACCATTTTGCCTTCTCTAGGGCACTTGACACAATGAAAACGATTGATTTATCGTATGATTTTTTATCAGAATGTGGTGATGAATACGATGAAATTCAAGATATAGTCAAAAGTATAGAGTATGAAAAAGAAGAGGAAAAACTTGACTTTTTACAAAACTATATAAGAGAAGCAAAATCAAAATACAGTGCTGATGAGCTTTATCTGCTTAACCGTTTAGAGTATCATGTAAATGCAATGGCAGATAGATATAAAAGCGGTGTGGATGTTGTACAAGTTGATTTTCAAAACCTGAGAAACAGATAAATAATTTGAATAAGTATCTTATAACATCACGAGAGTTTTATACAGATACTCCATCAATATTTTGTAATATTTTGCATGAACAGTTTACTCAACATCTGCCCGACTATGCTTTGTATAGAGATAAATCAAACCCAAATTACGATATTCAAGCTGCTCATTTTGTAGAAGTTTGCTCACAATTTGATAACATCAAAAGTTTTATACATCAAGATGTATCTTTGGCAAAAGAGTTAAATGCCGTTGGCGTTCATTTAACATCTAAGCAGTTTGAGGAAATACAACATGCCAAAAGTCTAGGACTTCAAGTTATAATCAGCACACACACCCACCAAGAGGTTTCAAGAGCGCAGATGCTTGGCGCGGACGCTGTAACATACAGCCCAATCTTTTTTTCACCAGGAAAAGGCGAGCCCAAAGGAATAGAAGATTTAAAAGAACTCTTAAGTAAAACTAACATAAAAGTTTTTGCTCTTGGCGGAGTAGTAGAAGAGTCTCATGTAAAAATGCTAGAAGAAACGGAAGTGCATGGATTTGCTTCTATCAGGTACTTTTACTAAGCTAATATAGACATTCTTAAAGATATCAACAGCTTTTAACTAATTGTATTTATTTTAATTTGTTATTAACAAGTAATTAATTATAATTAATCAAATTAAATTAAAAGGGTTGAAATGTCTGTTTTAAAAACTTTTAGAGCACAGCTTATAGCTATGGCGGTTATATCTTTGATTTCATTTTTAATTTTAGGTCTTTTCTCATACAGCTCATCTAAAGAGACAAAAGAGTTATTTGAACTAAAAAATGAAGTTAAAAATATTCAAAACAGTGTGCTAGAATTGCGTAGAAATGAGAAAGATTTTTTGGCTAGAAAGAACCTTAAATATCAAAAAGAGTTTCAAAAGAATTTTCAAAAACTTTTGGCATCGGTTGATAAAGTTTCAGTTGGATTTGAAAAATACAGCATTAATGGAAATAAAGTTGGAGCTTTAAAAGATGTTTTACTTGAATATTCCAAAGAGTTTAATGAAATCATCACTATTCAAAAAGAGATAGGTCTTAACTCAAAAGACGGGCTTTACGGCTCACTAAGAAACAGTGTGCATAACTTGGAAGATTTGTTAAAAAAGGATTCAAACTATAAACTTCAAGTAGATATGCTTATGTTGCGTCGTGGAGAAAAAGATTTTATGCTTAGAAAAAATCTTAAATATTTAGATAAATTTAACAAATCAATTGATAGCTTTTTAAATAATGCAAAAAAAGCAAAACTTTCTGATTATGATAAAACGGTATCTCTTTTAAACGATTATAAAAAAGATTTTTATAATTTTGTAGAGGGATACAAAAAGATAGGTTTAACCCCTAAAGATGGTGCTTTAGGAAAAATGAGAGATACTATTCATACAACGGATTTGGCACTCAAAGAACTTATCGAAAATGTTAATGGTGTTATAGATGAAAGAGAGTTGCAAATAAAGAGTTTCAATATTACTATATTTTTTATATTGCTATTTATTATTGCTTCTTTTACATATTTTGTGTCAAAAAAGATAAACAAAGGGATTAAAAGTATTTCCGATGAGATTATTAAGATTGCAAAAAACAAAGATTTATCATCTCATATTCCAATTAGCGGCGAAGATGAACTTAGTATATTGGCAAAAGATTTAAACTCTATGTTTATGGAGCTTAGAAATGTAATAGAAGATGCCAAAACAAGTTCTGCCGAAAATGCATCTATATCCAATGAACTATCTACAACCTCTATGCAAGTAGGGTTAAATGTTGAATCATCAGTTAAGATAATATCTGATGCAACATATAAAACATCAGTAATATCAGATGAGATAATTCAAGCTGTTGAAGATGCAAAAAAAAGCAAAGATGAGATGCTTGAAGCAAATAGTTTGTTAAACACTGCAAGAGATGAAGTCGTCTATTTGACTTCAAAGGTTCAAAGCGGTACAGAATCTGAGATGGAACTTGCTATGAATATAGAAAATCTGACAAAAGATATGGATCAGGTAAAAGATGTACTAAATATAATATCTGACATAGCAGAACAAACAAATCTCTTAGCACTTAATGCTGCTATTGAAGCCGCTCGTGCCGGAGAACACGGAAGAGGTTTCGCTGTTGTTGCTGATGAAGTTAGAAAACTTGCAGAGAGAACGCAAAAAACATTAGTAGAGATAAACGCAACTATAAGTGTAATTGTTCAGTCAACAAACTCTGCAAGTAAGCAGATGAATTTTAACTCAAAACAGATGGATGAGTTAGTGCAAATCTCAAATGAAGTTGAAAACAAAATCAAAGCAACAGTAAGTATTGTAAATAATGCGACAGATTCAAGTGATAAAACCGTAGATGACTTTGAAAGAACAAGAGTAAGTATTGTAGCAATTTCTGAGCAAATTGGTGAGATAAACTCTATATCATCAAAGAATTCAAGAAGTGTAGAAGAGATAGCATCAGCATCAGAGCATTTAAACAGTCTCACATCATCACTTGCGGGAAAACTTGAGCAGTTTAGGACATAAGCACAGTATAAATCTTGTAGCAAACTCTCTTATTTATGATAGAATTTCACTTAAATAGGAGAATGTATTGAGAAATCAACCAAAATATAATTTTTTTAAAAACACAAGCTATGCTTTAAATGGACTCAAAGATATGATTCAAAATGAGTCTTCTTTTAAAATAGAGTTGATTATTGCAATTGTTTTAATTCCTGTTATTATTTTTCTTGATACAACGCTGGTAAATAAAGCTTTGATGTTTATTTCATTGATGCTTATGCTTATTGCGGAGACTGTTAATAGTGCAATAGAGAGAGTGGTTGACTTAGTCACGCTAGAGCATCATGAGATGGCTGGACGCGCTAAAGATGTAGGAAGTTCGATAGTGTTTTTGAGCATAGTTGTTTTTGTTGTAACTTGGGCAATTGTCATACTCGATATAGTAAATTAAAAAATTATTTTAAAAGTTTTCCAGCTAAGTAACCGCTGGCAAAACTCCATTGGAGATTGTATCCTCCACATGGACCGTCAAGGTTCATAACTTCTCCGCAAAAATATAGTCCGTCAACAATCTTGCTCTGCATAGTTTTTGGATTTATCTCTTTTAAGTTTATTCCGCCTCTAGTAATCATTGCCATTTTAAAGCCGTCGTGTCCCGTGACAGTAAGCGGTGTCCAAGCTAAAAGCGAGATGAGTTTTGCCTTTTTTGCACCAGCAATTTTAGAGTAGATTTCTTTGGGATTTATCTCTGCCAAGTTTAGTATTTCTATAGAGAGAGGCTCAGGAAGCAGGGTGCAAACATGTTTTAAAGTTTCTACATGTGGATTCTTCGCAGCTTCATTTTTCAAGTGTTTACTCAACTGCTCTTCGTTCATACCTTTTGTGAGATTTAAAAGTATTGGAACTTCACTATATTTTGAAAGCAGAGGCGTAATCTCTCTGGCAAAGTCTAAAACAACAGGACCCCTGATACCGCTTTTTGTAAAAATCAAATCTCCATTTGCCCTGAGCTTTGCATGCTTTTTAATATCTACTTTCATCTCAACTTTAGCAATAGTATCAGCACGGCAGTTCTTGACCCACTCTTCTTTTGTACGAAGAGGCATCATTGCAGGGCTTAACTCTGTGACTTTATGACCCAAATCTTTTGCCATATCGTATCCATCACCCTCAGCACCTAAAGCAGGGTAACCAAGACCTCCAGTTGCAACTATGACATTTGATGCGCCAAATGTATTATTTTGCGTTTTAAGGCCATTTAAGTGATTGTCAGAGTGCAGTATCTGTTCAACTTTTTGTGAGCATATTACTTCTACATGTAGGTTTTTCATTTCGTTCTCTAAAGCAGAGATTATAGTAGATGAACTGTGAGAAGTGGGAAAGACTCTAAAGCCGTCAGGAGCATGTGTATCAACTCCAATTTTAGAGAAAAAATCTACCAAAGCCTTATGGTCAAGTTCTGCAAGCGCATCTTGCATAAAGCGTCCGTCACGACCAAATTTGGCCATAAAGTCTTCGTTTGAGAGAGTATTTGTAAGGTTACAGCGACCTCCGCCCGTAGCTTTGAGTTTTGCGCCGATTTGTGAGAGTTTTTCTAGAAGAAGTACACTTTTTTTCTCTCTAGCTGCCGTTATTGCAGCCATCATACCTGCAGCACCGCCGCCAATAACGATAAGGTCATACTCTTTTTTTAAATTCATATGATATTTTAGTATAATTACCATTATTTTATAGGTTGGATATGCAAACACTTTTTGGTGATAGAGAAAAATGTTATAACTGCTACAGACCCAAAAGTTCTTGTATGTGCAGCCATGTACATAAAATTGATACAAATACAAAATTTATTGTACTTATGCACCCAAAAGAGTTTAAGAAAGTAAAAAACGGTACAGGCCATTTAACTCACCTCTCTTTAAACAATTCAAAACTATTTGTCGGAGTAGATTTTACAAACCATAAAGAGATAAATGAGATTATTTCTACATGTCAAAGTTATATTCTTTATCCCTCAAAAGATGCCACAAATATTAGTAATCAAAATCTACATGTCACTAGTGATACAAAAAAAGAGAGGGCTATATTTATTATTGACTCTACCTGGTCATGTTCAGTCAAGATGCTTAGAGACTCTAAAAACCTGCAAGATTTAAAACATATCAGCTTTGAAAACACAACTCTATCAGAGTTTAAGATAAAAGAACAGCCCCAAGATTATTATTTGTCTACAATAGAGTCTACATTGAGAGTTTTAGAACTTTTAAACAAGCAAAATATTGAGAAATTAGATACAAATAACTTATCTAAGTTTTTAAACCCTTTTCATAAAATGATAGAGTATCAGATAAAGTGTATAGAGAATCCGCTTAGTAATGCCGTCAGATATAAACATAAAAAAATATTATAAATAACCACACTGCTGATTAAGCAAGTGCAACTCTAAAGCATTTACTTTAGAGAAGTTACTCAGGAAATAAAACTGAGCCAAGCCTAATCATATTGGACCCGCACTCAATAGCTAACTCAAAATCACCACTCATTCCCATAGAACATATGGTTGCACCTTCAAGCTCTTTATAGATATCATAAGTTGTCTCAAAACTCTTTTTAATAACAGCTCTCTCATCGCTGTGTGCACCGATACTCATAACACCTTTTAGGTTGATGTTTGGACACTCTTTTTGAATCTGCTCATATATTTCTTTTGCAACTTCTGGCATCACTCCATGTTTAGATTCCTCTTTTGCAGAGTTTATTTGAAGTAGAGCATCCAGAGTCATATCTCTTGCCTTTAGCTTCTTTTGTAACTCCATTGCCAACTCCATTGAGTCAAGAGCATGAAATAGAGTAGGGTCTATATCAAGCAGGTTGTTTATCTTGTTCTTTTGCAGGTTTCCTACAAAGTGCCATTCAAGAGGCAACTCTTCAAGTTCTGCAGATTTTGCTTTTAAGTCTTGAACTTTATTTTCTCCAAAGGCTCTTTGTCCTATGTTGTACAGTTTTTCTATCTCTTTAGCTGTTGAGTACTTGCTAATTGCAACAATCTTGACTATGTGATATCCGCTGACTCTGACTCTTGCAAACTCAACTCTTCTTATTACATCATCTATGTAAATTTTGTATTCTTCTTGGTTCATTTTTACCCCATCAATCTATTAATATCGTTATAAACACCTAATCCCATAAGTGAAAAAAGTATGACCCACCCGGCAATAGTAAGCTTAATCATAATCGCTTCACTTACTTCTCTTTTAAATAGTAGCTCATAAAGGTTAAACATAATATGTCCACCGTCAAGAGCGGGTATCGGAAGTAGGTTTAATACTCCTAAGTTTACCGAGATAAGTGCCGCAAAAAACAAAACACTCATCCAGCCTGCATCAGTTGCATCAGATGTTAGTTTTACTATGGATATAACTCCGCCTAATTCTTTTGCAGGAACTTCACCGACTATCAGTTTTTTAAGTCCGGTAAATATCATAGTTGAAGCAAAAATAGTCTGCTGGGTTGCATAAGAGAGAGTCTCACTTGGAGTTAGTTCAAGCTTGTGTGAAACTCCGGCACTTCCAATCCCAATCATCTTTTTTTGAATCACTTCATTGAACATATTTGTTGTCTCAGTTATGGCAGGAGTAAGTACTATGTGCTCAATAAATCCAGCTCTTTGAATTTCTAAATCTAGTGAGCCGTTAGACATTTCTATTATCTCAGCCATCTCTTTCCAAGTGCTAATAGCTACACCGTTGATTGAACGAATTGTGTCATCTGTTTTTAGTCCAGCGACAAAGGCAGGTGAATCTTTAACAACTTTACCGATAACAGGAGATAAAATGTTTGGACCGCCAAGAGCAATGATAAAGTAGAGTACAAATGCTAAAACAAAGTTTGCAATCGGACCTGCTAAAAGTATGAAAATCTTTTGAAGAGGAGTCTTTACATTGTAGCTGTCTTCATCATAGCTTTTTTTTGTCGGGTCGGTGTCATCTTGTCCCTTCATCTTTACATATCCGCCAAGAGGGATGAGCGCTATCTTCCACTCAGTTCCCCATTTGTAAAACGAAGCAATCTTTCTACCAAAACCTATGCTAAAAACCTGAACATTCACACCCATCAAGCGAGCTGCATAGTAGTGACCTAGTTCATGAAAAAATATAAGTGCTGAGAGGACTAAAAGTGATACTAAAAAACTCATTAATTTTTACCTTTTAAAGATGCTTTTCTAAATCCATACAGGTATTCAAAACCTGAGTAGAGAGTAAGAGCTACCGCAAACCACAGAAGCTCCGTGCCGTAAGGCCAATGCATAAGTAAAAATCCTATTGCAAACATTTGCGCTACTGTTTTTACTTTTCCAGCCCATGAGGCTTGTACACTTATGCCTTCGCTGACTGCAACAGTACGAATCCCTGTTATAAAAAGCTCACGAATAATAATGATATAAATCGCCCATGCACTTGCTTCTCCAATCATCATAAGACCTAAAAATGCAGCGATGATTAACATTTTATCTGCAAGCGGGTCGATGATAGCACCAAGCATGGTCATTTGATTCCACTCTCTTGCTATATAACCGTCAAAAAAATCCGTAACACTTGCCAAAACAAAAAGAAGTGAAGCAAAGTAGTAGTTCCAAGTAATGTCATAACCTGCATCTGTAAAGTAATCAGGATTTAAAATAATCCAAAACATAATAGGAGCTAAAAGTATGCGTAGTGATGCCAATGCGTTTGGAAGATTTAGCAAATATATCCTTATTTTAATATTGTGACATTTTAGCTTTTTGGCTCTTAATATAGGCTTGAAAATTATCTATAAATTTATTTGTACCTTGACATTATATTTGTAACTTAGATACTATAAATATTACTTAAACAACCTATATAAGAGAAAAAATGGATTTAAAAAAAATAGAAGATAAAATCTTATCTCTATCGCCTTTCGTTAAAGAAATAGTTGTAGTTATTTATGATAATCATCCTTTTGCCGTTATGCACCCAGATTTTAAAGCACTAAAGTCTGCAAAAATAATAAATATACAAGAAGAGCTTCGCTGGTACGCAGTTGAGCTATATAATATGAAAGTAGATGAAGATGAAAAAGTACGCGGTTATCTTATCTCAAAAGAGCCTCTTGTAAAAACAGACTCAGGTGAGATAGATTTAAGTGCCATAAATGAGTTGATAAAAAACAAAAAAGTTTACACTAAAGAAGAGAGTCATGAGCCTGATGATGAGTTATACGAAGCTATTAAAGAGCATCTTAAAAACTATACAGACTCACATATATCTATATCTTCACATTTAGAGCTAGACCTTGGACTGGACTCGCTTGATTATGTGGAACTATTTGCTTTTCTTGAAGAGAGTTTTGATGTACATGTAGATGAAGTTATATTCTCAAATATTATGAAGCTAGAGGATCTTTATGAGTATGTAAAAAAGCATCATAAAAAATTTGAACCAACACAAGTAGAGTGGAAGGATATTTTAAATAAAAACGCCAATCATCAGCTGATTTATTCGCCATATATCATGTATGCATATAAAACTCTTCTTTTACCCTTGTTTAAACTCTATTTTCGTCTTGAGATAAAAGCAAAAGAGAATATTCCTGCAACGACATGTATATTTGCACCATCACACCAGAGTATGCTAGACGGTTTTATATTGGAGGCTTCTCTTCCGTATAAGATTTTAAAAAGAACATTCTTTTTAGCTTTTAAGCAAGTGTTTGGAACATGGCTGCTTGAGCCTGTTTCGAGAAATGGTCAAAGTATTTTGATTGATGCAAATATTAACCTGAAAAACTCTATGCAGCTTGTAGCTCAACCTTTAAAAGAGGGGAGTAATGTTGTGGTTTTTCCTGAAGGAGCTAGAACCAGAGATAGAGAACTCTTGGAATTTAGACCATTTTTTGCAATGCTATCTAAAGAGTATAATGTCCCGGTTGTTCCAGTAGTTATAGACGGTGGTTTTGAGGCACTAAGAACCGGTACAATCATTCCAAAACCAAAAAAAATTAAACTAACTTTTTTAGAACCAATCTATCCAGATGACTTAAGTATTGATGAGATCATGCACCTAACAAGAGAAGCTATAGCTAATGAGATGAAAAGAAATCCTGTTCTAATCTAGTGAGCTTCGTACTTCAGCAGCTATCTTTTTCTCATCTACAAAATACAGTAGTATTGCCCCTAATACAAAAAATATAGCTACCGAAGCAATAGCAACACGAGAGCTCTCACTGATAAGCGCAACCATTGCTACTAAAAGAGGTCCTAGTATTGCAGCAAATTTTCCTAAAAAATTATAAAAGGCGAAAAATTCAGCAGAGTGGTGCAGCGGAATCATCTTTGAGTAGTATGAGCGGCTTAGTGCCTGAATACCGCCTTGAACAAGTGCTATAATAACTGCAAGTATATAAAACTCATACTCTTGAGTCATTGTAGCTGACCAGAGAGTAACAAAAAAGTATACTCCAATAGCGAGGTAAATTGCTTTTTTTGTATCCCAAAATTCAGCAAGTTTGGCAAATAAAAGTGTGGCAGGAAAACCGACAAACTGCACAATAAGCAGTGAAAGAATAAGAGTGTCGGTACCAAAGCCAAGAGCCATCCCGTAATCTACTGCCATACGGATTATGGTATCAACACCATCGATATACAGCCAGTAAGCTATTAAAAATAGCAGCAGACCTTTAAGACTTTTTACTTTAGAAAAAGTATTTTTAAGTCTAAGGTATCCCTGCATTATCAGTGGCGTAGTATCTGTGTTTTCATTTTTCTTTTCATGAACAAACAGCATCAGAGGGAGTGAAAATATAAACCACCAGAGAGCTACAGTGATAAACGAAGCCTTTATCGCTTGTGCTTCATTCTCAAAACCAAATAGTGTGAAATCTTGTAACATCCATACATTTAATCCAAATAAAATACCTCCGCCAAGATATCCAAGAGCAAAACCTAGCCCTGAGACAAAATCTACATTTTTGTCATTTGATACAGAGGGCAAAAGTCCATCATAGAATGTATTTGAGCCCATAAAACCGATATTGCCAAGCACATATATAAAGGCTGCAATTTCCCACTCTCCCTTGCCAACAAAGACTAGTGCAGCAGCCATTAAAATGCCAAGATAAGCAAATAAAAACAGAAACCTTTTTTTAAGTGAAGCAGAATCGGCAATTGCCCCAAGTAGTGGAGCAATAAGTACAATGACAAAACTTGAAATTGAGTTAGCAATACCAAGTTGTGCGGTACTAACCGTTGCATCAACATCCGCACTGTAATAAGCTTTAAAAAACAGAGGAAAAAAACCTGCCATAACAGTAGTTGCGTAAGCTGAATTTGCCCAGTCGTACAGAGCCCATGAGTAAACACTTTTTTTATTATTATTCATCGGGCAATTTTACCACAAAAGCATAGAATAAATGGTAGAATAGAGGATGAATTTTTTAAAACTTTTTAATCGTATTGGTTTAATCGCCGCTCATAGAGGGGCTAACTCTATAGCTCCTGAAAATACTTTAACAGCTTTAAAAAAAAGTATAGGGTATTGTGACTTTATCGAAATTGATGTGCAGTTGAGCAAAGACTTTGTGCCAATAATTATGCATGATGATACATTGCAACGCACTTCTAATGTGCAAGAGATAGAGGCTTTTAAGTCTCGTAAACCTTATTTAGTCCATGATTTTACATTTGAAGAATTATCTACTCTTGATTATGGAAGTTGGTTTAACAAAAAGCATGAACCACTACTAACATTGAATGATGCACTTGAATTTATAAAAGATAAGCATCTTTATATGAATGTTGAGATTAAAGATATGCACAACTCATTTAGCGATGAAACAGTAGTCTCAACTGTGCTTAAAAAGATAGTAGATAAAGATTTGCAAAATCAAGTTTTAATCTCATCATTTAGACATGAGTATCTACTAATGATTAAAGAAAAAGCACCAAATATAGCAACAGCAGCTTTAGTAGAAGATGAGCATCCAAATGAGCTTATAGAGTATTTAAAAAGACTACATGTAGATGCTTACAATCTTAATGATGAACTGGTGGATGAAAAAATACTTGCAAAGCTTAAAAAGGTAGGTTTTTTTGTAAATGTATATACCGTAAATGATGCGGTTCGAGCAAAAGAACTTTTTGATATGGGTGTAAATGGAATCTTTACAGATTTTTTATAAATAACTTTCTGATATTTAAAGGAGTTAAAATGATTTCCAATAATGATCTTGTTAATCACCTTGTAAATACCGGAGCACTACGCTCTCGTAATATAACAGATGCTTTTGTACATGTAGATAGAGTAGATTTTGTCTTTGACCCGACAGCTCCGGATGTATATGCCGATTATCCCTTGCAAATCGGAAATGGACAGACCATTTCTCAGCCAACAACCGTAGCCATGATGTTGGAGATGCTCTCTCCTCGTATGGGAGATAAAATTCTAGATATTGGAAGCGGTTCTGGCTGGACAACGGCACTTCTGAGTTTTATAGTTGGAGATAGCGGCTCTGTAACAGGAGTGGAAAGAGTTTCTTATCTTGTAGAATTTGGAAGCAGAAATCTCCAAAAATATAAATTCAAAAATTCAAAAATCATTCAAGCCACAGATGAGCTAGGAGTTCCTTCTGAAAGATTTGACCGCATTTTAGTATCTGCAGCGGCAGATGAGTTTCCAAAAGAGTTAACTAAACAGTTAAAAGTTGGTGGAAAACTTGTTATTCCTGTACGAAGCTCAATTTTTGAAGTTACAAAAAAAGACAACGGTGAACTGGAAGCCATTGAACATTATGGCTTTACATTTGTACCGTTGATTTATTAAAATCTACCTTTTAGTAATTATCAACATATATTAATTTTTTTAAATAAGCGTATTATATCAATAATATAGTACAATGTATTAACAAAAAAAAATACTGATTAATAATCTTTTTTAATCTTTGTGATTAATATGAGGGGTGTTGTATGATTTTAAAAGATAAATATATAATAAAAAAGTCAGAGTATGATGCTGTTATATTTGACCTTGACGGTGTTATAACTCAAACACAAAAAACACATGCAAAAGCGTGGAAAAGGGCGTTTGATGATTTTTTTAAAAAAAGAGCAAAGGGTAGCAGCTTCATACCTTTTGATATCTCCAAAGATTATTTTCTTTATGTGGATGGAAAGCCAAGAGATGAAGGGATAAAGAGCTTTCTCGCCTCAAGAGATATAGAGCTTCCGCAAATAAGAGGCGCTAATACAACAGATATTGATACTGTAGAATCTTTGGGAAATTTAAAAAATAATTATTTTTTAGAGTTTTTATCTGAGGGTATTCAAACTTATGAAAGTTCTATAGAACTACTTTTAAAATTAAACAACTTCGGCTTTTTGACTGCCGTAGTCTCTTCTAGTAAAAACTGTAGATTTATACTTCAATCTTCAGACTTAACTTCTCATTTTGATGCTATTGTTGATGGTCTGGATCTTCAAAATCTGGATTTTAAGGGTAAACCGGAACCTGATCTTTTTTTAGAGGCTCTTAAGAGAATCGATGTTGAGCCAAGTAGAGCGATTGTGATTGAAGATGCTATAGCCGGGGTCAAAGCAGGAAAAAAAGGTAATTTTGCAAAAGTTATCGGTGTTGACAGAAATAAACAATCAAGAGAGTTAAAAAAAGCCGGAGCTGATATTGTTGTTAAAGACTTAGATGAGATTGATATTGAAGCAAAAAGCACAGAACTTCCATCGGCTCTAAAATCATTTAAAAAAATAGAGAGTCAATTTAAAGATAAAGAGGTTGTGGTCTTTTTTGACTACGATGGAACTGTAACCCCAATCGTTTCTCATCCCAAAGATGCCAAACTAAGCCAAGCAATGAAAAACACGCTTATTAAACTCTCAAATCAATGTACCTTGGCTGTGATTAGCGGCAGAGGACTTAATGACATTAAAAGTTTGGTGGGTATTAAAGGTATCTACTATGCAGGCAGTCACGGGTACGAGATTGAAGGCCCAAGTATTAAGATGGAGTATGAAGGGGCTTTAAAGTTTGTTAAAACTTTTGATTTATTGGAGAGTAAACTTACAAAACTATTAGAAAATGTAGAGGGCGCATTAGTAGAGCGAAAAAAATTCAGCATCGCGCTTCACTATAGAAATGTATCTAAAGATGAAGCACACCTTGTAGAAAATGCAGCAGATGAAGCTATAAAAAAATATCCTAAACTTCGTAAAAGCTACGGTAAAAAAGTATATGAACTACAACCGGATTTAGAGTGGAACAAAGGCAAAGCCTTGGAGTGGCTTATGCAAAAACTTCATATACAAAATATGGGAAGTAAAGTCTTTTATATAGGTGATGATATTACCGATGAAGATGCTTTTAGTGCGATTAAAACTTATGGAATAGGAATACTTGTAGGAGACCAAGCAAGAAATACAGGTGCTCAATATAAACTACGCGATACGGACCAAACTTTACATTTTTTAAAGATACTATCTTCATCTTTGCAAAATGGTAACATCTGGTCTTTAACTTATGATAACTACGCACCAAAAGAGGAAAAGTTAAGAGAGGTGCTTTGTGCGCTGGGTAATGGTTACTTTGTGACTAGGTCATCATCAATAGAATCTAAAGCTGATGATATACACTATCCAGGGACTTATATGGCGGGAGGCTATAACAGACTTAAGTCGGTGATTGGCGGCAAAGAGATTAAAAATGAGGATCTTGTAAATTTTCCAAACTGGCTGAGATTAAAATTTAGGATAAAGGGCGGGACTTGGTTTGGTATAGATGAGACTACTATTATATCCTTTCGTCAAGAACTAGATATGCAAGAAGGAGTTCTGCATAAACTTATACATTTTAGTGATGCAAAAGGAAGAGAGACTAGACTTGTAGAGAGGCGATTTGTTCATATGGGCAATAAGCATATCGCTTCAATAGAGCTAACTATTATGCCGATTAATTGGGAAGGAAGTATTGAGATAGAATCCGCAATTGACGGCAATGTTAAAAACGAAGGGGTCAAACGCTACAGAGATTTAAGCAGTGAGCATCTTAAGTGTATAGAAAAAGAGCTCCAAAATGATGTAATCTTTTTAAAGATGGAGACGGTACAGTCTAATCATACTGTTTCTATGGCAGCAAAAACAAAATTCTTTGTAAATAGTGAACCTCTTGTTGTAAAAGCTAGATTGGTTGAAGAGGGTTCTTGTATTGCAAAGCGTTTTCTTATTGAGTCTATAAGCAGCGAAGATTATATACATGTAGAAAAAAGCATGTCGCTATATTCATCAAAAGATAAAGCTATATCAAACTGTTATCTTGAGGCACAACTTGCACTAGAAGATATACAAAGGTTTGAAAACTTGCTATATACACATAAGATTGCCTGGAAGCATTTATGGAATAATTTTGATATTGATTTAAATCTTAGAGATATTAAAAAATACTATTTTTTAAAGAGAGTATTGCATCTTTATACTTTTCATCTTCTGCAAACCGCTTCGGTTCATAGTATTGATATGGATGTAGGAATCCCGGCTAGAGGATGGCATGGAGAAGCTTACCGAGGTCATATTTTTTGGGATGAAATATTTATATTTCCTTTTTTTAACTACAGACTTCCACAAATAACGCGAAGCCTTATGCTTTACCGCTATAGAAGGCTTCCCGAAGCAAGGCGTGCAGCAAAAACATTAGGATATAAAGGTGCTATGTATCCGTGGCAAAGCGGAAGTAACGGCAAAGAAGAGACGCAGATAATGCATCTCAATCCGCAATCAAACAGATGGCTTCAAGATAATACTCATCTTCAACGCCATATCAATTCTGCTATTGTCTATAATATTTGGCAGTATTATCAAGTGAGCGGAGATAGCGAGTTTTTATCTTTTTACGGTGCAGAGATGATACTTGAAATTGCTAGATTTTGGTCTTGTATTGCCACATATAACAGTGCTGAAGACAGGTATGAGATTTTAAATATTATAGGACCCGATGAGTACCATGACGCTTATCCAAATAGTGAAACTCCGGGAGTCAATAATAATGCCTATACAAATATTATGGCTGTATTTGTTCTCAATAAGGCTGTACAACTTAAAAATATACTCTCACAAGCGAACTTCAGCGAATTATGTGAAAAACTAAACATAGAACAAACAGAGATTTTAAGATGGGAAGATATACGCAAGAAAATGAAAATACCCTTTCATGATGGCAATATAATTAGTCAGTTTGAGGGCTATGAAAACCTAAAAGAGCTTGATTGGGATGCTTATCGTAGTAAATACAGCAATATTCAACGATTAGACAGAATACTAGAAGCTGAGGGTGATAGTGCCAATGATTATAAAGTTTCAAAGCAGGCTGATGTGTTGATGCTCTTTTACCTTTTTTCAAACGAAGAATTAAAAGAGCTTTTTCATCAACTTGGTTACAGATTTTCTCAAGTCATGCACAAAAAAAATGTTAAATATTATCTACAAAGAACTTCAAGCGGATCTTCTTTAAGTCAAGTTGTTCATGCTTGGGTAAGTGCACAGGTGAACAGAAAAGAGTCGTGGAAATATTTTAATGAGGCTATGTTAACAGACATAGAAGATATTCAAGGCAATACAACGCCTGAAGGAGTGCATATAGGTTCTATGGCAGGTACGATAGACATTATTCAGAGGTGTTATACAGGTTTAGAAGCCAGAGATGATATCTTATATCTTAATCCTAGCCTTCCAAAGGAATTGCAAGATATAAAGCTTAAGCTCCACTATAGAGGTCAATGGCTCAATATTGACATATATCAGGATAAGATTATTATCATGGCTCAAACTTCGAATGCGAAGGAAATAAATATGAACATAAAAGGTGAGCTTTTTATGCTTGGATGCGGTGAGACTAAAGAGATAGACTATATAAATAAGTGAAAGGAAAAATATGCAAGACTTAAAAAAAGGCAGATTGATTATTGCTTCAAACAGACTTCCTGTTATATTGAAAAAATCTATTGACAGCAGCTACAAATTGAGTCATGCATCCGGAGGGCTTGTTACAGCCATGACACCGGTGTTGAAAAAATATTCTGGAGTATGGGTTGGCTGGGCAGGAAACTATTTAGAAGAAGATGTTGGGGTCAATGAACTGCTAAAAAAAGAAGAAAAAGATTTAAATTATAAGTACAGACCTGTAGATATAAGTTTGAATGATTATGAACTTTATTATAAAGGATTTTCCAATGAAACACTCTGGCCGCTTTTTCATAATATGCCTGGCTACTGTACATTTAAACTAAACTCTTATAAAGCATATCAAAAAGTAAATAAGATATTTGCTATTACGATTATGAAAAATCTTATGGCAGATGATTTCATATGGATTCATGATTATCATTTGATTAATACAGCTATAGAGTTGAGAAAAAGTGGTATAAAAAACAATATGGCTTTTTTTCTTCATATTCCTTTTCCTCCCTTGGAGACTTTTAACCGTATGCCATGGCGCGTGGAGATTATAACTGCACTGTTGTCATACGATTTGATAGGCTTTCATACAGAGCTAGATAAGAATAATTTTTTGGAAGTTATTGAAGCATTGATAGAAGATGCTGTTTTTTATGATAAAGAGCTTGATATAACTACAGTTGTAAGTAAAAACACGAGGCACAAAGTCGGAGTCTTTCCAATCAGTATAGATTATAATGAATTTTCTACTCAAGCTGAAAGTAAAGAGGTTACAAGAATTACCAATGACATAAAGAGCAGCTATGCAGGAGAAAAATTTATTTTAGGAATAGATAGGTTAGACTACAGCAAAGGAATACCACAAAGACTTAGGGCATACAGGTCGCTTCTGGCTAAAAACCCGAAATTGAGAACAAAAATTAAATTGATGCAGATTATGATACCGAGTCGAGAAGATATAGACAAATATTCAGAGCTTAAAAGTGAGATAGAAGAACTCATAGGTGAGATAAACGGCAAGTTTAGCCAACTTGGATGGATTCCTATTCAGTACAGCTACGATTCATTAAGCAGAACAGAACTTCTTGCTTATTATAGAGCTTCTGAGATTGCTCTTGTTACTCCTTTAAAAGATGGGATGAACCTGATAGCCAAGGAGTACTGTGCTGCAAATATAGACAAAGACGGAGTGTTGATACTCAGCGAGTTTGCAGGGGCTAAATGCCAGTTTAAAGATGATGCACTCATAGTTAATCCATATGATGAAGAGTCTGTCGTCAATACTATTAAAAAAGCTCTCTCTATGAAAGCTCAAGAAAAGCGAAAACGGATGGAAAATATGCAAAATAATATTAAAAAGTTTGATGTTTTTTGGTGGGTTGACTCTTTTTTAAAGGCTGTAAAAAAGTAGACCATTCAAGATATCAGAAGAGACTTTCGGGGCTTCGGAGGCAATATTGATGAGGGTGTGTGGTATTAGTCAAGTAAAGAAATCTTAGAAAGAAATTTCTCTTTGTTTAGATAATATACATCAAAGTCATCCGCAATAAATAGCTTGCCGTCATAGTTGCACTTTATTTCATTATATATTGTATCTACATCTAAAGTATTATTTTTGTTGTATCGTGGATTTATATGGTTGGCGATTAGATTTTTTATGTTCTTTTTTTGAGCTGTGACACCAAGATCTTTTGCTGTGGTGTGCATAACCTTTTTTTGCAAGTTATCGTATACTTCTTGAGTATAGGTACACTCATGTACCAAGAGATCAAGATTTTGTAGATAATTGCCTAAAATATCAGGCTTGGAGTTGTCGCCGGCTATAATTGCAGACCTTCCGTATATCGTCTCAAGCATTAATTCTTCAGGCTCAAACTCTCTGCCTTCAAAGGTGATTCTTTTTCCTTTTTTTAATTCGCCGCAAAGAGGTGATGCTTCTAGTCCGGCTTTTTTTAGTTTTTCTTCATCAAGTTTATTGCTGATATCGTTTTCTTTGATATAAAAAGCTGAACTATCTTTAGAGTGGACAAGGGGCAAGATTTTTAGTGAAAATTTCTCAAATTCAAACTCTTGCTCATTAGTATATTCAATGATATTTAGGATATACCCAAGATTATCCTCAGAAATATCTACAGCACATTCTAAAAATTTTTTAATTCCTTTTGGACCGTAAATGCTTAGAGGGTTTAAAGCCATATCAAGCTTTTTTGTAGAGATTAGTCCCGGCAAACCATAATAATGGTCTCCATGCATATGTGTGATAAAAATAGCATCTAGTTTTCCTGTGTGTAATCTGCTTTGCATAATCTGGCGCTGTGTGCCTTCTCCGCAATCAAAAAGATACCATTTGTTATCTTGGTCCAGCTCCAATGCCAGAGCAGACACACTTCTATCTCTTGTCGGTTTTCCGGCACTTGTACCTAAAAATGTAAGTTTCAACGACTACTCCATGCAAAAATTTATAAAGTGGCGAGCTTTAAGTATTCAAACTTAGTATGTATCACTCAAAATGAGACAATAGCTTGCTTTTGTCAATTTTTGTTAAATCTGCCGGTATATTTTTCTTTAAAATCTTTTTGATCTGAGAATCTAACTTTTCGTTTAGTTTGTTATTGTCTGCTTTTGGAAAGGCGAGATGCCACTGAGGCGGTGACTCTTTTTTGATAATTGAAGCAATGTCATTGCTGATTTGTTTCAATATGCTGTTCTTTTTTTCAATTTCTGCATTATGAGATTCACCGGATGAATTACCCAATCTGCCTGCTTTATCACTCATTTGCTCGGATATCCTACTGTGTGCCGCAATATAGTCAATATCAAAAATAAGTTCCGCTACTGTGGATTCTTTTTCAGTTCCACGATGTTGCGCATGACTGACTTGCATACTCTCATGTCTGTCAACTCTTTTTATATTAGAAATTCTATATGCTTTTAGCTGCCCAAGGTCACCGACAACTATTATATGTCCGTTAAAATTCATGATAAACTCCTATTTCGTAGTTATTATACATATGATACTACTTATGAGCTTAAAATTTTTTAACACAAATAATACCTCTTTTTACCAATAGTTAAAACTTCGCTTTTGACTTGATTTTGCAAAAGCTTAAAATTTCTGCCAATTTTAAAATGACATGTAATGTATGATGATTATTTCTTATCTAAATCACTTATTTGATTAAAAAGATTATCGGTTGTAATGGTGAAAGAAGATGATATATCTACTTCCGCACTCTGTAGTGCTTGTGCTGTCCAGACATTGCATGTTTGAAATATATGGTATTTTTTACTTGAGAGATAGAAAAAGCTGTTTGGAAATAATCCGTCGGAGAGCACTATGGATTTGGAATCCTTTTTTGCAAAAGAGCTGTCTATAAATGTTAAAAGTTTTGTAAAAGCTTCTATGGATATGCTTATTTTTACCACATTCTCTTTTGAAAAAGTGCTTAAATCATGCATGCTGAGTGCTCTGACATGTAAAACACTCGAAGTAGGAATAAGCGCTGCTTTTAATGTCATCCAAAGTGATGGGTCTGAACTTTTGTAAAAATCCTCATCTCCCCAGCCGACTTCTATATATTTGTGCTTTTTAAAAAAAGGATCAACTTTCCATGCAGAACTATTTATGTCAATCATTCTCAGAACAATACCTGCATGCCATCCATGATTTACAACAAAGATATCTCTTTTGTCGTCTGCAAAAATAGAACTGGACAGGAGCAAAAATATGATCACAACTGCTGTTTTTAAAGTCTGCATATGCACCTCTTAACCACAATTATACCATCTGTATTGATTTTTTAAAACTATTTAACTTTGTTACAATTACTTGGAATATATCAGTTGATATTATGTATTATTGTTAGATAATGACAAACGAGGTATACAAAATGAAACGATTGCTGATATTAACTTTATTACTTTTTTTGTCAGTGGAGCTTTTAGCTAATACTTCTACAATTATAAAACTGCAGATACAAGGTGCTATAGGTCCAGCTGGCAGTAGTTACATTAAAGAGGGTATGGCTTATGCAGCGGGTCAAAATGCACAGGCAGTATTAATAGAGTTGGATACGCCGGGCGGCCTATCTACATCAATGCGCGAGATGATTCAAGAAATTACAAATTCTTCAATTCCGGTCATTACATATGTTTATCCAAAAGGTGCACATGCTGCTAGTGCCGGAACTTATCTTCTTTATGCTTCCCATATAGCAGCTATGGCACCAGCAACTAATCTTGGTGCTGCAACTCCTGTGCGCTTAATGCCTTCTTCTGCAAAAATTGAAGACTCAAATACAAGTACGACATCTACTCTTGAGAAAAAAGCAGTCAATGATGCTATTGCCTATATAAAAAGTTTGGCCGAGCTTAATGACCGCAATGTAACATGGGCTATATCTGCTGTTAAAGAGTCTAAAAGTTTATCTGCCGAGGATGCATTGAAGTATGGTGTTATTGATATTGTTGCCGAGGACATTAAAGAGTTGCTAGATAAACTTCAAGGCAAGATAGTAGTTATATCCGGTAAGAATATCACACTTAAAACCGAGGGTGCTATTATAGAGTTATACGAAGCTGATTGGAAGACACGCTTTTTGTCTATAATTACAAATCCAAACATTGCATATATATTTTTACTGCTTGCAATATATGGTATCTTCTTTGAACTTATGAATCCCGGTGCGATAATTCCCGGAGTTATTGGAACTATATCCGGAGTGATTGCACTTTATGCATTAAACATGATACCCTTTAATTATGCAGGCTTACTTTTAATACTTTTAGGCATTGTATTTATGATATCAGAAGTATTTATCGCAGGATTTGGAATTTTAGGTATAGGAGGTGTTATCTCCTTCGCCTTTGGCTCGTTTTTACTGTTTGATGCTGATACGCTTGGCAGCAGTGTCTCTATCCCTTTAATCATTGCTTTTAGTGTTTCAAGTCTAGCTTTTTTTATTTTAGTCGTGAGACTCTTTGTAAGCTCAAGGTCGGCCAAAGTAGTCTCAGGTGAAGAGGAGATGATTGGCACCACAGCAGAGGTAATCAAATCCAATGATAGTGGTTATTTAGTACATTGTCACGGTGAGACATGGAGTGCAACAAGTGAGACAAAGTTGTCGGTCGGGCAGAGTGTTCAGGTTGTTGAATTATCCGGTCTTATTTTAAAAGTTAAACCAATTGAGGAGTAAAAGATGTTTATTGATTTACCATTTACAGGAATATACATAGTTGTATTTGTCATTGTTTTTTTAGCAATGGCTATTCGTATTTTAAGGGAGTATCAACGCGGTGTAGTTTTTACACTTGGGCGTTTTACAGGGATAAAGGGACCTGGGCTTATTATATTGATTCCATTTATTCAACAGATGGTCAGGGTTGATCTTCGTACTATCGTTCTTGATGTTCCCACTCAAGATGTTATCTCTCATGACAATGTATCAGTACATGTCAATGCTGTGGTATATTTTCGTGTTATAGACCCTCAAAAAGCTATTATTCAGGTGGAAGATTTTTATACAGCGACAAGCCAACTTGCTCAGACAACCCTGCGCTCTGTACTTGGTGGACATGAGTTAGATGAGATGCTTGCTGAGAGAGAACGACTTAATCATGATATTCAAGAAATCCTTGATAAACAGACTGATGCATGGGGGATTAAGATATCCAATGTTGAGATTAAGCATATAGACCTTGATGAGAGTATGGTTCGTGCTATTGCTAAGCAGGCTGAAGCAGAGCGTGAGCGCCGTGCAAAAGTTATTAATGCAAAAGGTGAAGTTGAAGCCAGTGAGAACATACTTTTAGCAGCCGAGAAACTTTCTCAAAATGATTTAGCAATACAGCTTAGATATCTTCAGACAATGAGTGATATTTCTAGCGATAAAACAAATACACTTGTTTTCCCGTTTCCGACAGAGTTTAGTAAGTTTTTTAAGGGTGCTTAAAATAGCAATCTGCCAACATTACTGATGAATTTTTTTATTATCTTTTGGGTGAGAAAACTCTCTTAGTGTCTTGGAGAATTTTTCCAAATGTGCCACGACCATGCCGTTAATAGATTTTTTTGGAAATTTTCCTTTTTTATCTGCTTTGCCAGCTTCGATACCTGTTAAAATTGAAATCCCTTCATCAATGGACTTAACAGCATAAATAGCAAAACTGCCTTCTTTAACTGCCTCGACTATTTCAGGTTTTAGCATAAGATGCTTTACATTTGTGTGGGGGATAATGACACCATAAAAAGCTTTTGAATTCTTTTTCATACAGATATCAAAAAACCCTTCTATCTTTTCATTTACACCGCCGATTGGCTGAATCTCACCAAATTGGTTGACGGAACCCGTAACGGCTATATTTTGCTTTATGGGTACCTCACAAATAGATGATATGATAGCATAGAGTTCTGTTGATGAGGCACTGTCACCCTCTATCATCCCATAAGACTGCTCAAACGCTAAAGATACTGATAGGCTCAAAGGAAGCTCTTTTGCATATTTAGACCCAAGATAGGCACTCAGTATCATGACTCCTTTTGAGTGGATAGGACCACCTAGTTCTACTTTGCGCTGGATATCTATTATCTCACCTTTACCAATGCGACTTCTGGCAGTTATGCGTGATGGGATACCAAACTGATGACCGCCAATAGATATGTAGCTTAATGCATTTATCTGACCGACTTTTTCACCGCTTACATTTATCATGATGGTGCCTTCGTCTATCTGTTCATACAACTTTAACTGAATGCGGTTTTTACGCTCTATTTGACTGCTTAATGCTTTTTCAATATCATCTTTTTTAATCGATTTGTGCTTTGATTTTTTCGAGTAGTAATCAGCCTCTTTTAAAAGGTCAGCAATCGTACCGATGTGAGTAGAAAACTTCAAGCTGTGTGAGACATCTCGTGAACTCTGCTCTATGACTCTTGCAACAGCCTCAGCATTAAGTGGAAGTAGTTCGTTGTTTTTAGCGATTGTACCAATCATCCTTGCGTATAAGTCAAGATTTTTATCATTGCGCGGCATCTCATCTTCAAAGTCGGCATTGACTTTAAAAAGTTCTTTAAAATCAGGATCGTAATGGTATAAAAGATAGTATATTATTCTTTCGCCTATCAGAACAACTTTTGTATTAACGGGGATTGGTTCAGGTTCCAAAGAAGTAGTGCTGATTAGAGAGTACTCTTGTGCCATCGACTCTATTCGTATCTCTTTAGCGCGTAAAACTCGCTTTAGACCTTCGTATGCAAAAGGCTTCATAAGCAGCTTTCTGGCATCCAAAACCAGGTAACCACCACTTGCCTTGTGTAGTGCGCCAGGTTTTATCATGCTAAAGTCTGTAACAAGCGTACCAACTTGTGAAATATGTTCGACTTTACCTATAAGATTTTGATGAATCGGATTATCTTCGTATATTACAGGTGCTGATTTATTATTGTTTTGTGAAATAAAAAGATTTACTCTGTATCTGGCAAAAGAAGGGGTGTAAAATTCACGCATAAAAGGAGGAACGCTAATATCATCTGTTTTAGCTAAAAAGTCTTGTACATTATGTATTACATCCTCTTGCAGTGCATCAATATAGCTTACAATCTTTTCATAATTTTTGTATTTCAGTCTGACTTCATCTATGAGTGATTCTACAGCCTCTTGTGTAGTCTTTTTGTCTAGTTCTTTAAACTCTTTTAATATAGCTTTGTTTAGTTCACCCACTTTGTGCAGCTGCTCTTTTACAATGGCCTCAAAATCAGTCATCTTTTTTTTGATATTTTCTTTTTGTTCGCCTTCTATAGCCTGAAACTCTTGAGCAGATAGTTTTTTACCATCGACGATTGGTACAAAAGTTACGCGGGAAGGCGATGAACTATTCATAGCAACATCGTAATTTTTTGCTTCTTCTTGCAGGTAAGTAAAAATGCTTGTTTGTAAATCAATATATTTTTGGTCTATCAACTCCCTCTCATTTCGGTAGTTGTCACTTTCAAAAACTGTAGGCAGGATAGATTTTAACATGTCTATTAACTCATCTATATCATCTTTGAACGAGTATGCTTGACCGGCCGGTAGTTCTATCGCCACCGGCTTTTGATTATCTTTAAAGTTGTTTACATAACACCAATCACTTGGAGCTGCTTCAGATTTTGCTTTTGCTTGTAAAAAAGTCATTACAGTGGAGTGCTTACCACTTCCTGATGGACCCATGGCAAATAAATTATAGCCGTCTTGCTGGATATTTGTACCAAAATCAACTGCTTTTAGAGCATTTTCTTGACCTATAAATTGTTCTAGTGGTTCTAATTCTTTTGTAGTTTTAAATGAAAAAAGTGAAGTATCACATGTATTATATAGCTGTGAAGACTCTAGAGACTTAAGCATATTACCCCTTTGAACAATCAATAAAATATATTTAATCTAGGTTTATGAAAAATTATACCTCTACTTTCAAAAATAGAGCTTAAATATGCTTACAAGTTTATACAAAAAGTTATTCAATATTAATTTGTATTATTTAACTAGAATATAATAATGTAGAAATATTTACTAATTGTTAATTATAAATTATTAATATTCGTTTTAGGTTGTACGAAGTACAATCAGGTATAAATGTAAAAGGAGTTTATTATGTTTTTAACTAAATACGATCCATTTAAAGAATTAAGAGAGTTGGAGAGAAAAATCTCTGTCGGTTTTCCTTCCTTGAGTGAAGAGGGTGAATTATCTGGTTTTTCACCGGTTGTAAATACAAGAGAAGGTGAGTTCGCATACCATATAGAAGCAGATTTGCCAGGTGTAAAAAAAGAGGATATCTCTGTTGAGACAAAAGATGATATTTTAACTATCTCCGGAGAAAGAAAGCATAAAAAAGAGGTGCAAAAAGATGACTACTACAAGTTAGAGAGTAGTTATGGCAAGTTTCAAAGAAGCTTTACACTTCCAAAAGGCGTTGACGCTGAGAATATAAAAGCTTCATGTGATAACGGTGTTCTTGAAGTGACTATTCCAAAGTTAACCACAAAAAATGATAAGAAAAAAATTAAAGTTAAGTAAAGTAAACTCAAGGCGCGAGAAAGTTCGTGCCTTATTTTTTATTTAATGATTTACTTTTCTACCTATAGCTTTTTCAACTGAAGCTATTTTAGTTTTTAGTCTGTTTTTTGTATTTTTTCTGATATCAAATTTCAGAGATGAGTATACTCGCTCACAATCTTTTAGTTGTTCATAAGCCAGTTCTATAATTGCTAAGGCTTCTTTCATAGTTTTTGTTTCAACTACGGTTCCCATCGGTGTTAATTGGTATGCAACACCAGACTTGTCTATAGCATCTATTACCTTGCTGACTTGCGCAGATACAGAAGCACCTTCTCTGCCATCAGGCGATGTCGGGAACATACTAAACTCTAATAAAACACTCATTTGATTTCCTTCATTTTTTAATCAATCGTACTAAAAAGTTAGTACTTTGTCACTCTTAATTACCCAATCAGATAAAATCTGCATAGTTGAAGATATTTTATCATCGAAGTAGGGCTCATTTTTGAATATACCGCATCGTGCATTACATGTACCGCATACTTGAAGATTAACTCCATCAGCATACATTTTTTTAAGCATATCTACTAAGTCATAGTCATAACTGTCTGGTTTTGTGGTTTTGTCTCTTGCTAAATCAACTGCATTATTCATTAAAAATATATTTACATCTTCGCCATTTTTATGAAGTGTCTTTGCCAAGCGTAAAGCATTCCAAGTTACATCAGTTCCATCATAGGGCTGGTGGTTTAATATTATAGTTATCATACTTTATTCCCTGAGTTACTTATTTTCAACTTTCTTGTTTTTCTACTTTAAATACTCGTACATGTTGCTTCTCTCAAACTTTTGTGCAAGCATAGGAGCCGTAACTCCTCTAGCATTGGCAATGCTCTTATCAGCACCACTCTCAACTAGTAGAGATACTAAATCTGGCATATCATCCATAATAGCCTCCATAAGAGGAGTCCAGCCAACGCCATCAACTCTGTTAATATCTGCAGCATTTTCAAGTAAAAAACTGACCATCTCTCTTCTGTCTCTCCTGATGGCAATATGAAGAAGAGTCCATCCATACTTGTTTTGAATATTTATGTCATCTAGTTTTTCAACTTCTGTTTTAAAAGCATTAAAATCATTATCATAAACTATTTTTTCAAATTTCTCAAAGGTATTCATTTATTGCCCTTTAAAACATATTGACTATACCGTAGTCAAGTAACTCTTCGTATTGATCTGCCGTTAAAATAGTTTTAACTTTTGTTATACATCTAAGATGTGACTTGGTTAGCTCAGCTCTTAATTTTGCTATCTCATCTACTTTATCAAAAAAACTCTCAGCTTTTACATCGTTGTATTGTAATGCTATGTCACTAACTATTTCAAGCTCAAGTTTTTTGATTTTAATAGCTACTTTTGCCATTTGAGGCATTACTGTTTTTTGAATATTTACTAGTGCAGCTATCTGTTGTTTTGTTAACTCAAGGTTTGAAGAGTTTGAATTGTAAAGTGATAAGCCGACTAAAAAAGGCAGATTTTTAGTTATTAGTAAATAGCCTTTTGGAAAATCTTCTTTTGCTACAAATGGACCTGGATCACCGGCAAGTTTTTCCATTTCAACTACATCAGCAATTGGAGGCGGTAAATTGGGCGCTGCTATGGCGCTAGTTGAGAAAAGTAGAGATACTAATAGAAGGGGAGCGGTTATTTTAAATGATTTCATCATTGTTTTTCCTTTTAATGTTTTACATGTAGCGTGTATTATACATTGGTATATTAAATGATAACTTGAGTTATAGTAGTTTTAAAATCCACCTCAAAAGAGGCGGAGCTTATTTATTGAAATGAAGTTCCACCGTCAACAACGATAGTTTGTCCTGTTAACCAAGATGAGCCATTTTCACACAAGAAGATACATGCACCAGTTAGGTCTGTAGCCTCACCCATACGGCTAAGCGGTGAGCGTTTGACTACTTCACCTTTTACCTCTTCGTAATTAGGAAATGCTTTAAGTGCATCTGTGTCGATTGGACCACCGCTTACAGCATTAACACGGATATTTTTCTCACCAAGTTCAGCAGCAGCGTATTTTACCATTGTCTCAACAGCTGCTTTATTTGTGCCGTGACCCGCATAGTTTGGAGTGTAAACAAGGTTACCTGTAGAACTCATGCTTATTATGCTTCCACCGCCAACTGCTTCCATGCGCTTAGCTGCTTCTTGAGCGCCAACAACAAAAGCTTCAACAGTAGCTGTATAGATGTTGCCAAGACCTTTTGGCTTAAGTCTCATAAATGGAGCAAATCCACCAACAACAGCACGACCGGATATGATTGCATTTGAGATAAAGTAGTCAAGTCTATCGAAGTCTTCATCAAACTCTTTGTACACATCTTTGTAAGTTAACGGCTCCATGATATCTAGTTTATAAGCTTTACATTTTACGCCGTGTTTTGCTTCAATGTCAGCGATAATCTCATTTGCAGTATCTGCATTTGAAGCGTAAGTAAATGCTACATCACAACCTTTTTGGGCGAATGCATAAACGATTGCTTTACCAATACCTCGAGTTCCTCCGCTAACAAATAAAGTCTTGCCTTTCATTGTTTGTCCTGTGGTTTGTTCAGCCATTTTTATAGTCCTTTGATCTCATAATTTTTCATAACTTTTTCGATTTTTTTCATATTCTCAATGCTTGGCGCAAGAAGTGGAAGTCTATACTCTAGAGTTTCTATCAATCCTGCAATATACATAGCAGCTTTTATGGGGATAGGGTTAGCTTCACAAAACATAACCGAGTTAAGTGGGTATAACTTGTCATTTATGGCTTTTGAACCTGCAAAATCACCCTCAAGTGCTAGTTTTACTAATTCACTTTTTAAATCAGGCATTAAGTTTGAAGTAACAGAGGTTATTCCTGCTCCACCGTTTGCTAAAATTGGGTAGTCAATAGCATCATCACCAGAAAATACTTTAAGTTCAGGACGACGAGAAAGAAGTTCAACTGCACGCTCTAGGCTTCCAGTAGCTTCTTTAATTCCATATATATTTTTAACATCATCAAAAAGTCTAATAACAGTATCTGCTTCAATGTCAACAACTGTGCGACCAGGTACATTGTAAAGCATAAATGGCAAATCTGGCACCGACTCAGCAATTGCTTTGTAATGTTGGTAAAGCCCCTCTTGAGATGGTTTTACATAATAAGGTGCAACTGAAAATATAGCATCAACACCACACTCTTGTGCATTTTTTGCAGCGTTTATAGCTTCAGATGTTGAGTTGCTTCCAGCACCTGCAAGAACTTTAGTATTAGTTCCTTTACAAACTTCAACTGCAATTTCCATACATCTTTTGTCTTCATCGTATGACAAAGTAGCACTTTCGCCGGTTGTTCCAACTGGACATACCGCGTTCATGCCGTTATTTATTTGACGTTTGATTAGTGCAGCATAAGCCTGCTCATCAAGTTTCCCATTTTTAAACGGAGTGATAAGTGCTGTTGAAGAACCTGTTACAATATTCATCTAATTACCCTTGTTTTAATAATGCGCAATTATAGCTAAAAAGTTTTAAACGAAGGAAATTAAAATCATTATTGGACATAATTATCAACAATAAATATTATATATATTTACTGAGTTGAGCAAACCTTCAAAGTTTGAGAGCAACAACTCATATGTTTAATAAAATATTACACCAATACAAAAATTAAAACTGTGATTTTTTATCTCTTTTTAAAATATTTTTTGTGCTCCAGTTTAGCAGTTTTAAGTCTGCTTTTACTGCGTTTAGGTGTAAAGAATAAACAAAATCTTCATATCTAGGATCGTTTTCTTTAAACTTACATGTAGAACCGTTTTCTAGTGTCATTAAGCCTTCTTGACCAAATAGCGGGGAGTTGTTTTTAATGTAATATTTTCCAAAATATTCATCGCTCTTAGGTGGTGTCCAAAACTCTTGCCATGTAAAATTTGGACACTCGGGTATTTCTTGTTTTAAAAGATTGAGTGTTTTAGTTGCCGCATTGAAGCGTATCTCTTCTAAAGTCTCACTGTTTGTATCTATCTCATGACAAAGAAGATTATCATGCTGTAGTTCATTTAAAAGACGCTGAGTATCGGGTGCGATATAGTCTATATTGTCTTTTATCATGTGTTTATATTTATCTTTATACTCTTGCATATATGTGACGAGAGGCTTAAGTGTTTTAGGACCGATAACGCTGATAACTGTCGGACCGTGGTAAACAGGCACTACATGTGCAGGACTGGTTATGTCCTCAACCAAATGAATAAGACCTCCGATAAAAAGTAGTTTATTATAATTTTTCTCATTAGACTTTAGCCCATCTTTTAAACCTTGCCACAATCTAATATGTGATTGCTCAACTAAACCTGCACGCGACATGTCTTCTTTGTTGGGATTGTAAAAGTGCCAGTTAAATGGGCGTTTGGCTTTAGAAAAAACCTTTTCTCCCCTTAAAGAGAGCACATCGAATATATTAAATTTCAAGCCTTCATCCATTGCTATGTTTCCAGCTATAACTCTGCTTTTTGCATCTTCGACAATGTCATACATCGTATCACCTGGAAAACATTCATTGTAGATTGTTAGTGCTGTATTTAAGAGTGGTTCATGAACAGTCTTTGCTTCATAGGCTTGAGTATTTGATGAGAGTGCTATTAATGCAGCAACAAAAATCAAATAATTTTTTATCGGTCTCACTTTATTTCCTTAAAAATATAATAAATCTAATTATAAGCAAATTTTGTTTTTTAAGCCATACAAATACAAAATTACTTAGTAATGTGTTAAGTTTTAAAGTTGTGCAAGAGTTGTGTTTGAAGCATAGTTATAAAGATAGGTTTAGTAGGGTGAAATAGCAAAAGGGCAAATAAGCCCTTTTTTAAAACTATCTGCGACCACCGCCGCCACCAGGGCCCATTCCACCGCCAGAGCCCATTCCTTGTCCAGAACCCATTCCGCCGCCAGAATTCATTCTACCGCCTCTTTCAGGTACTTCGTCAGGCATTGAGAGACCACGCTCTTTGGCTCTCTCTTTCATGCGCTCATGATGTTCTTTACGAATTTGTTCTCTCTCTTGCTCATTTTTAGCTGAACGCAATTGATTTCTATGTTTATTACGCTCTTGCTGTGTCATCAGCTCAGAACCATAAACTCGATCAGCTGCAAAAACTGATGTACTTGTTAAAAGCAGGGCAGCTGCCAAAGCAGACACTATGAATGTTTTTTTCATCATAAACTCCTTGTATGTTTTAAAATATTATATATCTTTTAAACTTAAAATAGCTATTGTTTATAACATTAAATAACTTTTATGGTTGGTTTACTAGGTGTTCTTTGGTTTATGAAGCCATTCCGTGTCTCCGAGAGAAAATGGGTGCTGATTTGCGAACTCTTCTTTTGTGCATCTAAATTTAAAATTATTTATATAAGCATTTAAAATTTTATACGCTTTATTTATTTCTTGAAATTTTTCAACTGAGCCATCAGGCATGTCTGGGTGGTATTTGCGAGATAGTTTTAAGTATCTTTTTTTTATGTCATCTTTGGTTTCTACACCAATAAGCCCAAGTGTTTCTACGGCTTGTTCAAATTCTGCGTATGTAACCAAAAAAATTTACTCGCCTTTTTTGAGAATCATTGTAGTTGATTTGTTGAAGTCAAAGTACTTATTTGCAACTTCTTTAACTGATTTTTGAGTTACTTTTTCAATGTCTTCTTCGTATGTTAAAAGAGGTTGTAAGTCTCCGCGAACAAGATAACTTCCAAAAAGGTTTGCAACAGAAGTCGAGCTTTCTAGTGAGTAGATAAAATCAGCTTTAGAGTTGATTTTGACTTTGTCTAGTTCAGCTTTGGTTACTTGCTTGTTTTTTATAAGTTCTATCTGCTCAATCAGCTCTTTTTCAACATCTTCAGCTTTTACCCCTGGATTACATGTAGCTAAAAATATAAAAAGACCTGGGTCAATATTTTCCATATTATATGCATATACACTGTTTACAAGATGCTTTTTATCTACTAACTCTTTATATAGTCTTGAGCTTTTTCCAGAGAACAAAATCTCTGAGATGACACTCAGCTCAACCTGATCTTTACTTTTAAAATTAGGAATATGAAAAGTTATGGCTACCATCTCTACTTCAGAGTCCTTATATATAGTCGCTCTTTTTGGTCCATCTTGTTCAGGCTCTACAAATTTAAACTCTGGAATTTTAGTTCCATTTTTAATGCTATCAAACTCTTTTTTAGCTTTTTTAAACACTTCCTTGGGGTCAACATCACCGGTAACCATTAAGATGGCATTGTTTGGCTGATAGTAAGTCTTATGAAAGTCTTTAATATCTTGGAGTGTCCATGTTTGGATATCGTTCATAAAACCGATAGGTGTCCAGTGGTAAGGATGGTATGTATAGGCATTGTTAAACAGTGCAAAGTAAAGATAACCAAGAGGATTGTTCTCTGTTCTCCAGCGTCTCTCTTCTGCAACAACATCTCGCTCAGGTTGGAACTCTTTGTCTTTTAGCTTAAGGTTTTGCATAAGCTCAGCGTAAAGGGATAGTGACTTAGAGAGATTATCTGTGCTTGATTTTATGTAGTAGTGAGTGTAGTCAAAACTAGTCGATGCATTGTTTATACCGCCTATGCCTTTTACCTCTTTGTCAAACTGACCGGCTGGCAAATTCTTTGTAGATTTGAAGTTCATATGCTCCAACATATGAGCTATTCCGGTTTTACCCATAACTTCATTTCTGCTTCCGACTTTGTAAAATATATCTGTGCTTATAACATTAGTTGAGTTCTCTAGAGGGATTACAACTATCTGCAGTCCATTCTTTAGAGTCTTTGTTTCGTACTTTGGTAGTGATGTTGCCATTGCTAAATTTCCTAAAATTAGTATGAGTGCTATGAAAATCTTCATATTATTTTCTATCCGCACCTATAGCTTCAGTGATATTTGAGTATCCGTCAGCTTTTATGAGCTCTGTAAGCTTTTTATTGATGTTCATAATCATGTCAGGACCGTGAAAAACAAGACCGCTTAATATCTGAACAAGTGAAGCACCTGCTTTTATGCGTCTGTATGCTTCTTCTGCTGAATCTATTCCGCCAACAGAAATAAGTGTAGTTTTTCCGTAAAGCTCTTTGGCTATAGCTTCAAATATTTCAAAACTTTTTTGTTTGAGTACTGCACCGCTGAGTCCGCCTTTGTCGTAAGGACTTTTTACAAGCGAGTAGTCAACAGTCGTGTTTGTCGCGATGATACCGTCAGCTCCTTTTTCAACCGCCATAGTCGTAAGTGCTACTGCATCTTCTATCGACATGTCAGGAGCTATTTTTAGTAAAATCGGCTTATCTGTTATGGCTTTTGCCTCTGCAAAAAGTCTAGTGATGAACTCTTCGTTTTGGAGGTCGCGAAGCCCCGGAGTATTTGGTGAAGAGATATTTATGACAAGGTAGTCACCAAGAGCGTGAAGAGCTTTTATGAGAGTTGTGTAGTCGTTTATAGCCTCACTATCAGGCGTTACCTTGTTTTTACCGATATTTACACCGATAGGAGTCGTAAAAGGATAGCGCTGCTTCAATCTCTTTTGTACTTTCAGCAGACCTTCGTTGTTAAAACCCATAGCATTTTGGATAGTTTCTTCTTCTACATGTCGCCACATTCTAGGCTTTGGATTGCCTTCTTGCGCTTTAGGCGTAACTGTACCTATCTCTGTGAAACCAAATCCCAAAACCTGCATACCGCGAATCATAGTAGCGTTTTTATCAAACCCGGCACCGAGTCCGACAGGGTTTAGAAATGTACGACCAAACAGCTCTTGAGTCAAAATATCGTTTGTGACGAAGTGAGACTCTAAAAAAGAGTTAAAAGGAATCTGACAGATGTTAGGAAGTCTAAGTACACATTCCGCTACATGGTGAGCGTTTTCGGGCTGTAGTTTAAATAACAGAGGCTTTATGCTTTGATAGTTTATCATTTAGTTATCTCTTTAGCTTTATATAGTTGAGTGATTATACTGAAAAAAGGTTAAGAGTTAGCAATATTGATCTTTGCAGTGCTGCACTTCAAACTCTAAAGTAGAATGTACAATAGAAAACTGCTCTTTTAGCACTTGCTTCAAATTCTCTTTTATCTCTTGTACATTATTGAAATTTTCAAGCACTACATGGGATTCAAGAGCATTTTTATGTTCATCCAATTGCCAAAGGTGCAGATGATGAATCTCAATAACTCCGTCAATCTCTTGCATCTTTTTAGTAACATCATCTATATTGATGTTTTTAGGAGTGCCTTGCATAAGAATATGAATTGTTTGAGGTAATAGCGTTGCAGCCTGATAGAGAATATATGCCGCAATTATAAGTGTCAATATGGTATCACTCCAATACCACTCATTCATCAAGATAAGAGTACCTGCAACAATTACACCAACGGAAGCTAGTGCATCTGAGAGATTGTGTAAAAAAGCCGCACGCATATTCATGCTGTTTTTTGACATACTGTAGGTCAATATGGCTGTGATAATGTCAACAATAAGCGCAACACTCGCTACTATCACTACCATCCAACCCTCTATGATTTGTGGTTCATATAGACGCCATAATGCTTCATATATCAAGTATATACCAACAATAACAAGGGTCACAAGGTTTATAAGAGTTGCAATTATCTCAGCTCGTTTGTATCCAAAACTTTTAAAATAATCTGCTGGTTTTCTTCCTATCTTGCGTGCTACTAAGGCGATTAAAAGTGAAGCTGCATCACTAAAGTTGTGAAGTGCATCTGCAATAAGAGAGAGACTTCCAGAGATGATACCACCAATGATTTGCGCTAATGTCAAAAGCATATTGATAGCAATCGCCCAGAGTAAACGACTATCGCCCATGTTTTCTAGGTCATGATGGTGGTGGTTATGACTCAAATATCTTTCCTTATGAAAATTTCTTTGCTATCTTCGTAACATTCTCCCTGAAAGTTCGCTTTCGTTCATCTGTGAACTCCCACCATGCTTTAGGTTCTCCTCCCTCCATAAAATCAATGGCTGATATAAATACATCTATGATACATGGATCAAGCTTTTTACCAATCTTTTTACATAGTTTAGCATATAAGTCAAAAGCATCTTTTTTAATTAAAGATTGAGGAGTTTGGATACCAGCCATATTTAGATAGTGAGCCATTTTTTTGCCAATGTTTGGGAGATGCTCTAACTTTGATACTGTTTTACGATTAGGATTTTTCATTTATCAGAAGCTCCATATTTGTATATTTAAACTGTTTATTTACCGTATTTTTCTTTTCTTGCTCTCATAAAATCTTCCACTTCTTTGGCGTATTTTTCTTTTCGTTCTTTTTTAATTTTTTCTAGTTCTTTTTTGAGGCGCTCTTTGTTCTTTTTAGCTTGTTCTTCTTTTAAAAGCAAGTTGTCTTTTAGTGATTGCATAGAATGGTCTCTGTGAATATTTTTTCTAATATTTTGATTAATTATGGAAAAAATCAATACAGGCAGAAGCGACATTGATAAAAAAAGCCAGCTAAAACATGTATCTCCACAAGTAAAAGCAAAATAAATTAAATATAAAAAAAACAGCGTCGGGACTAGAGACACGATGGCTAAAAGAATATATGGTGAATATTTTTTATTTTTGTCTTTCAAATATTTTATAATTCTTAAACTAATCAAAAATGGTATAAGATGTATCCATAAAAACAGAGCCAAAAATATAAAAATAGCGCTGAAATATATAATTTTGTCTGAATCGAGTTCCATTTATTATCTTATATTAGTAGATAGGAGGTATTATATATTTAAGAAGCTTAAATATATAAGGCTTTATGTAAACTTTAATATACTTCTTTTATATGAGCAATTCTGATAAGCGTTATGACTAAAATATCATTCTCTTTTATCTTTAAATAAAGTAGTTTTTGGTTTTTTGAGTCTATTTTCTCTAGCTCTTTAAAGGCAGCTTTTGGAATAATGATTTTGAACATCAATTAAGACCAAGTCTTTGTGCTACCTCTTCAAGTGAATAAACTTCAGTTTTTCCAGCCTTTAGTTCATCAATTCTTTTGTCAGAAATCATTTCATCTATACGAATATTGATTGCTTTTTTCATAATGTTGTCAACCGCGGTGTTAAAATAGGCAATAATAAAGCAAATAAGTGACCGCTAAGTAACTTATTTGCTCCTATGATTTGTTAGCATATGTCCTCTTAGTAGTTTTTGTAATAACAACTCTTCTACATTTTGTCTTGAATCAAAAATAGCCATAATATAAACAGTGTCATTTTCAATTTTGTACATTATTCTGTAAGGTTGTGCAATCAGTTCTCTATAAATAGTTATACCTTCTTTTAGAAGTTCAGGAACCACTCTGCCTCTTAAAGAAAAAAAGTTGCTAGATTGTGCTTTTTCTTTTATTTGTTCATAAATTTTTCTTGCAGCACTTAAATTATCTTTTTTGATATAATCAACAATATTTAAAAGGTCTTCTTTTGCATTTGAAGTCCATTTAATTTTATAAATTTTACTCATTTACTAAGGAGTTCTTCAACAGAGTTAAAAACATCTTCTTCAGCATGAAGATTTCCACTTCTAATATCTTCTTCTGCAAATGAAAGAAGCTTCATTATAGCGAGAGCATTTTTCATATCTTCATAACTTTTTGGATCTTGTATAACAGCTTTAGCTTCACCATTTTGTGTGATTATCATAGGTCTATGAGTTTCATTGATATATTTTAGAACATCAGCTGCTCTACTTTTTAGATAGGTAACAGGCTTTATATCATTTACAATTTGCATAAAATCTCCTTCAGTCCTTTTATTGTACCAAATTAAGACTTAATATGCAAATGTGATGTTAACGTTTAAGGAGAGCAATATGAAACCGCTTGGGGTTTCATATTGGCTCCTGCGTTTTGTTAGACATTATTTCATACCGCATTCATGTTTCATTTTGTCAAAAATAACTATGAAATCATTTATTAAGTTGCGTGGGAATAATGTATAGTTAATTGTTTTTAATTCACTTTTATCTGTAACTAAATCTCTATTTTTTATATTCATAATCTCATCGAACTTAGTTATATTATCTCTGAGTTTTTTTGGTATGTCTACTTCTAATGTAATTTCTAATTCTTTTTGATTTTTACAATGAAATGTTAAATCGAGATCTTTTTTCATTTTATTTCGTATTGTTCTTATCATTATTAGTCCACGAATAATACTAGGTTGAGATAAATAGTTTATACAAGAATTGTTTAGTTCTGAATAATTTCCATTAGCTAGTCCTGTCATAAATTTTGTAAAATCATTTGAAATAGTGCCTTTAAACTCGTAAGCCAACTTACTAATAACAAAGTCAATTAGTTCTCTTGATATAAAAAAACTTTCTTTTATTATTGAAGTAAGCTTATGGTCGTTTTGTAAATTATCATATGAACCAACTAAACTATTTAATAAGTCTTCTGGTAAGTCTATTTCTAATTTAAATGATTCTATTTTTTGATAACATTCTTTTAGCATTTCCAGTCTGATTTCATATTTTGTAAGTTGTTGTCTCATTCAGTTCTTTCCTAATGGTGTCTAACGGTCGACTTGAACTGTAAATTTTCAGAGAAAATTTATTAGTTCCAAGGTTTTGTTATAACTTTTTAGTCTGAAGCAGTTAATTCTTTGATTACATCCCAATTTTCTTTATAATGGGGAATATCAGTTAATTTTACTTTTTGGCAATCTTCTAAACTTAATGAATCTGCCCAAGGCATTGGAACGATATAGCATATTCCAACTTGTTTATCTACAGCAACATAAATATCACAATCTTCGGATGTAATCCGCTGTCCTATGTTTGTTGCATGAGTGTGGTCTATACCTTGTCCACCTCTGTCTCTGTCTTTAAAGCTAATATTGCTTCCTGTACTAATTCCTTTAATTTGTACTCTCAAGAGTTTATTATTGTAATCAATGATTGCATCATAGCGACTACTACGGACATCAACACTACTGCAATTAAATCCTGCAAGTATTGCACGAGCAACAAAAATAAACTCAGCACTATCTCCAGCATTTGCTGTCATAACACCACTCTCTATATCATTTATATTTACAGGAAATCCATTGGTCATAGCAATATATAATGATTTTTCAATAATATGTTTTAGTTCAGTTTTGATAAACTTAAATTTTTGTTGTTTTTCATCAGATACCTTTGATGCAATTTCTTCTATATTTAAATTTGCTAATTCTTGTAAATCTAAATCTTCTGCAATTTCTGAAAAGAACTTCATACTGTAGAATTTTTTCAATTGAGCTTCAGTCAATCCATGTGAAAGAGCAATTTCTTTTACTTTGCTTTTCACATAATTTTTATCTATTAATTCTTGTACTAATTCATTTTCATCCATATTTAAGAGCTTCCTTGATTTTTTTTGCAATTGCTTCAATTACAGGGACTGTAACAGAATTACCAATTTGTTTGTATATATGTGAATTTGCAAGTTTATCACTTAAAATAAAATTATCGTCATAACCTTGAAATCTAGCACATTCTCTTGGTGTTAATTTTCTAATATCTTTATCGTCAATTATTAATGGAACATTATGACCACCGGTACCCATGTTTGCTGTTAAGGTTGGACAAAGTTTACTTTTATTTTCTCTAACATAAACTCTTCTCCATTGATAAATAGTATCTCTATTTTTCATTTCTTCTTTTAATTGCTTATAGTATCTACTATTTGTATAATAAAATTTTTCTTCTACTTCATTGTCTATTAAATCTTCTATTTTTTTAGTTAATTTTTTTGGCTTAGGAAATTCAAAATTATTAAATACTTTTTCATCCTTAAAGCCAACAATATATATTCTTTCTCTATTTTGCGGCGTATTTCCATATTCAGAACTATTTAATACTTTATTTTTGACATGAAAGCCTCTGTCTTCCAGTTCTTTCAATATTCTTTTAAAGGTGTTTCCTTTATCGTGTCCTTGTAAGTTTTTTACATTCTCTAAAAATATAATTTTTGGTTCCAAGTCATCAATAAATCTTAATATCTCAAAAAATAAATTTCCTCTGTCATCTTCAAATCCTTTTCTGTGACCAGCTACAGAAAATGCTTGACATGGAAATCCACCTGTCAATATATCAATTTTTTCAACTTCACTTGTTTTTAAATCTTTTAAATCTTTTTCAAATAATTTGTGCTTGTGATTTGCTTTATAAGTTATAGCAGCATTTTTATCTATTTCATTAGCCCATGAAATATCAAAACCGACTTTTTTAAAACCTAATTCAATTCCACCAATGCCTGCAAATAGACCACCTAAAGTTAGTTTTTTAACTTCTTGTTTTCTAATATTTGAACTAATTATTTTTGTCATACTTCTATTTTCAGCATCAAAATTGAATAACATTTGTGAATCAATCATCTTTGTCATGTAATATCCTTTTTGTGCCTACTATATCCTTAATTTTGATATTTTGTAATAAATATGACAATTTGCAATATTTATTTTATTTGTATATTTTATCTTTTTTTTCTTGAATAGTCTGTTAAGAAAATCAACTGTATATAAAAAGCTAATATGCTTTAAATAATTTTTGTGGTTATAACGTTTATCGTGAGCGATAATTTTCCCGCAGGGTAAATTATTGCGTCTCCTCGTACTTGTTATGTTCTTTTTACAGCGTAACTGCCATTGCCAAGGCTAAACAGCCTACTTTTTGAAATATCAGATTGACTCTGTTCATGGAACTGCTCAATTATTTCTTTAGTGTTTTTTAGTATCACTTCTGCATTTTTAATAGTACAAAATTTATCTATATGTGATGATAGATTTAACATAGCACCTTTTGTATTATTTTGTGGATTCTTGACCTTTTTTATAACTTGTTCACTATGTCCATGAACAATAAGGTCTCTAAATTGAAATAATGGAGTGATGATTGAGAATATATCATTATTAAAGTCGATATCTAAATGAATAATTTCAGCAAGCTTTTTTACTTTAGTTTTAAAGCAAGGGTGCTCATCTGAATCCCATTTATTCCACTCTTCATTTTGCTCAATAAATCCTTGATGATTTATATATGCTTCTAGACTAAAAGCACAAAATGAGATACATGAAACTAAATTATAAAATTGCCCCTCGTTATTTAATTTTGCACTATCAAAAAGAAACTCTGCCGTTTTATAATGATTTACAAATGTATTATGATTAAAGTAATCCATCTATTAGTTGTCTTTCATTAAAATTTTATAGATAGCTTTATCAAAATTCTCTGTTGTTGAACCATTTATTTTGTCATATTCTTCAGTCTGTTGACATATATTAATCATAACTTCTAATTTTGTCAAACCTTTTAAGTTGTGATTTCTATTTTCAGGCTTTATATTTTTAGCTAATTCTTCCATCCTATCATACATTGCTATTCCAAAAGATGGAAAGTCGCTTTCTTTATCGTTAATAAGTAATATGCATTCTTCTTTGATATTATTTTCACCTACATTTCTGATTAAGCTGGTTGCACCAACTAATAAGGCTAATAAAATTACAATTACTACAGCTATTTTCTTCATTAGTGCTCCTATGATTTGTTATGTGTAATTGTGCTTTATATTTAAATTTATATTAATATTATTCTTTTTTAGCCATTTTTCTAATTCCGTGTTAAATTCTTCATAAATACTAATAATATCTGAAACTCGCAAGTAGTCATTTTTATAGGGAAGTTTTAACATTTTCGTATTTAACTCTTCCTTGTCAAGTCCCTGTAAAAGAACTAGTTGGTTTTCTGGAGCACAATTAGTTTGCTTAAAACACCAATGGCTACCAAAATCATTAAGCATAAAATATTTTTTTGTGTCCAATTGAATAATAATCTCAAATAATCGTTTTGGAAAAAATGGATTATAAATTATATCGTTGTTAACCTCATTAAACCATTGCCAATGTAATTCTTTAGTTTTAAACTGATGAGTAATATATTTCGTACTTTCTAAATTTAGTAATGAATTATAATTAATTATAGAGAATGGTATAAAACTGCTTAATAATATTTTATCTTCTTTTTTAGATAGTAGAGTAGATGAATTGTAATTTTTTTGCATATAATTTAAATATTCTATAATTAATTTTAATTGTTCTTTTAATACTTCATTTTCTAGTCTGCTTTTTTGCCATTGAGAATAAGAAATATATGCCAAAATTAAAGTCACAACGATTGCATTAGTTCCAACAAGAGGCATTAAAAGTTTTTCAGGAATTAAACAATAAAAATAATATTCAAAGAATATTATTGATATTGACAGAAAAATTAAAAAAATTAATGTTTTTTTCATACAACCTCTTATTTTTTATACATAACGTTTATCGTGAGCAATACTAAACCGCTTTAGGTTTAGTATTACGCTCCTCGTATTTGTTATATCTTATTCTCTATTTCAAGCGTGTGATAACTACACATGATTTTCCAACCGCGGTCTTGATTACTACGATATCTTTCATATAATCTAAATTGTATTTTGTCTTTATCTATTTTAATGTGACTGATATAGTACCCTCTACCCGCCACTATAATTACATTTTTTGGAAGTTTTATATGGACTTCTTTTATAAAGTCTCCATTTTTTGAGAACTTCCATAAAATAATTTTAGATGAGTCATCGATTGATGTTCTAAATATATATTTATTTTCATTTGTTGAAAAAGTAGTTCCTATAAAATGTTGGCTAAATTCAATGGTCTCTGCTTTAACCGTATGTGATGTATTGTTGACATCAAACACGAAACTATCGCTATTAGTTTTTATACTATGATCACCATATTGAGTTGTCCACTTTTCATATTCATCCTTTTCACGCTTGTCAGATTTATCAGATGGACACACTGATTCTTCACTACTAAACAATAGTTTGCTGTTAACATCATATGTATCTTTTTCCCATCCCCAAGATTTATTATAAATTGAATCCTTGGGATAAATTATATTAAGCTCATCTGAGAATTTCAAACAAGCTTTTAATCTTTTTATTGTTCTTTGATAGTTGTCATTTTTTAAAATAATATCATCACCATCTAAATTTCCAATATAACGTGAAGAAGCATTTTTACTTATATGGTTACTTGTAAAATAAAGTTTATTTGATTGTAGATTTTTTGTAAATATTTTTTCTGTTCCACATTTCAATATTGTTTTTGCTTCTTGTTCCTTGTAGGTATTAAATACAAATACTAAACCCCAAACAACTAAAATTGTCAATAGAATTCCTGCAATTATCTTTGTTCGTTTTTTTATTTTAGGACTTCCATATTTTATTTTGAAATAAAAATAGATACTCCATGCAGAAATGTACCAAATCAATGGAATAGCAGGTGCCCATCCACCTAAAACTATAGAACCATGCATTTGCAATGCATCTCCTTGGAGCATAACAATTACATAAACCATTTCCTTTAAAACATATGGTATTAATAGTACAGCTAAAGCCCATTTTACTTTTGTTTTGCCAGATACTAATTTTGAAAAAATAATTAAAATAACTGGTAATAAAGCAATAATATATTTAAGGAAAACTCCTACTAAAAGTCCTGTTCTCATTTAAATCCTTTTGATATAACGGTCGAGTACAAAAATATGTTACCAGCTTTTGTGCTTGATTAAATTTTACAATGGGAACTAAATATCTTTAGTTCTTGAAATTTTTTTCGGCTGTGGTAACATATTTTTGTTGCTACGATTTGTTAATGGTCTTTATGTTTACTCTCTTTGCATCTTTTCCCATCTATTATTACAATAAGAACATTTACCATTATAAATATCTATTTCCATATCTTCATAACTGATTGGTTCCTCACAGTTTGGACACTCATACATAAGAAAGTCTGATATTCCTTCTTCTAGTGTATACTCCTGTTTTTCACTCAAAGTATCTATTCCTTTGTCAATAGCAAGTTTTGCTATACCTTTTGCCGCACTATCATCTATTTTATCAAGAATACTTTCTAAGTATTCTATTAATCCATCTTGTCTTTTTATCATATTTTGCTCCATTAACGTTTAAGGAGAGCAATAGTTTTCCCGCTAGGGTAAACTATTGGCTCCTGCGTTTTGTTAGTCTGGATTATAAGTAAGAAAAACACCTACACCAGTAGCAACTAAACTTAATATACTTACGATAAACGACCATAGTTCATAATTAGTTCGTTTAATATCCTCTTTTAGTATTATTTTTGTTTTTGGAAATAGTTTACCATCTTGATATTTTTGAAATGATGAATGTAAAATATATACCATTATCAGTGGAGCTAATGAAAATATATACATTTCCTTAGCTATTAAAAAAATGAAAATCATTGAAAATATACCAGTAAATATACCGTTTAAACTAGCAAAATGTTTAGAAAAATTTGTATACCATGGTTTTTTCTTTTCTAAAAAGGAGTTTACTTGCTCTATTTTCCCTAGAAACCAAGCTTCATCATGTGCATGTATTTGATAGTCTGAAACAGTTTTTCTAAAGCTTAAAAAAATTCCTCTATCTATTGTATTATCTTGTGTCCAACCTTTTACACTACATGTTAGACCATCTATCTCATTTGGTAATTCTTGTGAAAACAAATCATCTAAGTTATCTGCTCTTATCTGCACATCATCATGGTGTATACTAAATTCAAATGCATGAGTATGTTCAGGAATACCTTCTATTAGTATTTTCATTAACGATTTTACATCATCAAGTTTTAAAAGTACTACAGGAGTATCTATAATTTTTCTATATTCTTTCAATTTGTTCCTTTGTAGACTAACGTTTGAGTTGAGAAATATTTGAGCCGCAGGGCCAAATATTTCTCTCCAAGGTTTTGTTATCTTTACTCCTCAGCAACATCTATAATTTCTCCATCTTCAGTTATCTGAGGTAAAAGGTTCTCTTGATTAGCACTTGAAATAGTATTCAGTAAAGGAAGGTTGTTTCCTTTAATATTAATATTGACTGTCAAGCTAAAAAGTCCTTTTAATTCCTTGAGTAGTACTTTAGCTTTAGGTTCTAGATTGGAATAAATATTTAATTCAAATAAAGATCCTAAAATACCTTTCATTGATGTGATGTCTTGGTTAAGTTCTTGCGTTAATTTTTCTAAAATCTTATTTATTTTAATAGTTTGTTTCTCGTCAAATATATTTGAAGTATTAATTTTATCTTTTATACTATTTAGTAATGAATTTATTTCAGTTAATTCATCTTCAGTTACATCATAAATAATTGTATTAAAATGGTTATCAAAAGAGTCATTATGTGAAACAAATATAATTTCTTTGTAAATTTGTTGTAGATATCCTCTGAGGTTAGGAAGTTGATCACTTGATTTTAAGCTTTTTAAATATTTACTGCATATTTCAAGGTCATATTTTTGACAAAATATTTTTATAATTCCTATCATCTTTATCATATCAATTTCATTAATTTTTCCTGACATTACAGATTCCATATTTGTTTCAAGGTAGGTTTCTAAATGCTTGACAGGCTCTTCCATATTTGTTAAGTCTTTAAATTCTTTTATTGTCATATTTAATATTTCCTTTTAGTAAGATAACGGTCAAGCCGAGCGATACTCTGAGAAACAGTATAGCAAACTTTAGTTTGCGGTACTGATACGATAGAGTTGGAAGAGTGTTCGCTCCAGCGACTTGTTATCCGAAGCCGTAAGGCGGAGGAAAACAAGAACTTACTCGGCTTGACCGTTCATCCCTCGCCGTTGGCGAGAGATGAACGTTTGAGGAGAGCAATAGTTTTCCGCTCGCGGTAAACTATTGGCTCCTGTGTTTTGTTATGTTTACTTTTAAAATTAAAAACCCACATAGAGTAGCGTCTATAACATCATTAAAAAGTACTAAAAGATAAAACTACTTTAGCTACAACACGTACTTCGACTTCATTGTAAACTAAATGTGAAAATGCTTTATTGATGGAGACGAATGTCATACCAGTATTTTCTTGCTTAGCTTGTTTTATCCACATGCTATTATTTTGATAGACGAGATAAATTCCTTGATCCTGTACTACTCTTTGGGAGAGATCAGCCACAACCAAGGCACGGTCTTTAATAACAGGTTGCATAGATTTACCATCTACCTTTATTACAAAAAGCGACTCTTTATTTACGGATTCAGGTAGTAGATCCATAGAAAATTTTAAAACTTTTTTTTCGTTTTTTCCACCAAGAACATCCACATATTCAAGAATAACAAGGGACAAATTAATCCTTATTTTTTAATTATTAACAGATGTGTAACTATATCATTTGATTTCAATATAACGTTTAAAATGAGCCGATGAATTGCCGGCAGGTAATTTATTGGCTCCACTGTTTTGTTATGCTTTTAAAATTCCATATCGGTAAACTGATAATAAATATATCTGTTAAATATTCTCTAAAATTTCGTTTAGTTTTTGATGACAGTAATCCATTCTATTGCTTTCAGTAAAGTATCCTTTATGTAAACCATCTAGCTTTTTGGCCATATCTTGAACATATGATTTAAAATGGCTTTTATTTTTATTAGATAGTTTTGTATACTTTTCTTGAAAATAATCATTATACACTTCTACTTGTCTATATTTATATTGGTCATCATATAAGTTGGTTAATAGTTTATGTGCTTTTTTAAAATACTCCATACTTTTATTTTGGTCATGCTCTCTTAGTGAAAGTTGAATCCATAATCTTGACTGTTGAGCATCTAAATATGATGTGTCATAACCTTCATAAGCCTTTGCATAAGCAGTATCTAAACAATTTTGAGCATTATTAAAATCATCTATTGCTATCCTTGCCATTGCATATTGAAGCCAAAAATGAGGAGTTTTTTCTAGTCTATCAATACGAGTTTTTAATTGCTCATAGTATCTTATCAACATATTTGTCTTATTTTCATTAGGTAGAGAGCGTTCAATAAAAGAAAATTTAAGTAATGCCCTATAAATACTTGATTCAATATTTCCATTAGAACGTAAATTTTGGAATTTTTCTGCGACATCTAATAATTTATTTATTGTATATAGCCCTTTAAAGTGATTTTTTAATAAGTTTCTAGCATATAATGATGACTTTGTTAGAATCTTACTATTCTTTGATGGAAACAATTGAATAAAATCAGGATTTTGAGTTAACTCTGAACTAAAAATTGCATTAGATAAAGAAACTTCGGAAATAAGACTAAATGTTAAAGGTTGATTCATAATTTCCAATATACATATAGCTAAAATTGTATCTTGGTATTCCTTATTTTTAAAAAGATTTACTAATAGGTTATCAATCCTTGATTTCATTTGAGGTGCATTAAGAATATTTAGTAATGTATGAGAAATTTGTTTTTTATTTTTTTGTTCAATTATTTCAACTTTTTTCTCAGTTGAAAGACCTGCTTGCTCACCCCATAATGCAGCATTTTCCAAAATATCAGAAAAAGATATAACTTCTTCATGAGATAAAATATCAATATTTAGCTCTAATGAATTTTGAATAATTTGAAAATCATCATAGTAATGTCCATGATTTGAACTTCTAGTACTTAAAATTATTTTTATATTATCTGAGTTAATCAAGGTAATATACTTAATAATATCTAAAGAATTTTCATAATTATCAATAATAATATATATTTTTTTATTCAGTGATAACAATTTATCAATATCTTCACTGTAGTTTCCTTCAATATTATTCAGCATAAATACTGATTTACCATTAATAGTTAAGAGTGAAGCCAATTCATTTAAAAATACACTTTTCCCATTACCAAAATCACTTAAGATTGTTAAGCAATTTGTATCTTTTAAAAGTTCAATAGCCTGAGTAAGACCTTGTCTTATTATTAAATAAGGCAAATGTTGTATTCCAGTCATAGCATCATTTACATAATTATTATCTAACTTTCCATGTAATAAAAATTCTAAAATATCCTTATCTTCAATCTCTTCTGTATTATTTTCTAATTCAAAAGCATTAAAACAATCTAACCAAAATTCATGCTCAACTTTTTTAGGCATATTTTGAATTAGTTCTTTTGCAAAGCCATCTGTTCCAATAGTATATACTTTCCCAAATTCAGAAAGTTCAAATAGAGATTTCTTCGAGCTATCTTCATGAGTGATAAAAAATGTTTTTTCTTTAAAATGTTTGGATTCAAATAATATTTTTTGAATTTCAATATCATATAAAGAATATCCTACGAATACAATTGCTGAAGCCTTTTCTAAATCCTTTTTAAATGAATAGAACCAATTAGAATTTAAAAAAGAATCAGCTGATAGATAAGAAGCTGTTGATAATTTAAAACTTTCAGGAATCTCATCACTATTCAAAGAAGCAATATTACCGTTAATTTGAACACATATATTTTTCTTTTTATAATATACTTTTGGGTCTTCATTGAGAGTAATACATTCTCCAATTAATCCATTTGCTCTTAGTCCTAGCTCTATTGAATTGTCATAGTTTGTTGTATAAATTCTTCTCCATGGAATAGAACAAATATCTTTATGCGATTGATGAATACTTTTTAATGTATATTGTTCTTTTAAAAGTTCAATTAATTCAATATCATTTTTTATTCTTAAAAAATAATTTGCAGAAAATTTTAAATCACCTTCTCCATCAAATTTACCTTTTTCTGCAATTAGTTTAGCTAGCTCACTGGCTCTTGGAGGTTCTTTGCCTACTATATTTGTTGCATTACTTGAAAATCCTGCACCAGTAAATAATATTGAATTACTAGAAGATATTTTTTGTAATACTTCTTCTAAATTATCATTTGAATTAGTCAATTCTAAAACATTAATTTTTTTTATTTCTTCCATGTAACTACCCCTTATAGTTTAAATTTTAGTTTTTTATCTTGTGTAGCATAACGTTTATCGTGAGCAATAATTTTCCCGCTAGGGTAAATTATTGGTCTCCTCGTTCTTGTTATCTGTTTTAGCAAGTTCAATATCAGGAAAATTATTTATCATCTCATCATAAGTTTTAAATTTTTCTAATGTTTGAACTATTATTTCTAATGGTTTTTCATATATCTTTGGTAAATTAAATTCATTTTCTCCTAATTCAAATGCTAATTTTTCAATAGGTGGATTAAATTGTGCATTTACACCTTCTTTGTTTCCTCTTGAATCTACTTTATACCAACCATAATCTTTTAGATATATTGCATTTAATCCATGCAGACAAAAGATATCCTCTTTGTATTCACCACAGCTTAGCCTTTGATAACAAAATCCCGTAGGGATATAATTAGCTCTCAGTAAAGCTGCCAATAAGTGACTTTTTGCATAACACCATCCGGTTTTATATTTTAATACATCACTTGCTTTGCATGTGGTGGTATTATCTTTATAATCTCCAGTATGATTTATATTATCTCGTACATATTCAAAACAATTTTTTGCTATTTCTACATCTGCTTTACAATCAGTTGATAAACTCATTGCTAGTTTTTGTATGTCTTGATTTGAATAATCTATAATATTCGTTTCTTCTAAAAACTTTGTCATTTTTTTGATACTCCCATTTTCAGATAACTATTTATTGATGCCCATTGTAGTGAATACTACCTTAAATAACATTATTAATAACATAAAAAAATGTCCTATTAAAATTAAAGAAACATCTAAATTTATCAAATTATATGACAAATTGACATATTTTTAATTTGTTTTGCTTTTTTGCTCTATTATCCTTAAAAATAAAATGTCTTTTTATTACGAAATTAGCCGTTATTTAGACAAACTATTGCGTTATTTGTGTAATAATTCATTAAAAGGACATAGTGTCCCTTAAGTGATAGGAGTTAATTATGGAAATTAAAAAAAAATTACTTGATATTGTTCGTGATAAAATTAGGTTTAAGCATTATAGTATTTCCACGGAGAAAACTTATATTTATTGGATAAAGCATTACATATTATTTCATGACAAAAAGCACCCAAGAGAGATGGGAAAAGTGGAAATAGAACAATATTTAACTTCTTTGGCAGTTGAAAATAAAGTTGCACCTGCTACACAAAATCAGGCATTTTCTGCAATTTTATTTTTATACAAAGAAGTTTTAGGTGTAGATTTAAGCAATGAAAATATTCAAGCTTTAAGAGCCCAAGAAAGAAAACACATACCTGTAGTTTTAACAAAAGAAGAAGTTTTAAACGTGATTGAAAATATTACAGGTATATATCAACTTATAGTTACACTTATGTATGGTTGTGGGCTTAGGATGAGTGAGGTACTAAATTTAAGAGTTAAAGATATTGATATGGGATTTGATAAAGTTTATGTTTGGGATTCTAAATCGCTTAAAGATAGAACTGTTCCATTGCCTCAAAAGTTAAAGCAAAGATTATCAGTGCAAATTGAAGCTGTTGTAGAATTACATAAAAAAGATATAAATAACGGTTATGGAACTGTGTATATGCCTTTTGCCTTAGAAAAAAAATATCCAAAATCAAAAAGTGAAACAAAATGGCAATATTTATTTCCAATGACAAAAGTTTCTAAGGATCCCAAAAGTCAAGTTGTACGAAGGCATCATGTCCATCCAAAAACATTAGGTAGAAATATAAAGCAAGCTTCTCAAAAAGCAAATTTAAATAAACGAGTAACTTCGCATATCTTTAGACACTCTTATGCTACTCATTTGTTACAAGCGGGGATAGATTTGAGAAGTATTCAAGAGTTACTGGGGCACAAAAGTGTTGAAACTACTATGATTTATACACATGTTGTTTCAGAGATGAATAAGGCTAAAGTCATAAGTCCTTTAGATTTTTAATTAGTACCTAACAGCCTTATCAGCCATAGCTAACATCTCTGTATCGCCTGAACTGTCACCGTAGGCATATATGGTCTCATAATCTTCTACATGTAGCAGTTCTTTTACTCGGTTTTCTTTCTCTTTTCCGTGGCAGTTAGGAGTTAAAAACCTGCCTGTAAATTTGCCGTCTTTAAACTCTAATTGAGTTGATAAAAGCTCGATGTTGTTTTTATCACACCAAGGCTGCAGCCAGCACTTCATAGAAGCTGAGACTATAATGATTCTATCGCCATTTTGTCGATGTTTTTCTAGTATTGCTAATCTGTCTTTTCTCATTATTTGGTCTAGTTTTGTTAGAGAGAAGTTTTTTGCAATGGCTTTGAAGTTTTTCTCATCTACGCCTTTAAAAAATATTCTAAAAAGGTGTTCTTTTGCTACGCCGTTGTTCATCAGTTTTGTTTGCCATAAAATGAAGTATGGGATAAACTTAAGCGTGTTTAGAATGTACTTTTTTCTGCTGACACTATGTTTTAAAAACTCATCAAGTGAATCTTTTGAAGTTAGTGTTCCGTCAAAATCAAACAGTGCTAGATTCATTTGCTCTCATCATCATTATAGTATCTGTCATTAAAGTAACATTCACCCACAGGAAGCCAATCGGGTATGTTGTAAAACTTCTCTTTTTGCACATCTAGGTAAAAAGTCTTATATTTTTCGTAGTCAAACTTTTTACATGTAGCTATATAAAAATCAGCTTTTGCAATTTCTGTTTTTTTAACTTTGAACGAGCCGCAAACTTGTTTTAATTCCCTCTCGTTTATAGGTTTTTTATTGAAAAATATAATGTTTTTGTCTGAAAGAGTTCTCACATCCAGCAGTTTGTCATCCATTCTTCCATATTTGGATGTGCTAAAAAGAACCGTAAGGTCTTTGTTGCAGTGGTGAGAGAGAACCGCAGCAGTAGAGTAACTAGAAGTAAAAATCCTATCATCACTAAGTTTATCCAGCTCTTTACAAACTTCCTCAGGCTGTGTGTACATAACTATATCTGAATACTTTTTATGGTTTTCTAATAGTGATGTCGGAATCAGTAAAATGCTCATAAGTATAGCTATATGGATAAAAGTAAAAATAGCATTGTATTTGAAAAGTTTGTTTAGGCTTTTTTCATGCACAAAGGTAAAAAGTAAGAACATGTACGGAGTGAAAAGCAAGAACCAGTGCAGACCTATTTTATTTTTAAGTGAAACAATAAAAAACAGTAAAAATGCTACTGCCAAGATAGACACCAGAAGTCTTTTTAGCGGTTTTCTCTTTGTGAACTGAGTTTTAAACAGATAGTATAATCCCCAAGGTGTGAAGATGTATATTATCATCCCAAAGTAGCCAAGAACAGTTTTATAGTTATATGCATTGTTTTCAGTTCTTGCAAAGAAGTTGAACATTATATTGTTCCAGCAACTGTTATAGTTGAAGTAGAGGTTCTGTGCTACAAAGAGCAGTATGAGCAGAGTAACAACAACTACAGTTTTAGTAGCTTTTCTTTTGTACATGTAAAACGAAAATATAAGCAGTGAGAACATAAGAAATACTGCAAAATACTTACTTAAAAATGCAGCACCTAAAAAGATGCCTGCAAGCAGGGCATACCTGAACCACTCTTTTTTTTCTAAAGAGTAAAGCAAAAACATAGTTCCAAGTGAGCTAAAAAGAAGCAGAGCGATGTCGTTTGTCATAAGTGCTAAAAGCAAGTCAACCGGCGAAGCTAAAAAGACAAGTGCCGTATAGTATGCTTTTGAAGGGCGTACTTTATAAAGCAGGGCGATCTTGTAAATAACCCAGGCAACAACAAATGTCGTAGCAATAGGAAACATCCTGAAAAATATATGCGAGTCGTTTACATAACTCATCAGGTAAATCAGCCATCCAACCATAGGAGGATGATCGTAATAACCCTGATTTAGATTGTCTGCCCATTTGATAAAGTATGCTTCATCTCCCGTAAGAGGAAGCAGCGATAAAATAACAATCTTAAAGAGAAAGATTGCAATGAGGATATTGACCTCTTTTTTGTAGTATTCTCTCATATACTCATTTTCTTAAACATAAACTCTGGAATATGTTTGATAATAAGCATAACAAGCATCCAGATTGATTTTGTGTAAAGTATGTTTCTTCCGCTTTGTTGTGCTTTGTAAATGTCGTTTGCAACATCTTCAGGCTCGGCTGTTAGTTTCTCAGGAAGATCAAGGTGCTCAGTCATCTTAGTGTTAACAAAGCCCGGTTTTACAGTAAGGACTTGTACTCCGCTCTCATGTAGTCTGTTTCTAAGACCACCTAAGTATGCAGTAAATGCAGCTTTAGCACTTCCGTAGATATAGTTGGCTTTTCTGCCACGGTCACCTGCAACAGAACTGACACCAACAATAAAACCGCGTCTTTCAGTTTCAAAATCATTAGCAATAATATTTAAGATGCTGACCGCACCTGTATAGTTAACATTGATAGTTTGTAAAGACTCATTCCAATCTTTTTGAGCTAGTTTTTGCTCGACCATGTAGCCTGAAACTACTACTACGCCAAGAGGTTTTTCTTCAAGCTCTGAGTAAAACTTTTCATGCGTTTCATATGAAGTAATATCAAACTCTTTAAGCTTAACTTCTACACCGCTTCTAACTTCGATGTCTTGTTGTAAATCTTCGAGTTCTTCGGACTTTCTAGCTGCCAGATAAAGGTTGTAACCGTTCTTTGCATATACTCTTGCCACTTCTTTTGCTATATCGCTTTTTGCGCCGATTATCAGAACATAACTCATATTTGTACCCTTTTTGATTGTAATGATTGCAGTTTTTCACTCATATTATTCTCTCTTCTGAACTCTCTAAATTTCTCAATTCGTGGATAACCATGCTCAAAAGTTTCTTTGCTTACCCGTACATCTTTTGTGAGGTAAATACGACCGCCGTATTTGAGAACTATCTCATCTAAAGTATCCAGCAGTTCAAACAGACCTTCTTCTATTTTAAAGTCAAGCGCCAAAGAGTAACCCTCTATCGGAAAAGAAAGATAGTTATCGTTTTCTTTGCCATATAGTTTTAAAACAGCCAAAAATGAGCCTTTTCCGGAGTTTGAAATCTTTGTAAGAATCTCTTGCAGACCTTCGTAACTGTTCTCTTTTGGCAGTATAAACTGATACTGAGTAAAGCCGTTTTTACCATATATACGGTTCCAGTTCCCGATGGCATCAAGCGGATAAAAAAATGAGTCTATGCCTACTTTTTGTTTAGATATTCCGTTTGGAGCTTTCGCGTAGTAGAGCCAGTTGAAAGCTTTTACACTCAGAGTGTTTAGAGCAAATGATGGGAAGTTAAACGGTATGCTCAACTTCTTTTTGCTTTTATACTCCAAGTCGCCATCATCGGCAAAATCACCTACCATCAGCAGACACTTTCCGATGTTCTCATCTTTAGCCAGACAGTCTATCCATGCGACTGAGTAGGGTAACTCTTTGTTGTTCTCAAAAGCCTCAAAAGTCTCTTTTAGGTTTTTTGTTTTTATAGTTGTCTGTTTTATGAACTGTGAGTTTATCTTTTTAAGAGATATCTTTGCAGTTAGTATAACACCTGTCAGTCCCATACCGCCACATGTAGCTTTGAAAAGTTCATCGCCTTTTTTACATGTAGTAGTCTCGCCATCAGGAAGCATGATTGTAAACTCTTTTACGCATTCGCTAAAACAGCCCTCTATATGATGGTTTTTGCCATGAACATCAGAGGCAATCGCACCGCCGACTGTTATGAGCTTAGTTCCAGGTGTTACTTTTAAAAACCAACCGCGTTTTACAACTGAATCAAGTATCTCGCTTAGAAGTACGCCGGCTTGACATGTCAATATGCCGTTTTTCTCATTAAAGTCTAAAAAGTTGTTATATGGTTTTACATGTACTATATTTTCGTTTATTGCAGAGTCGCCGTAGCTTCTGCCGTTTCCAAATGGGATAAACTCGTAAGTATTTGACATGTAGCTATTTAAAGAAGTCACATCTCTTAGAGAAAATTTTTGGTTTTTGATTTTAGGGTACATTCCCCAACTAATTAAACTCATAATTTAATCCTTTTTACCATCAGTAAATACAAATGTTTTATCTAAGAAGTATTTTACTACATAACCTATGCTAAGACCAAGAACAGCTCCTGCATATTTGGCATTTTCACTCGCGAACATGTTGTCAAACCAAATCTCAAAACCCCAAAATATAAAAGTAGTAAAAACTCCCATAAGAGAGTACAAGATGAACTTCTTACCATCATCTTTTTTGCTTTTTGGAGTATGAAAGAAGATATATTTTTTATCCAGCACATATTTTAAAACAAGTCCTGCAACCGTACCTACAAACATAGCTACATACAGAGATATAAAGCCATCATAAACTAAAAAAGTAAGATACTGAAACAGTATGTTTACAATAGTCGATATTATAGCGAAGAGGGCGTATCTAAAAATCATATAAACTTAACAATCATGATAAAACTTATAAGCCAAAAGGCAATAGTGAGCTTCATAAACATATCTCTGATAACTACTTTTGTAGGAGAGCCGCTGTTTTGTTCTACAAAAGTAATCTGCATATATCTTAAAACACCAAGGATGACAAAGAATGAAGTCAGATAAAGGTAATGAGAACCAAGTCTGGCTATTACTTCAGCAGAGATAGTGTACTGGATGTAACTGACAATGACGACTCCCGCCATAAGAACCATAGCAGCATTTACAAACTCTAAGTTGTAGCCGTCTATATTTTTTCGTGTTTCTTGACCTTCTAAGGAGAGAAGTACATCATCTCTGCGTTTTGCAAGAGCTAAAAAGATAGCAAGTAAAAATGTCATAAGAATAATCCACATCGACAGCTCAATGTCTGTAACTGCAGAGCCTGCAAAAAGACGCAATACAAATCCTGTTGCTATTATGAATATATCTAAAATAGAGATGTGTTTTAGTTTTAGTGAATAGGCAATATTTAAAATAAAGTATGCAAAAAGAACAAGAAAAAGATCAAAGTTAAAAACAAAAGATATGAAAAGTGAAGACAGTGCTAAAAGTGCTATAAGCATCTTTGCAGTTTTGGCTGATACGGCTCCGCTTGCAAGAGGGCGATACTTCTTCTTTGGATGCGCTCTGTCTTCATTTATGTCCATAAGGTCGTTAAAGATATAGATACTGCTTGCAAGAATAGAAAATAAAATAAATGCTACTAAAGTATTGAGATTATTTTCAAGATTTGAAAAAGAGAACGAGAAGAGCAGGGGCATAAAAATAAATAGATTTTTTATGTATTGATGAACTCTAAAGAGTTTAAAAATTTCTCTCAATTACTTCCCCTGATAAAATTTAAAGTAGATTATATCATTTTAAGTATAAAATGGGATGAATAAATTACTTAGGAGCAATTATGAGTAGAGTTTTAGTACCACTTGCAAGAGGATTTGAAGAGATAGAAGCAGTTAGCATAATAGATGTTCTTAGACGCGCAGATATAGAGGTTTTAGTGGCTTCTTTAGATGAAAATAGAGCGGTAAAAGGTGCTAACGGTATCACTGTTATGAGCGATATGCATGTAAAAGATGTTGGAGCTGATGAGCTTGATATGATAGTTTTACCTGGCGGTGTTGAGGGAACTTATGCTCTGGCTGAGGATGCAAATGTTATTAAAATACTTCAAGAGATGGATTCAAAAGGTAAAAATATCGGAGCAATTTGTGCAGCACCATATGCACTAAATAAAGCTGGTGTGTTAAAGCAAAATTATACATGTTACCCGTCATTTGAAGAGTATATAAAAGATGATGGATATATGGGAGATAAGGCTATGGTTGTTGAAGATGGCAATGTTATGACATCTCGCGGACCTGCTACTGCTATCTGCTTTGCACTTCAAATAGTTAAAAAGTTAAAAGGCGAAGAGACTTACCTGATGCTAAAAGGCGGATTATTAGCTGATTTTTGTGAATAATTCTATCTGTCATGACATGTGAAACAAAGTGCACTGTTAGTATTGCTATGTCTAAGGTAGTTTTTATTGGTTTTATTGTGAACACTATGACAACTGATACAGACAACTTTTCCATTAGCAAGAAGATCACTTATTTTAGTTGCATCGTTCCACTCATGAAGTTGAGTGTTTTTGCTTCTTAAGCTTGATTTTCCCTCGATATACTCAGCATAAATTGGGTGACCATTTTCACGATTTATTGTAACAGAGGATTTGTGAAGCACATTTTTTGCATTCACACCATCGTGACAACTAAGGCACAGACCTGATGATTTAATTGGCGTATAGTTTTCATCTACTTCCAAATCAGACCCAGCTGTAACTATATTTTCTATTAAAAATTTATAATTGAGTGCAAAATAACCTGAATATTCGCGTAAAAATGATAAATGGCAAGTTTTACAACCATCACTATTTAAATCTTTGCCTCTTATGTCAATATCGTGCGGGTTATCCACAACTGCTGCAGAAACTAATGTTTTTAGTAGTAAAAGTATATATATTTTATGCATATTTCACCTGCCTAAAATTAGATGTCTTACACATTATACACAATTTTATATTAATTTCTATTATTTATTAATTTTTAAGTGAAAATAATTAATTACATTCAAAATAATTTATCAGATGTTTTTCTTTGAAAAACCAGATTTTTTAGTGATTTTTCTTCATTTTCACTGGCAAACTCTTTAACATTTTCAAGTCGTTTGACAAACTTGAAACTAGGTGCGAGTTCATTTATGAGCTTTATTATAAAGTCTGCATCCAAATCGGGTGAGTTTAAACATGCCAAAAGCGTGCAATTTTCTGCTGCAATTTGGGGCAATTTCATGATAAGTTTTCTATAATCTTTAGTAGCTTCGAAACTTCCTTTTTGAAAAGTTGGTGGGTCTATGATGATTAGGTCATAGGGACCTTTTTTCTTGATGCGAGAGAATGATTTTAGTATGTTGTATGGCAAGAAACCAACACCTTTTGTATCTATGTCGTTTAAATGATGATTTGCTCGTCCTGTGCTTAGTGCTCCCTTGCTCATATCTATGTTTGATACACTCTTTGCTCCGCCAAGTTTTGCAGCAATACTAAACGCACATGTATATGAAAAAAGATTTAAAACACTTTTGTCTTTTGCATTGGCTCTTATGAACTCTCTACCGTTTTTCATGTCAGGAAAGTATCCGCTGTTACGGTTTGAGAGAAGATTAAGTTTTAGCTTCATGCCGTTTTCAACTACATGTAGATTTTCTTCAAGCTCCCCGGCTATCACTTCACTCGTTGTTCCTTTTATGTATCTTCTTTGAAGAACTATAGTCTTGTGCCTAGTTTTAGAGATAAAATATATCAACATGTCAATCAGTTCAGCTTCAAGAGTCGGCTCCATCTCAAAGTAAAGAGCCACACTCAGTATATCATCTATAGAGTCAATTGTTAGATGCTTCCATTCATCATATAGCCCGCCGCGACCGTGAAAAAGTCTTTTAAACTCGTTAGTAAGTTCTTTGGAGTTTTCTTGCAAGTGTGTTTGTATATCGTTTATAGTCAAAGTAATTCTTTTATTTGTTTAATTTATATGAAATAATAGCAAATAAATATCAAAAATACTTATTTAATAAAGGATATTTTTATATTAACAAAGTATAACTTCAAAATATTTAATATTTATAATAAACATAGGATAACAATGAGTATTTCTTCTGAACATATAAACATTGAGAATAACACTAAGCAGGCCTTGCTGAAAACTTTAAACAACATAGGTGATGATTCGATTGCGGCCACTATTATGGAGCTATCTAAGTCTTACTCATCTAAACTTATAACATTTCAAGATATTATGGATAAGATTGATTCTATTTTGTATGGTGAAGACGGAGGAGAGGCAACTCTTGCAATGCTTCAATCAGTTGAAGATTTTAAGAGAGAGTTTTCTATTTCTTATTTAGATGCACAAAAAAGTTAAGACTACAGCTTTATAGACTTACACTTTTTCCCAAAAAGTGCCTTGTGGCGTATCCATTATGTTGACGCCAAAGGCTAAAATCTCATCACGAAGTTTGTCAGAAGCTTCAAAATCTTTGGCTTTTTTGGCTTCATCTCTTTTTTCTATCAACATGTCAATCTTTGCTTTTGTATCTTCCTCAATACCAAACTGAAAATACTCATACGGATTTTTAACACCAAAACCTAAGACTTTTTCTATATAAGCTAGATTAGAGATAGTCTCTTTTTTTAGTTGTTTATGCTTACCTGCAGAGTCAAGTGCCTCGTTTGCAGTTGAAATCATCTCATCGATTAGCGCTAATGCTAATGATACATTCATGTCATCACTAAGAGCAGTCAATAACTCATCTTGAAATGCTGTTTTATCAGAGTTCTGAGCTAATCCAAACAGGCGTTTTTTAAGTCTGTAAATCTTGTCTAGTCTCTTTTTTGATAATGCAAGGTCTTCTGTGTTAAAGTTGAAGTTACTTCTGTAGTGAGTACTTAGAAGGTAAAAGCGTAAAACCTCTCCGTCATACTCTTTAAGTGCATCTTTTAAAAAGAAAGAGTTTCCTAAAGACTTACTCATCTTCTCGCCGTCAATGTTTACAAAACCGTTATGCATCCAGTAGTTTGCAAGTGCGTGGTTTGTACCGCATCTAGTCTGTGCAGCTTCATTTTCATGATGTGGAAAAAGCAGGTCAGCTCCGCCACCGTGGATATCTACAGCAAATTTATTCTCAGGTTTTGCCAAGTGTTTTTCTACCATCGCAGAACACTCTAGGTGCCAACCAGGACGGCCTTTGCCAAAAGGAGATTCAAATGTGATAGTGTCATCTTTTACACTTTTCCAAAGGGCAAAATCAGCAGGGTTTTTCTTGGCAGATGAACTCTCTACACGCTGAAGTTTATCATCTTCATCTTGAACTCTATGTGATAATTTTAGGTACTCGCTGTCGCTTGAAGTATCAAAGTAAACATCGCCTTCATCAGTTGGGTAAGCGTGTTTATTGTCAATTAGTTTTGTAATCAGTTCTATCATAGCCTCAAGTGATTCCGTAGCCTTAGGCTCAATCGTAGGAAGCGATACTCCAATGGCCTGCATCTCTTTGTGAAAAGCTTCAGTATAAAAGTCTGTAATCTCTTTTATATCTTTGTTTGCTTCTTGTGCTTTTTTGATAATCTTGTCATCAATGTCAGTAATATTTCTAGCGTAAGTAACATCATAACCGTTAGCAGTTAGAACGCGCGTAAGAAGGTCAAAAACCAATGCAGACTTTGCATGCCCTAAGTGAGCGTCATCATAAACAGTCGGTCCACAGACATAAAGAGAAACTTTTCCTTCTTCTAATGGGATAAATTTCCGTTTTGTTTTTTGTACAGAATCAAATATAAGCACTAGCAAATTCCTTGAAAATTATAAGTAAAATTGTAAGTAAAATTGAGCCAACTACAAGATAGAGAGCATTTTTATTTCGAAGTATATCAAAAAAGTTTTTGACTCCAAATGCTTTGATAGTTAGAGTGAATCCTACAAAGCCGCTGATAGTACCTGCCAGAGCTAAACCGCTAGCTCCCATAGGTGATATAAGTGTCAACGCAAAAAGTATGTATGAGCCAAGAGAAAAGGTTGCTATTTTTGCAGCACGGAGCTGTTGTTCTTTTGCGTATAGCCACAGTAAAAAGAGTTTTTGAAGTCCATACGGCAGAAGTCCTATCATGTACATCTGTAAAACAAGTGTAGTATTTAAAGTATCTTCTGGTGTGAATGAACCTCTTTGAAACAGCAGCCAAGTTATCTCATGTGAAAGTACAATACCGCCTATGGCACTGGCAGTTAAAAGAAATGTTAAAAACCAAAATGCTTTTTTTAAAAAAGCTAATGCTTGAGTATCATCTTTGTTTTTTATATATCCTGCAACTCTTGGAAAAAGAGCTATTGAAGTTGCGATGGCAAAAAGAGCAAGGGGAAGCTGAAAAATACGGTTAGCATAGTAGAGGTAGCTTATGGAACCGCTTACTAAAAATGATGCTAAAAATGTATCTAAAAAAGCACTAACCTGTGGTGTTGAATTTCCCCAAATTGCAGGAAAAAACTGTTTTTTAAACTTCTTAGTCTCATTTGTAATCAGTTTTGACTTAATTTTTAAATATTTAAAGCCGCCAAATATAAGCTTAAATAGTCCAAGGTTGTATATGGCAATCATATGCACAATAAGTTGTAAAATACCGCCGATGACTACACCAAAACTAAGGTAGTAAACTATTTCTATTTGGCTTTTGTCTTGAGAAAAAAACAGAGCTAATATAAGGGAGATATTTAGCAGTGCTGTTGAAAATGCAGTAGTTGCAAAATGGTGTTTATATTGAAGTAATGTACTTAAAAATGTAACCATAAATATAAGAGGAAGATACCAAAAATTGATGGCAACAAAGGGTGATGCAATCTCTACAGTCTTATCATCAAAACCTACGGCAATTGCCTGTGTCGCAAGCCCTGGCAGAAGATTTACAAATAGAGTAATAATAAGTATGATTGACAAGAAAATTAAAAATATATTTGCTGAGAAAACAGACCTGTGTTTTGAAGAAGCATAAGCAGGAATAAAGACTTGTGTAAAAGCACCTTCGGCAAAGATGCGACGGAAGAGATTTGGCAGTTTAAAAGCAACAAAAAATATGTCACTGTATATGTTTGCACCAAGTGCCGATGCTGTAAGTAAATCTCTAAAAAATCCTAAAATCCTTGAGATTAATATTCCAAAACTATTGGTAAATATGGCTTTAAACATGGGCTTCTTTAGAATTTAATTATAACTTTTACGAAAGTTTAACAAATATTTGATTAAAATGTAGAGTTTAATTTTAAAAATTTAATATGGATTAATGTATATGGGATTATTTGGCTCAACAGACAAGCAAGCAGAACTATCTAAAACAATTCGTCCAACTGTGATAAAAACACAGAATGTTGCTAAAGAACTAATTGAAATTGCAAAGAAAAACTCTGTCAGTGTCAATAGTTTAGATTTTGACCTTTTAGAAACTGAAACATTTTCAAGAGAAAATGAAGAAAAGGGTGAAGTAGACTGGGAAGAGATAAGTGTTGAAAAGTTGCGTAGCTTAGATAATGCAACGGCAATTTTAAATCCAAAATTTGAAATAATGCAGACATACGAAATAGAAGTTTACTCCAAATCAGATGATTATGCTTTTAAAGACTTTCATGCTGCTGTTGGTGCTAATGCAACAAAGTGTAAAATTTATTTGAGTATAAAAGAGGGTTCTAAATTAACAGCTAGTCCAAGTTTTGAGAATGATTTTACAGACTACATCAATAAAAGTAAAATTCGTGCAGGAATATTAATAAACATTTTTGACAATATGGTTTCTGATTTTGTATCTAAAGTTTCAGCAATAGTAAAAGTAGAAGAAACTATGACATATGATGAAAATGAAACTATTTTAATCGCCGAATCATACGAACCAGTCCCTACTACCGATGATAATCTAATAATGCACTTTGAAAAAAAGAAGGCAATTGTTTCTGAAAATGAGAAAGTGGATTATTCAAATAGAGGATTTATACTCAGTGTTTTAGAAAATGATCTTTTGATAGAGTACATAAAACCAAAAATCGGAATAGCCGGCAGAAATTGTCGTGGAGAGTTTTTAGAGCCAACGGAGCCTTTGGTTAATCATGAGCCGACTTTTGGTGTAGATGATACTAAAATACAAACGGTAGACAATGAAAATTCTATTGAATATCGAGCCAAAGAGAGTGGGTATGTAACACTTGACGGTGCTGTCTATACAATAAAGTCAGACATGAATGTGGATACTATTGATTTTAAAACAACCGGTTCAATTTCTTCGGGACTAGACTCTGATGTATCGCTGAGCGTTAAAGAAAATGATTCGCAAAAAGATGCTATCGGCAATGGTATGACGGTAGAAGTCAGCGAGATAGATATTGGCGGAAATGTAGGTTCTAATGCAAAAATACATGCTAAGCGTGCGACGGTAGATGGGCAAACACATCAAAGTTCTGAAATAAAAGCAAATGATTTAACAATTAATGTGCATAAAGGCTTAGCAATCGGTGACAAAATAAATATAGCACGACTTGAACATGGAGAAGTTATCGGAAAACATGTTGAAATAGCTCAAGCTGCCGGTGGAGAGATAAGAGCCAAAGAGATAGAAATAGGAATTTGTCACTCTTATGTTAAAGCAACTGCTTCAAAGACAATAGAGATTAAAAAACTTCAAGGTAGCGAGAATGTTTTTACAATTGATCCATTGTTGCAAAAAAATAAAAAAGACGAACTTTGTGATAATCAACATGAGGTAGATGAGCTTAAAAAAAGTCTAAAATCAATACAGGCAGAGATAGACAAATATAAAAAGCTAATTAGAGATAATACAGCTTCTTTTAACGATATTAAAAAGAAACTGGTTCACAATAAAAACAGTGGTATTAAAATGCCGGCACCTCTTGTAAATAAATATAAACAATTTCAAAAAATGCAAGAATATTTAGAGTCTATAACTAGTGAACATAGTGCCAAAAATGACAAGCTAATGTTATTGACAACAAAAACAGCGTCTTTTCAAGATAGTATATTTGATGCAAGAATTATAAATAGAGATAGATGGCATGGGCATAATGAGTTGGTATTTAAACTTGTTGATCCCCCTATAGAGCTTAGTTACAAGCCTCCAGAAGATTCAGAAGACAAAATATTTGCTGTAGTTAATACGGAAGACGGAACATTTGAGATAAGGGCGGTACAAGAGTGAGATTTAATTTAAAATGATTGTTGGATTAAAAGGAAATATTGAGCACAAAGAACCAGGTTTTGTACATGTAGAAGTGAGTGGTGTTATATATGAAGTGTTTATATCTTTGCAAAGTTTTTCTGCTTTGGGGAGTGAGAAAGTCAAGCTTTTTACATCTCATATCATACGCGAGGATGCTCAACTACTATATGGATTTGTGGATCTTAGTGAAAAGAAGCTTTTTGAGAGGCTCATAAAAATAAGCGGGGTAGGTCCAAAAGTAGCTATGGCAATTTGTTCAACTTACACTCCTTCTCAATTTGCAACTGTTATAAGCAACAAAGATATAAACGGGGTAAAAAAAGTACCCGGCATTGGCCCTAAAAGTGCAGGTCGTATTTTAGTTGAGTTAAATGGCTTTGATATTGAACTTGTGTCTTCATCAGATGAACCAATGAATCAAGCTTATAATGAAGCGAGCGAAGCATTGGAATCTTTAGGATTTAAAAAAGATAAAATATCTAAAGCTTTAACAACATGTAGTGGCAGCGACACCGCTTCACTGGTAAAAGAAGCTCTAAAACTTCTACAAACAATTTAATCAAGGAAACATATATTGAAATTAACAATTTTATTCGGCGGCGCTAGTTTTGAGCATGAAATAAGTATAGTAAGTGCAATAACTCTAAAAGAAAAACTCTCAGATTTTGATTTAAGTTTTATTTTTTGTGATCAGGACCATACATTTTATCTAATAGAAGACTCAAAAATGAAGGCAGTTACTTTTAGTAATGGTGAACACAAAAAAATGCCGCAATTGACACTTGCCAATGGCGCATTTATCCAAAAAAGTATGTTTAGTTCAAAAGAACATGGTGGCGTGTTTTTAAACCTTATTCACGGTGCTGATGGAGAAGATGGAAGTATTGCGGCACTTCTTGACTTTTTTTCTCTTAAATATATTGGACCTAGGATAGATGCCAGCGTGTTTTCTTATGATAAAAGATATACAAAGTGGTTATGTGATGCTAGGGGTATTAAAAGTGTAAAATATGAAGAGTTAAGCATAGCTGAGCATGACCATATTGACATACCGTACCCTGTAATAATCAAACCGACTCGTCTTGGAAGCTCTATAGGTGTTAGTATCGTCAAAGATGAAAGTGAGCTTGATTATGCTTTAGATACTGCATTTGAATACGACAGCAATGTTATTGTTGAGCCATTTCTACAAGATGTAAAAGAGTATAATCTAGCCGGTTTTATGGCCAATGGAGAAATTCATTATTCTATAGTCGAAGAGCCTCAAAAAGAGGAATTTCTTGATTTTGAGAAGAAATACATGGACTTTTCAAGAAGCCAAAGAGTTTTAAAAGCGGATATAAGCAGTGCACTAGAAAAGAAACTAAAAAAGAATTTTGAAAAAGTCTATAAAAACCTGTTTGAGGGTTCACTTATAAGGTGTGATTTCTTTGTTGTGGATTCAGAGGTCTATCTTAACGAGATAAATCCTATACCGGGGTCTATGGCAAACTATCTATTTGAAGATTTTCATTCATCTTTAGAACTTCTTTCAAATTCACTTCCTCTTGTAAAAAGAGCGAAAGTAGATTATGCATATATTCACAATATCTCCAAAGCAAAAGGCAAATAATGGCTGTAAAGTCTATCCAATTTAATCATCATACTTTAGATATAAGTTATGAAATTTTAAATCCAGATGCAAAAGTTGATTTGATCATTCTTCACGGCTGGGGTAGCAATAAAGGTTTAATGAAAAAATCATTTGCACCTTATTTAAGCGGTTTTCGTCATATTTATATAGATTTACCGGGATTTGGAAACTCTACATGTAACTTGACTTTAACTACTAAAGATTATGCAAGAATTGTTGAGCTTTTGATGATTCACCTAAATGCAGCCAAAGATATAATACTCGGACACTCTTTTGGCGGTAAGGTTGCACTGTTGCTTGACCCAAAAGTACTTGTTTTAGTTTCAAGTGCGGGTATTTATGTTTCAAAACCTTTGAATGTAAAAATTAAAATAGCTATTTTTAAAGTTTTTAAAATATTTGGACTTGCAAAGTTTAGAAACTTTTTTGTAGCAGATGATGCGAAAACACTAAGCGAACCAATGTATGAAACATTTAAGAATGTTGTAAATGAAGATTTTTCGGATGAATTTTCAAAATACGAAGGCAAAGCACTTTTATGCTGGGGTGAAGACGATACGGCAACGCCACTAAGCAGCGCAAAGAAAATTAATACTCTTATTGATGATTCAAAGTTAATCACATATCCTGGCGATCATTTCTTTTTTATGAATGTTGCCAAAGATATATCTATAAATATAAAAGAAACATTTCTAAAAACACTGGAGCACAAATAAATGGATTCTTTTGAGATTTTAACAGCATTTGTTGTCAATGTACTTTTTGTAACCGTTCTTGGTTGGTATCTTATAACAAACCTGCAATGGTATGATTATAAACTCTCTCGTGTAATTTTAAAGCATCATAAACCACACTGGCATATACTGTACTTTCTTATACCGTTTATGGCTTATTACACAACGGGTAAGTTTTTTATAATTTTCTTCTTCTTTGCGGTTTTGCCGGCAATTTTTATTTGGCACAAGAAACTTGACAAGAAACTAGTTTTAACATGGAGAGTAAAAAGATTTTTAATTCTTTTAATATCTCTTGTTTTCTTTCAGGATGTACTTTGTACTCTAAAATCGGCATGTGAAACATATGGCGTATTTATGCCCTTAGCTCTTGCTTATGCCGGAAGTATTATGATTGAAGGTTTTCTCTTTATGTCGTTTAAAAAAGAGGCAAAAAAGAAGCTTAATGATATGAAAGATTTACGAATAATATGTATTACGGGAAGCTATGGCAAAACAAGTATAAAAAACTTTGTAGCGGAAATTTTAGCTAAAAAATACAAGGTATATGCTACTCCTAGAAGCGTAAATACACTTGGTGGGATTATTAAAGATATAAATGAATCCTTACCAGCTGAGACTGAAGTTTATGTTTGTGAAGCAGGCGCAAGAGAGAGCGGCGACATCTATGAAATAACAACTTTTTTAGAACCTCAAACAGTTGTTGTAGGTAAAGTAGGGCTTGCTCATATTGAGTATTTTAAAACTCTTAAAAATATTATTGCTACCAAGCTTGAGATTATGCAGTCTCCTAGACTTGAATCTGCATATATTCACACTTCCGTTACCGACGAGGCACATGAGAAAGTCTCTTTCTTCGGACATGAGATCCAAAATGTAAAATCCACTTTAGATGGAACTGATTTTGATTTAAACCTAAATGACGGTGTTTTATCTCTGCATACAAATATTCTTGGTTCGTTTCAAACTATGAATATAGATGTGGCAGTTAAAATTGCTAAAGAATTCGGACTTAGTAATGATCAGATTAAAGAAGCTGTAGCAGAGTTGACTCCGGTTGAGCATAGACTGCAAATGATAAAAACCGGCGGTAAACTCATTTTAGATGATGGCTACAACGGTAACATTGACGGAATGCTTGAGGGAGTGAGATTGTGCTCGCTTCATGATGGAAGAAAAGTTATGGTTACTCCAGGTCTTGTTGAGAGCACTGATGAGTTAAACTTAAAACTAATAGAAGCTATAAATGATGTTTTTGATATTGTAATAGTTACCGGTGCACTTAATGCTGAGCTTTTTAATAAACATCTAAAAGTCAAAAACAAAATTATGCTGCATGACAAATCTAAGATTCAAGATGTTTTAATCAAGCATACGCAAGCTGGAGACATCATTCTCTTTGCAAATGATGCACCGAATTTTATATAAGTAGATATATGAATTTAATAGATAAAAGCATAAAATATCTCGGCTATTTTACAGCTTTTATCTTGGCTATACTAGTTTTACTTGTTGTTTATGATGCAACAGCAAGATATCTATTCTCAACCGGTTCTATCGCACTTCAAGAGTTAGAATGGCACCTTTTTGACATTATCATTCTTTTTGGTATTGCATACACTCTAAAAGAGAACGCACATGTAAGAGTTGATATATTTTACGCCTCTTTTTCTGAGAAGAAAAAAGCTTTTGTAAACATCATCTCTTCGTTGTTTTTTATCTTGCCTTTTTCTTTTTTGATTATTTATATAGGTTTAGATTTCGTATCTCAGAGTTTTATTCAAAATGAGTGCTCATCAAATCCGGGTGGTTTAGAATATCGCTACCTTGTAAAAGCACTTATGCCTCTTTCTTTTGTATTTTTGTCGCTTCAAGCCATAGTTGATGCAAAAAGAAATTTTGACATGTGGAGAGCATTATGATTGCTCTATTTATGTTTGTAATAGTTTTAGCACTTCTTTTAGTTGGTATTCCGGTTGCCTTTGTTTTTGGTGCTGTATCGATAGTTTTTGCATTTTTTATCCCAGAACTTGGCTTTGAAGTTTTTTCTGTTTTGCCTTTTAGAATTTACGGAATCATGTCAAATACAACGCTTATGGCGGTTCCGCTTTTTATTACCATGGGATTATTGCTAGAAAAATCACTTATGGCAGAGCGGCTATTAACAGCAATGAGTTCACTGTTTCGCGGGGTGCGAGGCGGTTTGGCTGTGAGTGTTGTTTTGGTCGGAGCAATGCTTGCCGCTTCAACTGGAATTGTCTCGGCATCTGTTGTTATGATGAGTGTAATTGCTCTCCCCTTGATGCTAAAAGCAGGCTATGATAAAGGTCTTGCCTCTGGAACTGTGGCTGCTTCTGGGACATTAGGGCAGATAATTCCTCCATCAATCATACTAATCATTTTAGGCGATGTAATGAGCGTGAGTGTAGGCGATCTTTTTATGGGAGCAGTCTTACCAGGGCTTGTGCTTGTTGGACTATATGTGGCTTATATTTTGATTTATTCTTATTTCAAACCTGAAATTGCACCGATACCTAAAGACATAAAAAGTATTTCTACAAAAGAGGCTATTATCTCGATAGTTCCACCGCTTATTTTAATGGTTTCAGTTTTAGGAAGTATATTTGCCGGAATCGCATCTCCTACCGAATCAGCCGCATTTGGCGTTGTTGGTGCTATGTTACTGAGTCTGTTAAACAAATCACTCAACTTTGACATGTTGAAGTATGCTTCACTTGGTGCTGTTAAACTTAGCGGTATGATTTTTATGATTCTCATAGGAGCCACAGCTTTTTCGCTTGTCTTTAACGAACTTGGCGGAAGTGATTTGATACTTGAATTTTTTAGTGAAGATATTGGCGATGTATGGATATTTATAGCAATAGCGATGCTCAGCATATTTATACTCGGTTTTTTTATAGATTTTATAGAGATATCATTTATAATAGTACCTATTTTAGTGCCGGTAATGGAAGCTTTTGGCATAGACCCAATCTGGTTTGCTGTTTTGATAGCTCTAAATCTGCAAGCCTCATTTTTAACACCTCCATTTGGACTTTCGCTCTTTTTTTTAAAAGGAGCAGCAGGAAACACCATAAAAACCATGGAGATATACAAAGGAATCATTCCGTTTATTTTTCTTCAGCTTTTAGGACTACTTTTGGTTATAATATTTCCAGATTTAGTTTTTGCGTTTTTATAACTAGTTCGTAAAAGGAACAAAGTCCCTTTTACTTCGCTGGCGCCGCTGTGGCGACTAAAGATTGGCTCTTTGAGACAAAAAATAAAGGATTATTGTGGAAGATATTTTATACGCACCTTGGCGAGATGAGTATGTTACTAGCAAAAAGATTGAAGGCTGCGTTTTTTGCCATATAAGTGCTAACAAAAGTGAAGATAGTGACTTACATGTACTTTACAGAGATGAGCACTGTTTTATGGTTATGAACAAGTTTCCCTACACTCCAGGGCATTTTATGATTATCCCTCATATACATACTGATAAACTTGAAGATTTAGACAGCGAGATATGGCTGCATATGAGTTCTTTAGCACAAAAAGGAGTTAGACTCCTAAAAGAGGCTTTAAATGCTCCTGGTGTAAATATTGGTATGAATCTTGGAGCTGCCGGCGGGGCAGGGATAGCTGAACACATTCACATGCATATTGTTCCTAGATGGGAGCGTGATACTAACTTCATAACAGCTATTGCAGATACAAGAGTTTACTCTACAGATTTTGATAAAATATATAAAAAGATTAAGAGTTTGCTGCCAGAGTATATCTAGTTTTTTTTAGATTTTAGTACAAAATAAAATACTGCAGCTATAACAACAAAAACAAGAGTTCTAATAGTGAGAGTCAATCCGTCAGTTTCAGCCATATTGTGCCTTTTATCATATAAAGTATGCAATTATTGATTTTTATGTTGTGGATGGGGTAGAGGGATTCGAACCCCCGAATATCGGCACCAAAAGCCGAGGCCTTACCGCTTGGCGATACCCCATCATCGAAATGTAGATCTTTATCAAAATGATGCGGAATTTTATCAAATCGAAACTTATGCAAATCTGAAAAGAACAAAAAATAGATAACAAAAATTAATCTTATTTTTTATCTTTTTTCTCTTGCTTGTTAGTAAAGAGGGTGCCTTTATTATGAACTCCCTCTATTAAAAATTCTCTAGCAGATGTCAAATCGTAGCCATTACACAAAAACATATCTCTATTTTTATCCATAAGAAATTGGGCAGCTTTTAGTTTTGTGACTATTCCACCAGTTGCAAATTGAGAGTTTGGAGTATGCTTTTGATCTAACTCCTCATCTTTTATCTCAGTTACAAATTTTCTTATTTTTGCTTTAGGATTATCTTTAGGGTTAGAATCGTAATAACCGTCAATATCACTCAGTATTATAAGAATATCTGCGTTTGTATGGTAAGTAACATGAGCAGAGAGTTGGTCGTTGTCTCCAAATAGTTGATCTGGAGTTGTTGAGATATCATTTTCGTTAACAATAGGTAAAATATCATGCTTGAGTGTTCTCTCTATAATATCTTGAAAAATTCTAGTGTGCACTCTTGAATCAAAATCTTCCTCTGTTAAGAGTATTTGAGAGATAGTAACACCATAAATATCAAACATATTTTTATAAGAACTCATAAGAACAGATTGCCCGACAGAAGCTAAAACCTTTTTACTTGTGGGTATGCTTCTGTTTAATTTAACCGCTGTATATCCAGCGGCTACAGCACCAGATGAGACTAAGATAACTTCATATTTTTTTCTAGCTTCAGTAATCAAAGAGACTAGATGTAACATTCTCTCCTCTGCTATATTTGTTGTTTCTGTTAAAACACTGCTTCCGACTTTTATAACTATTCTTTTCACTTTTTTCCTTACTTTATTTAAAATTTCAATCTCAATAATCGATTTAAACCTCTTCTAATGTCAAACCTTGAATCCCTAAATTGCCGTATCTATGATAACTATTTGAGATGCTTTGCTCAATAAAATAGTGCATAAGCTCTAGGCGACCATGTGAGACAAACGGATTGTTTGCTATATATATTGCTTCGCTTGCAACTCTCTCATAAATATTTTGTCTTACATTATCTGGATGTAAAAATCTAACTCTTTGAACTTTAGGCATCATCTCTATTAGTTCATCTTCATCATCTCTTTTTATGCTATCTTCTTTACCTATAAATGAGGCTTGTTTTGATTCTAACCAAATGAATTCGGCTTTTTTGCTTCTTTTAGGAATAGATATATGAATTTTTGCACCAACCATTTTAATAGCCATAATAGTTGTTAAAATCTCATCTAATTCATCTTTTTCTTCCACTCTTAAAAGCACGCTCTCAACCGGAAGATAGCGAGTAATATTACTCTCACCTCGTATATGTGAATAGTCATGTTCTTTTAAAAACTCAACTTCATGCCAATGAGCAAAGTGAGAAATGTGACGAAGTGCCAGCTCACACTCATCATTAAATACAGTATCGCGAGTCAATAAACTTCTCATTTGGTCTATAAACTGTGTTGAGCAACTTTCATAAATATTAGTCTCTTTATAATCAATGTTCATAAATTGGCTAACATAATTAAATCCGCCAGCTTTTTTACCACTGCCAATAGCAGACTTTCTCATTCCGCCAAATGGCTGACGAATTACAATAGCTCCAGTCGTACCGCGGTTTATATAAAGATTTCCTGCAAGAATTTTATCTCTCCAGTAATCTTGTTCTCTTTTATCTAGCGTTTCTATGCCTGAAGTTAAACCATAGCCCGTTGAATTTACCAGCTCAATTGCGTGTTCTAGATTATCTGCGCACATTACACTAAGAACTGGACCAAAAAGTTCGTTCATGTGACAAAAATCATTCTTTTTTGTTCCCCATCTAACTGATGGTGTAAGCATATATGGGTTGCCTTTATCTGCGTAAGTTGGAGGAACAAGCCACTCTTCTCCATCATCAAGATATGTAAGAGATTTTTTAAGCTCTTCTGAGGGTAAATTTGCCAGAGTTCCAATACGATTGGAAAAATTCCACACTGAACCTGTTTGAAGTGATTCTACTGCTTCTTTTAAAGTTTTTTTGAAACCTTCATCTTCATATACCTCTTTTTCTAAAATAAGGAGTGAAGTAGCTGAACATTTTTGTCCGGAGTTGTGAAATGCAGACACAACTACATTTTTAATAGCTTGGTCTCTATCGGCAAGTGCTGTTACAATTGTTGCATCTTTACCACCTGTCTCTGCACTCAAGCTTATATCTGGGCGTGATTTTATGATGTTGTATGCTGTTTTTTCGCCACCTGTAAATATTGTAAAATTAATATCTTTACTTGGAATTACATGTTTACCAACTTCGCTTCCCACCGCTGGAAGAAACTGAAGTGTATTTTTACTTATCCCTGCATCCCAAAAACATTGACAAAGCCTATATCCACAAAGTATAGAATCTTCTGCGGGTTTTAGTATCACCGTATTTCCAGCGGCTAGAGATGCCACAATTCCTCCAACAGGAATAGCGATAGGAAAATTCCAAGGACTAATAACCAAGCCAACACCTTTACCGCTTGCTTGAACACCCGTAAGACCTGACATTTTTGCTACACTATAAGGGTAAAAATTTGCAAAGTCTATCGCTTCACTTACTTCTACATCTGTTTCAGTAAAAACTTTTCCAACTTCAGCGGCAGCTACACCAATTAAATCAGCTCTTGCCAATCTTAACTCATGAGCCACATCCATTAAAATCTTTTGTCTCTCTAAGTAGTGTAATTTTCTCCAACCATCTGGGTCCTCTTTTGCAGTAGCAACAGCTACTCTCATGTCATCTTCATTTGCTTGTGTATAATGCCCGGTTAATTTTTTCTCATGATATTGTGATTTGTCAATTACATCTATAATATTTTCATCTCTTTGTACAATTTTACCACCCACAACCGGATAAGCGTTAAAACCGCCAATTTCGCCAATATTTTGCCATTTGCTGCGGATACCCTCCGCCCATTTTCTATTTGCTTTTAAAACAAAATCTGTATCTGGTTCGTTTTCAAAATGATAATCTTTTGGGTCAATATTTTTTTTGCTTATCTCTTTGTTTCTATCTTGAGTTCTGTATGGTTTTTGATCGAGCGTTGGTATCAAAGCAATGGCGTCATCATAACTTTTTATAAGAGTTTCCCATGCAGGAGTATTAACTTCAAGACCAAAACTATGTCTTAAAAAATTTTGATCTGCTGTATTTTCATCAAATCTTCGAACCAAATAAGCAATAGCATTTGTAAAGGTATCTTTAGTAGCGGTAGGAGCGTAAAGTATTACATTTAATCCTTCATCTTTTAGCACCTCATAAGCTGCCTCACTCATCCCCTCTAACATCTCAGCAGAGCAATACTCTCGTGTGCCTCTCTCTTTTGCTAAAAGCATCGCTAAAGCATGGTCAAAAAGATTATGAGAGGCTACACCCGTATGAACATATGGTGCGACTTCTGGGTCTAGTAAAAAATCCATTGCTATTTTAAAGTTTGCATCACTTTGCGCTTTTGATGAATAAGTAACATTATTCCAACCTCTTAAAGATGCTTCGGTTAACTCCATCTCTTGATTTGCGCCTTTAACAATGCGGATTTTTATAGGAGCTCCACCATTAGCAACTCTGTTTTTAGCCCAAGACGCTAAATCTCTAATGTAAATCATAGCATCTGGCAGATAAGTTTGAATAACAATACCTGCATAAAAATTTTTAAATTCCTCTTGCTCTAAAACATTTTTAAATGAATCAATAGTAATTTCAATATCTCTATACTCTTCCATATCAAGATTTACAAATTTATGCTTATTTTTGCCATCTTTATCTTTGTAAGTGTTTTTCATAGCTGAGCGATAAACTTTTTCTAATTGCGCGGAGATTTTTGCAATATTATTATCATGAGCATGTGGAATTATTTGAGAAAAAAGATTTGAAATTTTTATAGAGAGGTAATCAACATCGGGATTTTGTAAAAGTTTTATATATTTATTAACTCTCTCCCCAGCTTCTTCCTCACTAAGTACTATTTCGCCAATAACATTGATATTTACACGAGTTCCCTCATCGCGTCTAGCTTTCATGTGCTTAGCTAAAAGTGGGTCTTCGCCTTTTATAACAATGCTACTAATGTCATTTCTAAGATACTTAATAAAAAGCGGTATAGATATAGAACTTACATAAATTCCCACATCACGAAACAACCATATAAGAATCTGCTCAAACTGAGAGAAAAAATCTGTACTTTTATATTTTGTAAATATATGCTCTAACTGGTCAGCAACTCTATCTGCATTTTTAGAACGAAAACTCTGGTCTAGCAACTCAATAAGAAATATTTTATTAATAGGGTTTTTCAACATTTTCATCATCATGTCATGAAAATCTTGCTCTTTACCTTTTCTTGATACCTGAATCTTTTTTTGCCATTCATAAGCTATGTTTTTTACTTCTTGGATTGTTTTTTCTGGTATGCTCATATGTTTTCCTCATTTGCTATTTCTTATCTTTAAATAAAAAATGATTATAACTAAAAAATTTACGCTAACTAAATTTAAAGCAATTGTTTGTGGGATTTAAAATATATTTTGTTGGTTGCGGAAGCAGGATTTGAACCTGCGACCTTCGGGTTATGAGCCCGACGAGCTACCGAACTGCTCTATTCCGCGAAATTTTATTTTCTTCTTCGTCAAACTTCAGCTCACATATTTCAATATGCTTCGCTAAACTTTCCCTTGAATAAAGAAAAATTAAAAGGGGTGGATGGGGTAGAGGGATTCGAACCCCCGAATGGTAGCACCAAAAGCTACTGCCTTACCGCTTGGCGATACCCCAATATTTGTTTAAATTGGTTGCGGAAGCAGGATTTGAACCTGCGACCTTCGGGTTATGAGCCCGACGAGCTACCGAACTGCTCTATTCCGCGGTGTTTAACAAACGCCGTTACCATGTTTGTTGGAGCGAAATTATAGGCGAATAACATTAATTTGTCAAGGGATTGCAAGTTGAATTCATAAAGTTTATTTGAACTAAAATTAATCAAGTTTTATATATAATGCGATAATTAAAACAAAGAAGAATATATGACACCTACCCAAAGAGTACTAGAAGCAATTGACGAGATAAAAAAAGGAAACATGGTCATCATGATTGATGATGAAGATAGAGAAAATGAGGGGGATTTAGTTTATGCCTCTGCTTTTTCAACTCCAAAACATGTAAACTTTATGGCAACACATGCAAGAGGGCTTATTTGTGTAGCTCTTAGTAAAACCATAGCAACTCGTCTTGAGCTAAATCCAATGGTAAGTTCAAATACATCTTCATATGAGACTGCCTTTACCGTGTCTGTCGATGCTAAAAATGCTTTAACAGGGATTTCAGCCTCAGAGAGGGATGATACTATCAAGATTTTAGCTAATCCTATCAGTCATGCTGATGAATTAGTTAAACCAGGACATATCTTTCCTCTTATAGCTAAAGATGGCGGTACACTAGTTAGAACGGGTCATACTGAGGGCTCTGTTGACTTGTGTCGTTTAGCAGGACTTAGTGAATCATCTGTTATCTGTGAGATCATCAAAGAAGACGGGACAATGGCTAGGCGTGATGATTTGGATATTTTTGCTGATGTGCACAACCTTAAAACAGTTTTTATATCTGATATTGTTGAATATCGCTTAGCAAATGAGAGACTCGTCAATGAAACTGCTGTTGAGGAGATGGAGTTTTTTGGTGTTAAAGTAAAAAAACACATATTTGTAGACCATGACAGTGTTGAGCATACTGCCATTGTATTTCATAATGCCGGCACTACCGCAAATGTTAGAGTTCACAATGTTATTCCAGATATAGAGCTTCTTTTAAATCAGAAAAAATATAACAATCTTGTCTCTTCTATACAATACTTAAAACAAAATAGCGGAGTGCTTGTTTTCATAAATAAGACAAATCATCAAGATAATGCTGCTATGAAAGAGATTGGAACCGGCGCTCAGATACTAAAATCTCTTGGAATATCTAAAATGAATCTTTTAACATCTCTAAAACAAACAGAGTTTGTAGGTTTGGGTGGATTTGGACTAGAGATTAATGAGGTTATCAATATATAGGTATCTAAATGTTTAGAAACCTATTTTTCATTGTTGTTTTAGCGCTCTCACTAGAGGCTAAGACACTCTCCCGTACGCAAGTAATCATGTCAACTTTTGTAACTATATCAGTTGATGAAAAAGATAAAAACTATATAGAAGATGGTTTTGATATCATAAAAGATGTAGATTTATCTCTCTCTTCATATAATCCAAAAGCTAAAATATTTTTACTAAATAAAAATCGACATGTAGAGTTGGATAACTACTCTTTAGAAGCATTAAAGCTAAGCCAAAAGTATTATATAAAAAGTGATGGATATTTTGATATTACTATTGGTTCAATCACAAAAGATTTGTATAGATTTGGCGAAGCTGAGCGCCTAGTAAGCATCCAAGAGCTAAAGAGTGCAAAAGTCGATTTTAAAGGCCTACATGTACAAAACAACAAAGCCTCTTTAGATGCCGGTATAAAGGTTGATTTGGGCGGTATGGGCAAGGGTTTTGCTGTTGATAAAGTTGCGCAGTTTTTTCGAAACAGCGGTGTAAAAAATGCTACTATATCTGCAAGTGGAGATATACGATGCTTATCTACATGTAGCATAGATGTGCAAGACCCGTTTGGCGAGGGTATATTACTCTCCTTTGAGACTGCAAAAAAAGACTTAGGCATTACGACCAGCGGAAACTACAACAGATATGTAGAATCAACTAAAAACAATCATCTAATCAACCCAAAACTAAAGCAGTCTCAAACAAAGTTCATATCTATAACACTCATCGGTGACATGTCAAATAGTGATTTAGATGCTTATGCCACTGCTTCAAGCGTTATGCCCATGGAAAAGGCTTATGAGTTTTTAGAAAGAATTGGAGCAGGGTATATAGTTTTACAAAGCGACAAGAACTTAGTAGTAAGTAAAAATATATCTAAGTATGTAACAAACCTACTCTTTAATAATGCTGCGAAGAAGCAACCATGATACATAAAGTATAAGAGCTAAAAATATAAAAAAAGAAAACAGCTTTATATATGCAAAAAACTCTAAACCGACAACTATAAGAAATGGAGTAAACATCTCGAGCAGGGCAGTTGTAAAAGTCAGATAGATTAAAACCAAAGTACTTTTTTTATATCTATGTTCAGTAAAGACTAAAAAATGCAAAAGAACCATTGCTAAAAGCCCAAAAACAAAGATATGCGGAAGAACTATTTTTAATATTCCAACTAAGCTTTTTGCTGGGATAAATTTATCTTCATTACCAACATAATAATCAACTACACCGTTAAAACTAAAGCCTATTTTATGCTCAAACAGCATAACCGCACTGACAATTAGAAGTAGAGAAAAAGCAAGGTAGTAAAGGATAGAGAGCTTATACGCTTTTTGCATTTAGTTTCCAAAATGAGTACAAAATCATATACAAAGCCATAATATGCCAGATAAAATAAGTAAAAATATATAAATGAACAAAAAAGTTTGACATGTAGTAAGCTAAAGGTAAAAAGATAAGAGATGATATGGAGCTAATCATCAGTATATTTGTTAAAATAATTCTGCTTCTCTTAGCAACTCTTATAAAAATAGCACTAAGAGTAAGCAAAATCATCATGATAAAGAAGATTTCAGTATGCCAAAACTCCAAAAATGAAGCTTCGCTTATAGGGTCTATGTACTCTTCTTCATTCCCAAATAGAGTTGTGTTTACCTTATCGGCGGATATTCCAAAGTTTGAGTTCATAACTACTACATCAGAGACTAAATAAAGAAGTATAAAAACTAAAAAGCCCTTTAAGACAAGGCTCATAGCGCTGTCTTTTTGCAGGTTGTTGATAAGTGTAAATTTCACTATTTGCCTTTTAATATCTCTTCATAAAAAGCAAAAGCGATTCTTGAGCCATCTACTATGCTTCTAGCACTCAGCGTGGCACCGGTAATAGTTGGAATTTCATTTCCTACTCTTAGTCTTTTATCTGTTGAGATTTCTTCAAATTGAGCTATCCAGGTCTTTGAAGGCACATACTCCATTGGCTCATTAAAAGCTATAATCTCTACGCTTTTTAAAATAGAATCTTTTGATATTATATAAATAATAGCAGCATTTTTAGAACGCACTTTTTTATTTACAATAATTCCATAACCAAGAATTTTATCGTTTTTTACAGCTTGAAATACTTTAAATATCTTACTTTTTATTTTTGTTTTTGCATCTTTTTGAATATTATTGGCTTGGTCATTTTTCAGTAAAATATTTTTTTTGCTAACCTTACTATTTTCTCCGAAACTCTGCTTCATAACATCTATAGGAGATACAAGCATTTTTGCGCTTAAGGGAAGGGTTAACACTAGAAGTAGATATATAGAAAAATGTTTCATTAGTTTACTTTTTTTTAATTTTTTTGGATTGTATAAAAGAATCTTTATTTTGTCAATGAAATCCATCAATAAACAAAGAGCCTTGCATATTTATTTGTGCAAGGCCACATTGTATCTTTTAAAATATAAAACCCATAGAAAGACTAAATATGTCTTTATCGGCAGATCCATCTTGTGTCTGCATTGCATAATCAGCTTTAAGTACAACTTGTGGATGAGGGAAGTAGTTGATACCTACAGTTGTTGTCTCAATAGCTTCACCAGAGCCTCCGCCCTTTATATCGTTTTGAGCATCTACACTTTCATACTGAACAAAGAATGGAAGTTTTTGATTGGTCCCAGGAGTCAATGACAGCAGGTCATAGCCAAGATTTAAGTAGCCGCCTTTTGCTGTTTTGGGTTCTCCAATTGGTGCATTGTCACGCTCAGACTGAGTTAAAACACCATAAGCTCTAAAAGCATTTTTATTGTAGTCAAAATGAACATCAATCATAGTTAAGTCTGAATCAGCGTAAGCAGAAGTACCAAGAAGTAAACCATTTACGCCTGTATAGTCGAGCCTGCCAACAACAGCTAGTCCTAGTCTGTTTTGATTTCTGTATGATCCGATACGACTGTTTCTAATCCATTTGTCTCCGTCTCCAAGCCCAGCAGTCAAGTCTAAGGCAGAAAAGGCACCTATTTTATATGAAAGTCCATCAGCTATATTGCCGTAAGCCATAATACCACTCTCATGCCATGTAGATGGGATAAGATTCTTCTCTGTGCTTGGTCTTTGCACAGTAGTAAATAGTGTTGGTTCATGTTTCTCATTTATCAATCCCATAGGCATCAACATATTACCGACTCTTAAGTTTATGTTTTTGTTAAAAAGAAAGTCAAGATACATAAACTCTACAATAACATAGCCATCTCCATCTACATTGGCTCCACCACCACCATGCTCAAACTCTAACTCAACATTTAAGATGATATCGTCTGCAAACTTATAACCTATATATGGAACAAATCTATAAACATCAAGAACATCTGAGTTTGCAGAGCCGTCATTAGAGGTGTGAGCATAATACATCTCACCATAACCACCAATACTTAGCGGTGATTTAGAGTAGTAAACCTTTGAAGCAGCGGCTCCTAATCCACTATGTGATTTTTGGGTATCAACTTTCGTATAGTTAAAACCAGTTTGAAGATCACTTGTCTCATCAATTAATGATTGTGTCTGTTCTTGTTGTATCTTACTCTGTTTTGTCAGCTCAGCTATTTGCCTTTTAAGCTCAGCAATGTCTGATGTATTGTCTGCAAATACAGCCGTAGATGCTAATAGTGCCGTAACTGCACCGACTTTAAGTTTGTTTTTTAATAATTTCATTTAAATCCTTTTATAATGATAGTGATATCTATTATCACAATCATTTATTTTGAGAATTGTATATTTTATTTACTTAAATTAATATTAAAATGATAATTATTATCATTAAAATAATGAGTAATAATTTTATTTTTGTTAGCTATAATTATAAAAAAATAATTATGAAGTGATACATGAGAGAAACATTCAGTAGAATCGAAGATGATCAAGAAGTAAACATAGAAGTTTTTCTTGATGCAAAAGAGTATCAAGAGTCTAATCCTTGGTTGTTTAGCGTATTTATAAAGTATGATGCTTATAATGAAGCAGAAGATGGACTGGATGAGTTTTTTGAGACAAAAGAGTCTCTAATTATTGCCTTAGAACATAAAGACAGAGCAACATATGTGGGCAATAGGTTAGTTGGTGAGTGGAGCGAGATATATTTTTATGCAGAGGATTCAAAGCAGCTGGATATGATTACAGCTAAAATACTCAAGTCGACAAATTACATATATGAGAGTAATGTTGCAAGAGATAAAGATTGGGAGTTTTTCACTTATAATATTTTTCCAACAGACTTAGAACTCTCTTTTATGCAGAGCGCAAAAATAATATCTATGATGGAAGAAGAGGGTGACGATATCTCTATACCAAGAGAAGTGGAGCACTATGCATCATTTGATACAAGAACTCAAAAAGAGAGATTTGTTCAAAAAGCGCAAGAGGTAGGCTTTGTGTTTAAAGATGATATCAGCAGTGAAGATTTTGACTATGGTGTAGCACTAACAAAAGAACATAATTTGACAAAGGAAGAAGTACAAAAAGTTATAACTTCTTTTGTAGAATTAATCAAAGAAGATCATGGCGAGTATGAACTTTGGAGTGCACTTTTGCAAGATGATAATGAAATAACAACAAAGGAATTAAATATATGAAAACAACATTGATAATCGGAGCCGGCGGAGTTAGCCGTGTAGTGGTACACAAGTGTGTACAAAATGCAGAAGTATTTGGACGCATTGTATTGGCAAGTAGAACACTTTCTCGATGTGAAGAGATTAAAAATGAGCTTCCAGATGCAAATATCGAAGTAGCTCAGGTAGATGCTGACAGTGTTGAAGAGTTGGTAAAATTAATATCTACATGTAAAGCAGATATAGTTATCAATGTTGCGCTACCTTACCAAGATTTGACTATTATGGATGCATGTATTGAAACTAAAACACCGTATCTTGACACAGCAAACTATGAACATCCTGATGAAGCGAAATTTGAATACAAACTTCAGTGGGAGAGAGATGAAAAGTTTAAAGAAGCCGGAATCATGGGACTGCTTGGAAGCGGATTTGACCCGGGAGCTACAAATGTATTTTGTGCGTATGCTCAGAAGCATTACTTTGATGAGATTCATACTATAGATATACTTGATTGTAATGCAGGTGACCATGGTTACGCTTTTGCTACAAACTTTAACCCTGAGATAAACCTTCGAGAAGTCTCTTCAAAAGGTCGTTATTGGCAAAAAAATGAAAATGGGATAGGAGAGTGGATAGAGACTGAGCCGATGGAAATTATGCAAGTTTGGGATTATCCTGAAGTCGGCCCAAAAGATTCTTACTTGCTTTACCATGAAGAGATGGAATCGCTTGTAAAACACATCAAAGGTTTAAAGCGTATAAGATTTTTTATGACATTTGGGCAAAGCTATTTAACTCATATGAAGTGTTTAGAAAATGTAGGAATGCTAGGTATAGAACCAGTAGAACATAAGGGGCAAAAAATAGTTCCAATGGAGTTTTTAAAGACTCTTCTTCCGGATCCTGCTTCACTTGGACCAAGAACAAAAGGTAAAACTAACATTGGTATAGTTGCCGAGGGTATAAAAGATGGCAAAAAAAGAAAAATATATATCTATCAGGTGAAAGACCATGAAGAGTGCTACAAAGAGACAAACTCTCAGGGTGTTTCATACACTACAGGCGTTCCTGCGATGATAGGTGCAAAACTTATGCTAAAAGGCATCTGGAGTGGAGTCGGTGTGTTTAATATGGAACAAATGGACCCAGACCCGTTTATGGATGAGATGAATACGCAAGGTTTGCCTTGGCAGATAAAAGAGTTAAGTATTTAATATGACCTTTGAGCGAATTGTAAAAAATATTGATTCTCTTCCGCCTCTGTCTAATGCTGCAAATATTATTCAGACACTCTATGCGGGAGGACTTGAAAATCTAGATGTAAGTAGATTAATAAGAGTCATTCAATCAGATGCAATGCTCGCTGCAAATATTTTAAAAATGATAAATGCTCCATATTATGGTTTTGATAACCGCATTGCTTCCGTTTCTCAAGCTGTATCACTTTTTGGAACTAGCAAAATTTACATGTTAGTTATTCATTATGCTATTTCTCAGCAGTTAAAGGCAGACCCGAGTATATACGGCTTTACAAATGCTCAATTTAATGATGTATGCAATCTTCAAAGTGCTTTGATGCTTCAATGGTACTCTAAAGTAAATGCAAGAGATGCCAGATTTTTAACTCCTTTGGCTTTGATGATGGAATCTGGAAAGCTAATACTGGCAAATGAAGTCATCAAAAGTGACTACTGCGGTGAGTTTAGAAAAGGTTTTAATGAGTGTGAAAATATACAAGAGTATGAGATGAGCTTGATAGATATGACTTCATATCATCTTAGTGCACTACTGTTTGAGCATTGGAACTTAGAACCTAGATATGTAGAGATATTAAAGTCATTAGACTCAAAAGAAGAACCAGAAGAAAAAGACCCTTCTAAAAAACTTAGAAGTTATAAAAAAGAACTTGATGTAATAAGAACGGCAATAAATGTTAAAGATATTTTATCGGACAATTCTATTAAAAAAGCTTCAAATATGGTAAATGAAATGGGATTGGATGCCGAGCATTTTGAAGATGTGGCACATAAAATTAGAAAGTCATACATTGGATAAAAGGATAGTAAATAAATGACATTTAAGCATATTATTACACAACTAGAGTCTTTGCCGCCACTCTCAAACACTCCTTTTATAATACAGCAGATATATAGTGTGGGAGCACAAAATATTGATATTTTAAAACTTGTAAAAGTGATTGAAAACGATGCTGTTTTGGCAGCAAATATTTTAAGAATGATAAATGCACCAATATATGGTTTTTCAACAAAGATTGCTTCAATTTCTCAAGCTGTTACGCTCTTTGGAACAGATGAGATTTATGGTCTTGTTTTAAAGTATGCAGTTGATGAGCAGCTAAAAGCAGATACAGATATTTATGGTGTAAACAATAAAGAGTTTAATGACATCTGTCAGCTTCAAAGTACCCTGATGCTGCAATGGTATTCTAAAATAGATATCAGACATGCACAGTTTTTGGCACCCCTAGCTTTGATTATGGAATCTGGTAAACTTGTTTTAGCAAATGAGGTAATGAAGAGCAACTATATTAAGAAATTTACTTTGGGATATAAAAATACAAAATATGTATCAGAGTTTGAGCATAGTTTGCTTGGAACAACTACTTATTATTTAAGCGGGCTTCTTTTTGAGTATTGGAAATTAGAGCCTCTGTATGTAGAGATATTAAAGGGGCTTGATTTTGAAGACAATTACAGTCCTAAAATTGCGTCTTTTATTGATTCGTTGGATGTGGTAAGAACAGCTGTCAATCCTAAAAATGCTTTGACTAAAGATTCTATAAAAGAAGCAGCTGAATTGGTTGAAGATATAGGTCTTGAACCGGAGCATTTTGTAAAAGTTGCATCTAGAGTTAGAGAACAATATAACAAAATTTTAATAAACAGAATGAGAAAAAAATAAATATAGGCAAAAATGAAAATGATGAAAGATTTAGATAAATTAAATACTCCATATTACTTGTGTGATGAGTCACTTCTGAAAAATAATCTTGAAATATTAAACTATGTACAAGAACAAAGTGGAGCAAAAATTATTTTGGCTCTTAAGGGCTTTGCAATGTGGGGTACATTTCCTCTTATAAAAAAATACTTAAAAGGGTGTACTTCGAGTGGTCTTCATGAAGCACTGTTAGCAAGAGAAGAGTTTGCTAAAGATGACAACTCTTTAGAGGTTCATACATATTCACCGGCTTTTAAAGATGAAGACATAGAAGAAATAGCAAAAATTTCAGACCATATAGTTTTTAATTCGCCAAACCAGCTGTTTAAATTTAAAGATAGAGTGAAAAAAATAAATTCACATGTAAGTCTCTCTTTGAGAATAAATCCTGAACACTCATCATCTCCTAAAGAGATATATAACCCATGCGGTATATACAGTCGTTTGGGAACAACGCTTGCAAATTTTGATGAGGAAGTTTTAAAATATATAGACGGACTTAATTTTCATGCACTTTGTGAGCAGGATGTTGGTGCTCTTGAAGAAGTTTTAGCGGCTTTTGAAGAAAAATTTTCAAAATATTTTAAAAATTTAAAGTATATAAACTTTGGCGGCGGTCATCATATAACCAAAAAAGGTTATGATGTTGAAAAATTGATTAAGATTATAAAAGAGTTTAGAGCCAAATATGATGTAGAAGTATATTTAGAGCCTGGCGAAGCAGTCGGATGGGAAACGGGTGTGCTTGTAAGCAGTGTTTTGGACACAATGCACAATGGTATGGATTTAGCGATACTTGATACTTCAGCAGAAGCTCATATGCCTGATACTCTTGCTATGCCTTATCGTGCAGAGATTAGAGATTCTGCAAAGGCTGGAGAAAAAAAATATACATACAGACTAGGCGGAAATACATGTCTGGCAGGTGACATTATGGGAGATTACTCTTTTGATGAGCCTCTTAAAGTAGGTGATAAAATTATTTTTGAAGACCAAATTCACTATACTTTTGTAAAAAATACTACTTTTAATGGTATAAAATTACCATCATTGGTTATACTACGAGAAGATAAAACTCTTGATGTTGTTAAAGAGTTTGGATATGAAGATTATAAAAATCGGTTATCATAAAATAAATTAAGGATAATGCAATGATTGAAGATAAACAAAGATGGAATGAGAGATATTTAGATAACCCAATGCCTCAGGAAGTTTCTCCATTGGTAGAAAAATACATAGAGCATGCACATGTGGGACAGGCTATTGATATTGCATGCGGAACAGGCAGAAACACTCACTATTTAGCTGATTTAGGTTTTTTAGTCGATGCAATAGATATCTCTGATTATGCTTTGGAGCGCGTAAAAAATAGTTCTACTATAAATAAAATAGATGCAGATTTAGATAAATACAACTTAACTCCAAATAAATATGACCTTATAGTAAATGTAAATTATTTAAACCGTCGTCTGGTTTCACAGATGAAAGATGCTTTAAAAAGTGGTGGAGTAGTAATGTTTGAGACCTTTATTGTAGCTCATGGTGATTTTAAAATGCCGACAACAAATCTTGACTATCTTCTTCGTAAAAATGAGCTTCTGCACTCTTTTATAGGACTAGATGTTATCTACTATGAAGAAAGAATTGATACAAACCTAAGAGGTGAAAGAATTAAAGTGGCTTCTATTATAGCAAAAAAAGTATAATATATTATTATGTTTTGTAATTTGTAATATTTTATAATTTGTTATAATTCTCTATATTAAATTTTATAACAAGGTAAATAACATGAAAAAAATAACAGTCTTTTTGTTTTCTATTCTATTATCAACACTGGCTTTTGCCTCAGATGCTGTGATCAATTACAATGGTGAACAGGTAAAAGTTAAAGGAAATTTTCCTAGTGTTGGAAAAAAAGCGCCTAAGGCTCGTGTAACAGAGCCAAACTTTGCTATTAAAACGATAGGTGGTAAAAGTGACAGAGTGCAGGTACTAGCTACTGTTCCATCAATAGACACACCAATATGCTCGGCTCAATCAAAGAGATTTGATGATGAGATTAAGAATTTTCCGGATGTAGATATGACAGTTGTTTCTATGGACCTGCCTTACGCAGATGATCGCTTCTGTAAAGGACGCGGGATAGCAAACATAACAGTTGCTTCAGATTTTGCTTACCAAGAAGTTGGTGAAAAATATGGTGTTGCAATAACAAGCGGAGAGCTTAGAGGTTTACTTGTTAGATCAATCTTCATAATTGGAAAAAACGGAAGAATTGTTTACCAAGAGATAGTTCCGGACATAAATCAGGAACCAAATTATGCTAAGATAATGGAAGCTATTAGAATTGCTGACTCAATAAAAAAATAATTTAGTTAAAAGTAAATTTTGTAGGAGCATAAGATTTTAAAAAGAAGCATATTGACTATATTCTTTTTAAGTACATTATTTTTACCAAGTATTGTATTTTCAAATGATAATGCTCTAGCAGTAGTCGAAATTCAACAAGATAAAAAAAATTTTGACATAACTATAACTACAAAGGATGATGGGTATATCCTAGAGGATACGCTTGACATCTCTGTTATTAGCAAGACAGCTTATCTTAACAGTGTTTTTTATCAAGATTCTGAAATCTTTGATAATCATGATGTTTTTTGGAATAAAACTAACATCAAAGTAGTAGTTGAATCTCCGCCGGAAATAGACTTTATTATTCAAACAAGCTACCAAGTATGTAATAATCTACATGTATGTTCCAAGCTTCAAAAATTTGAAAAATCATTTAGTATACCAAAACCAATAAAAACTAAAAAGACTACTCAGGATATCGATAATACTACATTAGTAGATCCAGTGATTGCAAATCAAAATGCTCTTCTTCATAATAAAACAGATGAGTGTGAAAAGCTGGAGATATGTCCTAAGGTTCATCTCTCAGAAGAAGAACATAATGATAAAGTTGATACATCATTACTTCAAAGTGATGAAAATGAAGAAGATTTTCAAGAAATAATCAGCGAACAAGACAGTATCGCCTGTATGTTAGAAGATAAAAGTTTAACACTTACACTACTTACTTTTTTTGGTTTTGGACTTCTTTTAGCGTTTACTCCATGTATGCTTCCTGTTATTCCGATATTATCGGCTGTAATCATCTCTAAAAAAGAACGAATAAGCACAAGAGAAGGTTTTTTGCTCTCTTTGACATATGTTGTTTCCATGTCAGTTGTATATGCGATAGCAGGTGTTGCAGCTGCATCATTAGGCGGCAATATACAAGCATTTTTCCAACAAACATGGATTATAATCATTGTCAGTGCTTTTTTCTTTATTCTCTCTTTGGGTATGTTTGGAACATTTTCAATAGAGATGCCAAAAAAAGTCCAATCGTTTCTTAACTCCAAAGCTGTTTACGGCAAAGGACGATCGTATTACAGTGTAATGTTTTTAGGAGTTCTCTCAGCGCTCATTGTCGGTCCATGCGTTGCGCCACCATTAGCTGGAGCACTTATTTACATCAGTCAGACCGGTAATGAGTTGATAGGCGGTCTCTCTTTGTTCGTCATGAGTTTTGGAATGGGTGTCCCTCTACTTTTAATTGGTGCCGGTGCCGGTAAATTTTTACCAAAACCAGGTCCTTGGATGACAGATATAAAGTTATTTTTTGGTTTTGCGATGATTGGATTTGCTATCTGGATTCTTTCTCGCATCTTGGATACGCAAATAATTTTACTAATGTGGGGTATTTTACTTACAGCAATTGCAATATTTTTGAATATATTTGAAAATAAGGCATGCGCAGCTATAGACAGTATTTATCACTTAAAAAAGCTGATTGCATTGTTGATACTATTATACGGAATAGTTTTAATGCTTGGTGCAATTGCCGGCGCTAAACATATAAATGACCCATTGGAACCTTTTAAAGGTAAGTTTATTCAAGCACAAGCTCCAAGCAGAGTTACTTTTAAGATTATAACCGCTGAACAGCTTGATAGTGTTGTCAGACAATCAAGTAAACCTGTAATGGCAGTTTTTACCGCAAAGTGGTGCGAAAACTGTAAAGAGCTTGACGCAAATGTATTTAGTAAAAGCGATGTAGCTCTTGAAGTAGAAGGGTTTGAAAGATTTAAAATAGATATTACTCAAAATAGAGATATTGATATAGAGCTATTAAAAAAGTTCTCTCTGTTTGGTCCTCCCGGTACGATATTCTTTGATAAAAACAAAAAAGAGCTAAAAGCTTACCGTCTATCAGGAAACAAGGAAAAAGAAGTATTTATAGAGCATATACGAAAAGTTAAAAAAGTTTTATAGACCTTCAAGTAAAATATACCAAAGTCTCTCTACCTCATTGTCGCTTAGAAATATAGTGGATTTGTTTTGAAGTAACTCATGAAAAGCATCCTCTTTTATACTAAATGTATGTGTGCACTCTTTATGAGTTGGTAAAAATGCACGAATAAGCGAGACATCTTTTTGGATTGGAAGGTTGCATAAAAAACACTCTAATTCAGTGTGAAGCCTACCTTCATATTCTAATAATTCTACATATGACTCTATTGCTATTCTTTTAGGATTTTGTTTATCCCAGTTTAAAGAAGCACTCTGTAGAAGGTTAAAGTAAAATTCATCCAGCTCCTCAGCGTCTTTAAGATGTTTGTGAAATAATGCAACAAAATCTTGCCACACTCTGAGTAGCTTATTGTCGTTAATCCATTTATAGCCTATATGTATTACATCTTTGAGCCTAGATATAGTCGATTTTGCCGAAGCATCTTGTTCGTAATCTATCTTGAATCCAAGGTTTATTACTCCGTGTCTGGCTCCATAGAATCTATAAAGAGTGTATAAGTTATCTTTTGATAGAATCGTTACTATCAAATCTTCATCTTTTACTTTGTTTAGATTTAGTATAAAACCTTGCATAATTGCTTCTTTTTCCTACACTTTTATAGTTTATTTAAAATATATTACTGATATTATACTTTTTTAAACCTTTAAATAGTAAAATACTTGACTTTGTCACTAAATAGACTAAGTTTCTTTAAAAAGTGCTTAAATTTTAAAGAAATTTTAATAAATTTGTAAATTTTAGGAGTAAAAATGGTTGAACATCATGATTTATTAAGATCATTCAAAGATAATTGTGGATTTGGGCTTGTAGCCAATATAAAAAACAGAGCTTCTCATAAAGTTTTAAATGATGCCGTAACGGCATTAGAGAGAATGATGCACCGTGGTGCAGTTGCAGCTGACGGCAAAACTGGGGACGGCAGCGGATTGCTTTTATCTTTGCCGGAAGAATTTCTTCGTAAAGAAGCATCTGCAAAAGGTACTGAGCTACCAAAGCAGTTTGCAGTTGCAGTTGTTTTTACTAAAGACATAAAGCATCTAAAAACTATTAAATCAATTTGTGAAAACAATGATCTTAAAGTTATACTTAGTCGTGATGTTCCGGTTGATACGAAAGCACTTGGTGAGCAAGCAATAGCATCGCTACCAAATATTGTTCAACTGTTTATAATACCTAATTCCATTATGGCAACAAGCAGATTTGATGCTCTTCTTTATTTAAGCCGTAAAGAAGCTGAGCATAAACTAGTACAAGACAAAGATTTTTATATAGCTTCTATGAGTTCAAAAGTCCTTTCTTATAAAGGTCTTGTTATGCCTACTCATATCAAAGAATTTTACAAAGATCTTCAAGATGAAAATTTTAAAATCTCTTTTTCGCTATTTCACCAAAGATTCTCAACAAATACACTTCCGGAGTGGAGACTAGCTCAGCCGTTTCGTGCAGTAGCGCACAATGGCGAGATTAATTCTGTAGAAGGTAACCGTTTTAATGTGGCAATCAAATCTGAGTCAATTAAAAGTGAAGTTTTTACAGATGAAGAAATACAAAGAATATTACCTATATTACAGCTAAATTCATCTGATAGCGCAAGTGCTGATAATTTTTTCGAATTTTTAATCGTTAATGGTATGGACTTTTTTAAAGCTGTTCGTGCGGTTATCCCAGGTGCATGGCAAAATGCTCCGCATATGGATCCTGAACTTCGTGCATTTTATGAATATCACTCAACTGTGTTTGAAGCGTGGGATGGTCCGGCAGCATTTTCTGTAACCGATGGTCGTTATATAGGTTGTGTACTAGACAGAAACGGTCTTCGTCCGTCAAAATATATAGTAACTACAGATGATAATCTTTTAATTGCCAGCGAATACGGTGTTATTGATATTGCAGAAGAGGATATAAAAGAACGAGGCCGTCTGCAGTCCGGCGAGATGATAGGACTTGATCTTAAATTTGGAAAGCTTCTTAAAAACGACCATATAAACGACTACCTAAAAAGCTCAAACCCTTATATGAAGTGGTTAAATGAAAATATGATTTATCTACAAGAGCATATAGAGGGTCAGTATAAAAAAAAGTGTGTGTTTGATAAAGGAGATCTTGTTAAAAGACAGAGATACTTTAATGTCACTCAAGAGATTATTGAGCAAGTTATTGAGCCAATGATTATAGACTCTAAAGAAGCTGTTGGTTCTATGGGTGATGATACGCCTCTGGCCGCTTTTTCAAATAAGCAGAGAAATTTTACTGATTTTTTTAAGCAAAAATTTGCTCAGGTAACAAATCCTCCTATTGATCCAATCCGTGAAAAAGTTGTAATGAGTCTTAATACAGGTTTTGGAGAGATACACAATATTTTAGATGAACTTCCTACTCATGCACATAGATTAAAAGCAATCTCACCAATTATTACTTCTGAAAAACTTAATGTATTGAAATCTTTTGGAGATGTTAAATCACCTCGTTTCCAGCCTTTTTATAAAAACAAAACATTTTCTACAGCTTACGATAAAGATCTTAAAAATGCTTTAGACTCTTTGGTGGGAGATGTTGTTAAATCTGTAAAGAATGATGGTGTTAGAATAGCAATAGTTGATGACTTTGAGTTTTGTAAAGATAAAAAAGTTATGCCTATGGCTATGGTAGTCGGTAGGTTAAATACCGCTCTTTTAGAAGCAGGCATTCGCCACCTAGTATCAATAGTTGCTGTTAGCGGAGAGGTTGTTGACTCACATGGAGCTGCTGTACTTATCGGATATGGTGCAAGCGCTGTTTATCCTAACCTACTTTTTGCAACTGCTGCACAACATGTAGATAACTCTAAAGTTATATCTTTGACATGTCAAGAAGGTTTAAAGTCAGTTCATAGTGCCTTAAATGCAGGGTTGCTTAAAATTATTTCTAAAATGGGTATCTCTACTATTGCTTCATACCGCAATGCCGGTCTGTTTGATGTGATGGGACTACATAAATCAATAGTAAAAGATTGTTTTGAATCTTCACACTCTGTTCTTAGCGGATTAACTTACGAAGATATAGATGAAAGATTATCAAAGTACCACAATGATGCATTTGATGAGAGCGGATTCAATAAAATTTTCCCTCTAAACATAGGCGGATATTATAAGTTTTATAACGGGCAAGAGCATCATGACTTCGGTCCGGCTGTAATTCATGCAATACATGCAGTTGCCCAGAGTGGTAGTAAAAAGGATTATGACAGATTAAAAGATTTAGTAAACAAAAGAGGGCTTAAGTTTATCCGTGACTTCTTTGATTTAAAATCAGACAGAGAAGCTATTCCTTTATCTGAAGTTGAATCAAAAGAAGAGATATTTAAAAGATTTGCATCTGCTGCTATGAGTCTTGGCTCAATCTCTCCTGAAGCTCATGAGACTATTGCAATCGCAATGAATAGAATCGGTGCTCAATCTAACTCTGGCGAGGGTGGAGAAGATGCGGCAAGATTTGGTACTGAGAGACTCTCAAAAATTAAACAAGTTGCATCAGGTAGATTTGGTGTAACACCTGCTTATCTTCGTTCAGCCGAAGAAATTCAGATTAAAGTTGCGCAAGGTGCAAAACCGGGTGAGGGTGGTCAACTTCCAGGTCATAAAGTAACTCCGCTTATCGGTAAGCTTCGTCATACGGTTCCTGGTGTTACACTTATTTCACCTCCTCCGCATCATGACATCTACTCTATTGAAGATTTAGCACAGCTGATTTTTGATTGTAAACAAGTTAATCCTGCTGCTCGTGTAGCTGTAAAGCTTGTATCAACTGTCGGTGTTGGTACTATTGCTGCGGGTGTTGCAAAGGCATACGCAGATAAGATTATCATCTCTGGTGGTGATGGTGGTACCGGTGCTGCTCCACTTACTTCTATCAAGTTTGCAGGTAATCCTTGGGAACTTGGTCTTAGTGAAGCACATAATGCTTTAAAAGCAAACAATCTTAGAGGACTTGTTGAAGTTCAAGCAGATGGTGGTTTAAAGTCAGGTCTTGATGTTGTAAAAGCTGCTCTTTTAGGTGCTGAATCTTATGCATTTGGTACCGGTGTTTTGACAATTGTTGGTTGTAAAATGCTTAGAATATGTCATGTAAATAAATGTTCTGTAGGTATCGCAACACAAAATGAAAAACTTCGCGAAGAGTTTTTTAAAGGACATGTTGACCAATTAATAAACTACTTTACTCAGCTTGCTGAAGATATTCGTTCTATTATGGCCCAGCTTGGTTTTAAGACTATGGAGGAGATGATAGGCCGTGTTGATTTGCTTAAGGTTGTAGATGATGAATTTGCACAAAAATTTGATTTTTCTTCTGTTTTACATCAAGAAGAGGGTGTCAATACTCATCAGCAACAGTTTAATCATCCTTTTGATGACAATTCTTATGAAAAAGATGTTTTAAAAGAAGTTGCAAGCGCTATTAAATATCCCGAACATCCTATTATAATCAATAGAGAAATTAAAAATATTCACAGAAGTTTTGGTGCAATGATCAGTGGTGAAATTGCTCAATATTATGGAGACAAAGGTTTAAAATCAGATACAATTAAAATCAATTTAACAGGCATCTCAGGGCAAGCTCTTGGTGCATTTTTGATTCATGGTGTATCGATTTATCTTAATGGTGTTTCTAATGACTATATTGGCAAAGGCATGCATGGAGGCAAAATAGTCATCACTTCTAAAAATGAAGGTGAAGAATTTTCTGCCGGCGGCAATACATGTCTTTATGGTGCAACAGGCGGAAAGCTTTATATCTCCGGTAGTGTTGGAGAAAGATTTGCTGTTCGTAACTCAGGAGCACTTGCCATAGTAGAAGGAACAGGCGATAATGCTTGTGAGTATATGACAGGCGGTGTTGTTGTAATACTTGGTCGTACCGGTATTAACTTTGGTGCAGGTATGACAGGCGGTATCAGTTTTGTATATGACAGTGATCATACTTTTATTGAAAATGTTAATCGTGAGTTAGTTGAGCCTGTTCGTATAGATACAGATGAGGGTGATGAGGCTAGACATTATCTGAAAAAACTCTTAAAAGACTATTTAATTGAAACTGGAAGTAAAAAAGCAAAAGAGTTGCTTGATAATTTTAGAGTAGAAGTTAGAAATTTCTGGCTGGTAAAACCTAAAAACCTAACAAAACTTCCTATGAATTTAGAGATCGGAGATTAATTATGAGAGAATATTTAACAATTGATAGAGTAGAAGCTAAAAAAAGGTTAGTAGTAGAGAGAACAAAAGATTTTGACGAGATTTACGAAGTTTTTGATAGCAACGAGGCAGCAACTCAAGCAGAGAGATGTATTCAGTGCGGAGATCCATTTTGTTTAAATAAGTGCCCACTCCATAACTATGTTCCTCAGTGGCTAAAAGCTGTAAGTGAAAAAGATTTGGAATTTGCATTTAAACTCTCAAATGAGCCTTCTCCTTTTCCTGAGGTAATGGGCAGAGTCTGTCCTCACGATAGACTTTGTGAGGGTGATTGTACCTTAAATGACGGTCACGGTGCTATAACAATTGGCTCCGTAGAGACTCATATTACTGAAGCTGGATTTAAAGCTGGATATAAGCCGGATTTTCCCGGAATTACAACTGACAAAAAAGTAGCTATTATAGGTAGCGGTCCTGCAGGTTTATCTGCTGCAACTTACTTGCTTCGTTCTGGAATAGCGGTAACAATGTATGAAAGAAGCGATAGAGCAGGTGGACTTTTAACATACGGTATTCCAAATTTTAAACTAGATAAAAAAATAGTTGAGCGTCGTGTTAAACTGCTTCAAGAAGCAGGCTTGGAGCTTGTTCTTAACTGTGAAGTTGGAAAAGATATTGCATTTGAAGATATAGCAAACTCTCATGATGCAATATTTATCGGTGTTGGTGCAACAAAGGCTAAAAGTGCTTCATTATCAGGTGAAAAAGCTTCTAATGTTTATGCTGCTATGGATTATTTAACAGCAATTCAAAGAAAAAACTTTAAAACTGCATATGATAAAAAGTTTGATTTTAAAGATAAAAATGTAGTTGTAATCGGTGGTGGTGATACAGCAATGGATTGTCTTAGAACTGCAAAAAGAGAGGGTGCAAGAAGTGTTACATGTCTTTATCGTCGTGATGCTCATAATATGCCTGGAAGTCAAAAAGAGTATAAAAATGCCATGGAAGAGGGTGTAGATTTTACTTTTTTTGTATCACCTAAAGAGATTATTTTAAATGATGAAGGCAAAGCTGTTGGAGTTGAAGTTATCAAAACTAACCTTGGAGCAAAGGATGAGAGCGGCCGTCAAAAAATGGAGGAGGTAAAAGGCAGCGAATTTAGAGTAAATGCTGATGTTGTTATCATGTCTTTAGGTTTTAATCCGGAAGTTCCTTCATTTTTACATGAAAATGGTATTGAAACAAATAAGTGGGGTGAGATTATAATTAATGAAGAAACTCATGAAACTACAACAGCCGGTATTTATGCCGGAGGTGATTGCTATAGAGGTGCTGATTTAGTTGTTACGGCTGCATTTGACGGTAGAGAAGCCGCAAGAAGCATAAGTAAATCTCTACTTAAATAGTAAAATAAATTTAGTTTTCACTTCCTAAGTGAAAACTAAAAACTAATCCTTCCTTTGACATAATTCTATAAAATAAGTATAAATTAGATATAATTCGCGCCACATATATAATAATAAAAGGATAATCTTTGAACCTCTTAAGCATTTTTTCTAGAAACATAACAAAAAAACAACCAGCAGTCAATGAAGCATCATCTCACTGGGTCAAGTGTAAATCTTGCCAATCTTTAATGTACTATAAAGAAGTAGAAAATCAAAAACATGTATGTCCAAAGTGTGGATATCATATTAGAATAGGTGTAAAAGAGCGCATTGAACTTCTGGCTGATGAAGGTACATTTGTAGAGTATGACGCTAGTATGAAACCTGTTGATCCTCTAAACTTTTTTGATAGTAAGTCTTACAAACAAAGAATAGAAGACGCTACTGCAAAAACCGGCAAAACTTCATCGGTAGTTAGCGGTGAGATGCAAATGAACGGAGTCTCTGCACAAGTTGTTATATTTGACTTCGCATTTATGGGTGGCTCTTTGGGTTCTGTAGAAGGTGAAAAAATTGTTCGTGCAGTTGAGCGTGCCATAGAGAAAAAACTGGGTGTAGTTATTCTTAGTGCCAGCGGTGGAGCAAGAATGCAAGAGAGTACTTTTTCTCTGCTTCAAATGAGTAAAACATCTGCTGCCTTAGCAAAACTTGCAAAAGCAAATCTTCCATATATTTCAGTTTTAACTGATCCTACAATGGGTGGTGTAAGTGCTTCATTCGCAACATTGGGCGATATCATCATAGCTGAGCCTGGTGCGCTTGTCGGTTTTGCAGGCGCAAGAGTTATTGAACAAACGATTGGCTCAGCTCTTCCTGATGGTTTTCAAAGAGCAGAGTTTTTACTTGAAAAAGGTTCTATTGATATGATTGTAAATAGAAGTGATTTAAAAAATACACTTTCAGACCTTCTAACCCTTCTAAAAGTTGCGTAATGCGACTATATGCACTTTGTGACCAAGACCTCTTAGATAGCAGGGGTCTCTCTCTAGAAGAGTTTATAGAGATAGCAAAGGGCCACAATGCAGAGATTATTCAATACCGCAATAAAAATGCTGATATTGCATTTATAAAACACCAGCTAATCAAAATCAGAAAAATATTTAACGGATTTTTAATAGTTAATGATGCTTACGAACTTATAGAATTTTGTGATGGAGTACATGTTGGTCAAGAGGATTTAAAAAAGATTGATGAAGATGTATTTAAAGCTGTTAAAATCTTAAGAAGTGTTATAAAAAAAGACAAAATATTAGGTATTTCAACGCATAATGAAGAAGAAGTGCTTCAGGCTAATGAAATGGATTTGAATTACATAGGTTTAGGCGCACTTCGTAATACAAATACCAAAAATGATATCACAGCTATTCTTGGAAATAAGCTAGATGATATAGCTTCTAAATCAAAACATTTTGTTGCTGCCATTGGTGGTGTAAAAACAGATGATGAATTTTTACATGTAAGATATCATGTTGTTGGAAGCGGACTCATTAAGTGAATATAGACATAGTCTCAATTGCAAAAAAAGAACGATCAACTTATGATCCTCTCTATAAAGAGTTAACAAAAATGATATCTCGCTTCGCAAAAGTTCAAGATATTGAACTTTTTAATAAAGATGTAACAAAAGCACACACTATCTCACCTGAAGCCTCAAAGCAGGTGTATACAAAGCTTTTAACACCATATATATCAAGTGGTTTTTCGGTTGCTTTACATCCTGAGGGAAAATTAATTGATAGTTATGAGTTTAGTAAGCTTTTAGATGGTAAAATTGCGGTTAAATTTTATATTGGTGGAGCCTATGGCTTCGAAGATAACTTTTTAAAAAAAAGTGATGTTGTTATAAGTTTGGGAAATATCACTATGAGTCATAAAATTGCAAAAGCTGTTTTGCTTGAGCAGATTTATAGAGGCTTTTCAATACTAAGTAACCACCCATATCATAAATAAGGAATATAAGTGCAAGACAGCGAGTTAAAATACTTTAAAGAGATTTTAGAAAGTAGACAACAACAAATCGTAAAAAATATTTCAGGCGTAAATGAAGAACTGATGCAGTTGAGTTCATTGGAGTTAAACGATGAGGGTGATCACGCCTCTGTAGACAATAGTTCAATGGTTGAAAGTGCAATTGTTCAACAACAAGAGCAAGAGTTAAGAGAGATTAATGTAACATTAGGGAAAATTTCTGCCGGTGATTATGGTATATGTGAAATGTGTGAAGACCCGATAGGTTTTCAGAGACTTAAAGTTAAGCCACATGCGATATACTGCATAGACTGTAGAGAGATTGTTGAAAAATCTAGCTAAGGAGTAAAAAATGCATATAAAGAGATATACAATAGCAGCATTGGCATTAATTGTATTAATTGGTTGGTATGTTTATGCTTTTGTAACACAAGAAAGTATCAGTATTGAATTGTTTGGTATAGCTTTACCATCGTTGTCTATTGCAATGTGGGTAGTTTTACCATTAATCTTACTTTATGCTGCTAGCGTTATTCATATGTCATTTTATTCATTTCTTGGTAGCCTAAAACTTCGTAAATACGAAAAAGACTATGAAAAAATAGTTGATTCAATGGTAGATGCTTATCTAGGCAAAGAAAATCGTTCACATACTTTTAAAACTGACAGATATAAACTCTTGGGTGCTTTAGTTGATAATGCAACTATTTTTCCGGTTGGAGAGTTTGATGCAGATATAAACAATAAAAAAATAAGTGAAGTGCTTGAACTTATAAATAAGGTTAGAGAGGGAGAAGTTGTTGATCTTAAAAAATATTCTCTTCCTTCGTTTAATCAATTAGCCATTCAAAATGAGAGAAATCGTTATAAAAAAGGTGATTTAACTGCCGAAGATATAATAAGCCACTCTAATAAATATGATGAGAGCCTATGTAAAGATGTTTATGTAGATTTTGTTAAAGAAGCACCTTTAAATGCAATAGAAAAATATAAAAAATATTTAACAAAAGATGCTCTTTTTGAGATACTCTCAAGAGTCAATGCAGAAAAAAATACTTTAGAAGTATCAAATGATGCCTTGATATCTCTGTTTAATGAGTTAGATTTAAGTTCTAGCGATTACATAGAAGCATCTCAGAAACTTTCAAAAGGTATGATACCTGAGCAAAGAATTAAACTTTTTGAGACATTGAGTAATCAAAATGAAAATATTGTAGAAGCATACTTGTTTACTTTATTTGATTTAGAGATGCTGGCTCCTACAAAAGAGATATTAGATAATTCTCAAGATAATGAGTATATACAATTTAAAGCATACAGCTCACTAAGAGAATGCGGCAAGCATTTTGATATTAACCTTTTTATCTAACCATATAACGCTAAAATGTTGAAAAAATTATCATTTGATAAACCTTTATATGTTTTAGCACCTCTTGCGGGTTTTACCGACCTTCCTTTTAGAAGTGTAGTTAAAAAATTTGGAGCAGACCTTACTGTAAGTGAGATGTTAAGCTCAAATGCTCTTGCACACGGCTCTGCTAAGACTCTACATATGTTAGAAAAATCTCCCAATGAAGATCCTTACTCTGTTCAAATTTCAGCTTCTGAAGTTGAGATGGCTAAAAGAGCGGTTGAAGTTTTAAATGAGCATGAGGGCATCGATATTATTGACTTGAACTGTGGTTGTCCTGTCCCAAAAGTTGTAGGTCATGGAAGTGGAAGTTCTCTACTTTTAAACTTGCCTCTTATGGGTGAAATTATTAAAACAATCAAAGAGACTTCTAACAAAAGCTTAACCAGTGTAAAAATCAGACTTGGCTTTGAGAAAAAAAATCATATTGAAATAGCAAAAATAGTCGAAGATAGCGGCGCTGATTTTATAGCTGTCCATGGAAGAACTCGTGCCGGAAAGTTTAAGGCCGCTGTTGATTACGATGCAATTGCCGAGATAAAAGAAGCTGTTAATATACCGGTGATTGCAAATGGTGATATAGACTCTTACGACAAAGCAAAGTGGGTTTTAGAGCACACTAAAGCTGATGGAGTTATGATAGGTCGTGGTGCAGTTGGAGCTCCATGGATTTTTCATCAGCTTCGAACGGGAACCAAAGATATTGACAAAAATCTCAAGCATGATATAATCATAGAGCACTTTGACAAGATGATAGAGTTTTATGGCCAATACGGCGTTGCTATGTTTAGAAAACATACTCATACTTACTCTAAAGGTTATAGAGGTGCATCAGCACTTAGAAACAGCGTAAATAGTATATCTGATATACAAGAGTATCGCGCTGTAATAGATGACTTTTTTATTAATAGTGAGATAATTTGTTAGAAATAAGCAAATCTATTAAAACTCTTGATTATAGTGATATAGGAGACAATCTTCTTCACTATGACTACAATGTTAAGCATCTGCTCTCTTTAATAAACAAGGGTGTAGATAGAGATGATCCGTTGTTTTTGAGCTCGTATCGCTCTTTTGAGGGTGAAGTGTTTGAAAACTTTGTGTATGAAAAACTTTTAAGATATGCCGCAGAGAATGATGATGTAGAGAAGTTTGTTCTAAAAGGTTATCATCAAAATAAATTTAAAGCTTATGCAAATACACTCTCAATCAGTGAAAAACAGCAAATCGTTTACAGAACAAAAAGTAGAGAAATTAGTGAATTTGACGCTATGCTCGTCACAAAAGACAAAGAGTTATACTTTGTAGAGATGACTCTAGTTAAGTCTGTGCTTAAACTTAGAAAAAGACTTAGAAAGAAAAAAGCCCTTTTAGAGATTATATTTCCAGACTATAAGATTAAATCTTTAATCATTTTAAACGAAGGCGCTACGGGTATTAAGCAGTTTCCAGATTACTGTAAAGTATGGCTTACAGATGAGTTTTCAGCAAAGAATGTTCTTGACTACATAACAGTTGAAAATCAAAAAAAGCTTCTTTCAAAACAAAAAGTTCATTCAGATAAAATGGTGGAAGCTCATACCCTTAAAAACTATCCTTTTAGATATTACAATACAATGTCTTGGATAACCAAAACACTTAGAAAGCATAACAAACATATATTGGATATGAATTTCTTAATGAGTGAAAAAACTCAGAGATTTATTGACTTGTATAATAAGTTTTATGTTGGCTACATAAGTGTTGGAGAAGTCAGAGAAGAATTAGGTATAGATAGCAAATACAATGATGAGCATAGGGTTATAGTTGCTATTGAGAAGAAGCATTCAGATGAGATTGTAGTTACTTACTATTTGCAATTAACTCGTAAGAATTTACTTTTATACTCTTATGACGATGATAAAATAACAAAAGAGAAAAAAGATCCTTACGGTATTACTGTGACAGAAGTTTATCATATTGATAAAATGATGAATGATAGCTATAAATTAAATAACTCGCAAATTAAACTGATTAAAAAGCTTTTAAGAGAGAGATTTGAAAGAGATAACTAATCTTCATAAGCGATAGAAGCGGCTCTCTCTTTATATGCTTGCAGCGGCTCCTTGTTGTTTTCTTTCTTATCTTGAAGAAAGTCATTTAGTTCTTTATGTCTGCTTTGTAAAATTGTGTCAAAATCATCTTGTGTCACAGGTCTATCATCTGTAAACTTATCAAGCAGTATATTGCTTTTGCCCATAAGTACAAGATAGCTCTGTTCACCAAAATCAAGCATTACAACACTGTTTTCATTGTTAATAGATTTTTGAAATCTTATACTTACATTTGCATTCTCTGTCTTTGCCTGCGCAACAACTTCCTTTGGAGCATTTGCATTCTCTTTAAATAACCAAGAGGCTGGCTCCTTGCTATTTTGTTTTGGAGTAACTTTTTTCTTAATAAAAAACAGCAAGATTATGCCTATGATAAGTATAGTTATTACTATGTAGTAGCTTTGAGCTATGTCATCACTTTTTTTTGTTGGAAGTAAACTGAGTGGTTCTGAATTAGTTTGTTTATTTGATACCGGAGCTGCTTGTTTTACTGTTTTGTTTGCAAACCTTAGTCTTAGACCATAGGAATCAGATGTTTTTGAAGCTTGCAGACCAACAGACGGCGGAACAAGTGCGATTATTTTTGTGTGTCCGGACATAGGCGATATACTTAATGATTTTATGTACTTTGAGGATAGTTGCTTTATTTTTGCAGATTCTATAGTCGCATCTTCAAGCTTTATGGTAATTGTTGATTCGCTAACGCTTTGTTTTATTACACCATCATAGGGTGTATCAAAAGTTATCATGATATCCACTCTATCTGTTCTGTCGTAAATATTGTAACTTAGGATTTTAGAAGCGTACAGAGAAAATGGAAGTAAAAATAATAACAGATATTTAATCATAATCTCTCTTTGGAAAGGTGGTATAAAACTGCATTAGAATCTAAAATTTCATTTATACGAATAGCAAGATTTTTTTCATAAACCATAACCTCACCTTTGCCTAAAATACGACCATTAACATATGACTCAACACTCTCTCCGGCAGGTTTTTTGAGGTCAATAATCGAGCCTTTCGTAAGTTTTAATATTTCAGCTACAGAAAGCTCAGTCTCACCTAAATCGGATATAAATTCAACTTCCATATCTAGTAATCCCGAGTAGTCCATCCATGATAATTCAGTATCTTGGTCATATAGTGGACTAGGTGCTCCAAACTTATGTTTGCGTTTATTTTCTTTCAACTTAGTTCCTTGATTGCTATAATCATTTCATCATTTTCTATTTTAACAACCTTGGCTTGATCATAATCAAAATCAAACTTGTCTATTTTTTCAAAGTGAGGCGTGCAAATAACAAAAGGGTTCTCATTTGATACTTCTGCAATAACTTTAGCACTTCCAACAATTTGATTAGCTGTTTCAAGCATCATGTCTATTAGTGTCTCTTCGTCGCTCTCATCTTCTTCAAGGTAGAGTGTTGAAATTCTTTGTGCAAAACTAGGCGATGCGCACAAATAGACTCTATGGGACTTTTTATCACGGGTCTCTATGTCTATGTAAGCAATAAGTGTTCTCATTTGGGAAATGTTTTCGTGTATCTCGTGAGGAACTCTAATTTGATGAATACAAAAATTTTGTGAAGCTTCTATTATTGTTTTTAGCATGATTTAAACCCTTAATTGCAATTATTATACTTGAATGAATCTCAAAGTAAAATTAAACAATGATTTGTGATGCTATATAAAACTACTCTAAAGTGTATATTGAGTATAATTCGAAAAAAGTTTAAGATATGACAGAATTGATTTTTCTAGGCATTGGTGTTGGTGCACTCTCAGGCTTCTTTGGTATTGGGGGCGGGACTATTTTAATTCCGCTGCTGCTACTTTTAGGTTATGAGACTAAGGCTGCTATAGGGATATCAGTTGTTCAAATGGTTTTTAGTTCTATTTATGGAAGCTATCTAAACAATAAAAAAGGCACGCTTGACATTTCTATGGTGATGATCATAGGAGCAGGTGGTTTTATTGGAGCAATATTTAGCGGTTTTTTAACATCAAGTTTTGATGACAGGCTACTTGAGAGTATATTTTTAGCTTTTGCACTATTTGCTCTTTTGAGAATGTTTTTTAAGACACATAAAAACAAACCGCAAAAAGATGTAAATAGAGTTGCTCTTTTTATTATTGGTTTACTCATAGGTGCTATAAGTATGACAATAGGTGTCGGCGGAGGTATTTTGCTTGTTCCGGTATTGGTTAGTTTTTTACATGTGGAGCTTAACAAGGCCATATCGGCAGGATTATTTTTTGTAGTCTTTTCATCTATTTCAGGTTTGATTTCTCACTCGCTAAGTCGACATATAGATTTTGAGAGTGGAATTATCATAGGTTTGGCATCACTACTTGGTGTTTATATTGGAATAGTTTTAAAAGATAGAGTAGATAGCGTATTACAAAAAAGGCTGTTAGCGGGTTTTTATCTTCTAATAGTCGTATATTTAATAAATAGGATATTTGTATAAATGAAAAAAGATGTGATTAAAATAACCGGTGCAAGAGAAAATAACTTAAAAAATATAAATTTAACAATTCCAAAAAACGAGTTAGTAGTTTTTACCGGTCTTAGCGGCAGCGGTAAATCAACACTTGCTTTTGATACTCTTTATGCAGAGGGTCAAAGAAGATATATGGAGTCTTTATCATCCTACGCCAGACAGTTTTTAGACCGTGTTGGAAAACCAGATGTTGATAAAATAGAAGGTCTTACACCAGCCATTGCAATAGACCAAAAAACCACAAGTAAAAACCCTCGTTCTACCGTTGGAACAATTACAGAAATATATGATTACTTTAGACTTTTGTATGCAAGAGTAGGCGTACAGCATTGCCACAATTGTAAAAAAGTCATCTCACAAATGAGCGCTTCGGATATTATCGGTGAAGTTGCAAAACTTCCAGAGGGTGCGAAGCTAGTTCTTTTAGCTCCTCTTGTTCGTGAGAAAAAAGGCTCATACGCTGACATGTTAGAGTCGCTTGTGCATAAAGGCTATGTAAGAGCTATGATAGACGGTGTAATGGTTAGATTAGATGATGAGATAGAGTTGTCAAAAACTAAAAAGCATACTATTAAAGTTGTCATAGATAGAGTTGTGGTAAAAGCTGAAAATAAAGAGCGAATTGCAGCTGATGTTGAAAAAGCTTTAAAAGAGAGTTACGGTGAACTTGAGATAGATATTTTGAACCATAAAGAGCTTGGACTTAAAGAGCATCAGATACACTACAGTGAGCATAATGCTTGTTTTGACTGTAAGATAAGTTTTGATCCATTGGAGCCATTATCTTTTTCATTTAACTCACCCAAAGGTGCTTGTAGCGAATGTGATGGTTTAGGACTTCGTTATGCACTCGATCAAGATAAGATAATAGATCGTGATTTAAGCGTAGAGAATGGGGCGGTAAAGATAGTTTATGGCTTCAATAAAGGCTACTACTTTACCTTTTTAAAAGGATTTTGTGCTGCAAATGACATAGATATAACTATCCCTTACTCAGAATTGCCGGAGTATCAGAAAAAAGCTATTTTACATGCCGGTATTGATGAAGTTTCTTTTATATGGAAAAACCATGAAGTTAAAAGAATCTGGCCCGGAATAATTAAAATAGCATATGACATGTTCAAAGATGAAAAAGAGTTAGCAGATTATATGAGCGAAAAAGTTTGTAATGTCTGTGACTCACATAGACTAAAAAGAGAATCTCTTGCAGTTAGGGTTGCAGATAAAGGCATAGCAGAGCTTTTAGATATGCCCATAGGAAAGACATATGAGTGGTTTAAAAACGAAAGTCATTTTTCTTATATGGATTCACAAGATACACAGATTGCAGCTCCTATTTTAAATGAAATTAGAGAAAGATTATATTTTTTATTTGATGTTGGACTTGGTTATATTACACTTGGAAGAGATGCTAGAAGTATTAGTGGTGGCGAGGCTCAAAGAATCAGAATTGCTTCACAAATAGGTAGTGGGTTGACGGGTGTTTTATATGTTTTAGATGAGCCAAGTATCGGTCTACACGAAAGAGATACTTTGAAGCTTATCAGAACCCTTAGAAGTTTACAAGAAAAAGGCAACAGCGTTATCGTCGTAGAACACGACAAAGAGACAATAGAAAATGCTGATTTTATAGTTGATATCGGTAGCGGAGCTGGAAAATTTGGTGGAGAGGTTGTGTTTAGCGGCACTTTAGATAAACTAAAAAAAGCAAAAACACTCACAGCTGATTATCTTTATGGCAGAAAAAAGATAGAGTATTTTTACAGACGAAAACAAGATAAATATATAGAAATCAAAAATGTTACTATTAACAATATTGAAAATCTAAGCGCTAAAATCCCGCTTAACAACTTTGTGTGTATCACAGGTGTAAGCGGCAGCGGTAAAAGTTCACTTATGCTTCAGACTCTGCTTCCTACAGCAAGAGAGCTTTTAAATCATGCAAGAAAAGTAAATAAAGTTGCCGGTGTTGAGATAACCGGACTTCAACATGTAGATAAAGTTATATATCTTGACCAAAGCCCAATAGGCAGAACTCCTAGAAGTAATCCGGCTACTTATACCGGTGTAATGGATGAGATAAGAGATCTGTTTTCTAAGACAAAAGAGTCGCAAATAAGAGGTTATACAACTTCGAGATTCAGCTTTAATGTTAAAGGCGGCAGATGTGAGAAATGTCAGGGTGAAGGGCAGATCAAGATAGAGATGCACTTTTTGCCAGATATTTTAGTTAAGTGTGATACATGTAACGGTACAAGATATAACCAGCAGACTCTAGAGGTATTTTACAAAGGAAAAACTATATCTGATGTGCTAAAAATGAGTGTAGATGAAGCTTTTGAGTTTTTTAAACCTATTCCTAAAATACATCAAAAAATGAAGACACTTGTAGATGTTGGACTTGGCTATATTACTTTGGGTCAAAATGCTGTTACGCTCTCAGGTGGTGAAGCTCAAAGGATAAAATTAAGCAAAGAATTAAGCCGTAAAGATACCGGAAAAACTCTTTATATTTTAGATGAACCTACTACAGGGCTTCACTTTGCAGATGTTGACAGGCTTACAAATGTTTTGCATCAGTTTGTAGAACTTGGAAACAGTGTTTTGATTATTGAGCATAATTTAGATATGATTAAGAACGCTGATTATGTTATAGACATGGGACCAGAAGGCGGTTCTGGCGGTGGTCTGATAATAGCTGAAGGCTCACCAGAAAAGCTAGCAAAAGAGTATAAAAAAACCGGTAGTTATACCGGTGAGTACTTGAAAAAAGAGTTAGCTTTACATAAATAAAAGGATGAATATAATGAAATATATAATATCTTTATTGGCAGCGAGCTTGCTGATATTTAGTGGTTGTTCTACAAATGTAGGACCGGAATATGATGGTCAGAATTATAAACAGATAAAAAAATATGAAATCGGTACAGTTACAAAATCTAGACCGATTGTTATAACAGATGACGGCTCAGGCAAGTTTGTTGGAACACTGGTCGGTGCAGTACTTGGTTCAATGATCGGTAGCAATAGAGGTAAAATTTTAGCAATGCTCGGCGGTGGTCTGGGTGGACACTATGTTGGAGCTGAACTAGGAAAAGCAAACGGAGAAGAACTGAGTGTTGAACTGGACAACAAAGAAGAGGTTGTTATCGTGCTTAAGGGAAATCGTTTTTTTGCCGGTGATCGTATAAAAATAATAAGAGACGGCGATAAAGTAGCTCAAGTTGAGAAATTAACTAAATAAATTACATTTCTAAGGAGACGAGCATGAAAAAAGAGTTTATGCAGGCAATGGATTTTAGGCATGCGTGTAAAGTTTTTGATGAAAATAAAAAAATCTCAGATGAGAACATTAAGTATATTTTAGAAGCAGGGCGTAAATCACCTTCATCATTTGGCATGGAGCCTTGGAAGTTTTTAGTTATTACAAATGAAGAACTAAAGGCAAAAATTAGACCAGCTTGTTGGAACCAAGTACAAATTACATCATGCTCTCACTTGGTCGTTGTATTGGCCGCTATAGAGTCTGTTAAAGTTGAATCTACTATACCTAAGAAGAGATTTACAAGACGAGAGATGCCACAAGAACAGCTTGATTTTTATATGAAACTCTACTCAGATCATTTAAAAGAGACTCTAAGTTCTGCTAAAAACATTTATGCATGGACTTCCAAGCAGACATATATAGCTGCCGCAAACATGATGACTGCCGCTGCCGTGATAGGCATTGACAGTTGCCCAATAGAAGGTTTTGAGAAAGAGAAAGTAGAAGAAATACTAGGTCTTGATATTAATAAATATCAATTGTCGCTAGTCCTTCCTCTTGGCTATAGAATCAACGAACAGTCATCCCAGCTGAGACTTGAGTATAATGAAGTGGTTGAATTTATAAGATAGTTGTTACAAAAGCTCAAAATTGGCAATAATTGGATTATGGTCAGATATTTTTTTAGTATCAATTACCTTTGAGTATGTTAATTTCAGCTCTCTGTAGAAGATATAGTCTAAAGAGTTTGAAAATACTTTTTTTACATGCTTATCTTCGGAAAAATCTACTTTTTTTAGAGATAAGTCATGAGTAAACTCTTTTAAAAAGTTTACTCTTTTTACATTCCATGTGTTAAAGTCACCTGCAAATATTACTGGGCCTTTGTGCAGTTTAATAATAGTTTTTATACTATTTAGCTCATTAAAAAAGTCACTGTTTTTTACAAAATTTATAGCATGTAGATTTACTACGAGCATCTGTTTGTCTTTAGATAGATTGTGTTTTGTGATAAGGGTTACTTTATGGGTGGCATAACTTAATTCTCTTTTTTTTGTAAGAAGTGAAAAATCATCTTCGCAAGATATTTTAAATGCGCTCAAAACACCAAAAACATGTCTTTTGGTTTGAATATTTGGAGATAAAATATATGAGTAATCTGAAATATCTAATTCTGTTTTTAGACTTTTTTTAACTTCTTGCAGCAGTAAAATATCTATATTTTCATCTACAATAAGCGATTTAAGCAGCTCTTTGTAGGGGTTTTTTAGTGTTAACTTAGCACTGTTCCAGCACAAAATAGTAAACTTACTACCTGGATTGTAGTCTTGATGTTTTAATGATTTAATACTTTTAGATGGTTTTAGCATTTCATGTCCATTGTGAATAGTTACAGCTGAGGAGCCATTACTCTCATTAAATTTTCTAAAATTCTTTTTATTGTAGAGACTTCTTGGGTGCCAATCGATGAATTTGATAATAATCTTTGCATCCAGAGTTGAATATCTTGTGTGACTTTATCAGAGTATACAAATGTAGCTACTTCATAATTTAAAAACAGACTTCTATTGTCAAGGTTTACACTTCCTAGCATTGTTGTTGAGTTATCAAACAGTATGGCTTTTGCATGTAGCATTGCACCGTTATATCGAGAAACTTCAATGCCAACTTCTTTAAGCTCTCTCATATAAGAAGCTCTTACTAGATTTACTATACGGTGATTTGTCTTTTTTGGTGTAATTAGCTTTATATCCAAGCCTTTGTGTTTAGCGATTACAAGCGCTTGAATTATAGACTTGTCGGGTACGAAGTAGGGAGTTACTATCCATATCCGTTCTTTAGCGCTGTAGATGGCACTAAGAAGTGTTTCATAAAGAGCGTCGTTACTTATATCGGGTCCTGATGGCACGACTTGAACAAAAGTATCTCCGGTATTGTTAGCTTTAGCGTCACAAGAAAACATTAATTGCTCCTCAGAAGCATAAAGCCAATCGGATGCAAAAATGTCAAAATACTGCTCTGCAGATGCACCCTCGACTAAAAAAAGCATATCCTCCCATCTTGTTTTATCAGCTGTTTCACCAAAGTAGTCATCTGATATATTCATACCTCCGCTTAAAACTTTTATGTTATCAAAAATAAATATTTTTCTATGATTTCTAAGGTTTATATAGTTTCTAAAAGGCATGCGAAAGATTGGCATAAAGAACTCTATTTTTGCACCGGCATCTCTCAACTCTTTTATCCTGTTTTGAAATAAATACAATTCTATAGAACCCAATGAATCAATAAGTATTTTTATCTCAACACCATCTTTAGCTTTTTTAATCATGGCATCTATAATCTTTTTAGTAGTATCGTCATAATTAAAAACATAGGTGCTTATAAATATAGATGTTTTAGCATTTTCAATACAAGAGATAAGCTCTTTATATGCAGATATCGGATCACTAAATAGTTCAAATTTTTCGTTCAAAGTGGCATCTGGAATTCCATAATTTCTTAAAACTTCATTTAAAGGATTGATTTGAGAGTGTACATGTGTGTTTTCTTGGAGCTTGATATTTTCTTTTTTATATCTGTTTTTACGCTTTCTAGAGCCAAATATAAAGTAGAAAATAACGGCAATATATGGGATTAGCACTATAAATAAGAGCCATGCTATAATATTTGAAGGTGAGCGTCTTTTATAAAGCATATGCATTAGGACCAAGAGTACTACAAGCTCACCAAATATTATCAGACTATGATAAAAAATTACATTAGCAACATCTATATTCATTATTCTTTCCTCGAATAAATTATATCATCTTTGTTAAACTTTTACTTTAGAATTATATTAAGTTATCTGAATGAAATATTTATAATAAAACTACAGTATAATTACGAAAAAAATTAAAGGCTTTTAACATGTCAACATATATTTTTGGACATACAAACCCTGATTCGGATTCGATTATAGGGGCTATTTCTCTTTCATATCTTAAAAATCAGTTAGGCGAAGATTGTATCCCGACTCGTCAAGGCGATATTTCTGCTGAGACACAATTTATCTTAAATAAATTTGATGGAGAGCTGCCTGAACTTAAAACTTCTGTTGCTGGCGAGAGTGTATATATTGTAGATTTTTCAGATAAAGCCCAAGCTCCAAAAGATATTATGGAGGCGACTATTCTTGGTATAGTGGACCATCATAAGCTTGGCGATTTGACTACAGACACACCTCTGGAGTGTTGGATTCGTCCTATAGGATGTACAAATACTATCATAAAAGAGATGTATGATTATCATGGTGTAGAGATCCCTAAAAATATAGCAGGAATGATGCTATGTGCAATTTTAAGTGATACTGTAATCTTTAAATCGCCTACATGTACTAAAATTGACACTAAAGCTGTTAAGGAATTGGCAAAGATAGCTGGAGTAGAAGACTATAAAGCACTTGGCATGGAGATGTTTATAGTAAAATCAGCAGTAGCTGGTGCAACTGCTCGTGAACTAAACACTCGTGATTATAAAGAGTTTGAAATGGGCAGTGATAAACTTGGAGTAGGACAGCTTGAGGTTGTTGATTTAAGCGTATTTGATGATATAAAATATGATTTATTTAAAGATATGAAAAAGTTAAAAGAGGAGGGTGGTTTACACTCAGTATTGATACTTTTAACAGATATTATGAAAGAGGGTTCTCAACTTTTAGTAGTTAGTGACGATGAGAGTAAAATTGAGACAGCATTTAAATGCAAACTAGAAAACTCTCAAGTTTGGCTTGACGGAGTGTTGAGTCGTAAAAAGCAGGTTATACCTTTTCTTCAAGCACAGTTTTAATATCATACTATTTATTGGAGTAATGTGTAGCATCTACTATATCTCCAATGATTGACCTATGATATTCATATGGTTTTTTAATATTACTTATTATATATCTGCCGCCGCTTGTAGTTATAACTTCTAGAGTCCCTACATCTAAAATTTTATTTAAATATTTATTTATTGGTTTAATATAGATAGTTCTTATCTCTTGGAGATTAATCGGAAAAATCTCCTTTTTTTTATACCCTTTCAAAATAATTAGACGATTTTGTGTAAGCAGACAGTTGTATGATTCTTTTTCTTTAATTTCTTGTAGATGAACATAAAATGTTCGAATAATCAATACGATTCCAATTACGCCTATCTCATATTCGTAACCGATAAAAAGAAGTAATGCGCCAAGAGCGTAAAGCGATACTATGCCGTTGTAAAAGGTTTTTGATATTTCAGCTTTTGCCAAAATAGACTCATTTTCATGAAGTATCTTTTCAATATTACTCATAACTCTCCTTGTTTATCGGATAATATATTGACTAAAAATAATTTCTCTTTTATTTATTTGCATAAAGATATCTTTTTATCTTTTTTGTCGGAGTTTTAATGAAAGGTTCTTTTTGTTCTATAAATTTAGTTATTTTAGAAAATGATGAGAGTTGCGAATTGACATCTTGTCTCATTTTTTCTAAAAAATCATCTATATTTTTTACTTTGTTTATATCGAAAGTCTCATAATCTAAACAAATCATAGCAACCAGTTTATTATTTTTTTGCATAACCAATGAGTCTAAAACAGCAGCATTTTTATTTATTATTGATTCAATCTGTTCGGGATAAATATTTTCTCCGCTAGAACCGAGTATAAGATTTTTGCTTCTACCATTTATAAAAAGAAAACCGTCTTTATCTATATAGCCTAAATCTCCGGTTAAAAACCATCCATCTTCCATAACCTCATCTGTTTTTTCTTGATCTTTATAATATCCAATCATAATACTTGGTGATTTTACGCATATTTCACCTTCACCGGTTTTTGGGTCTTTATTTCTGATTTTTAATTCAACGCCTGCCATAGCAGTTCCGGTAGATTTAAATCTTGGCTTTTGTCCAAGAGTAGCAGCAGCAATAAGGGGAGATGTTTCTGTTGTCCCATATCCAACTACATATGGAAATTTTGCTTCAATTAAAAACTCTTCCACATAAGGAGATAGGGGAGCCCCACCAATAGCAAAAAATCTCATTCTGCCGCCAAAAGATTCAATTATTTTTTTACCGGCAAATTGATTAATCAATTTTCTTAAAAATGAAATTTTATATAGATTTTTTCTTATAATACAATTGTTTATATTTTCTAAAACTCTTTTTTTATAAATCTTTTCTATGATAATTGGAACAGTAAGTATCATGGTCGGCTTTACAGTTTTAAATGCTTCTAATAAGACAGAGGGTGTCGGTAATTTATCTAAATAGTTGATGCTAGAACCATGAAGTATTGGTATTATTAAGCCAACTGTACACTCAAATGTATGCGCTAAAGGCAGTATTGATAAAAAGACATCAGATGGAAGAACTTTTACTTTAGAGTATGACGATAAGGCATTTGTCACAAGATTTTTATGAGTGAGCATAACACCTTTAGAATTTTCGGTGGTTCCTGATGTATATATAATTGCAGCCATATCATCTTCATCTGGTTTGCTTAGTTTTGTCTGCTTGTCTTTTTCTTGATTTATGTAACTATTGTCACTTAAGTGTTCAATTATTTCAAGTTTATTTAAATTGATTACCAGTTTTATATCTGTATCTTTGCAAGATTCAATAACTGATAAATTTTTATCTGACACAAAAGCCGCTTTAGCTTCTGAATGTTTTATAATTGAGTTAATGTCTGATGGATGAAATTCTGTCAAAATAGGAACTATAATGGCACCGAAATATGTAGCGCCAAAATATGCAGCTCCCCAGTTTGGCATATTTTCACTAAGAAGGACTACTTTATCACCCTTTGAAATTCCATTGGCTCTAAGCAACTCTATGCTTAGCTGTACTTTTTGCATAAACTCACCATAGCTCATTGCTGTTTGTCCAACTATAGCACTCAAAGGCTCATTTTTGTATAGTTTGATAGAGCGATCAAGCAGAGAAGGAAGTGTAAAGTTTTCTAAATCTTTATATGGGTATTGCAAACATAATCTCTTATTTTAATTTCATTTAGTATCATTATACATATTAAATATAAAATATTATATATAGGAATATTAAAAGGCTAGATTTTGAGCAGAAGAAGTAAACAAAAGCAACCAAAAAGAGATACTGTCACATTTACAGCTAAAGATTTTCTTCCTACTACAAAAGAGGAGATGGACGCAAAAGGTTGGGATCAGTGTGATGTTATTTTAGTAAGCGGAGATGCATATATAGATTCACCGTTTATCGGGGTATCTATGGTAGGTCGTATGCTTGAGAGAATGGGCTACAGAGTAGGTATGATAGGACAGCCTGACATTAGTAGTGACATTGATATAAAAAGGCTTGGAGAGCCTCGTCTTTACTGGGGCGTTAGCGGGGGAAGCGTTGATTCTATGGTTTCAAACTATACAGCGACTAAAAAATTCCGCAATACCGATGATTATACTCCAGGTGGAAAAAACGACAAAAGACCAGACCGCGCTTTAAGTGTTTACTGTAATCTTATTAGAAGATATTTTAAAAATACCGTTCCTTTAGTTCTTGGCGGAATAGAAGCAAGCTTGAGAAGAGTGACTCACTATGATTATTGGCAAAATAGATTAAAGAAGCCTGTAATATTTGATGCTAAAGCAGATATCCTTATCTACGGCATGGGTGAGATAGCGCTTGAACAGGTAACTCGTGCATTAGACGAGAAGAGAGACTATCGGGATATACGCGGTGTCTGTTATATCTCTAAAGAACCAAATTATGAGTTCATACAGCTTCCATCACATCAAGAGTGCGTAGATGATAAAGAGAAGTATATAGACCTCTTTGATGACTTTTATGACAATAACGACCCCATAAGCGCAAACGGACTTTGTCAGCCAGTTGATGATCGTTATCTTATTCAAAATCCTCCATGTGACTATCTTGATGAGAAAGAGATGGATGCAAACTCTAATCTTCCTTTTACAAGAGAATTGCACCCATACTATGCAAAAATGGGTAAAGTTAAATGTTTGGAGACTATAAAGTTTTCTATTATGACTCATCATGGCTGTTGGGGTGAGTGTAATTTCTGTGCTATTGGTGTTCATCAAGGTAGAACTATACGAACTCGCACTGAGGGTAATATACTAGAAGAAGCAAAAGAGTTTAATAAATATAAAGACTACAAAGGAATTATCTCTGATGTAGGCGGACCGACTGCTAACATGTATGGATATGAGTGCGATAAAAAACTCAAAAAGGGAACATGCGATGATATACGCTGTGTAGATGCAGAGCGCTTATGTAAAGTTATGCATGTTGATCATGGTAGAAATTTAAACTTGCTTAGAAAAGTTAGAGAGGTGGAGGGTGTTAGAAAAGCGTTTATAGCTTCCGGTGTTAGATATGACCTTATTACTGCAGATAAAAAACATGGTTATTCATACTTAAAAGAGATGGTTCAACACCATATTTCAGGACAACTAAAAGTAGCACCGGAACATACGCAGCAACATGTTTTAGAGTTAATGGGAAAACCTGGCAAAGAGACACTTGTTGACTTTAAGAAGATGTATGACAAACTAAACAAAGAAGAGGGTAAAAACCAGTTTTTAACATACTATCTTATAGCTGCACACCCTGGCTGCGAAGAGAAAGATATGCATGAGCTAAAACGCTTTACGACTGATGAATTGCAGATGAATCCCGAACAGGCACAGGTCTTTACTCCAACACCTGGAACTTACTCTGCAGTTATGTACTACACAGAACTAGATCCAAAAACCCGCAAAAAAATATTTGTTGAAAAAGATACAAAAAGAAAAGAGAAACAAAAGAAAATAGTCGTAGAAAAGGATTGTTTTAAAAGTGGCTTTGCTTCATAAAAAAGTAGCACTTTTGCATTAAGGCATTTTATAATGCAAATAATGTTCCAACTCTTACATTCTTTTCAGTTTTAATACTCTACAATATACAAAAATATAATATATGAGTACTAATGAGAATAGATAAATATTTAAACGCGGTAAATATAACAAAAAGACGATCAGTAGCACAAGATATGATAAGTAATAATGTCGTTTTAATAAATGATGTAGTTGCAAAAGCCAGCAAAAATGTTGAGGTTGGAAGTATAATAACCATTAACTATTTAAATGAAGTAAAAAAATACGAAGTTATACAAATACCCACTACAAAATCTACCCCAAAATCCATGCAAGACCAGTATATCAAGGAAATAGTATGACTTATAATGAAGCAAAAAAACAGTTTACTTCACTATTTAATCATGAAATGAATGATGAGACGATGAGAGAGTTTTTACTGAGTATGCAATTAGATGAACATACTTCAGTAGAATCGATTGCCGCCGCAGCTGATGTAATGCGCAGCAATGCGATTAGACTTCCGATTTCTGAAGAACTTAGACTAAAAGCTCTTGATGTTGTCGGCACAGGAGGAGATAAGATAGGAAGCTTTAATATATCCTCCACTGTTGCAATATTAGTTGCTTCATGCGGCAGTATCGTTGCAAAGCACGGAAGTCGTTCTGTAACTTCTAAATCTGGAAGTGCTGACATGTTTGAAGAACTAGGTGTTAGACTAGATTTGAGCATACAAAACAGTGCCAGACTTCTAGAGGAGTCTGGTTTTACATTTATGTTTGCACAAAATCATCATCCAGCAATGAAGTTTATAATGCCTGTTAGAAAAACTATACCAGGCAAAACTATATTTAATATTTTGGGACCACTTACAAATCCGGCAGGAGTACAAAAATCTCTTCTTGGTGTTTTTGATAAGGCCTTTGTTCCCAAGATGGCTGAAGCTCTTAAAATAAATGGTTCTACCTCGACCATAGTTGTAAGCTCAAAAGAGTGTATGGATGAGATAAGCATAAGCGATATTACTTATGCTTCACAGCTTCGCGAGGGTATAGTTCATGAGTTTGAAATCGATCCTCAGGAATATGGCATAAAAAAAGCTCCTCTCAAGGCCATAATCGGTGGAAACGCAAAAGAGAATGCAAAAATTTTATATAATATTTTTGATTGTACCTCTACGGATGCCCAAAGAGATGTAGTTCTCATAAATACAGCTTGTGCATTGATAGTAGATGGCATGGCTCGTGATATTCAAGATGGACTTGAAATAGCAAGAGAAGCCATAAAAACTTCAAAAGCCAAAGAGAAACTTAAAAAAATAGTTGAGATATCAAATAAATTATGAAAATTTATAAACTTCGTTTGAATGAACTTTCTACTTTAGCTAAGGATATAAGCGAAAATTTTGCTAGTGGAGTTATTGTTTTAAAAGGAGATTTAGCAGCAGGAAAAACGACTTTTGTCAAAGAGATTGTAAAATACTTAGGTATCGATGATGAAGTCACTTCGCCAACATTCTCTTTGCAGCAGTGTTATGGTGACAGAGTGTTTCATTATGACATGTATAACCATGGTCTAGATCATTTTGTATCTTTAGGTATGCTAGAGGAGTTGGACAAAGATGGGCTGCATTTTGTAGAGTGGGGCAATGATGAGTTAGTAGAAATATTGAACTCAGCAGGTATAAAAACATTAATAATAAATATAGAAAAAAATTCAGATGATATTAGACAATATGAGGTAGATTATGCATACGCTTAAGGCAGTTGATTTAAAGAAAAAGATAAAAGATTTAGAAATAGTAAAAGGTATGAGCCTTGAAGTTAACAGCGGAGAAGTTGTAGGACTTCTCGGTCCAAACGGAGCCGGTAAAACAACTACATTTTATATGATTTGCGGGCTTGTTGAATCTAGCGGGGGAGAGGTTTATTTTGACGATGATAATCTTTCAGGCATGCCCCTGCACAAAAGAGCTCGCAAAGGTATCGGTTATCTTCCCCAAGAAGCTTCTATATTTAAAGATTTAAGCGTAGAGGACAACCTGCTTGTAGCAGCGCAAGTCAGCATAAAAAGTAAGCAAGAGCAAGAGGAAAGAATTTTAGAGCTTTTAGATATGTTTAATATTGAGCCGATTCGCTACCGTAAGGGTGTAAGTCTTAGCGGTGGTGAGCGTCGTCGTGTGGAGATTGCCAGAGCTTTGGTAAATAAACCAAGATTTTTACTTTTAGATGAGCCATTTGCCGGGGTTGACCCAATAGCTGTCATGGATATACAAACAGTTATCAAGCAGCTTGTATCTTACGGTATTGGCGTACTTATTACAGATCATAATGTTCGTGAAACTTTAGATGTATGTGATAGAGCCTATGTAATCAAGTCCGGTGAACTTTTAGCCAGTGGCACCAGTGCTGAAATAGGTCAAAATGCCGATGTTCGTAAACACTATCTTGGCGAGGAATTTAAGCTTTAATAGGCTTTATTGAATATGGCAGCATTAAGGCAGACGCACAGCGTAGAGAATAAGCACAAACTGTCAAATACATTGCGTAATTGGCTGCCTATTTTACACTCTAGTCTGAGCGACTTAGGCGAGGCTATGACTCCTTTTGTCGAAGCCAACCCTGTTATTGAAGTTAAATCCGGTTATGAAGAAAATTTTGAGAAAAAAATTCCAAAAAAAATCATAAGCGGCTCTGTCAGTAACTCAAGAACTGAAAAAATAGAAGCCTTAACAGTTCAAAAAAAGTCTCTTTATGATGTTTTGGACGAGCAGTTGGAAGCTCCGCTTTTTCCAACACCTATTTCACAGTCAATAGCCTCTTTTGTAGTAGCAAACCTTGATGAAAATGGCTACTATGAAGGCGATAGTGAAGCATTTTGTGAAAATAATAATATTGACATGTCAGAGTTTGAAAAAATTCGTTTGAGATTCGCACATGTAGAACCTGTTGGAATAGCTGCTAAAAATATATCAGAATCATTTATGTTTCAACTAGACAGTTCAGATATAAGCGATGAAGCTTATGGCTTATGTACTAAAGTGATAGAAAATATTGAAGATATACATAGCTATTCTGATGAAGAGCATTTTAGTGAAGTTATGCGTGTGCTTGGTACATTTAAGAACCCTCCTGCCATTGAATATCAGGAAGAATCAGCGCAGATAGTGCCGGATTTGATGATATTTTTCAATGAAAATGAGTCTATCGAGGTAAAGCTAAATGATGCCTATTATCCAACTATCAATATTGATACAAGCTATGGCGTTGAGCATGAATTTATAACCCAAAAACTAAAAGAAGCAAAAAGCTTGGTTGATGCTCTTGATATGAGAAAAGCCACCTTGTATAAAGTCGGATTGATGATAGTTGAATACCAGTATGAATTCTTTACGGGCGGTCAGATTATGCCTCTTACTCTGAAAACTTTGGCGGATGAGTTTGGACATAATCCATCGACCATCTCAAGAGCAATAGCTAACAAATATATTGCATGCGACAGAGGTGTGTTTGCTATGAAAGAGTTTTTTACAACCGCAATAGATGAAGATGTTTCAAATGCTGCTATAAAAGAGTTCTTAATAGGTTTAGTAAAGCAAGAGAGCCATTTAAAGCCTTTGAGCGACATGAAACTGCTTGATTTGATTCAAGATAAATTCAAGGTAAAAATGGTTAGGCGTACTATTGCAAAATACAGAAAACAGCTTAATATTGCAGGCTCAAGTGAGAGGAAAAAACTCTATCACTTACATTAAAAAAAGACTCGATGAAGAAGTCAAAAAACGAAACAATTCAGATGAAGTATCACAAGAGAAACTTGACCCGATTTTAGTAGCGCATCGTTATAAAGATCCTACTGTTTCACTTATCTGCGCTCTTTTTGCCTATGGAAATGTAAAGCAGATAGTTAAATTTTTAGATTCACTTGATTTTTCACTGCTGCAAAAGAGTGATGAAGAGATAAAAGAGGCTCTTAAAAATCACTACTATAGATTTCAAAAGAGTGAAGATGTTATAGCTCTTTTTATTGCGCTAAAAAGGCTGAATGAAAAGAGTAGTTTAGAAGCAGTGTTTAAGGGTGGATACAAAAATACAAATAGCGTTATTGATGGGATTAATGAAGTTATTAAAGCCTTACATGTAGAGTACCCTCATGCCACTCAAGGATATAATTTTTTAATATCAAAAATAACTACAAAAACAAAAGGAGCAGGTGCTCTAAAGCGCTGGATGATGTTTCTTAGGTGGATGGTTAGAGATGATAATATTGATATGGGGTTATGGAGTGGTATTGATAAATGTGATTTGATTATTCCACTGGATACACATACATTTAATGTGTCAAAAAAGCTAGGACTTTTAAGCAGAAAAACATATGATTTACAAGCTGCTGTCGAACTAACTGAGACTTTAAAAACTTTTGATGAGAGTGACCCGTTGAAATATGATTTTGCACTTTACCGCATCGGACAAGAGAAAATAGATATATAACCACTCTTTTTTTGATATAATCCTTTAAAATATTATTAAAGGTTTTTTATGGAATGTGAATTTCCGTCAGTTAATTCAAATAAACAAGAAATCCAAGAGATTTTTAACAGTGTGAAAACAATCGCTGTTTTAGGGCTTTCACCGGATGAAACAAAACCAAGTCACAGAGTTGCAAAGTACCTTCAAGAGCAGGGATTTAAGATAATACCTGTGTATCCTAAAGAGGATGAAATTTTAGGTGAAAAAGTATATCGTTCACTATTAGAGATACCTGTTGCTGTCGATATGGTTGATATATTTAGAAAGCCTAATGCCCTTGATGCAGTCGCTGATGCATGTATTGAGCGTGGTGATGTTAAAGTTTTTTGGGCGCAAAAAGATATTGTAAACAATAAAGCTGCAACAAAAGCTAGAAATGCTGGTATGAGAGTTGTTCAAAACATGTGCAGTATGGTTGAACACTCACATCTTTAAGGAAGATAATTGTTAGATTTAAAAAAGATATATGAGGCAAAAGAGCGCATAAAAGATGTTGTAGTTAATACACCTTTTTCTTATGCGCCATTTTTAAGTGAAAATTCTGGATGTGAAGTCTATTTAAAAAAAGAGAATCTTCAAGTTACAGGTGCTTTTAAAATCAGAGGTGCTTACAATAAGATAGCGTCTTTGAGTGATGAGCAAAGGGCTTGCGGTGTTGTAGCTGCTAGTGCCGGAAATCATGCACAGGGAGTCGCTCTTTCGGCTTCAAAGTTCAATATAAAAGCAGTGATTGTTATGCCAGAATCAACACCTCTTACAAAAATAAATGGTGTTAAACATTATGGTGCAGAGGTTATTCTTGCCGGTTTGAACTATGATGAAGCTTATGCTTATGCTCTAGAATATGGAAAGAAAAACTCCTTGACTTTTGTGCATCCATTTGAAGACGAAGAAGTTATAGCCGGGCAGGGTACTTTAGCTTTAGACATTATAGATAATTGTAAAGATTTAGATGCGGTAATCATTCCTGTTGGCGGCGGCGGTCTTATTTCGGGTATGGCATGTGCCCTTAAGGGTTTAAATCCAAAGATTGAAGTAATCGGCGTGAGTGCTTCTGGTGCACCGGCACTTAAAAACTCTTTTGAGCTAGGTCGCGCGGTAGATACTATTAGCGTAAGAACTATTGCTGATGGCATCGCTGTTCGTGATACATCTGAGATTACGCTAAAACATATGCTAGAGAGTGTAGATAGGTTTATTTGTGTTGATGACGCAGAGATAGCTAGTGCAATTTTGTTTTTATTGGAAAAGCAAAAACTTGTAGTTGAAGGTGCAGGTGCTGTTGGAGTAGCTGCATTATTGCATAATAAGCTAGAGCATTTAAAAGGCAAAAAAGTAGCAGTTGTCTTAAGTGGTGGGAACATGGATGTTACTCTGCTGTCTGTGATTATTGAAAAAGGTCTTTTAAAGTCCGGTCGAAAAATGAAACTGACGGTAACGCTTGTTGATAAACCAGGCTCTTTGATGCGTTTTACCGAGATACTTCAAGAACTAAATGCCAACATTGTTCATATAGCATATGACAGAACCTCTATCTCGCTTGATTACGGTGATGCAAATGTAACAGTACATGTAGAAACTAAAGGTGAAGAACACCAAAAAGAGATACACACAGTACTTAAAAAAGAGAACTATATAAGAGATTAAAATAAATATACATGTATATTTATGTAACATGTCTTATTAAATGTAAAGAAAATTTTACATTTAAATATAATATTTATTTATATAAGAGTGAATTCTGTTATAATTTTCTCACACTATTTCTTTATTGTAGGGGTAAAGGACTTTGTAGTTTAAAGTTTAAAGGACTCAAATGAGAAAAATTATCACAGCAATGCTTATAACATTAAGTTTAGCAGCAAGCGCTAGCGCAGCAGACACTCACGATGCTGATAAAGCAACGATATTAGGATGTGACTCTGATTGTGCAACAGGTATCTTGTACTAGAAGATACTTGTCATTTCAAGCTATATCAATAGGGTGACCCAGAACTCGTAGGGAGAGATTCTAGGCCACACTATTGATATAAATATACTTAACATTTCAGTTAAATATATTTATATCAATACTATACCCGCATAAAATCTTGTAACCTAAGCCCTCAGAAGAGCTTAAGTCATACCAATTACATCAATTTTAAAATTTCACTGATGCAATTAAACGGATAGCATCTTGTTTAAAATCAGGATCTGTTCTCATATCTACATCTCTATGAATATATATCCCTTTTAAATCAACAAGCTTAGCAATCTTAGTTACAACAATAATATCAAGTTCTGTTCCATCTTTCATAGAGTGAGCATCTGATTGCGTATTTTGTAACAAACATGTAAGTTTCACATCGTCAAATTTGTAGTTAGCACCAAGTTTCCAAGCTTTAGTATCGCGAAAACCGACTACAGCACCATCTTGAAATACTGCTTGTGTATATACTTTTGATTTATCACCTGTCGCGGCATTTGCAATAGTTGCTGTACCTGAATTACCCTCATCTGTTACAGAATAAGAAACATCAAGTGTAAGCTTATCAACTGTATATCCAATTTTTGCAGCAGTTATCATTGCATTGTCTGCTCCTGCAGTTGCTACATCAATTCCAGAGTTTTGGATACCAAAAAACAAGCCTGACATCTTGTACTCAGCATCTGCCCAGTAAGCTGTAAAATTTGAGTTTACATCATAGTACCATAGGTTAACTGCTAAATCGTCAATCGGTTTTATCATAGCACCAAAAGCGTAAGCAGCTTTTTTACCATCTGTCACAGTGTTAGTAGCAGAGTCGTATGTACTTCCAAAACCAAAAGACTCACCATTGTGCATAGTTGTACTTGGAAAGCCCGTATCAGTACCGTTTCCTGCACTAGCTCCACCGTTATGCTGGTTTATATATGCAGCTACTAAAGTAGTATTTGGAAGATCACTGTTAATTAAAACAGCTGCATCAAAGGTATTAAACGATGTATTCCAGCGTTCTGTAAAAAGCAAAGGAGTATTCAAAGCTTGACGACCTAAAATAACTGAAGTATTATCAATTCTGTAATCAAGATATGCTTCTGTAACCCACACTTGTGTTCTATAATAGTTTCCATTTTCATATCCTGCACCTGCAGATGAGATATCCTTGATAAAACTTTTTTCTAATCCAAGAGTATCAAGAGCAATAAGACCCACTTTACCTTTTAATCCATCCATAATATCTGCTTTTGCACTAAGCTCAAATGCAGCTTGTCCTACAGCAGCTTTTTGCTGAAACATATCAACACCGGAAGGACTCGTGTCTTTCACCCCAGTCTGGTACCACAGTTTTGCCTCACCATTTACCGTAACATTTTCAATTGCGTATGCTGATGTTGCTAACATTGAAGCTAGTAATACAGCAGTAATTTTAGATGATTTCATCTTATCTCCCTACATATTTGAATTTATAGATATTAAAAGTATGCGCTAACATTGTCAAGATTGTATTTACTATTTCTTTACAATTTCTTTACAATGTCTTTAAATAGTATCTCATAATATTAATATGTCACTATAATATATAAAAACATTAGCTCCATATCAGCTTGAACAAGGTTTATTAAATGTTAAAGATATTAGAATATATAAATTTATAAAGGATATAGAATATGAAATTTGCAATTATACTACTGTTTGTTTCTACTCTTTTTGGGGGACATGAAGTTCATCACATAAACAAAGATCTCTCGCACTTGAATTTATCAGAAAAACAAAATGCAAAAATAAAAAAGGTTTTGCAGGAGTTTAGAAAAGATTTAAAAAAATTTAAAGATGACAAAGAAAATATTCAAGAGAGAAAAAAAGAACTTTTTACTAAAGATGTTTTGAACTTAGAACAATTAAGCAAATTAAACTATGAGCTATATAAAAAAACAAATGAACTAGAAAATAGGCTATTAAAAGATATACATGTTATTTTAAATAAAACGCAGAGATTTGAGTTTGTACATTATTTTGATGAATGGAAAGTAAAATGACGCACAATATATTACTGATTGAAGACGACTTGGATATGCAGACTCTTATAAGTGATTATCTACACAACTATGACTTTAAAGTTGTAGCATATGATAAACCAATAGATGCGCTTGAGAACCTTAAGAATAACTCTAGTTTATACTCCTTGGTTGTGCTTGATTTAATGCTGCCTCAGATGGATGGTTTTGATGTATGCAAAAAAATTAAAGAGATGTTAGATATTCCAATAATAATTTCTTCTGCCCGGAACGAGATAAGTGATAAAATATTGGGATTTGAGTTAGGAGCAGATGATTATTTGGCTAAACCATATGAGCCTAGAGAGCTAGTTTTACGAATAAACTCTATTTTAAAAAGAGCAACCAACAGTTCTAAAACAATAGGCGATTTTGAAATCAATGAAAACAAACACGAGATAAAAATAGATGGTCTACTGCTTGACTTAACCAAAATAGAATACGATATATTGGATCTTTTTTTAAAAAACATATCAAAACCGCTATCAAGAGAATCAATATCTAACGCTGTTACCGGCGTAGCATATAATTCAAAAGACAGAACCATAGATATGCACATAAGCAATTTAAGACAAAAGCTGGGTGATGACCCAAAAAATTCTCATTACATTAAGTCTGTTTGGGGAATCGGATATAAATTTATAGGATGAGACATGTCAATATTTAATAAAATCATAATTCTTTTTGTAATTAGTTTTGCATCGATGATATTTGTTGCAAACGAGACAAAAAAACTTACAATAGATACAATTGAAACAGCATTAATTGAAAAATATATTCATGTTTCAGATGATTTGTTTGTATATTTTTCAGATAATGATATAAAAAAATTAGAAAAAAAAATTACGGCATTACATCTTAAAATAATTGAAGATGAAAAGCATTACATTGAAAAATCGGATGTTGTATATGAATACAGCAATAAACTATCAAGTATTAAAATCTTAAAGCATGAAGATGACAGATATATACTATATATGAAATACTTGGACGATGAAATTTTTCTTATAGATAAACAACAGTCTATAAATTTTGAAGAGAGAGAGTTTTTAAAATATATGGTCATAATCAATATATTTATAGTAATAGCTCTGTTTATAATACTTTTAAAGATGACATACCCGCTAAAAGATATAAGTAAAACTATAAAAAAGTTTGGTAATGGGCAATACTGCGCAAGAATAAAAACTAAGTGCAAGGCAGAAATAGGTGAGGTTGCCAATACATTCAACTCTATGGCAGAAAATATTGAGGGCTTAATAGTATCTAGACAAAGACTTCTTCGCGATATTGGACATGAGCTTAAAACACCGATAGCCAAGTCAAAAATAGCTATAGAGATGATAGAAGACAGTAAATATAAAAAAATACTAAATAAAGCTCTTTCTCAGATAGATGATATGACAAGCGAACTCTTGTATATAGAGAAACTAAATGCGCAACAAAGCAAATTAAATATAGGAACTTTTAACACAGAAACTCTTATTAGCGAATCACTTTCAAAACTATTTATTGAAGATGAGACAAAAGTTGAAGTAATTATTGAATCAAACTTTAGTATAAAAGCAGATATAAACTACTTATCAATTGCGCTGAAAAATCTTATAGATAACGCACTCAAATATGGTACACAGCTACCTATATATATAGTTGCCAAAGCTAAGAGCATATCTGTTAAAAGTAAAGGTAAAGAGCTTGAAAAGCCTTTAGAATTTTTCTGTGAAGCATTTACTCAGGGTGACAACTCTAGAAATCAGTCCGGTTACGGTTTAGGACTTAGTCTAGTTAAAAGAATAATAATCAAACATAATTTTGAACTTTCATATGAATATGAAAATGGATTTAATGTATTTATAATTACTACTCGTTAATTGTATTGCAAAAACCAATATTAAAATTTATGTCCCATATTTAACCTGAAATATAGAGTAGAAAGGTATAATTAGCAAAATTTTTATTAGAGGAGACCTTTCATGCAAATAAATGGCGCACAAATGGTCATTGAAGCTTTAATCGCAGAGGGTGTTGACACAGTTTTTGGTTACCCTGGCGGAGCTATCATGAATGTCTATGATGAGATATATAAGCAAGATGACTTTCAACATATATTGACAAGGCATGAACAAGCTGCTGTACACGCTGCTGAGGGTTACTCAAAAGCAAGTGGTAAAGTTGGTGTTGCTATGATTACAAGTGGTCCAGGTTTTACTAATGCAGTTACAGGATTGGCTGACGCGTATATGGACTCTATTCCATTGGTTGTTATTAGTGGTCAGGTACCTATGAGCCTTATCGGTACAGATGCATTTCAAGAAATAGATGCTGTTGGTATCAGTCGCTCATGTACCAAACATAATTATCTTGTAACTGATGCTAAAGACCTGCCTCGCGTACTTAAAGAAGCATTTTATATCGCTTCAAGCGGTCGTCCCGGTCCAGTACATATAGATATACCCAAAGATGTAACGGCTCAGATTGCTGAGTTTGACTACTCAATTGAACTTGAGTTAGAGACTTATAAACCTCACACAAAAGGAAACCCTCGTCAAATAAAAAAAGCGATGGAAGCTATAGCTAAAGCTAAAAGACCGCTGTTTTACCTTGGTGGCGGTATCATTAACGCAAATGCTGCTTACGAAGTAAGAGACTTGGTTCACAGAACCGGTATTCCTGCTGTTGAGACTTTTATGGCCAGAGGCACATTAAGTCATGATGATGAGTTGCTTATCTCTATGCTTGGTATGCATGGCTCTTATGCAGCAAATATGGCAATGAGTGAGACGGATTTAGTTATCGGTCTTGGTGCAAGGTTTGATGACCGTGTAACAGGTAAGATTTCAGAGTTTGCAAAAAATGCTGCTGTAATACATGTAGATATTGACCCTGCATCTATTTCTAAGCTTATAAATGCCGATTATCCTATAGTTGGCGATGTTAAAAATGTTGTTAATGAGATGCTAGGTCTTTGCGAGCAGGTTAAATCTGAGAAATACGCATCTTGGAGAGAGACTGTAAAACATTTTGATGAACTTCATCCGCTTACATACCACGAAGATACAGATAGACTTAAGCCCCAATGGGTTATTGAGAGAGTTGGTGAGCTTCTTGGTGATGATGCAAATATCTCTACAGATGTTGGACAGCATCAAATGTGGACAGCGCAGTTTTATCCATTTAGCAGACCTCGTCAATTTATAAGTTCTGGCGGACTTGGCACAATGGGATTTGGTTTTCCTGCTGCTATGGGTGTTAAAGCAGCATCTCCAGAGAAGATTAGCATAAACTTTACCGGTGATGGCTCTATCCTTATGAATTGTCAGGAGTTAATGACAGCAGTTGAGAAGAAATTACCTGTTATTAATATCATTTTGAACAATAACTATCTTGGAATGGTAAGACAATGGCAAACACTTTTTTATGATAAAAGACATAGTGAAACTGACTTGAGTGTTCAGCCTGATTTTGTAAAATTATCAGAAGCTTTTGGTGGAATTGGATACAGGGTTACAACAAAAGAAGAGTTTGATGCAGCTTTAAAAGATGCAGTTGAAAAAAATATCGTTGCATTTATTGATGTAGTAGTTGAGAGATTAGAAAATGTTATGCCAATGGTTCCATCAGGCGGAAGCTTATTTAATATGATGCTATTAGAGAAGAAGGAGAAATAATGGAAGCAAGTGAAAGAAGAGTTATTTCCGTTATTGTAGTAAATGAAGCGAGCGTTTTATCTCGTATTACCGATCTTTTCTCCGGTCGCGGGTATAATATTACATCACTGACTGTTGCACCTATTCCAGAGAGTAAATACTCTAGACTTACTATTGTTACATCAGGTTCTGTGAGAATTATAGAGCAGATAACAAAGCAGCTACATAAACTTATTCCGGTTCTTAAAGTTTATGAGCATGCAGATTTGGTTGAAAAGGAAATGGCATTAATCAAGTTTCCTGTATCAGAGAATATTGCAGATATAAATACTTTATGCGAGGCTTATAATGGCAAGATAGTTAATGTCGGTGACAATGTTATTATAGCTATGGTTGCAGACGAGCCTAAGCGAGTTGAAAACTTTTTAAAGATTATAACCAGATACAATCCAAAAGAGATAGTTAGAAGTGGTGCTGTAGCACTAGAGAGATAAGCTATGCTCTTTAGTGAGATAGCAAAATATTTAAACAGTGAACTAGTTGGTGATGATTTAGAAATTGACTCAATGAATGAGTTAGAATTAGCTTCATCATCACAACTTACATTTGCAGTACATAAAAAATACGCTTCGCAACTATCTTATTCAAAATCAAAAGCCTTTTTAATTGTTGAATCTTTAATAGAATCACTCCCTCAACATACATCATATATAGTCTGTGATGATGTGTCTTTATCAATGGCATATGCTACAAAACTTTTTGCACCAAAATTAATTGAACCGCAACTTCAGTCTGCTGTAATCGGTAAAGATTCTTATGTAGATGATATGGCTAAAGTGGAAAATGGTGCAGTTATAGGCTCCAATGTAACTATCTTAGCAGGTGCATATATTGGAACTAAAGCAGTAGTAAAAGATAATACCATTATATATCCAAATGTAACGATATACAGAGATTGTATCATAGGTAGTGGCTGTATTATTCATTCTGGAACTGTAATTGGTGCCGATGGATTTGGTTTTTCTCATACAAAAGAGGGTGTACATGTTAAAATCTATCAAACCGGAAATACTATTATAGAAGATGATGTGGAAATTGGTGCTAACTGCGCAATAGACAGGGCCGTTTTCAACTCTACAGTAGTGAGAAAAGGTACAAAACTGGACAATTTTATTCATATTGCACATAACTGTGACATAGGAGAGCATTGTATATTTGTGGCGCAAACCGGAGTAGGCGGGTCCACTAAGCTTGGACGCAATTGTGTTGTAAGTGGACAGAGCGCATTTACGGATCACTTAGATATCGCTCCTTTTTCTACTTTTACAGCCAGAAGCGGTGTTACTAAAAGTATAAAAGAGAGTGGAGGAGTTTACAGCGGTTATCCTCTTATGGAGCACAGAGAGTGGAGGCGACTTCAAACAAAAATAGCTAATTTAAATAAATAGGAGTTAATTATGAATTTAAAAGAGATAGCTAAAATAATAAATAGTAATTTCAACGGAGAGGGCTTTGAAGTTACAAAAATGAATACTTTGAAAGATGCAACAAAAACAGAAATATCGTTTGTTGCAAACTCAAAATATATTAAAGAAATACAAGATTCAAACGCCGGTGCTATAATTGTTGACAAACATACAAAAGAGTATGTGCCGGATGACTGTCTAGCATTGGTTGTGGATTCTCCATACTGGCAGATGGCAACACTTTCAAAATATTTTGCTCCTCCAATTGAAGATGAAACTCTGCCTGTGGCTGAGATAGGTGAGGGTAGTAAAATCTCTGCAAAAGCAGAGATTGCCAATGGTGCTAAAATCGGTAAAAACAGTACTATCATGGCTCATGTATACATAGGGGCAGAGGCTGTTATTGGCGATAATACAATTATATACCCCAATGTAACCGTTTATAGAGATTGTAAGATTGGCAGTGACTGCATTATTCATGCAAATACAACTATTGGAAGTGATGGTTTTGGTTTTGCTACAAATAAACTTGGGCAACATAGAAAAATTTATCAAAACGGTAATGTTGTAATAGAAGATGATGTAGAGATAGGAAGTTCAACAACAATAGATAGAGCGGTATTTGGTTCAACGCTTATCAAAACCGGTGTTCGCATAGACAATCTTGTTCAGGTTGGACATAATTGTGTAATTGGAGAGTATTCTGTTTTAGTTGCACAAGCCGGAATATCCGGCTCTACCACTATGGGAAGAAATGTAGTTATGGGTGGACAAAGTGCAACAGCAGGCCATTTAAGTATTGCTCCATTTACAACAATGGCTGCAAGAAGCGGGGTAACAAAAAGCATTAAAGACAGCGGCTTAACTTTTGCAGGGTTTCCATTGATGGAACACAAGATATGGCTTAAACTTCAGGCTAAAATTGCTAGACTACTAAAGTAAATAATAAAAGGAAAATGTAATGTCAACAACAATTGCTTTAAGTGGAACAAAACATGGTGTTATTTCGGTAACAAAAATTGATAAGCCATATGGTGAAAAGAGCTCACCAGTTGCTAGTATTGGTATATCTTTAGCTGGAAATGCTGATGAACCGGAATGGAAAGTTCATATTCCTCTAGATAACTTAGGTGAAGTTATCCAAGCGCTTCAGAAGTTAAAATAATTTTTAATTATTTTAACTTCATTTCCTTAACGAAATCTTCAATTCTTTTAATGCCTACACGAATACTCTCTATGTCAGTAGCAAAACTAAATCTAAAGTAACCTTCGCTTCCAAAACCGACACCTGGAACCACAGCAACACCTTTGTTAGCAAGTAACTCTTTACAAAATTCCATAGAGTCGTTACTGAGCTCTTTGATGTTAACAAATAGATAAAATGCACCATGAGGATTAAAAACGCTTAGTCCATCGATTGCATTGAGAAGCTTAACTGCTTCATCTCGACGCTCTTTAAACGCTTTTCTCATCATCTCTATCTCTTTATCAGCGCTTCCATCAAGACCGGGAATAGCAGCTTTTTGAGTAATAGAGTTGATGTTTGAAGTACTTTGGCTTTGAAGTTTTTTTGTAGCTTGTATAAGTTCAGTATTGTGAGCTGCCATATAACCAAATCTCCAGCCAGTCATAGCCACTGATTTGCTTAAACCGTTAATTGTCACAGTTCTTTTATACATGTCATCACTTACAGCAGCAGCAGAAGTGAACTCACCATCGTAGATAAGTTTTTCATACATCTCATCACTTGCAACTATAACATCTGTGCCCTCTAAAACTTTTCCAATAGCGATCAGTTCCTCTTTTGAGTAAACAGCACCTGTAGGATTTGAAGGAGTAGTTAAAACCAGCATTTTAGTCTTTGGCGTAAGAGCTTCTTTTAATTGTTGGGGAGTAATTTTAAACTCACTGTAGTCGTGTGTTTCTATCTCAACTACTGTTCCGCCGCAATAAAGAACTAACTCTGGATATGTAACCCAGTAAGGAGCAGGGATGATTACTTCATCACCCTTTTGTATAGTCGCTGAAAATAGATTAAATAGAGAGTGTTTAGCACCATTGTTTGTTATTATTTGATTGGGAGCATAAGTTAGCCCGTTATCTCTTTTGAGCTTATCTGCTATAGCTTTTTTAAGAGTAGCAATGCCATCAACTGCAGTATATTTTGTAAAACCTTCATTAATAGCAGCTATTGCTGCATCTTTAATAACTTGCGGTGTATCAAAATCAGGCTCACCTGCAGAGAAGCTGATTATATCCTTGCCCTGAGCTTTTAACTCTTGAGCAAGTGTTGAAATTGCAATTGTAATTGATTCAGATAGTGTGTTAATGCGATTTGTTAGCATTGCAAACCCTTTAGGTGAAAATAGTGGGCATATTATACTAAAAGATTTCTAATTTTTCATCGCTGTAATAAAAGATTCATATATTTTTTCTAGTTCTAAGTCTTGATCGAGCAATTCTTTGTTGTCCTTAACTAAAATATGCTCTAAAACTGCAACCCTTTTTAGCATATATTCAAACATCTCTTTATTAATATCAGGAAGCATATTGTGCATAAACGGATCTTTACATCTACCTTTTTCTATAACATGAGCAGGGATACCAATAGCAGTTGCATCGTCTGGAACATCTTTTACTACAACTGAATTCGCACCAATTTTTGCATTTTTTCCTATGGTAATATTTCCAAGTATTTTAGCACCTGCACCAAGTACAGCACCGGATCTAACAGTTGGATGCCTTTTACCATGGTTCAATGAAACACCGCCAAGAGTTACCCCTTGATAAATTAATACATCATCTTCTATGATACAAGTTTCACCAATAACAACGCCTGTACCATGATCAATAAACACTCTTTTTCCAATTTTTGCTGCTGGATGGAGGTCGATATTTGTAAGCATTTGACTCAGCCCCATAATAACACGAGAGAGTCTTTTAAAGTTTGCATTGTACAATCTGTGCGCTATTCTGTACCAAACAACAGCCCAAACACCTGGATAATTAAATAAAAAATTTATTTTTGAAGTTAGTGCTGGATCGTTTTTATAAGCATTGGAAAAATCTTCTTTGATTTCAGCATAAAGTCCCAAAATATCTCTCCTAATTTGTAGTTCTTAAATAACCATTTTGCTCTAAAAATAGTTCTAATTTTGCAAGTGTATCATTTTTTTCTTTTTCTGTGCTAAATTTTGAGCTTGACAAATCACTTATTAGTTTGTTATGTAACTCATTTGAATCGTAACCTATTGACTCTAGTATATTAAGTATACTTTTAGACTCAACAGCATTTTTTATCTCATAAGAGTTTTCATCTATACTTACCGTATATTCACTTGGATGAGTAAAAAGATTGTGATTCATTCCCAGTGTCTCTTGATAAGCACCGACATTAAAAAAGCCTAGAAAATATTCTTCTTCATCAAGATTAACATCATGCAGATAAAGAGGTTTTTCAGGATTAAATCCTATCTCTCCATCGCTGTCACATGTTATATCCCAAAGAGAAGCAGCTCTAAGAGGTGTTGTGTTTAGGTGGTGCAGAGGCATAACAGGAAAATGCTGACCAAGTCCCCAATAGTCCGGTAAACTTTGAAAGATAGAAGCATTTATAAGGTATCTCTCTTGTAGTTTTATTTGTAACTGTTCTAATTCATCAGTAGGATTTGCTGATTTTAAATATAGGGCTTTTTTTATAATGTTGTGAACTAAAATTTCTGCATTTGAACGGTCTTGCAGGTCTATGTAACCTAAATCAAACAGAGTTAAAAGTGATTCCATATGATCAAGCGCATCATGCAGATACTCTATACAGTTTGCGTTATTTAATAGCTTATTTAACTCTATAAGCTCCTTTATGAGAGGAGGATTAACGGTTTTAAAATTGAGTAATTTTTCATGATAATCTTGAGTAAAAAGCTCTAAAACCGGGGTTATAAGTACAGCATGAGAAGCTACAATAAATCTTCCTGATTCTGTAAAAATATTTGGGTGTTTAACATTTTTTGCTTTCATGATTTCGCCAAGCAAAAACACTACAGAACTTGAAAACTCATCTATAGAGTAGTTGCGAGATGTTGAGTGAGTATGTTGGTCATACTCAACGGCCAATCCTCCACCAATATTAATATTGTCAAGTTTTAAGGCACCCATTTTTCTAAGTTCAGCATAGATATTACCTGCTTCTCTGAGTGCTTTTTTAAGAGGTGCTATGTCAGACATTTGAGAACCTATATGAAAATGAATCATACTTAAATGCTCTAGCATATCTGCATCTCTAAGAAGAGTGATGGCTTCGATTATCTCCGTGGAAGTAAGTCCGAACTTTGCATCCATGCCACCACTTTTTGCCCAAGCACCACTTCCTGCACTGTGCAGTCTAACTCTTATCCCTATATTTGGAATCTTTAGCTTACACTCTTGTGCTACTTCAATAATAGTTTCAAGTTCGCCTAGTCCCTCAATAGTCAGTGTGATATTATGTCCGCTTTGAGCAGCCATAAACCCTAGAGTAATCATCTCTTTATCTTTAAAACCATTGACTGTAATATTGGAACCCATAGTGATTTTGCTCATTGCTAAAATAAGCTCTGCTTTAGAACCTGCTTCAAGTCCATAGTTATACGGCTCACCTTGAGTTGTTATAGCTTCAATAGCATGAGGAAACTGATTTACTTTTAAAGGGAAAACAGCGTTAAATTTACCTTTGTAGTTATTAGCTTGCATTGCTTTATCAAAGTATGAGTATAGAGTTTTTATCTGTCTTTTGATTAGATGAGGAAACCTAAGTAAAACAGGACCTCTTACTTCATTGGAACGAATCTCTTCAACTATTTGCAAAAGAGAAGGCATAGATTTGTAGTTTAATTTTATTTGCCCATCTTCAATAATAAAGTTTTTATTTGACCAAATATCTAGACCGAAGTTTTTCATATTTACCTAACTATACATGTAGTTTATGATGAAAATATTTTTCTACATCAAAGTATGTTTCACCGGTTTGACTTTTAAAAGTAAGCGAACTTCTGTTTAGTTTACTTATATGATCAATTCCAATAACTGCCAATACTACCTTCATACTCTTAATAAGATTATTGTGGTAGTTTCCTATCTCTTTACCTTCTTTGATAACTAAGTATGAAGCTCTTTTCTTTTCATCTTGCGTAGCCATTCCAACCGGACATACATGTGAGCCAAAACCAGAGCACATTCTCGCACGAATACACCCGCCACTCATCATAAATCCTCTAGCAATGCCAACAGCGTCAGCTCCCATTGCCATTGTTATTATGGCATCATCAGGCGTCAAGATCTTTCCGCTTGCTATAATCTTTACATCATCCCTGAGGTTGTATTTACGAAGAAGGGTGTCAAGAACAAAAAGTGCATTATTTGTTGTGAGTCCAACAGATTCCATGAGCTCTAACGGCGCAGTAGCACTTCCTCCCTCTCCACTATCAATAGTTATATAATCAGGTATATTTCTTCCTGCTGATTTTCGTCCTGCTATTTCTCTAACTATTTCTTCTACGGCAGTAGAATCTGAGATAACTATTTTAAAACCTACCGGCTTTTTAGAGATCTTTTGTAGCTTTTCAACAAAATCAAGAAGATGAGCAGTTGTATCCGCATAAGGAAATCTATTTGGTGAAAAAATATCTTTACCTTCTTCTACGCCTCTATAGTAAGCTATATCTGCAGTAACTTTTGCCGCAGCCAATTTTCCGCCTGTTTGTTTCGCACCCTGTGCAATTTTTATTTCTGTCATACGGCAAAATTTCATTAACTTTTCATATCTTAACTCATCAAACTTTCCATTTTCATCACGAACACCATAAAGCCCTGAGCTCATTTGAAAAATCATATTTGGAATATCTGAAGGAATTTCTTTTGGGAAAGCTTCCAGCGGGGCGTTCCAGTTTACACGAAAGAGAACATGTGAAGTGGTGTCATAGATATAAGTATTTTGAGTTTTTTTATTCAAGAGTATAGTTCTGTACCACTTAATAGCTATTTTACCGTTGAAAAGTAATTTGCCAACTTTATATGCAAATTCAGAGAATGCTGTACTTTTAACTACCTCTAGGTAATCACAATTTTTAAGATCAGGCTTGTGAGTAAAAAGATGATTTGATGTAAGTCCGCCTTCACCGGTGTTAATCGTTAATTGTGTTCTTGCGCCTGCAATAGAAAATGCACGGATTGCCTCAGGAGAAAGTGCGCCATCACTCATGGCAGAGCGTATAATAGGCGTATGAGATACAAAAGGAATTTCTCTATTTTTTCCAAAAACAACTGAAGTATCATCGCTGACTTCATCTTCATTCAATACATTGTTAGCATGTTTTAAAACAAATCTTGATCCTGAAAATGGTTGCGCAACTGAAAATGATTTATAGTTTGGAATATCTTTAGCAGCTTTATAAACCCAGTCTACTTTATCTTTTGAGTCATAAAATGTCTCTTCTGCAAAATATTGACGAAGAGGTTCCCTAAGTGCTTCAAAAACATATCTAAAACGACCAATGACAGGGTAGTTTATAAGTAAAGCATGTTTTCTTTGAACAAATTTATCATAAACAAATAACATTACAAGGTATACAATACCCGCTAGTAAAAAAAACTCGATAAAATCTATAAAAAATCCCCATATCGCATGTATTATATCCATTAAAAATCCTCCAAAGATATTGTTTCTTCTGTTTTATTTTCTAAATCTTTTACCCATATGGTAGCATCTTTTAGTTCGTTTGAACCTATCACAGCGCAATACTTAGCATTTACTTTATCGGCTGCTTTTAGATGTTTTTGTAGATTTTTTGCTTTATAGTCTATGTTTACTTTATCGCTTTTTCTTTTTTTATGCGCAAGTTTTACAACCAAGTTTACAGCCTCTTCATCCATAGCTCCAATATAGTAACCATCTCTTGAAGCTTCTGGCATCACGATTAGTTCCATAAGTCTCTCAATACCAATGGCAAATCCAACAGCAGGAGTAGAGCGACCATCTAAAAACTCAACAAGTCTGTCGTATCTTCCACCACCGGCAATCGCACTCTGGCTTCCTATATCATCGCTAACAAATTCGAATGCTGTTTTTGAGTAATAATCAAGTCCGCGAACAAGGTTGGTATCTATTTCATATTTGATGCCGTTATCCTCTAAAATCTTCTTTAAAGTATTAAAATCATCTTCGCATGCAGAACATAAATTTTGTAAAAGTTTTGGAGCATTTTCATAAAGCTCTTGGCATTTAGAGTTTTTACAATCAAGCACACGAATAGGATTTGTTTCCAGTCTTTTAACACAATCTTCACAAATATTATCTTTGCGCTCTTGTACAAACTCAACCAGTTTATTGCGGTAATCAGGCATGCAGTTGTTATCACCAAGAGAATTTAGTTGAAGTCTATAACCGATACCTAGTTTCTTTAGTATATCACTTACCATCATTATCATAGTTGCATCTTCATATACGCTATCAACGCCGAAGCTCTCTACTCCAAATTGATGAAACTGTCTTAATCTGCCTTTTTGAGGTCTTTCATATCTAAACATAGAACCGTGATAAAAATATCTTTGTATCCCTCCGGCCTTATCAAGCTTTTTTTGTATAAATGCACGAACAACACCTGCTGTACCTTCAGGACGGAGACAAACATCGTTTTGACCTTTATCTATAAACTGATACATCTCTTTTCCGACAATATCACTAGACTCACCGACTGAGCGCTTAAAAAGAGCTGTTTCTTCCAAAAGGGGAGTCTCGATAAAATGAAAACCGTATTTTTGTGCTATATCCGTAGCAGTATTTATAAAATATGTAAATCTCTCATAGTCCTCACTTAATATATCATTCATTCCTCTAAGTGAATTAATCATTTATGTCCTTGATTGGTTTGTATTATTATTTAGTTTATTTTATATGAAAGGATACCATTTTTTACTTATATTTGATTGACTTATGCTTGTATTTTTTGAGAAATATAGTCTAAATATTAGTTTATACAGAGCTATTAAAAGTAGATTATTTATTTTAAAACAAATTTAATAATAAAATATTATACTGAGTAACATAAAAAAATATCAAAGGATAAATTATGATTAATTTACCAAACCTGCCTTTTGCTGACAATGCTCTTGAACCTTTTATCTCAGAGGAAACTATTGGATATCACTACTATAAGCATCACGCTGCTTATGTTAACAAGTTAAATGAACTGATTAAAGGAACTGAGTTTGATAAAATGTCACTTTCTTCAATTATTCGTGAGTCTGATGGAGCTGTTTTTAACAATGCTGCTCAGGTTTTTAATCATACCTTTTACTGGAAAAGTCTTAGCAGCACTAAGTCTGCTCCAAGCGGAAAACTTTTAAATAAAATAAATGATGATTTTGGTTCAGTCGAAGTACTAAAAGAGGAGTTTATAAAGGCAGGGAGCACGCTTTTTGGCTCAGGTTGGGTATGGCTTGTTAGGGAGCCTAAAGGGCAACTAATGCTCAAGCAAACACAAAACGCCCACACTCCGCTTAGTTCTAACCTTGTTCCACTATTTGTCTGTGATGTATGGGAGCATGCCTATTATATTGATTATAAAAACTTACGATTAAAGTACTTAGAAGAGTTTTGGAAGCATATTAATTGGGATTTCGCCGGAGAAGCTTATGATAAAACAGATAATCATGTTTTTATTGGGACAGAAGCGTGCAATGATATTCATGACCCTTTTTGTGAGATACTTGATGATTTACAAAACCAAGACAGAGTAACTAGCTAGACAACATTTAGTTAATATTATCTAATATCTCATTTGTTATTTCATCTATTTGTTTTGTAGCATCAACTATTACAAGCTCCAAGTTTAGGAGCTTTGTAGCCTCTATGATAGCATCTTGAATTTTTAAAAGATACTCTACGCCTCTCAGCTCTATGCCATCTAACTCTTTTTGTGAAAGTCTGTATTCCAGTTCTTCTTTTGTAAGCTTAAGCAAAAAAACTTTCTGCGGATATACACCACCTGTTGCAAATCTATTTAAATGCACTATAGCAGTTTCACTGATTTCATCCTGAACTAAAGCATAAGCCACACCGCTAACTACACTTCTATCGGAGATAATCATCTTGTCTAGGTTTGGTTCTATAACTTCTTTGATATGTTCGGCTCTATCAGCTAAAAAAAGTAAAAATTCAGCTTTTTTACTTTGTGCACGAGAGCTTAGTACGATTTCTCGAATTTCTTTGCCGATGTCTGTACCACCAGGCTCTTTTGTAATTATTGCATCCGGATAACGCTTTGATATACTACTTATCTGCGTGCTTTTGCCTGCTGTATCTATTCCTTCTATTGCAATGTACATGAAGTCATGCTCCCTATGATTTTTTGAACCTCTTTTGGAAGAAGATGCTCTGTTTTGCCATTAAATTTTAGTAGATTTCTAACAATTGATGAGCTTATAAATGCATGTTTTAGCTTTGGCATAAGATATACGGTTTCTATTGTATCATCAAGAGAGTTGTTTAGGTATCCAAGCTGCAGTTCATACTCAAAATCGCTCACTGCTCGTAAGCCACGGATAATTATGCTAGCGTCATGTGTCTTTGCAAGCTCAACCGTCAGGTTATCAAAACCGACAACTCTTACATTACCCAAGTTTTTTACAGCTTCTTTGGTCATTTCTATGCGTTCATTGAGGGTAAACATAGGCTTTTTGTCATGTGAGATAGCCACCGCCACAATAACTTCATCAAACAGTCTTAAAGCTCTCTCAATAATGTCGTAATGACCATTTGTAATAGGATCAAATGTCCCAGGATAAAGTGCAATTCTATTCATTATTCCCATCTTTTATATAAATTGTTTTTTATGCCAAGCAAGTCAAACCATTTGCCGATAACAAAGTTTTCCATCTCATCAAGAGTTTGTTGCTCAGAGTAGTAAGCCATTACAGGAGGTGCAATTATCACTCCTAGTGCAGCTAGACGCTGCATATTTTCAAGGGCTATAGCAGAAAAGGGCATCTCTCTTGGAGCTAAAATAAGTTTTTTATGCTCTTTTATCATTACACTTGCACATCTTGTTACCAAGTTGTCTGAAATCCCGCATGCTATTTTTGCCAAAGTGTTCATGCTGCAAGGCGCAATTATCATAGCATCTGTGCCGAATGAACCAGAAGCTATGCTTGCTGAAATATCTTCGTTTTCATGACATGTAACATTCATTTCTTTATCTAAAACTATCTCAGAGTTTTTTGTCATAATAAAATGTTTATCTATGTCTTTTGGAAGCAGTTTAAGTGTTTTAATACCCAAATTTACTCCGCTAGCACCACTTGTAGCTATTATCAATTTCATCTAATCTCCGCTCTATTTTTGCCAACAACTTTGACTTTGAGTCTTTCCCCGTTACTTTTTTCAACTCTTATTGTATCATTTACTTTACCGTCTTGAAGTGCTTTAGCACTAAAAGTAATCGCCATATTATCACTATAAATACTTACATTTATGAAAGAATTTTGTCTTATGACGCTAAGTTCTTCTACATCTCTGCGCGTTAAAATTTTGTTTTTTCTTATATTGTGCTTACTCTGCATAGAGCCTTTTTCTATATTTTGTATTGGTCTTGCTCTAAATTTATCTAGGATTATACTCTTTTTAGAGCTATTTATAGCTGATAACTCTACATCTTTTTTAATTTTTTTTCTACTAACATATACTGAAACTACCGCATCAATATAATAATTGAAAAATATTTTTTTATTTTGTGGTGTTTTAATATTTATGATTCCATTATTTTCTAGATAGTCCTTTCTCCTAATGTTTACAGTGTATTTATCAGGCAGAGATGTTGTATAGCTTCTCGGTTGAACTACAATACTTCTAATCTCTATTTCATCATATTCTTTTTCATAATAATTTTTTAGAGCAAGCTCTATTTTTGATGTATCGATTGGACTTTTTAGTATGAAATTTGTATAACTGTTTTTAGATTTATAGTCTGAATAACCATGTTTTTTAAGTATTTTTAGTAAATCTTTTGTTTTGACTCTTTTTGAATAATCACTATCGTCAATTTTAAAAAGTTTAGTGTCATTTCTTGCATCTGGAACTATGGAACTTAGATTAATTGTTTTTGAATCTACATAGTATATTTTGTTTAGTGTATTTTGAGCATTTACATTTAAAGATATTAGAATTAAAATAAAAAGTTTTATTAACATTGCCATCCCTTTAAATATTTTTATCATTTTAACATACATGTAGATAATATTAATGTCGTAGACTCAATACATTAGCATACGACACTATTATTTATTTAGGTATTTTGGTACAATGATTCATATTTCATATATATAAATTCGGGTCTATGAGGCCTTGCAATAAAGGAGTCATAGATGCAAACACCGGTTATAATATCATTTTTAATTTATATGTTAGGCATGATAGCTATTGGATTGTACTTTTATTTTAAAACAGACAATCTTAGTGATTATGTGCTAGGAGGAAGAGGGCTAGGGCCTGGAGTAACAGCCCTTAGTGCTGGAGCTTCAGACATGAGTGGTTGGCTGCTGCTTGGGCTTCCTGGCATGATGTATAGTGATGGGTTAGTTGCTAGTTGGATTGCAATTGGACTTATTATTGGCGCATTTATAAATTGGCACTATATTGCTAAACCACTTCGTGTATATACTCATTTTCTTAATGATTCCATCACTATACCTGATTATTTTTCCAATAGATTTGAAGATGATAAAAATATAATTCGTGTTATAACGGCAGTAGTTATATTGCTTTTTTATACACTTTACACATCTTCAGGACTTGTTGGAGGGGCAAAACTATTTGAAGCTACATTTAATTTAGATTATTCTACTGCGCTAATAGTTGGTAGTTTTATTATTGTTTCATATACATTTTTAGGCGGTTATAATGCTGTAAGTTGGACAGATTTTATTCAAGGCATACTTATGATGTTAGCCCTTGTCATAACACCTATTGTGGTTATATACGAAATCGGCGGATGGAGTGAGTCAATACGAATTATAGAACAAACCGATATAACTAAGCTCGATTTTTTAAGTGGAAGCTCCATCATTGGTGTTATCTCTTTACTCACATGGGGACTTGGATATTTTGGACAACCGCATATACTTGTGCGATTTATGTCAATTGCAAATAAAGATGAGATGAATCGAGCAAAAACTATTGGAATGACTTGGATGACACTCTCCATTTTAGGGTCACTTTCTGTTGGATTTTTTGGATATGCATATGTAATTGCAAATGGCATTGATTTGCAAGATAGTGAAAAAATATTTATAACACTCTCCCAGCTTCTTTTTAATCCATGGATTGCAGGTTTTTTACTTGCAGCAATATTGGCTGCAATTATGAGCACTATTGATTCTCAACTTCTTGTATCATCATCTGTATTGACTAGAGATATATATCATGCTATATTGCACAAAAGAGCAACTAATCGTGAATTAGTATGGGTAGGTCGTTCTACTGTAATTATTATTGCACTTATTGCTTGGTATATCTCAACCGACAGTAACTCTAGCGTGCTTAAGCTTGTATCTTACGCCTGGGCAGGTTTTGGGGCCGCATTTGGACCACTTATCATTTTGTCTTTATATAACAAAAATATTACAAAAATAGGAGCAATTGCCGGAATGATTGTTGGTTCAATTACTGTTATTGTATATAAACAGCTCGAAGGTGGCATATTTGATATATATGAACTTCTCCCAGGTTTTATCTTTGCTTGGTTGGCAATAATAATTTTTAGTAAAGTTGGTGATGCATCTTCTTTAAAGTGTAGAGAGACTTTTAGCAAAGTACAAACTAAGTTATAAAATTAATAAAATAGGTTATTTATATTTAGAAGCAGTATGTAGAAAATATTAACATAGGTGTTAAAAAGCTATATATGGTACCAGAGAGGGGATTTGAACCCCTAAGCCCGAAGGCAGCGGATTTTGAATCCGCCGTGTATACCGTTCCACCACTCTGGCATGAAAGAGTGAAATGATAGTGCTTTATAACTTAAAGGTTTGTAAAATAAACAAAAAGAATATTTAGTCGATATTTAGGCAATGGAACTTATATTGCTTTATACAATATAAGAAATATAATTGAACGAGTATACGGAGGTTCATTATGAGAATTACATCTAGTATGTATTATAAAGATATTTATGGTCAGAACAACTCTAAATTGAGTAAAGAACTTTTTGATGTAAATAAGCAAATAGCATCCGGATTACAAATTCAATATGCAAAAGATGATGTTGGAATATTCGTAGAAACGATGAGACTAGATAACGAGATGGTTGTGCTTGGCCAAATCCAAAAGAGTACAGAGAGTGGCTATAAGTTTTCAAATCAATCAGATGTAGTTTTAAGTGAGTTTGAAGAATCTATAAACAAAACAAGAACTCTACTTATTCAAGCTGCAAATGGAACAAATGACGATGTATCTCTAGATGCGATTGCTCAAGAGTTAAGGGCGATAGAAAGCAATTTTAAAAACTTAGCAAATACTTCAATAAATGGTCAATACCTATTTTCCGGTTCAGCCGTGGATATAAAACCGATAAACGATGATGGAACATACAATGGTAATGATGTTGCAATGAGTGCGTTTACCGGTTCTGGAATATCACAACAATACAATATAACTGGCACAGAATTATTTTTTGGAGAAGAAACTACAAGTAAAAGACAAATAACTTCTAATGTTGTTCAATCTCCTAATGTTGGTAATGTTCTCGATGGAAATACTACTATGGCTGATTACAACGGTACTCTTCCTGGTGCTAACCAACACCACTTTTACTTAAGGGGTACGAAAAGCGATGGCACAGCATTTAAAACAGATATTCAGCTGGGTAATGCTGATACTATTGATGCTTTGCTCACTAAAATTGGTGAGGCGTACGGAAATACCGGAAGCGTAGATGTTGTAAATGTTTCCATGAATGCTGATGGACAGATAGTAATAGAAGATAAAATGAAAGGTTCTAGTAAATTAGACTTTCATATGGTTGGAGCAGCAGATTTTAATGCGGCAGATAATCTAGCCGCAATTACAGATATTGATGCTTTAGATGTAGAGACGACAGATTATGCTACTGCTTCAGCTGGAGCTGGAGATATTTTTGTTAGAGAGTATACTCAATCATCTCTTACTTCAGCAGGAACTGCTGCTTCAAATATAGAAGGTATAGTTTACGATAGAGCAGAGTTTTCTAAAAATGGCTCAACGATTACATCTAATGCGCCTCAAATTTTAAAAGAAACAAACACATCAACAACTCCTGTTACAAAACTAGATAAAAATGCTTTTGCAACACCATCAACAAAAATATCTGATGTTGCAGACTTATCTCAAGGCATAGCTGACACATTGGATGGAACAACTTTTAATTTAGAGGGAACAGATATTAATGGTGTTGCTTATAGCGCCACTGTTGATTTTACAGCAGGTGGATCTACATTTACAGTTGGAGGAAACACCTACAATATCTATAACGCAGATTCAGCAAGAACTCCTACTGAGCCGGACGATATGACATACCAACAACTAATGGATGTTATGAATATGGTTACTACAGATACTCTTCCTGCTACTGTGCCAGGCACGGCAGCCGAATATGATACAGCTATAAAAAATTCAAGTCTCTTAGGCAATACGCATCTAACATATGACGGCAAAATTGAATTTAATGACCTTTACAACTCAAGTACTAATGTATCAATAGCCTTATATGATTCTAATAGTGATAATTTTGCCGTTGGAGCCTCATCTTCTGTTATGACCTTCAATACAAACAATGCATTGACGGTTACAGACCCAAAAACTGATTTCTTCAAAACCTTGGATGATGTTATCAAGTCAGTTGAAGACCACAAGCTTAACCCAGATTCATCATCGGGCGATCCTAGAAATGTGGGGATACAAAACGCCATATCAATGCTTGATGATTTAAGTGATCATGTTTTTAGATCACACTCTAAAGTTGGTGCTCAGTCAAATGCTTTGACAACTTCACTTGAGAGAACAAGTGCTCTTGAAATAAGCACAATGACACTTAGATCTTCAGTGATTGATACAGATTTAGCAGAAGCTTCTTTGGAGTTAACTCAGCTAAATAACAATTATCAAGCTATGTTATCAACAGTAGGTCAAATTTCACAATTAAGTTTGGTTAACTACCTTTAGAAGCTTATTTTGGAACAGTTTTAGCTATACTTCTCTTTAATTAATTATATATATCTTTAAAGGAAGTTGTAGTTTGAAAGACACTATATTTATAATAACTTTTGGTTTGTTAATCTATCTGGGATTTGCAACACTTCTTGGCGGCACAGCTCTAATGGGTACATATGGTGCTACTTTTGCTTTATACAATCATAAATATTTCGGTTATATATCTTATGTATATATCTTTGCGTCTTTAATCCCTTTATATCTTTTTTACAAAAACACTACTCTAAACATTAGAAAACTTGAATTAGCGATAACTTCGTTTTTAATTTTATTTTCTTTTTTATTAGCGCAGGCAATGCTCGTAACAGACGAATACAGAGGCACAATTGGTGCTGATTTTGTAGATTTTTTATCTCCTTATATCGGAACATTCGGGTTGTGGGTTTTTTGGTTGATAATTACTTTAGTGTCAATAGTCATAATTATAGATAAAAATACTCATGAACTTGTTGATATGTTTTTAGCTAATCTGAAAGATTTGGTAACTAGCAAGAGCGAAAACCATAAACAAGAAAGTACTGCAGCAACATATAGCAACAGTGCTTCATATGAGCAGCAAGCCCAAGAAGAAGATTTTGAAGATGAAATTGACAAACCTGCTTATCTCAGAAGAGAAAATCCTGTTGAATTTTCAGAACCTTTGTCAAAAGAAGTGCCAAAAACTTCTAAAGAAAAACATACTAATATTTTAGATTTAGTTCAAGATATAAAAGAGCAAAACAATACAGTTGTTGTACAAGAGCTAGAAGAAAATGCAAAGTTATTAGCAGCTATAGAAAAAGGAAAGGTAGAAAAGCCTAAAAATTTCACTCTACCATCTATAGATTTTTTACAAAAACCAAGCTCAAAATCACATAGCGTGGATGAGAGCGAACTAGATGACAAGATAGGTTTTTTGATAGAAAAACTTGCACACTTTAAGATAGACGGCGATGTCGTAAGAACATACGCAGGGCCAGTTGTTTCTACATTTGAGTTTAAACCGGCTGCAAATGTTAAAGTAAGCAAAATTTTAAATCTTCAAGATGATTTGGCTATGGCTTTGAGTGCTGAAACTATTCGTATTCAAGCTCCCATTCCCGGAAAAGATGTAGTCGGCATAGAAATACCAAATGCTACTGTCGATACTATATACTTAAGAGATTTGCTTGATAGCAAGTTATTTAAAGAGTCCTCATCGCCTTTGACCATAGTTTTAGGTAAAGATATAGTCGGTAAACCATTTATTACAGACTTGAAGAAGCTGCCTCATCTTCTTATAGCAGGAACAACCGGCAGCGGAAAAAGTGTCGGGATAAATGCAATGATACTGTCACTTTTATATAAAAATTCACCCGATCAGCTTAGACTTCTTATGATTGACCCAAAAATGCTCGAATTTTCTATATATAATGATATTCCGCATCTACTTACTCCGGTTATAACAAAGGCCAAGCAGGCAATCGTAGCTCTAAACAATATGGTTCATGAGATGGAGAGACGCTACGGACTCATGAGCGAAAACAGAACTAAAAATATTGAAAACTACAATGCAAAAGTGAAAAAAGAAGGCGGAGAGCACCTCCCATACATAGTAGTAATTATAGATGAACTAGCTGACTTGATGATGACAAGCGGAAAAGATGTAGAGCATTCCATCGCAAGATTGGCTCAAATGGCAAGAGCTTCAGGGATACATCTAGTAGTAGCTACTCAAAGGCCATCAGTAGATGTTGTAACAGGACTTATAAAAGCAAATCTTCCATCTCGTATATCTTACAGAGTAGGGCAAAGAATTGATTCTAAGATAATTCTTGATCAGCAGGGAGCAGAATCTCTGCTTGGCAAGGGAGATATGCTGTTTACGCCTCCAGGCTCTACCGGTTTAGTGCGTTTGCATGCGCCTTGGAGTACAGAGAATGAAATAGAAAGCATTGTTAACTTTATCAAGTCTCAAAGAGAACCAAACTATGACAAAAGTTTCTTAGTAGAAGAGAGTGAGCTTAGTCAATCATCTTCAAATGAAACATATGAAGAACTAGATGAACTGTATGCAGATGCTAAAAATGTAATTTTATCCGACAGAAAAACATCTATATCTTACCTGCAAAGAAAACTTCAAATAGGCTATAACCGTTCAGCTCGACTTATAGAGCAGCTAGAAGGAGAGGGTGTGCTTTCGGCTCCAAATACAAGAGGTATTCGCGAGATTATTTAATGAAAAAAGCTCACTTTATCTTTACGAAACTTGCTAACTCGTTTAGTGTACATGTACAAAACCTTGAAGAGCTCTCTGTTGAACAAATACAAGAAATCCAAACATTTGTAAGTGCGCGAAAAGGTGTGTTTGATTTTGAGACTTATACATTCGCTATTCAAAAAAAGATTGAGTTTAGAGATTTTATTTCATTGATGAAACTTACAATTGCAAATTCTACATGTGAAGAGAATATATTAAAAACTCAGCAAAAAGAGAAGGTTGAATTTGGAAAATATAAGGGGATGTTCTACTCAGAACTTCCAGACTCTTATCTTTTATGGCTAAAAAGTAACTATAGAGGCAAAAATAGAGATATTATCGATGCTGAAATAAGTTTTAGAACCTTATAACTCTTTTATCCAATCATCTTTTTATAGCACTGACTCGCTCCCTAAGCTCCTCTGTGTTGAAAATTTGTTTTTAAATGAGAGTTTGTTTCAATACAACAGCGATATGTGTTACAAAAATATACATCGATGAGATAAAAGCTTTATATTGTGTTTACTATAGTAACACTGTTTATTTTGTGTTCATATATTTAGATATACTCCTCTATTAAATTTATATACAGGAATGACGATGGCATTTTTAGAAGACTATAAAGTACATACAGAAGAAAGAGCGGCTCTTGGTGTTCCACCATTGGCTTTAACTGCTGAGCAAACAGCAGAACTTGTTGAATTATTGAAAGCTTCACCGATTGTTGAACAAGACTATGTAATGGATATATTTGAGAACAAGATCCCTGCAGGTGTTGATGATGCTGCATATGTAAAAGCTGCATTTTTAAATGATGTCGTACAAGGAAATGTTTCTTGTGATGCTATAGACGCTGTAGAAGCATGTAGAATCTTAGGTTTAATGCTTGGTGGTTTCAATGTTACTCCACTAGTTGAAGCGCTTAAGATTGACGGTGAGGTTGCAAATGCTGCTGCAGAACAACTTAAAAACACAATCTTAGTATATGACGCATTTAATGATGTAAAAACATTAATGGATAACGGAAATGCTAAAGCTAAAGAAGTAGTAGAATCTTGGGCGAATGCTGAATGGTTTACAAATAAACCTGAAATGGAAAAAGAGATTACTGTAACAGTATACAAAATCCCTGGTGAGACAAATACTGATGATTTATCTCCGGCATCTGAAGCATTTACAAGAGCAGATATTCCTGTTCATGCTAATTCATTCTTAATAAATAGAATGGATAATCCATTAGATACTATGAAAAAGTTAAAAGAAAAAGGTCATCCTTTAGCATATGTTGGTGATGTAGTTGGTACTGGTTCATCAAGAAAATCAGGAATTAACTCTGTTCAATGGCACATGGGTAAAGATATTCCAGGTATTCCAAACAAAAGAACCGGCGGTATCGTAATTGGTGACATTATTGCTCCAATTTTCTTTAATACTGCAGAAGATTCTGGATGTATCCCTATTCAAGCACCAACTGCTGAATTGGAAACCGGTGATGTTATCACTGTTAAACCATTTGAAGGTACTATAGAAAAAGATGGTAAAGTAGTTTCAACTTATACAATTGAACCAAATACTCTTCCAGATGAGATGAGAGCTGGTGGTCGTATTCCACTTATCATCGGTAAAGGTCTAACTGCAAAAGCTAGAGAAGCATTAGGAATGGATGCTGGTGATTTATTTATGGCTCCTGCGCAACCGGCTGACAATGGTAAAGGTTTTACTTTAGCTCAAAAAATGGTTGGTAAAGCTTGTGGAATCGAAGGTGTTAAACCTGGTGTTTACTGTGAGCCAATTGCAACAACTGTTGGATCTCAAGATACAACTGGGCCAATGACTAGAGATGAAGTAAAAGAACTTGCAGCACTTAGTTTTGGTGCCGATATGACTATGCAATCATTTTGTCATACTGCTGCCTACCCAAAACCTGCGGATATTAAGCTCCAACACACACTTCCAGAGTTTTGGACTTCTAGAAAAGGTTTCATACTTCGCCCAGGTGACGGTGTAATTCACTCATGGTTAAACAGACTATGTCTTCCAGATACAGTAGGTACGGGTGCAGATTCACACACTAGATTCCCAATTGGTATCTCTTTCCCGGCTGGTTCAGGTCTTGTTGCATTTGCCGGTGTTACAGGCATGATGCCGCTTACTATGCCAGAATCTGTTCTTGTAAGATTCAAAGGTGCTATGCAACCGGGTATCACACTTCGTGATATGGTAAATGCTATCCCTCATCAAGCTATTAAAGATGGTTTATTGACAGTTGCTAAAGCTGGTAAGAAAAATATCTTTGCTGGTCGTGTTCTTGAGATTGAAGGTTTAGAAGATCTTAAGTGTGAGCAAGCATTTGAACTTTCAGATGCATCTGCTGAGCGTTCTGCAGCTGCTTGTACGGTTAAGCTTAACAAAGAGCCGATAATTGAGTATTTAAATTCAAATATTGTTCTGATTGAAGAGTTAATTGCTCAAGGTTACGAAGATGCAGCTACACTTCAAAGACGCGCTGACAAAATGAAAGCATGGGTTGCTAATCCAGAACTTTTAGAAGCTGATAAAGATGCTGAGTATGCAGCAGTAATTGAAATAGATATGGATCAAATCAAAGAGCCGATACTTGCTTGTCCAAATGATCCAGATGATGTTAAAACATTAACAGAAATCCGTGAAGCAGGACTTAGAACTGAGATTGACGAAGTATTTGTTGGTTCTTGTATGACAAATATTGGTCTATTCCGCGCACTTGGTGAAATCTTAAAAGGCGAAGGTCCAGTTAAAAATAAATTATGGATTTGTCCTCCAACAAAAATGGATGAGAAAACTCTTACTGAAGAGGGCTATTACTCTATATTTGGTACGGCTGGTGCTAGAACTGAAATTCCTGGTTGTTCATTATGTATGGGTAACCAAGCTGCCGTTGCGCAGGGTGCATGGGTATTCTCTACATCGACTCGTAACTTTGACAACCGTCTTGGTAAAGATTCTAAAGTTTATCTTGGTTCTGCTGAGCTTGCTGCTGTTGTTGCACTTAAAGGTGCATTACCAACACCAGAGGAGTATTTAGAGATTGTTTCAGATAAAATCACACCTGAGATGACTGATACAGTATACAAATACCTTAACTTCAATACAGTAAGTCAAGAGCAACTTACTGCTATGATTAAATAAAGCACTATAACAACGCAATTTTTGCGTTGTTATTTTACAATCACTAACTTTTTTACACCCCTTATTTAAAACTGTAAATTTATATGCTATAGTTCTTTCACAAAAGGATATTTATGGCATTAGACCTCACAGATACTTTAGTTGTTGGTATATCTGCAACCGCGTTATTTGATTTAAATGAAGCAGATGCAATTTTTCAACTAAAAAACACCCAAGATAAAGAATCAGCGATGACAGAGTATCGTGCTTATATGCTTGAGCGCGAAAATGACCCTTTAAAAGACGGTACAGCAATGCCGTTAGTCAAAGCTTTACTTGATTTAAATAAATATCAAACAGAAGGTGAACAACCTCTAATCGAAGTTGTTGTTATGTCCAGAAACTCTCCAGAGACTGGAATTCAAGTTTTTAACAATATCCGAAAACATAATTTAAATATAACAAGACATGCCTTTACCGGCGGAGAGTCTGTTGTTGACTATCTTGAAGCCTTTGATGTGGATCTATTTTTAACAACTAATGTAGAAGATGCACAGAGAGTTATCGATGGATTTGCATGCGCAGCAGCAGTTCTTAAAAAACCACCCGAAGATTTAGCAAAAATACCTCAAGGACAGGTAAGAATAGCTTTTGATGGCGATGCGGTTTTATTTGATGAGAGCAGTGAAATTGTATACAAAGCCGAAGGCTTAGGTAGTTTTTATAAAAATGAAGATTCCAAGCAAGATATACCCATGTCCGAAGGCCCCTATGCACTACTTCTTAGAAAATTAGCAAGACTTCAAGAGCGTTTGCCGTTTAGCGTTGAGTATTCACCTATCAGAATAGCAATAGTTACAGCGAGAAACGCGCCTGCTGAAATGAGAGTTATTAAAACACTAAGACAGTGGGGTGTTTATGTTGATGAAGTGTTTTTTCTTGGCGGAGTAGGGAAGTCTAAAATTTTAAAAGCTTTTAAAGCACATATCTTCTTTGATGATCAGGATTTACACCTAGAAGAAGCATCTAGATATGTTCCATCGGGCAAAGTGCCTTATCCAAGTAATTCTAAACTTAATCTCTAATAACATCAAAATATAGAGGATAATGTGGTGTAAAAACCTCCGAATCTATTTTATGATTTTGTTTTTGGTTTTTGAACAATATTTTTACTCTGTTTTCAAACTCATCGATATACGATATTGATTCAATTAAATCATTATTCTTCACTATTGTAAATGAAGAATTTTTATAATTTGCAACATATATATTTTTTTTAATTTGTTTTGCATTGCCGATTATCTTAAAAAAATCAAAATTGGATTCTATTTTTTTTAGTATGACTTGTTCAATTTCAGGCTCTACTATTGTAACTTTAAATTTACTTATATAAACATCTTTTTTTACGGGCTCAAGGTAGTTCCATTTGGCATTTTGAGGCTTGGTTGCAACTACATGACCATTATAAACAAGAACTTTGTCTTTCTCATCAGTAATACTTTGTGCAAAATCTGCTTCAAAAGAGCTAATGGTGTCGATTGAAGCGTACATGTAGGTGGTTAATAGCATTGTTAAAAGTATCTGTTTCACTGTATTCCTTTAAGACAAATTATATCAAAGCGACTGTTTACATATTGTTTAATATGATGATTACGAGAAATGATTAACTCATTTATGCAAGTTATTATTATAAGTATGATAAAATAAGAGCAATTTCAAAATTACTATATAGTAAAGTATATAGTAATGCATATAAGGTTGAAGATGCTACAAGCATTAATGGGTAATTTATTTGGTACATCAAATGATCGCGAATTAAAAAGATATAATAAAATAGTCAATAGAATAAACGCTCTAGAGAGTAAGTATCAGGCTCTTAGTGACGATGAGTTAAAAGTAGCTTTTGCAGAGCTTAGAGATAGTGTTTTAAAAGAAGAAAAATCTTTGGATAAAGTTTTAGAGGACTCTTTTGCAATAACAAGAGAAGCTAGCGTTAGAACATTACAGATGAGACACTTTGATGTCCAGCTTGTTGGTGGAATTGTACTTCACGAGGGCAGAATTGCTGAGATGAAAACAGGTGAGGGTAAAACACTTGTAGCAACTTTAGCTATTGTTCTTAACGCGATGAGCGGCAAAGGTGTTCATCTTGTAACTGTTAATGATTATCTTGCTTCTAGAGATGGTAAAGAGATGGCTCCTTTGTATGAATTTTTAGGCTTCTCTGTTGGTGTTATTCTTGAAGACATGCATGATCCTCTCATAAAGAGAGAAGCGTACAATGCAGATATAACTTATGGTACAAACAACGAGTTTGGTTTTGATTTTCTAAGAGACAACATGAGTTATTCATCTGAGCAGATGGTTCAAAGAGGGCATAATTTCGTAATTGTTGATGAAGTAGATAGTATTTTGATTGATGAAGCTAGAACGCCGCTGATTATCTCAGGGCCAACAAACAGAACAATGCAAGATTATGCAGATGCTAACTTAATATCTCAAAAATTGGTTAAAGATGAACACTTTACGGTAGATGAGAAAGATAAAGTAGTTTTAATCACGGAAGAGGGTATCACAAAGGCAGAAGAGCTTTTTAATGTGGAAAACCTTTATAGCCCGGAAAATGCTTCATTGCCACACGCTCTAGACCAAGCATTAAAAGCAAACTATCTTTTTGAAAAAGATGTTGATTATGTTGTCAATGATGGTGAAGTTGTTATTGTAGATGAGTTTACGGGACGCCTTAGCGAAGGTCGTAGGTTTTCTGAAGGACTTCATCAGGCACTTGAAGCAAAAGAAAAAGTAGAAATAAAAGAAGAGACTCAAACATTGGCTGATATTACATTTCAAAATTACTTTAGAATGTATGATAAACTGGCTGGTATGACGGGTACTGCAGAGACCGAAGCAACTGAATTTACACAGATATATTCACTTGATGTTGTTTCGATACCTACAAATATACCTATCCAAAGAAAAGATTTAAATGATTTGATTTATAAAACTGAAGTTGAAAAATTTCAAGCAGTAATAAATACTGTTAAAGAACTTTCAAAAACCGGTCAACCTGTTCTAATAGGTACCGCTTCTATTGAAAAGTCTGAAGCTCTTCATGAATTTTTAAAGAAAGAAAAAATTGCACATACGGTACTTAATGCCAAAAACCATGCTCAAGAGGGTGAGATTATCAAAAATGCCGGTGCTAAAGGTGCTGTAACTATTGCTACTAATATGGCAGGTCGTGGTGTTGATATTAAGGTAAATGACGAGGTTAGAGCTCTTGGAGGTCTTTACATCATTGGAACTGAAAGACATGAAAATCGTCGTATAGACAATCAGCTTCGTGGTCGTTCAGGTCGTCAAGGTGATGCAGGTACAACACAGTTTTACCTCTCTTTAGAAGATAATCTGCTTCGTATTTTTGGAAGCGACAAGATTAAAAGCATCATGGAGAGACTCGGTGTAGAAGATGGTGAGTATATAGAGTCTAAAATGGTAACTCGCGCAGTTGAAAAAGCTCAGAAAAAAGTTGAAAACATGCACTACGAAGGTAGAAAGCAGATTGTTGAATACGATGATGTTGCAAATGAGCAGAGAAAAATTGTTTATAGATTCAGAAATCAGCTTCTTGATAAAGAATTTGATATCTCAAGTAAAATCGATGAAATTAGAGCTGAGTATATTGAACATGTACTTAACTCTGCAGATATATTTGCAGGTGCCGAGAGAGAAGACTTTAATCTAGAAAAAGTATTTAAAATACTACAAGAAGAATTAAATATAGAATTAAACACACAAGACTTTGCATCATTTGAGTATGAAGAACTACTTGAATCTCTTACAGCTGGGATTAAAAAATCGTATGATGACAAGATGAGTGTACTAGAAGATGATGTTTGTAGAGATATCGAGAGAGAGTTGTATTTAAAAGAGCTAGATAGTGCTTGGAGAGAGCATTTATATGCTATGGACAGTATGAAGACCGGCATAAGACTTCGTGCTTATAATCAAAAAGACCCGCTTGTTGAATATAAAAAAGAGAGCTTTAGTCTGTTTACAGAACTTATTGGCGATATTAAATTTAACACTATCAAAACGCTTCAAATTATTCAATTTAGAGTTGATGATCCAGAAGAAGAAGCTAAAAAAGTTGCCCAGCAGCTAGAGATGCAGAGAAAGTTTGACGAAGCTGCCAGACAGTTTAACCACTCAAATATGAATGAAGAGCAGGGAGTTAAAAAAGTATCTAGAAATGAGCCTTGTCCGTGTGGTAGTGGCAAAAAGTATAAACAGTGTTGCGGCAAAAGTGGTCCCAAGAAAGGGGTGTTTGCCGGAAACGGTGCTTCTGCCTCTTGAAAACATCAATAGTTCCATATCTAGTAAAACGGTTCTTAAGATTTGATAACGAGCAACCGTTTATCTTCTTGTCTGCACTACTTGCATTTTTAGGTATATCGCTAGGCGTTATGGTACTTTTAATTGCTATGGCGCTTATGAATGGCTTTGACAAGGAATTTAGAAAAAAACTTACTATTATGAATTACCCACTAACTGTTATTCCTAAGTTTTATGGAGCGGTTAATGAAAATCTACTTTTAGATTTAGAATCAAAGTTTCCAAACCTTAATTTCAGTCCATATATCCAAACACCTGTTATGGCAAGAAGTGGCTCAAAACTAGAGGGTGGCTATATATTTGGAGTAAACTTTCAAAGAGAGGCTAAAGTAAACAGTGTTTTACAAAAAGTTATAGAAAATAATGAATTTAATAAATTTGATGTAGTGATTGGTAAAATATTAAAAAACGAATTTACTCTTTTTACTGATGACAGACTTATGTATATCTTTACACATGTTGAACCTGGCGGACTCTCAATTACGCCAAAAATTAAAAGATTTAAAGTAAAAGGCGTGTTTGATTCGGGCTTATCTGCTTATGATAAGGCCTATAGCTATACTACATTAGAATCACTTCAAACAATGCTTCGCATACCAAACAATCAGTATGACGGAATTCATATTTTTTCTAATAATCCACACGCTGATATACTTAAGATTAAAAAATCTCTACCAAATAATGTATCTATAAAAGGATGGTGGGAAGATAATCTTAACTTTTTTGCGGCATTAGAGTTAGAAAAAATATCTCTATTTATTGTTTTAATGCTTATTATTCTTATTGCTGCAATAAATATCATATCTTCACTTTTAATGACTGTAATGAACAGAAGAAGCGAAATAGCGTTGCTATTATCACTCGGTGCAACATCAATTGAGATTAAAAAAGTATTTTTATATCTAGGTATAGTTATCGGAGTTAGCGGTATTATGGCCGGCATAGTACTTGGTATGAGCGGCTTGTGGATACTTAGTACATTTGATATTGTAAACCTGCCAAAAGATGTATATCCAACTTCTACTCTTCCTCTTGATTTAAGTATCAAAGATTTTACGCTAATAGTTGCTGGAGCGTTTGGAATTGTTGTGGCTTCTTCTTACTATCCTGCGAAAAAAGCAAGTGAAGTTGATATTTTAACTGTTTTAAGAAATGAGTAGTATTATCTATCTTTTTTGTCTTTAAATATTTCAAACGGAAACATAAAAGTTCTTTTTATAATATTTAGCGGAGCAACCATGATGTCTTTTGCTACCTGAGTATTGACATCTGGATCATCTAATTTTCCTGTTACGGTAAGTGAAGTTGAAATACTTTCATCCCCAAGCAATATGTAGCCAACGAGGGGAACTTTTGAGAGTGAACTACCCAAGTCAGTTCTTAAGTTTAACTCCAAGTTTATACTATTGTTTTTTATGCTTGCCACACCATGACCAAGAATATCAATCTCTTTTGATTTAAGAGCAATATCAGTCATTGTATAGACATCATCCTTGAAACCGAAGTTTATGTAAGTAGAATCTGCTTTTAAGCCCTTGGTGTTATACCCAGGAAGTGAAAATGTAACCAATGATGGCACGGTATTTACAAAAGCAAGGATATTATTTAGTACTCTATAGTTACGAATAGTTGTATCCTTCGCATAAATACTACCTACATACTCTTTTGTTGTGCCATCTATGGAAAACTCTAGTTTCCCACCTTTAAATTTTGATACAGCAAATAAATTCTCCATAAATTCATCGTTGAAATTTTCCCCATAAAGATGAAAATCATCATCAAGAAATTTAAAATATGCAGAACCTTCTTTATGCTTTAGCTGAGCAGTAAGAAGATTATTAAAATACTGCAAATCTAATTTATCTGAAACAGCTCTTCTATCTTCACTAAAATATATGTAACAATTTGTGGATTCAAATGAAAATTTAGAGTTGCTCTTGCTGCCTTTAGTCATCATTTCATCATCCAATAGATTTACAATTTCATCTCTGTTGATACCAATGTTTTTTGCATTAATTCTTATGTCATCATCAACAATTACATCTACAGCGTCATTGATGTTAAAACGCATAAATTCTGTATTGACATTTATCTTTCCTTTTGCAGTATAATTGTCTACGGGTTTATTGCCATTTACAAGCAGTTTATACTTATAATCGCTATTAAGAGTAAAGTCTATATTTTCTTTATCTTTTACTTTATGAAGCATAAAAGAGCCGTTTGTCAAGCTATACTTATTTAAAATATTTGAATATTCAGCTATTTTATCAAGTGAATTAAATTTTAGTTTCCACTCTTTGTCGTTTAACATGTACTCAACATCATAATCTTGAGAGTGCAAAGAAAACTCACTATTTTTGTTAGAAAAATATACTCTTGATTTTTTATTTCTTTTAAACACTTCTCCAAACTTATCATCAACATACTCTATGCTAAAAATATCTGCAAAACCTTTGGAGGTTTTTAAATTGTACTCTGCAGCGATTTCAGACTTTAATGAATTGTCGATTTTTAATTGCATTTTGCTTGCTTTGACTATGTTGGAGTCAATATTCATCTTAAGATTATTTAGAGTATATTTTTTATTATCTATAGCAAGCTTTATTGAATTTTTTGAGGATAGAATAAACTCTTTATCATACGCAAGGCTCAGTCGTGCTGTTGATTGATTTAGCAGTATGCCACTATAATCAATCTTAAACAAATCAATATTCAAATCTGCCATCATCGGCTTAAATAACAGTTTGCCTGAAACATGTGCAGATATTGAGTCTGACTCAATGGATGTTAAAGGAATCTCTGCAGAAAGTGTTTTCATATCAAAAGGTATTTTTATTGGTGTAATATCAAAGTTTTTGTCTTTTATCTTCCATTTAGATTTTTCTATATCAATAAAATCTTGCTTAGGTGATATAGTATATGTAGCATGTAGCGGCTTTTTACTTTTGTTTAATTCTAAGCCTACCTCTTGTAAAGACACCTTATCTATCCTAAAGTCAAGTGTTCCTTTGGATTTTCTTGCATTAAAATCCAAATCTACATGTGCTGATGCAATTTCTTTATATTTTGCAAACATGTTCTTTACTTTTACATCAGAATCTTTCAAATAAACATGGGTGTCAAATAGATCCAAATCTAGACCAAGATAGTTGATCTGCGACTCTTTAGCATAAAAATCACCAAGAGCCGATACATCTGCGGTTATTAGATTTATTACAAGTTTTAGATTTGTATCCATTTCACCTTTTGTTTGTATAAACGGAAGCTTTATACCGTATCTGTTTAGTAGGCTCAAAAGATTACTGTTTACTTTGCCTTTAAAAAGCAGATATAGTGTTAAGAGTTCTTCTTTTTTTGAAAAATCGATCTTCAACCAACTTTTATCAAGAAAAAAATCATATGAATAAGCATTTTGCGGTCTTATATAAAGCACACCGTCTTTAAACTCCAAATCAGTATGGCTTGTTCGAACTGAATCTACTTTTGTATCATAAACATATACTAGTTCATTTGCGACAGCTGTTACATGTAAGTTTTTATATGCTTCTTCTGGTTTGTCGTATTGCAACCATCCGCTGGCACTTTTAAGTGAAAAACTTGACATATCCATAGCATCATAAACCCAGTATTTAGCTCTTGGATCCATATTGAACAAATCAACAATATACTTAGTATCTTTAATGTCTTTAACGGATTCTACTTTGTAAGACAATTTATTGTCATCGGCATTTGCGTACAAAGTCAGATTGGCATCATCGTTGATACCTATGTTTAGTGTAGAAGTAATTTTAAAATCTTCACTGGTGCGGAGTGTTATATTTCCGTCTACATGTATCTTTTTGTTTTCATGATTAAACTCACTTATATTAATATTTAAAAAATCTTCTTTTATGTTTAGTGAACTTTTTAGCTTGATATAATTTGATGACAGAGACAACAGTCCATCATTTGCACTTGTGTAATTAAATGAGCCATTTAAATCATCATAGCTTAGTTTATTTATTGTTATTTTTTCAAACAAGCCGGCCAATAATATAGAGTAGTTTAGTTTTTTTATTGTATTTTTATAACTAAAACCTGTCTCTTTAGCTTTTTCATCCTTTTCAATAATCACCTCTTGGGCAACTAAAGTTATTTTTTCATCCCATTTAATGTATAATTTCTTAGCTTTTATATTTGAGATTGATATATCATCTAAATATATTCCATTTTGTAGAAGTATAAATATTGTAGAAAGTATTAAGAAAATGAACAACAGAGCACTTAAGAGTATGAAATGGATTTTCGAAATAGTATTAATTATTGCTCTATCGTTCATGTATTACCTAAATAAGCCTATAAATTCCCCTAAAGTCATATATATACCTAAAGGTTCTATTAATAAAATTATATCACACTTACAGAGCAAAAATTACAATGTAAGTAAACTTGACTCTCTAATTTTGAGAGTAATTGGTTCTCCACAAAGCGGATGGATACAAATAGGAACACTCTCAAGCTCAAGAGCTGATTTTTTGTATAAATTAGTAACTGCAAAAGCAGCTCTTCAAAATATTACACTTATTCCGGGTGAGACAACATATATATTTTTAAATCAACTAGCAAACAACCTTGGTTTAGACAGAGAGTTGTTGCAAGAGGAGTATGACAAGCAGTTTAAACACAAAGAAGGTGCATTAGTTCCAAATACCTATAAAATACCCATTGGGATCACAGAACAAGAATTAATTAAAATTCTACGCTCAGAATCAACATCTGCTATGAAAAAATTATCTTATAAAATATTTGGTACATATAATGAAAATAAATGGTTTCATTTTGTAACACTTGCATCAATTATTCAAAAAGAATCGGCAAACATACAAGAGATGCCGATAGTAAGTTCTGTTATACATAATAGGCTCAAGAAAAAGATGAGACTACAAATGGACGGAACTCTAAACTATGGCAAATATTCACATGTAAAAGTAACACCAAAAAGAATAAAAGAAGACGACACAAGCTACAATACATACAAGAACAAGGGGCTTCCTAGCTCTCCCGTATGCAATGTGAGCTTCGATGCAATAAGAGCAGCAATCTTTCCGGCGCAAACAGATTATCTGTATTTTATGAAATCAAAGAATGGAACCCATGATTTTTCATGTAACTATTCTACACATTTAAGCAACATAAAGCGTGCTACAAAACGAAACAAATAATTAATATAGCTAAATATTATCCAAAAGGTAACCAACTATTATTTATCTTAGTGGTAATATGTCCGTATAAGTTTTTGCGGGGCTGATACCATTGCAAAAACAAAAATATTAACCTAAGGAACTACACATGTCAAAAATTATTTGGTCAAAGATTGATGAAGCTCCAGCTTTAGCAACTTATTCATTATTACCTATCGTAAATGCTTTTACAAAAGCAGCAGGCGTAGAAGTAGTTACTAGTGACATTTCACTAGCAGGTAGAGTTTTAGCTGCAATGGGTCTTGCAGAAGATGAATTGTCCAAGCTTGGTGAAGTTGTTTTACAACCAGACGGAAATATAATTAAACTTCCAAATATTTCTGCTTCAGTTGGACAACTTAAAGATTGTATTGCTGAACTTCAAGGTCAAGGTTATGATATCCCTGACTACCCTGAAAATCCAGCAAATGCTGAAGAAGAAGCTATCAAGGCTAAATATGGTGTTTGTTTGGGTTCTGCGGTTAACCCTGTTCTTCGTGAGGGTAACTCTGACAGACGCGCTGCAGTTGCAGTTAAGAAATTTGCTCAGAAAAATCCACATAAATTACGCGCATTCCCAGAAAATCCTAAATCATATGTTGCACATATGCAAGGAAATGGAGATTTCTTTTGTAATGAAAAATCTGTAACTTTAGATAAAGATCAAAAAGTAACAATCGCACTTAATGGCAAAGAGCTAACTTCTGTTGATGCAATTGCTGGTGAAGTTCTTGATGGTACATTTATGTCAGTTGCTGCACTTAACACTTTTTATGCAAAAACAATTGAAGATGCTAAAGCAAATGATGTTATCTGGTCACTACACCTTAAAGCGACTATGATGAAAATTTCTGACCCGATTATGTTTGGTCACGGTTTTGTTGCTTTCTTCAAAGAAGTATTCACTAAACATGCAGACACTTTCAAAGAGTTAAATGTTAACCCTAACCAAGGTATGTCTGATTTAGAGAAAAAAATCAAAGGCCACGCTAAAGAAGCTGAAATTAAAGCTGATTTCTTAGCAGCACTAGAGTCTGATTCTCCTAAGTTAGCTATGGTTGATTCAGACAAAGGAACAACAAACTTTAATGCATCAAATGATGTAATTATTGATGCTTCTATGCCGGTTGTTGTTCGTGAAGGTGGTAAACAATGGGATAGAACAGGTGCTGCAGTTGAATGTGTAGCAGTTATTCCTGATTCTACTTACGCTATGTTTCATGCTGAAATGTTAGCTGATTGTGTTAAAAACGGTCAGTATGATGTTGCAACAATGGGTACAATGCAAAATATCGGTCTTATGGCTCAAAAAGCTGAAGAGTATGGTTCTCATCCAACTACATTTGAATTAGCAGAATCAGGTACGGTTACTGTTACTGGTGCTGATGGTGTTTTAATGAGTTTTGAGTGTGAAGCTGGTGATATATGGAGAATGTCTCGTACTAAAGATATTCCAATTAGAGACTGGGTTCGTTTAACTGTTGAGAGAACTAGACTTGAAAATATTCCTGCAGTATTCTGGTTAGATGAAAACAGAGCTCATGATATCGAAATCAAGAAAAAAGTAGATGTTTACCTTAAAGACCACGATACTTCTGGCTTAGATATTCAATTTATGAAAGTTACTGATGCAACTAGATTTACAAATGCTAGAATAAGAGAAGGAAAAAATACTATCGCTGTAACTGGTAATGTTTTGCGTGATCACTTAACTGACATGTACCCAATCTTAGAGCTTGGAACATCAGCTAAAATGCTTTCTATCGTTCCGTTAATCGCTGGTGGTGGATTGTATGAAACTGGTGCTGGTGGATCTGCTCCTAAGCATGTTGATCAATTCTTAGCAGAAGGTCACCTTCGTTGGGATTCTTTAGGCGAGTTCTTAGCATTAGCTGAATCTTTAAGATTTATCGGTCAAAAAAATAACGATGCAAAACTTGCAGCTTTAACTGCTGCTTTAGATGCTGCTAATGATGGTTATCTTGATAACAATAAAGAGCCAAGTAGAAAATGTGGTGAGCCGGATAACAAAGCTTCTCACTTTTTTGTAGCTCAGTACTGGGCAAAAGCACTTGCTGAGGGTGATGACGCTGAACTAGCTGCTAAATTTGCTCCGGTAGCTAAAGAGCTTACTGAAAAAGAAGACATTATCATGGCTGAGTTATTAGCTGCTGAAGGTAAACCTCAAGATGTTGGTGGTTACTTCCATCCGGATGATGCTAAAGCTGAAAAAGCTATGCGTCCATCTGCTACACTAAATGCTATTATAAATAACATCTAGTTCTACTAATTAAGAGGATTCCTCCTCTTAATTTTTCTTTTTTTGTGAAACTGCTAAGTTTTATATAAAAGGCAAAAAAGTCTTTAACAATGGTATTTTAATATACTTAAGTTTTATGTGTTTGCACATGTTTTTTAAGTCTATTGATTTAAAGTACCAAAAATATTTTATTTCAAGGAGTATATATGAGTAAAGGAACTAGAGTAGGGATAGTTGGTGCCGGCAATGTTGGCGCGACAGTAGCGTACTCGCTTGCTATGCAAGGTTCGTGTCATGAGATTATTCTTCGTGATAACAAAATTGATGTTGCTCGCGGCAAAGCACTAGATATGTCTCAAGCTGCTTCAGCTGTTAGAAGTCACACAGTCGTAAGCGTTGCAGAAGACATATCTGATTTAACTGACTGTGATGTTGTTGTAGTGACGGCTGGGAGTCCAAGACTTCCAGGTATGAGTCGTGATGATTTGTTGATGATTAATGCAAACATCACAAAAGAAGTTATTGTTGGTATTGCAAAATACTCTCCGGATGCTATCATTATAATGGTTTCAAACCCTTTAGATGCTATGACTTATGTAGCTTTAAAAGAGAGTGGATTTGATAGAAGCCGTGTAATTGGTATGGCCGGTATATTAGACAGTTCTCGTATGGCATCTTTTATTCAAGAAAAACTTGGATACGGCGGAGGACAGATTCGTGCTTCGGTAATGGGCGGTCATGGTGATGATATGGTTCCATTACCTCGCTATTCTACTGTTGCAGGCGTGCCTTTAACTGATGTGCTTAGTGACAAAGAGATTGAAGAAATAGTTACTCGTACTCGCCACGGCGGTGCAGAGATTGTTGGTCATCTAAAAACTGGCTCAGCTTATTATGCTCCAGCAAAATCTACCTCTATTATGGTAGAAGCAATCTTAAAAGATACAAAACAGATTCATCCTTGTGCAGTTTGTCTAGAAGGTGAATATGGCTACAAAGATGTTGTTTCAGGTGTTCCTGTAATGCTTGGTGCAAATGGAGCTGAAAAAATTATTGAAGTTACTTTAAATGATTTAGAGCAGGATATGTTTAAAAACTCATGTGCTTCTGTTCAAGAATTAATTGACTCTTTAAATAAAAATAAATTTTTTGGAGACAAGTAGTATGAGCGTAATGCGTGAAATAGCATATGAAGATATAGTTAAAAATGTTAGAGACATTATTGTTTACTCAGCTTCAAATCTTCCAGAGGATGCACTCAATGCAATGAAAGAAGCTTATGAAAATGAAAAAAGCCCTGTAAGTAAAAAAGTTTTAAAACAGCTTTTAGATAATGCTGATATTGCAAGCTCTGAAGCTCGTCCACTTTGCCAAGATACAGGTTTAGCAGTTTTCTTTGTAAAAGTAGGTGCTGATGTTAGAGTTGTTGGCGGATTACTTAAAGATGCTATCAATGAAGGCACTGAAAAAGGTTATATAGAAGGCTATTTAAGAGCTTCTACATGTCATCCTTTTACTCGTGCCAACAATAAAGATACAGTTGGCTATAACTTACCTGCAATTATTCATTTTGATATTGTTGAAGGTGATAAAATAGATATCGAATACGCTGCAAAAGGCGGTGGTAGTGAAAATGTATCTCGTGCAAGAGTTTTCCCGCCAGCTGCTGGAAAGCAGGGTGTGATTGATTATGTAAGAGAGTGTATCTCAGATGCTGGTCCAAACCCTTGTCCTCCACTTACTGTAGGTGTTGGCATTGGTGGAACATTTGAAAAAGCTGCAATTAGTTCTAAACATGCACTATTTCGCAACATAGGTTCTGTAAATGAAGACCCTGAAATGGCAGAGTTGGAAGATACTATTAAATTAGAGCTAAATAAACTTGGAATTGGAACAATGGGTATGGGCGGAACTGAAACAGTTTTAGCTGTTCATATTGAAGCAAACCCTTGTCATATTGCATCTTTACCTGTTTCCGTAAATGTTCAGTGTCATAGCTCACGCCATACACATATCACAATATAAAGGCTTAAGATGAGTGAAACATACCATTTAACTACACCACTTAGTGATGAAACAATTTTAAAGCTTAAATGCGGTGATATAGTATATTTAAACGGGACTGTATATACTGCTCGTGATGCTGCCCATAAAAGACTAGTTGATCTTCTTGATGCCGGTGAAGAGTTACCTTTTGACATTAAAGGTGCTGTTATTTATTTTGTTGGACCAACTCCACCTAAACCTGGCGATCCAATTGGCAGTGCAGGGCCAACTACATCTTATCGTATGGATTCTTACTCTCCTCGTTTAATAGCTGAGGGCCTAAAAGGAATGATAGGTAAGGGCAAAAGAAACAAAGATGTTACAGATGCTTGTCAAGAGTATAAAGCAGTTTATTTTGGTGCAACCGGTGGAGCTGGCGCACTTTTAGGTAAACAGATTAAAAGTGCTGAAATAATTGCATACCCAGAATTGGGACCAGAAGCAGTTAGAAAGTTAGAAGTAGTTGATTTCCCTGTAACAGTGGTGAATGATGCATATGGCGATGACCTTTATAAAATAGGTCGTGCACAGTACGAAGTTAAATAGACTTCCATTTTAAAACAAGGAGAATAAATGAATATACATGAATATCAAGCAAAACAAATTTTTGCAAAGTATGGCGTGCCGGTACCAAAAGGTATTATGGTTGAAAGCGTTGATGCTGCTGTCGAGGCTGCAAAAGAGCTAGGTGGTCCTATATGGGTTGTTAAAGCTCAAATTCACGCAGGTGGGCGTGGTCTTGGCGGTGGTGTTAAGCTTGCTAAAACTCTTGATGAAGTAAGAGAACATGCAGATGAAATACTTGGTATGACTTTGGTTACTCATCAAACTACTGCTGAGGGTAAACTTGTTCAAAAGCTTTACATAGAAGATGGTGCTGATATTAAAGATGAATTTTATCTTTCTGTTGTTTTAGATAGAAAATTAGAAATGCCTCTGATTATGGCTTCAACTGAGGGTGGTATGAACATTGAAGATGTTGCAGAAAATACTCCTGAAAAAATCATTACGGTTCCTGTTGATCCAGCTATTGGTTTTCAAGGCTTTCACGGTCGTGAACTTGCTTTTGGTTTAGGTATCAGTGATAAAGGTGAGCAAAAAAATATTATTTCTTTTGCACAAAAACTTTTCAAACTATATATGGAAAATGATGCAGAGATGATTGAGATCAATCCTCTTGTTCGTACTGGTTCTGGTGAGTTCATCGCACTTGACGGAAAAATGGGCTTTGATAACTCAGCTCTTGGCCGTCAACCAGAGATTGCTGCTATGAGAGATTTAACAGAAGAAGATGCTGATGAAGTTGAAGCTGCTAAATATGGTCTTTCTTATGTAGCACTTGATGGTGAAATCGGTTGCATGGTAAATGGTGCCGGTCTTGCAATGGGTACTATGGATACAATTAATCACATGGGTGGAACACCGGCTAACTTTTTGGATGTTGGTGGTTCTGCTAACGCAGAGACTGTTGCGAAAGGTTTTGAGATTATTCTTAAAAACCCAAAAGTTAAAGCAATTTTCGTAAATATTTTTGGTGGTATTGTTCGCTGCGATAGAATCGCAAACGGTATTATTGAAGCTACAAAAATTACAGATGTAAATGTTCCTGTAATTGTTCGTCTTGATGGAACAAATGCACCAGAAGCAGCAGAGATTCTAAAAAATGCAAATATTGCTAACTTGATTGTTGGTAATGATCTAGGTGACGGTGCAGCTAAAGCTGTAGCGGCGGCGAAAGGAAACTAATGTCAATTTTAATAAACAAAGATACAAAAGTAATCGTTCAAGGTTTTACGGGTAAAGAGGGAACTTTCCATGCTGAGCAATGTCTTGCTTATGGAACTAAGATTGTTGGTGGTGTTACACCAAATAAAGGCGGCCAAGAGCACTTAGGTAAACCAGTTTTTAATACTGTTTCAGATGCTGTTAAAACTACTGGCGCTACAGTTTCTATGATTTTTGTTCCACCTGCATTTGTTGGTGACGCTGTAATGGAAGCTGCTGAAGCTGGGATTGAACTTGCTGTAATTATTACAGAGGGCGCTCCGGTTAAAGATATGCAAATGGCAAAAGCTCATGCTACTAAACATGGTATGAAAACACTTGGGCCAAACTGTCCTGGTATCATCACGGCAGAAGAGTGTAAAATTGGAATTATGCCTGGTATGATTTTCAAAAAAGGTAATGTTGGTCTTATCTCAAA
>NZ_JAPHUF010000013.1 GCF_026196735.1 Sulfurimonas sp.
AGGAAGCGGAGATGTACAAGTAACTGACAAAGAGAATTCCGACACCGCAATGTTAAACAGAGATATAACCGACAACAAAGTGGACATCTACGATATACAGAGCCATAAAGGACTGCACCTTGAGCTTGATACTAGACTGCTTAGTAAAAAAGGGCAGGATGAGATAAGGCAGGAGTATAAAGATATGGATAAAAATATGAAAACCATTGCAGATACTTTACCAAGCGCTATTGGTGATAATATAGTCGAAGCAGTTGCCGGTACGATATGGGATAATATTGCTGCATACGCTACATTAGGCGTACTTCCGTCCAATGGAAACAATGGCGGAGTGTTGGGAGAGATACCTGTTCTTACAGGTAATAAAGATTCAGTACAAGAGGCATTGCAAGTAGTTAGTTCAAATGCACCGCTGTATCAACAAGACTCGGATAAATTTATACCGATAGAGCAAAGTGATGCATATAAGCAGATGAGCAAGGAGGAACAATCACAGGTACAAGGTCTTTATATCTCAAAAGAACCAGTTATAATAACCAAAGAGAACGCTACGTATCAGAATGGAGGAAACGGTATAATGAATGATAAAGGATTGGCGATATTCAACGTACTGGAGCAAACAGGAATGATAGGGCAATACAATACAGAAGCAACAAAAGAAAAACCTGTCGAAGCAACCGTGTTTTATAATCCAAGCAGAGGAATAGTAGCGGATCTGCTTGAATCGGCGGTAGAAACACTAGGCGGTACCACAGGTATAGATAAACAATACGGTGAGTTTAATGTAGATGTAACAACAGCCAGAGGGACGGCAGGATCAAACTTTACAAACCACTCTCAAAGTAACCTACTTCTAAAAAGCGGTATTAATTACATCAATAGCAGTGAAAATACAGGAGCGAAGTTTATGCCACAGGAATATTTCATCAAAGACAATGGAGATAAAAGTGGTATTCCAACCTATGTTTCATTTGGTTCTCCGGTGAGCGGGAAAGAGCTAGATAGACTAGTAGGAGTAAATGAAAGTGGTGGTCTAGGTTATACATATAAAGGAGCTTTTACTAAACCAAATGACGGAGTAGGAGAAATATTAGGTGGGAACAATGGAGCTAATGATGGGTCAGTATCATTATTGTACAGATTGAATCCGGCAGTGATACTGTATGATTCTGTTTTGCTTTTAACTCCGTGGTCTCCACACGGTAGTTATAAACCTACTGATTATCTAGAATTACAAGATGTGACGGGGTATAAAGAATGAGAAGTATTTTATTTTTTATTACTCTTTTTATGGCTGGATGTGCTTATCACCATAATTCGATTGATTTGAAACCTTATACAAAATTATCAAGTAATAGCATGTCAATTTTAACACCTAATTCATATCCAAATTTTCCATGGTGGACATGGAAAATCAATACTAATAAAATCATTGCTATGAAACGTCACATCCCTAACATGATGAGCGAAGATGTGAGGATTACGGTGAGTATTCCTGAAAGGTTGAAAGAAAGTACGGAAAAGTTTCTTATTAAAAATTTTGATTATGAGAAATGGGCTCAAGATGTACTATCCCGTCCTGATATAGTAGCTAATATGAAAGAAAGAGGAGTAACTTATAGTAAAAAATATATTGACTATATTGGAGGTTTAAGGTGCGGTACTGATGTTGAGTCTTCCAACCTTGCACTAGGAGTAGGAAGTAAACGATACTATACGGTTTGTGGATATCATGATGTGAATGGAGCAAAAAAAAGAATTGATATTTTTTATAACTACACCTACACCAACAGAGGTACCAAGTTTGAAGCTGACAAAACAAGCTCAACCACTACCCCTCAAGCAATGCAAAAACAATTCAAGCAAGATATGAAAGCAATTTTCGACTCACTAGTGATTCATGATATGGACAGAGAGCGGATGAGTAAAGAGGGGTTGCTTCATAATAAAAAATATGATGTTGATACTGAAAATAATGTAAAAAATGCTTGTGAGTAAATTGCCGTCAAACTTCTCCACAAGCGAATTTACACCTACTGGCATAGGAGGAAGTGTCTCTAAAAGCTCTAGCGCATCCAAAGAGACGCTTCTTACAACTGTTACTGGAGGGAGAGTAGATATAAACACGGCAGAAAACACTACACTTAAAGGTGCGACAATAGCTAGCGTAGA
>NZ_JAPHUF010000024.1 GCF_026196735.1 Sulfurimonas sp.
GTCTTAACAGCATCTTGACCTGTCATAGAATCAGCTACATAGAAAATCTCATCCGGATTTGCAGCTTTTTTAACAGCTTCAAGTTCCTCCATTAGTTCATCATCTATTGCCAAACGACCGGCTGTATCTATAAGAACAACATCATAAATTCCGCTTTTTGCTTTTGTTAGAGCTGCTTTTACAACCTCTACAGGATTTTTTGTACTTTCATCCTCAAAAAGTTCAACTTCTATTTGAGTAGTGATTTGGCGGAGTTGTTCAACCGCAGCCAAACGCTGTAAATCGGCAGCAACTATAAGAACTTTTTTTTGTTTATTTTTTAGATAATTTGCCAATTTTCCGGTTGTAGTTGTTTTACCTGAACCTTGAAGTCCTGTCATAAGGATTACTGTTGGAGGGTTTGGAGCAAAAGTAAAACCTTTGTTTCCGCCAACTTCTAAAAGTTCATAAAGTGTTGCTCTTAATGCATCAAGAAACTGGTCTTTTCCAATCCCGCTTGCTTTAGTATCTAGCTCAACCTTACTTATTAATTCTTTTACTACTTTATGGTTCACATCCGCTTTTAAAAGTGATTTTTTTAGCTCGTTAAGTGCTTTAGAAAGTGCTTTCTCATCATCAAATGTGCGAATCTTTTTTATAGCAGCTGTAAATGAACTTGTTAATGTATCAAACATAAAATACCTTTTGTAATGGGTGTTATTTTTTTTGGATTATAGCTTAATTTTTATAATGCTTAGTTAAAAATGCATTGAGTTGATTTGCAAACAGCTCTGCATCTTTTACTCCAAAAGGTTTTGGTCCTTTTGTCATCTCTCCGCTTTCACGAATTTTTTCCATTAGATTTCTCATAGCAAGATACTGTTTAATATTATCAATACTATATAGTTCACCTCTATGGTCTATAGCATGTGCATTTTTGCTTATAATTCTATCTGCTAAAGGTATATCAGCTGTAATGACCAAGTCACTTTCATTTACCATTTCGACAATCTTATGGTCAGCCTCGTCAGCTCCTAAATCCACTATCATATAAGTGACTAAATCTGACTTACCGATATTTATCTTTTTATTTGCCACAACTGTTGTTTTGATATTTAATCTCTGAATTTGTTTAAAAATTATAGGTTTAAGAAGGTTTGGAAAAGCATCACCATCGACAAAGATTTGCATTATTTTACTAACTCTAACTTTTGAATTCTAGATAATTTTTTAATCTCTAATTCTCTTTTAGAAGCACTGCTTTTATCCTTTGTACTTTCAGAGTAAATAAGTTCTACAGGCCTTCTTATGCGGGTATATTTTGCGCCCTTTAAAGAGTTGTTGTGTTCATCAATTCTTCTGGTGAGGTCTGTTGTTATGCCCGTGTATAAAGTTTCATCACTACACTTTAACATGTAGATATACCATGGGCCTTTGGAACTACTCAAAATTAACGAATGTCTTTGGTTCAGGTGCTGTAAATTCCATGCCTAAAAGTCTTACTTTGTGGGCATGAAGCATTACGCGTTTAGAGCGTCTTCCGCCATACTGCTCATCACCGATAATCGGATGGTCAATATATCTAAGATGCGTTCTGATTTGATGTGTTCTTCCATGATGAATAATACATATCACTTTTGTTTTGTTTGCACTTACAATATCCGGAGTAACTTCTGTTCTTGCGGGTTTTCCTTTGCTTGACACATTAGAAGTTGCACGATTGTTCTTCTTTGTAGTAAGAATTGGTTTATCAATATCAACAGGCTCGGAGATAATACCTTCAACCCATGCAATATACTCTTTATACACTTTGTCTTTTTTAAACTCTTGTATAGCCTTTTGGCGAAACTCTTCGTTTTTAACAAGCATTAAAACACCGCTTGTTTCACGGTCAAGTCTGTGCAGAAGTACTGCAGGCTTAAACTGTCTTTCAATCTCATCAGAGTTTACGAAAGCTGGTTTATCAATAACTATCAAATCATCATTTTCAAAGATAGGTTTTGCTTTTTCTATCTTTTGGATTCTAAATATTGTTTTAGCATCTATTTCGCCACGGGCAATCATAACTTTTTTGTTTCCAACATAAACCAAACCGCGGTCTATCATAGATTTAGCCTGAGAGTTTGAAACACCCTCTTGCATTGCTAAAATTTTATATGCTTTTTCTAGTGCCATCTTTTGGCTCCTTGTTTTTTATTTCCTAAAATGAAGAACAACCATCATCTCTTTTATTAACGGTATCGGAACAAATTCCGCTACCTAGACTTCTAATATCTTTTTTATAACAGCTTGTAAATCTATTTTTTCTTCTACCATACTCGGCGGCAAATCTCTACATGTCATAAGTGCTTTATGTATCTCATCAGGTTCAACATACTGAACATGGTGCACATATTTAAAAAGCTCTTTTTGGTGAGGAAAATGCTTACCGGTGATTATTTTACATCCAAAAAAAGCCGGCTCAAGTGGGTTGTGTCCGCCTACATCAGGCTTAAATGCACCGCCTAATATCGCTATATCGCTGATGGCATAGATGTTATTAAGCTCACCCATTGCATCAAGTAAAATCATATCTGTTTCAAACTCTTTGCTTGTAGAAAAGCGCCCAAGTGTTAAGTCGGCTTTGTTTGCATAAGCTTGCATAAGCTTATAGACATCTTCAAATCTCTCCGGATGTCTTGGAACAATAACTAGCTTTGCATCACTCTGTTTTCTATACTCTACAAATGATTTTAAAACACTTTCTTCCTCAGTAGGGTGAGTGCTTCCAGCTACTATAAGTTCAACATCCGGTTTTTTATACTCTTTTGTTTTTTTTATCTCACCTGCAAGTTTAATGTTGCCGATAACTTCAATATTTCTAGCACCAAGTGCCAAGAAACGATTTTTATCAGTTTCACTCTGCGCATAAACTACTTCTACATGTGAAAGAAGTTTTTTATAAAACCAAGAAAATTGCAGATAACTCTTCACGCTGTTATCAGGTATGCGAGCATTTAAAAGAATGATTCTAGCACCTTTTGCTCTTAAAACACTAAAAAGCAAAAACCAAAACTCTGCTTCTAAAACAATAAGAACTTTTTGTTTCTTAGCCCAAAATGGAAGAAACATCTCATATGGAAGATATCTCACTTCTGCGTCATATTTTTTAGCTTCTGCATACCCTGTTTGAGTTATAGTGCTTATCATTATATTTTGATTGCTCAGGTGTTTTATGATTGGCTTTAATGCACCAGCTTCACCGTATGAGCATACATGAAACCAAACTCCGTCACTATTTTTAAATTTTGGATTATTAAAAAGAAAAAAACGAGCTGGAATTGACTTTTTGTATTTTTGTTTAAACGAGAGGTACACTAAAAGTGGCAGTGCTACAGCGTAAAGCACCACACTTAGGATGAAGTAAAAAAGTGTAAATGGCTTCAAGCCTTACTCTTGGGTATTTTCCACATAAAGAATACGACCACAATGTGGACATGTAGTAATATCTTCAGCTTTTATTACATCTGCATATATTTTATCACTTAGTGTCATATGACAACCCATACACGCTTGTTCTTCAACAGGTACCACTGTAGAGTTTTTAGCCCATCTACGGATTTTTTGATAAAAAGCTAAACCTTTTTGGTTTATATCAGACAGCAGTTTTTCTTTTTTTGTAAATACTTCTTGACGAGATTTGTTAATAACTTCTAATTTCGCATCAACTTCGGCTTTTACAGACTCTAAATTGGAGTCAAGCTCTACAAGAGATTCTTTTGCAGCTTCTACTTGTTCAGTTTTGTGTTCAATGATTTTATCGAGTCTTGCAATCTCTTCATTTGCAAAAGTAACTTGCTCTTTAGCAATCTCTTCTTCGAGTTGAAGTGACTTCATCTCGCGTTCAGTCTTAACTTCACTACTTTTTTTAGAGTTTTCCTCTAATTTTTGAGAAAGTTCAGCTAAGTGCAATTCGTTTTTATGCTTTTTAATTATCTCATCTTTTATCTCGTTAGTTAAGTTTTCAATATCACTATCGATACTCTTCTTCTTAGCTAATGCAGCTTCAAACTTGTAGTTAGCTTCTTCAATTTGAGGTTCAAAAGCATCTATATCTTTATCTACATGTGATAGGTCAATTAATTGTTTAAGGTGTAAGTTCATTAATCTCCTTTGGATTAAATAGTTGTGCCAATTGCTTAAATATAAGTAAAAGGGTTCTTTGATGATGAAATTATAGCTTCTAAACCTAAATTTTTCAAATGTTTAAGTAAAATCTCCGCAAAAAAGTGTTCACTTTCGAAATGTCCTATGTCAATTAGAGACAAATTTATACTTTTTGCCTCCATCGCATCATGATACTTAACATCCCCTGTTAAGAAGCAGTCAGCGTCAATAGACTTGATTAAAGAGCACCCAGAACCCGTAACTAAGGCTACTCTATTTACTCTTTGCGAACTTTTTACACATTTTGCATGCGGGAGTGAAAATGCTGATGCAACTTTAGTGGCAAATGTATCAAAATCTTCATCTACATCCAAATAAGCAACAAATCCGTCTTTGTGTGAAATTTGATAACCCAACACTTCAGTGGCAACATATTCATTTAAATGTGTTTGGTCAAAATTTGTATGCATAGAGATGTTTGAGATATTTTTTTGTATCATCTTTTGAATCAAATTTGCCGGATATTTGCTAAACTCTAACTGCTTTAATCCGCCAAAAATAATAGGATGATGTGTTATCAAAAGAGTATTTTCATCCATGGAGTCTATAAGTGCTTCATCTACATCTATGCTTAAATATATCTTTTGCACATCTTGGTTGAAGTCACCTAGTAAAAGACCGGAGTTATCCCAAGATTCTTGAAGTTCAAAAGGTGATAAGTTATCCAAAAACTTGTAAATTTCTGATATTTTCATTTACTAAGGTCCTTTGTTTATAAGAGTTTTAAGCATTATAACCAAAGTTCATTTTCATCTACATGTATTAAATAACATACATAATCTGTTTATTGTATTTTTGTTCAAAATTTTTAAGTTCTGTCAATGGTATATTAAATATATTTCGCACTTCACTCTGTTTTTCTCGCCAAAAAAGATTTAGTATTTCGTTGGAGCTGGACGAGCCTTCATTGCACAAACCGCCCTCTAATGAATCAATAATATCATATATCAAAATATCTTCGGGATTTTTATTCAGCATATAACCGCCGCTAGCCCCTCTAATGCTTTTTACAATGCCATCACGCTTTAAAATAACTAAAATCTGTTCTAGATAATTTTTTGGGATATCTGCTTTATCTGCAATCTCTTTGATTTGAATAGGCACGCCCTTTTCGCTCTGCAAAAGTTGATACATCGCGGCAAGTCCGTACATGCCTTTTGAACTTATTCCTGACATGTAAACTCCTCAGACTATCTTAAAATGATGCAAAATAGCGTAGCATTTACAACCAATGCAATAATTTAAAATGGCATCCATCCCTGCACATAAACCCAAAACTATAGCAAAAATTATTGCAGCATCATCAAAACCAAATAATGATGCCGCTAAAATTGCCAATGAAAAACCAAATCCAATACGAGAAGCAAATAGCTTAGGAGCAGAATCTACCGGTTTTGATGGTACATTAAATATTTTTATCAGCAAAAGTGTTATTTGTGCAAAAATACTAAATTTTGGCGATACAAAGAGCCTCGCTATAAAATCATATACAAGCAAAACTCCAAAAGCTGCCCAGCCCGTAAATATAAACCCTATTGTCGATAACATAACAAGCAGTGCTTGAAACCTAACCTGATTTTCATCTATATTTAAAAAATTTACAGGGCACGATTTTGCCATATTATTTCTCATTAACCCAACGCTTTTTCTAGGTCTGCTATCAAGTCAGCGCTATCTTCCAAGCCGATGCTGAGTCTTATCATTCCGGGTCTGATGCCGGATTTAAGTTGCTCATTTGCTGGAATCTGCTGATGTGTAGTTGAAGCAGGATGAACTATCAAAGATTTAGAATCTCCAATATTCACAACAATTGAGAAAAGTTCAGTTTTGTCCATTAACTCTTTTGCCTCTTCAAAATCTTCAACATCAAAATTTATCAATCCGCTTACCTGTCCATCAGTAAAATATTTTTTAGCTCTTTCATGCTGAGGGTCACTCTCAAGTCCAGGGTAACTTACATTTTTTACTTTTTTATGAGACTTTAAAAATCTCGCAACCTCAAGTGCATTTTTTGAATGCTCTTTCATCCTGATGCTAAGCGTTTCAAGACTCTGAATCAAAAGCCAACTGTTAAACGGAGAAGGCGCGGCACCGATGTCACGAAGCAGATTCAATCTGAGTCTTAAACAAAACGGTGGCAATGGAATATCCGTGTAAACAAGACCATGATAACTCACATCTGGCTCATTGAAGTGGTAATATCTGTCATTACCTTTAAAAAAGTCGGTTAAACCATCTCTTTCTACTATAACACCGCCTATTGCAAGACCTTGCCCAGATATATATTTACTCGCACTATGCACTACAATATCTACACCGTGAGATATAGGATTGAAAAGTGCCGGCGATGCAACAGTATTGTCACATATAGTCAATATTTTATGCTTTTTAGCAATTTCTACTATGCCATCAACATCAGCTATAGTGATTTGAGGATTTGAAATACTCTCAAAAAATATAGCCTTTGTTTTATCATCTACAAGTGCTTCTAATGATTCTGGGTTATCCACATCAAAAATCTTTGCAGTTATGCCAAAGCGTTTCATAGTGTATGTAGTTAAAGTTATAGACCCGCCATATAGTTTATTTGAGATAAGTATATTATCCCCAGCTTCAGCAACATTAGCAAGTGAGTAAAATATCGCTGCTTGTCCGCTGGCAGTTGCAATACCTGCAACGCCACCCTCTAGGTGTGCAATACGCTCTTCTAGAACATTAGAAGTAGGGTTTGCAAGTCTTGTGTAAATATTACCAAGTTCTTTTAAGCAAAACCTGTTTGCTGCCTGCTCGGCACTCTCAAACTCATACGCAGTACTTTGATAAATAGGAACTGCCATAGTCATGTTAGAGTCCTTATTGTATCCGTGATGAATAGCTATTGTTTTTTTGTTCATGCAGTATCCTTTTTTTGTTTTATGTAAGGAAGTATAGAGTAATAAAGTTTTAATGTCAAGTAAATCGCTCAAGATACTTGTATTTAAAAACTAGCGCTAAAAAACCATTCTCTATTTAGAACGGTTTTTATATTTTTAAATTACTGTTGAGGATTATGAAAGTTTGTCAAATTCTTCTTTGGCTTCATCAAAGTCTGGATTTATTTCTAGTGCTTTTTTATACATCTCTTTAGCTTCATCAGGATGCTGCATATCTACTAAAAGGTTTCCATAGTTGTAGTATGTTACCGGATTTTCATTATTTATTTCCAAAGACTCTGTTAAATGCATTTTTGCTGATACAAACTCACCGTTTGCTCTATAAACAGATGCCATCGAATTATGAATATATTCATTGTTTTTATCTGTCTCAAGAGCTTCTTTGTAGTAGTTCAGTGCTTCAGAGTTGTCACCTAATTGTTGTAAAATATAACCTATTTTAAACAAAACATCTGAATTTTGTTTCTCTTTTGCATTTGCTTCTGTAAGTAAAGCCAGTGCTTTTTGCATATCACCCTCTTCAAATGCTGTGTCCGCTTTTTCAATCAAAGCTTTAGGGTCAAAAGGAGAAAAAGTATCTGCACTTTTTTGTTCATCATTAGATGCATCCCCTTTGTTTGGTTCTGGATCTTGAAGTGTTTGAATATGCTCGTAAACTTTAAATGCAAAAAAAGCCGAAGCTCCAAGCATTATTAATTGAAATGTTGTCATTTATCTGCCTTTTAGTAAATTTGTATTTATTAACTCTATAAGTTGAAGAGGGTCAACCTGCTCACCACCCACTCTAAAACTAAAATGAAGATGAGGACCTGTTACTCTTCCTGTGTCGCCTGAAAGACCTATGATGTCACCCTGCTTGACTTCATTTCCCTCTTTAACATCGAGCTTGCTCATATGATAATAACCAGAGTATATACCTTGACCGTGGTCTATAATGACCGAGCCGCCTGCGTAAAATCTATCTTTTGCTAAAACAACTACACCGTCATTGCAAGCTGTAAGCGATGTTCCTACTGCTGCTCTGAAATCTGTTCCGCTGTGGTAACTTTTGAGAGTACCGTTAAAAACTCTTGCTTTTCCAAAATCGCTTGTTATTGTAGAATCAAGCGGGAAAATAAAGGGTTTTGACATGTAGCTCTTTTGATTAACTGTTTTGTAAATTTTCATAGCCTCTGCATACTCCGCAGAAGCTCTTTTTTTATCTTTTTCACTCAAGCTTACTTTTGTGTTATCAACACTAAGTGTCTCTTTTTTATACTCGCCGTCTTTCACTTTAAGCAGAAGAACTCTCTTTTTTTCTTTCTTTTCTTCTTTATAGTAAATCTCTATTTTTTTCTCAGTTGGCTTCTCATAGTAACTCACAGGAATCAGTACATATGACTTCTCTTTATCTACGGGATTGTTAAATATTTTATACGATTTTTTGCCTACAACAACTTTATCATACTGAATATTTTTGTCATTATTAAACTCCAGCAGTGTCGTTTTCCCATTTTCGACAGTTGAATCCGACATCTCTATACTAAGTGAAAAAAGACTACATGTAAAAAGTGTTAAAAATAGAAACAACCTCATCAATAATCCTTCATTGAGCGTTCAATATCGCGTTTCATGTCTTTTTCTTTAAGGTCTTGCCTCTTGTCGTGAAGCTGTTTTCCTTTTGCTATGGCAATCTGCAGTTTTATAATATTTCTATCGTTAAAATATAGTTGAAGAGGAACTATCGTATAGCCATCTTTCTCAACCGCTTTTATCATTTTAGCAAGTTGTTTTTTATGAAGCAGAAGTTTTCTGCTGCCTCTCTCTTCGTGCGAGTAGTAGTGATGTGTAGTCTCTAGTCTTCCGATGTGTGCATTAAAAAGAAAAGCTTCACCTTGTACAAAACGAATAAAACTGTCTTTTAGATTTACTCTATTTGCACGAATCCCCTTTACTTCACTGCCAACTAAAACTAATCCAGCTTCAAATTTTTCTTCTATAAAATAATCATGATAGGCTTTTTTATTTTTAGCTATAGTCTCGCCCATTACCTGTTTTCCTCATATTATTTATATTATATTTATCTATTATCATATCATAAAGTTTTAAATGGATGTTATATTTATTTTTTTGTATCTTTTCTAACTGAAATTAAAAACTGATAGTACAAATAACCTAAAGAAATTTTATTTAAAAGTATAATCATCATGTTCCATGAAGATACTTCAGCTTTATTATTTAGATTAACAATAGATATAAATTGCGTTTCTAAGTTTATTAAAGACATTCTTTGTAACACATCACTTAAATTTATCTCCCGTATAAGAGCTATAAAAATACTTAAAAAACCTACAATTATAATTAATCTATAAATTTTTTTATTAGGTGCCAGAAAATCCAATAAAAATAGAATTAATATCATTGGTGCCATCAATATTAATTCTTTTAAAACAATTTCTATTGTTCTTATTGTAGGAGGTTCAATCGCTAAAGTAGTAACCAAAGCTACTAGTATAATCCATAATAATACTAAGAACCAATTGGTTGAATGCTCAGAACTGAGTGAATGTATTTTAAAAACTATGTATTCGAGCCATTTTTCTGATTTATCTTGTGCTAAATTATTCTTCTTTTGCTCTAATTCTAAGGCATGATATTTATTTGATTCAATTCTATTTCCCAATTTATCGAACTGATGCTTTATAATTCTATATGTTTCTTGTGAAGTTGTGCTTGTGTCTAAAATTTCAATTCCATAAAAATTTATCTCTTGCTGTATATTTGTATATTCTAAATCTAAACCTTTGTAAAGTTTGGCACTTTTAAAATGGTTATGTCCTTTAAATGTAACATACTTAAATATAAGTTTTTCTTTAAACTCTGTATCTCCAAAAAGAGCTAAACTTTCAAAATTTATTGCTTTAAAGCCAATATCACCATCATTTATTTTTTCTTCTTTATCAGCTTTTAAAGTACCTTTTTTAAATATACTTTTAAAGAAATCTGCATTCTTTTCAAAATCCACACCTTCTATTTCAAATTTTTCTATAACCGCATTATGTAGTTTGAAATTTTCCTTAAAAACTGTATCTTTTATAGAAAGGCTTGTTATATTAATTTCTTTTTTGTTGCCATCATACTGTTTATTTATATAAAATTTATTTATAATTACAGAGCTTAAAATATTAAATTCTGTGATTTTACCACCATTAATCTGTAGAGTTTTACTATCAGTTGAATAATCTTTATCAATAATATTTAACTGACTTATAATACAGTCTTCAAATATCACTTCCTGAGTTATAACACCTATGTCAATAGAGTCAAAATTGCATTCTTTAAATATTATTTTACTCTTTAATCCTGTATCACTTAAATTAATTCTCATCAAGTCATTAGATGAAATTTCTACACTTTCTAGGTTTTTACTTAATAAATGCTTTTCATCTGATAAGTATATTTTATTTCTTTTTGGATTATCAACCTTTATACTTGAAGCAGTATTTAAATTTAATTCAAAGTTTTGAAAATCTAGATTACAGAATGCTTTTGCATTTCTATCTTTATCTCTAATAATATATGGCTTAGTTTCTTCATTAAACTTTCCATTAAAATCACGTGCCAACTTCATTTTACTCTTCTTTAACTCTAAAAAAACTGCTTCCGCTACCGCTAAAGTAGTATCCGTGCCTGTAGTGGTTTTTTAGCTCTTTATACTCTTGCAGTGCAGGTTTAAAAAGGTCGTTAGCCTCATCAACACTCATATTTTTTAGTATATCTAATGAACTTGTTTTTTTAAGCTCATCAGTTTTAAAACCATCAATTGGAGCAAAGAAATTCTTTCTATAAATTCTATAAACTTTTGGTGTACTTATTTCAATGCGCGGAGTAAATACTTCAAGCTCCAAAAGAGGCTCTTTAAACTCTTCTACAACCTCACCTATGCCGCTTACATTTGCGCTGTCGTATCCATAGATGAAAAATGGAACATCCGCACCGACTTTAAGTCCGATAGTCGCCAGCTCATTTTTGCTTAGCCCAAGATGCAAAACTTCATTACACATTTTCAAATATGTTGCAGCGTCACTGCTTCCACCGCCAAGACCTGCAAAAGCCGGGATTTTTTTATCTACATGTATGGCATATTTCTGCATAAGTGTTTTGAGTGAATTTGCTGAGTTGTCATCTAAACTTTCTAAAAGCGCGATGTAAGCTTTATATATTGTGTTTTGTTCTGTAGAGCAAGAGAAATCGCCGATTATTTCAAACTTTTTTGCTTTACTGACACTCTCTTCTTTGGCTACAAAAGAGAGTTCATCATAAAGAGATTGCACTCTCATAAATCTTGAAATTATTTCGTGGTAATCAGCTCTTGTGCCAGTTATTTTTAAAAAGATATTTACCTTTGCGAAAGCCTTATATATCTTCATAAATTTTTCTTTATTTTTTTATAATAGAGCTGAGTAGATTTAAGTCGTCTAATTTAACTTCTTTTGAAGAGGCAATATTTGCATCTTTTAAATCTTCAAAGAGTTCATTTCTAACTATAGAAACATTTTTAGGTGCTTCAACACCTAGTTTTACAACACCCTTTTCTATAGATATAACTTTTATTATTATATCTTCGCCCAATATAATCGATTCATCTGCTTTTCTGGATAGTACTAACATTCAATCCTGCCTAATTCATATTTTACTTCTGCGTCTACCACATTGATAATCGATATATATTTACCACTGTCAAGCCAATAATACCCATTTTCTTTGATCTTTAAATCTTGTAAAGCAAGAACTCTTCCATATTTTAAATTATCACTATCTCCTGTGTAAAAATTTTGGGCAATATTCAAAGATTTTTTAATATCCAAAGCCTTTTCATCATCATATTTAAACTGACCCTCAGATAGTCTCTCTAGTGCGCTCAAGCTTCCAAAACGAGCCCCAAGTCTGTTTGCAATTATACGCCCAAGGGAGCGGATATATGTCCCCTCTGACACAGTTGCTTCAAAAGTGACAAAAGGGTGGCAGTAACTGATGAGTTTTGTCTCGTAAATAGTGGAGTTGATTTTGTTTAGTGTAAATTCTTTACCTGCACGAGCCAAATCATAAGCTCTCTGACCGTCTATACGCTTTGCACTAAATATCGGCGGTTCATACTCAAGCTCGCCCTCTAGCGATTTAACTACATGTAGAACTTCCTCTTGAGCTAATTCTTTTAAAATCTCCACATTCTCAATCATCTCGGTGTCTAATGAATCACTTTTTGCGCCAAGCCATAATGTAGCCCTGTAAGTTTTTGGAGTCTTGTTTAAAAAGCGAAAAAGTTTTGTATGAGAACCCATACCTATAAGAAGTACACCTTTTGCAAAAGGGTCAAGTGTTCCTGAAAAACCGGCTTTTTTTGTGTTGTATTTTCTTTTTAGCCTAGTTAGAAAGAAATTTGAACTTATCCCTGTTGGTTTGTATGCAACAAAGAGTCTGTTCATAGTCTCTCAACGAATGAGGCTAAGATATCTCTTTTTGTACCTGCAAAGTTAATGTTTAGTTTAAATTCTCTACCGGATTTACTCACACCGTTAACTCGGCCCGTACCAAAGATTTTATGACGCACTAAGTCACCTTTTTTAAAGGCTGTATTTTTCTCAACTATAAGTGAGCCTTCACAAAGTCCGGCTTCATTAAAAAATCTGCTTTTTTGCAAATCACTTCTTCTTCCCTTGTAAAACCTGCTCGCAGCATGTGAAAGTGTAAGAGTGTCTTTAGCTCTTGTAAAAGAGACATAACCAAGACGCCTCTCCTCTTCAAGGTCGCTTCCATCTCCGACAAGCGGCAAGAAGCCCTCTTCTAGTCCAATAATAAAGATATGATCAAACTCCAGCCCTTTAGAAGCGTGAATACTCATCATATAGATGCTCTCACCTTCAACTTGGTCCTGTTCACTCTGAAGTGTCAACTCGTTTAAAAATTCATCTAAAGAAGCTTCTGGAGTCTTCTTTACGAAATCACGAAACAGTCCGTAAAACTCATCCATATTTAGAATTCTATCTGCCTCATCCGGCATACCTTTGTAAATATCCTTAAGATGAAAAGTATCCTCTAATATATCAATAAAATTGTAAGTAGAGTCGGTTATTGTTTTTGCAACATTGGCAATGTCTTTAACAAATACTTTTAATGTTTTTGCATTTTTCTTTCTAACAAGAGCTTCTAAATCAGCAAGTGATGTTTTTTTTATGAACTCAAATATTGAGGTGTCATTTGCATGAGCTGCCATTTCTATCTTGTCTACACTTGCTTTTCCTAAGCCTCTTTTTGGTTTATTTATAATTCGTTTAAATGAAAAATCATCATGAAAGTTAGTAATAACTCTGATGTAACTAATAAGGTCTTTGATTTCCGCTCTGTCATAAAACCTCAGACCGCCGACAAGCTTATAGTTGATTCCTGAGCGATTTAGTCCCTCTTCGATAGAACGACTTAAAACATTAACGCGATAAAGAACTGCAATATCTGCTGCACTTACACCAGAGTCTAGAAGTTTAGAGATTTTTGCAGCTATCTTTCTGGCTTCTTCATTTTCATCATTAGAGTTTAAAATAGTTACATCTTCACCGCCTCCGCGAGTGGGAAGAAGTTTTTTACCAAGTCTAGAGCGATTGTGCTCTATTAGTGAGTTTGCAACTTTTAGTATTGGTTCTCTTGAACGGTAATTCTCTTCTAATTTAAAAATAGATGTACCAGCAAAATCCTGGTCAAACTCCATAATATTTCTTATGTGTGCACCACGCCATCCATAAATACTTTGATCATCATCACCGACAACACATAGGTTGTTATGCTCAGAGCAAAGTTTTTGAAGGAGTTTTAACTGCAGTTCATTTGTATCTTGGTACTCATCCACCATAATATAGTTGTACTTTTGCGATGTTTTTTTTGCTAACTCCGGATTTTCAACCAATAGTCTATATGTAAGAGCAATTAAATCATCAAAATCAACCAAATTATTTTCTAAAAGGTAAGCTTCATACTCTTCATACACTTTTGCAATCTGCTGATAATTAAAAGCTTCCGCTTGCTTATAAGCATCATCAGGAGTTAAAAGAGAATTCTTATATCTAGATATCTCACTTGCTATAAGCGGTGTCGGAATTTCTGAGTTTATTTTTTTAATAATTCGTTTTTTATCATCTGTATCTATTACGACAAAATTGTTTTGTCTATTTAAAAGATGAATATTAAATTTTAAAAATAATAGCCCAAATTTATGAAAAGTACAAAGAAGTGGTGGATAAGCAGGATTATTCATCATTGCTGATGCCCGCTCTCTCATCTCTTTTGCAGCTTTGTTTGTAAAGGTAAGCGTCAAGGTGTTTGATGCAGGAATGCCTAAAGACTCTACCAAGTATGCTAAACGAGAAACAATAGTAGTAGTCTTTCCACTTCCAGCCCCTGCTAAAATAAGAACAGGACCCTCTGATTGTTTTACAGCTCTTGTTTGTGAATCGTTGAGTTTTTCAAATATTTTTTCCATTTTTGCCGCTACTTATAATTAGTATTCAATTATTATAGCTAAAAGAATTAAATTATTTGTGTAACAAAATATCTGATGTTAAATTATTTACACAAATATAATTAAATCATTACAAAACTATTGCATTAATTATAATTTTGAGTTATAATTTTGTTTATTATTTAAACTTATAGGAATTATTATGTTAAAAGATTTTGCAAAGTTACAGACCTTCTTAATGGTTATAAAAGAGAAGAGTTTTTCAAAGGCATCGGCGAAGCTAGGTATTTCACAACCGGCTGTTACTCAACAAATAAAATTTATTGAAGATTATCTAGACACAAAAATAGTGGAGAGAAAGAAGAATGGAATCCTGCTGACAAAAGAGGGTGAAGACCTATTTAGAATCGCTATTAGACTTGAAAAAGCAATAGCAAGCAGTGAAAAAGAGCTTTTAAGAATAATCAATAAAGACTTCACATTTGTTATGGGTTCATCAAATGCAATCGGTAATTATGTCCTACCAAACTATCTTGGTGAGATTAAAAAAAGAATTGATAACAATGTTTATATGAATGTTGGACTTTCGTCTGACATAATTGATCAACTAGAAGATAAAAAAATTGATGTTGCACTTATAGAATCTCCTGTTTTTAGAGATGGCATCATATATAGAGAATGGGTAATGGATGAGTTAGTTGTTTTTTCTAATCAACCAATCAAAAAGCACTTAGGTGTAGAAGATATGATGGAATATGATTGGATATGCCGTGATGAGCATTCACACACAAGAAGACTAACTTCAGAAGTCTTTGAAGAGATGGGTGTTAATTGTAATAACTTTAGCGTACTTGGTGTTCTTGGAAGTCCAACAGCGATTAAAGAAGCCATACTACATGCTGATAAAAACAGCGAAAGACCTGTTGTTTCTGTAATGAGTCGCCATGTTATTGCTGAAGAGTTAAAAGATGGTAAACTTTTTGAAGCTAGACTAAAAAACTATAAAATTGAGAGAAACTTTTATATAGCATACATGAAAGAAAGAAAGCATGATGCATTTGTTGATAATGTGGTTAACTATCTACTTTCATTAAATAAAATCTAACTCGACAGAGTTAGATTTTATTTTAAAAACTTAAAATTTTCCGGATTAGAAAGAAAAGAAGTTCTGGAATTTTCTACTCCGCCCTTGTCTACTTTTTTAGCTTTATTTGTATCTTTTTCATAAGTAGCTAAATTAATAAGAAGTGGTGTTTCATCTACAATAACTTGCATAATGCTAAGAAGCGGAACAGTTACAAACGAGCCAAAATTATCAGCTCCAAAGCCTGCTTCAAATATCAAAGTATCTGCATCAATCTTCGCAGTATCAAATGTATATCCGGCTAAGTAAAAAAGTGTCATGGCTCTAAAATCTGCACTTATGGATTCTGGAAGAGGCGGGTCAAAAGATATATCTTCTATTTTACAAAGAATACCGAAATTTTGTTCTTTTTCAAATAGATAAATTATCATATCTTGTATATTTTTTCGCATCAAATTTGCAAATTTTTTATCTTTAGTTACACTATCTAACAAGAACTATCCTTTTTATTTGTCATTATTATATCAAAAATTCACATCTATCTAAAATATCAAAGTCTATCATAGCGTTTAAAAGTGCCACCTGAGAAAAAGTTCTAAGATCTTGTACTTTTATATCAGCTTCAGTAATCTTTCCTTCATCTAAAAGTCTGGCTCTTGTCGTACCTTTTAAAAGGGGCGTTCTTGGTGTAATCCAACTGCCCTCTTTATAAAAAGCAATGTTTGCAATACTTGTATCACTTACAAGTAAATCTTTTATAATGAGTATATCATCCCCTTCGCCTCTTTGGGCAAAAAGTGAATCTACTTCATCTCTACATGTAGATTTCATAGAATACTCAATATCATTGTTAAAAATTAGTTTTAAAGAGCTAATATCTCTTTTTTTATACTCATGGTACGAAACAGTTATACTTTCACTAGTATAAACTAAACGACATCTATATATGCCAAACTGTGGAGGATTTAGGAACTCTTCTAAATCTTTGATTTCACTAACACCCAACTCTTTTAAAACACTCTCATATCTAGTTTGATGGTATGACATGTTAAAAAGTTCTCCATCAACTGCTTTGATAGTTTCTAAGTAACTATTACTCATTAAAAAGTTCTGTACTTAAATATCTCTCTCCAGTGTCACAAAGAATCGTTAGTAGAGTTTTACCCTTAAACTCTTCTCTGGAGGCTATCTGCATTGTTGCATACACATTTGCACCGGCTGAAATTCCAACCAGCAAACCCTCTTCTTTAGCTAACATTTTTGCAGTGCTTATTGCATCTTCGTTACTTACTTTTATAACTTCACTATAAACTGTAGTATCTAAGATTTCAGGAATAAATCCGGCACCGATACCCTGAATAGCATGTGGACCCGCTTCTTCCCCGGATAATACAGCTGAATCTTTGGGTTCAACTGCAAATATAGCAATATTTGCAATATGCTCTTTTAAAACTTTTGAGGTTCCACTTAGTGTTCCACCAGTTCCAACTGCCGCTATGAAAGCATCCAGTTTTCCATCGGTATCATTTAAAATCTCTTTTGCTGTTGTTAACATGTGGATTTCTGGATTTGATGGGTTGTTAAATTGTTGTAATACAATAGAGTTTTGTATCTCTTTTTGTAGTTCATCAGCCTTTTGTATTGCACCGTTCATACCCAGTACAGCTGGAGTCAAAACAAGTTCGGCACCCAAGGCTTTTAGCAGGTTTCTTCTCTCAATACTCATAGACTCAGGCATAGTTAAAATAAGTTTTAGATTTTGTGCTGCACAGTTAGCTGCAAGAGCAATCCCGGTATTTCCACTAGTTGGCTCTATAATGGTTGTCTCTTTATTTATTTTTCCTGCTTCTTGTGCACGCCTGATCATATTAAAGCCTATTCTGTCTTTAACAGAACTAGTAGGATTCATAAACTCACATTTACCTATAATTGTAGCACCGGTCATTTGCGAGGGAGTGTTGAGCTTAATAAGGGGAGTATTACCAATCAATTCTGTAACATTTTTTGCAATTTTCATTAATCATCCTTAAAGCATTATATTAATTTTCGTACAATCTTATTTCTGCCATCTTGCTTTGCTCTACTGAGGTGCTCATATGCTCTTTTGTAGACATCTTTTTCGTCAATTATTTTATCACTCATCAATGATACAATTCCAAAAGATGCAGTTATTACCTTGTGTGTTATGTTGGCTTCATTTTTAATGCCAATCATCTCAATGTTCTTTTTAAGCACTTGAGTATATAAATAACCCTCATCTTCACTTGCTGTTCTAAATAAAATTCCAAATTCTCCACCGCCAAGTCTAAAACAATAATCATCCGGACGGCGTAATGAAGCGGTTAAAGTTTCTGACACACTTACAAGGGCTTTATCTCCCTTTAAAGGTCCATATATATCATTATACTTTTTAAAATCATCTAAATTTAAGACTGTAAAATTTATACAACCTCCATTTCTTTTTATGCCGTTAACCATTCTTGGAAATATATCATTAAAAAACTTTCTGTTGTATAATTTTGTTAATTCATCGATAAAAACAAGTTCTTCTTTTAGCTTGCTATCTGTTATGTCATGCATAATATAGTTATAACAGATAAACTTAGAATCTTTGATTTTTGCTTCGATTTTAGTATTGAGCCAATAAGGTTTTTTGTCTTTAGTCTGGTTTTTTACTTCCCCACTCCAAGAACCGTCTTTTTGCAAAGTTTCATTTATTTTATTTATATCTTCATCGGATACACTATCATCTTTTAGATCATTAAAAAGTTTACCGATCAACTCTTTTTGCGAGTACCCGCTTATTTCACAAAAGCGTTGACTCACTCCTATAATCTTTCCTTCTATAGATGTATCAACTATCATAACATTGTTATCAATCATATCTATATACTCATATAAATCACTATAACTACTCTCTAAATCTTTCAAGCTTTTACTTACGATAAAGTGAATCAAAATTATCGTCACTAGAACCATTGCTGCTAAAAGCATAGCTATAATCTGTAAATTTTGTTCAAATTGGCTAAGTTCTTTTGTTATATCTTGAACAAAATACAACTTTGCAATAGTAAGATTATTAAGGTTTTTTATACTAAAGGTGTATAATATATGATTATTCCCGCCTTTTGTTTTAATATTCTCATAAGGCTTATACTCTGTTATTTTAGCTATATACTCAAGTATATTTATATTATCAATTGTTTTGTGACTTATTTTAAATGATGAACTATCACTATACAAGACAGATAATGCTCCGTCTATATTTGCATACTTTTTCATATCATCTAAAATATAATCTATGTTTATTCCAAACTCTACTGCACCGAGGTATTCATTGCCATAGTACATAGGATGAATACTTTTATAAATTATATGTTCATCACCCTGCTCAGCTCCAAAAGCAACTTTTTGATTTTTATTTACCTTTTGTATTAAAACATCATTCTTTTTTATCGAAGTATCTCGCGGGTTGTTCATATTTAATAGTGTAGTATTATCCGGAAGATAAAATTTCATTGATACTAAGTTAATATTTTGTTTTTTTAATATCTTGTATTTATTTTCAGTAAGCTTATATAAAAGATCTCTGTCTTTATTTCTAACTGCTTCTTTTAGCTCAAAATCACTAAAAGAATACTGCACAGTTTCTGTATAATAATTTTCATATTTTTTATTAATATTTTCATATGAAATATTTAAACTTTGGAAATAATTTTCTTGAAATACTTTCATTTTTTGGGTTTGTTTTATTTGTATAACATAAAATATTGCGACAGAAAAAAGAATAAGAATGAAAGTTATTAGTAGTATGGTTTTGTTTTTTACACTCACAATGCACCTCGTTTAATTTAATTTTATTACATTCTATCTAAATAAAGCAAAATATTAAATTTAAGGATGGTGCGATCGGGGGGATTTGAACCCCCACACCGTTAGGCACGAGCCCCTCAAGCCCGCGTGTCTACCGTTCCACCACGATCGCATTAAAAAAAGAGTAAAAAAAAAGCCTAACTCGCAAAACGAGTCAGGCTTGGGGTATACTTTGGTTAGATTAACCTAAGTATGGGTTAGCGTAAAGAGCGATTAATGCAATAACTAGTGCATAAATAACTTGCGCTTCGATCATTGCAAGAGCGATGAACATTGTAGTCATTAGTTTAGCACCAAGACCTGGGTTACGCGCAGTACCAGCGATAGTAGCAGCAGCAGTATGACCCATACCGATAGCTCCACCAAGAGCAGCAAGACCAAGACCAAGACCAGCAGCGATCATTGAGTAA
>NZ_JAPHUF010000006.1 GCF_026196735.1 Sulfurimonas sp.
AGTTTTCAATGATCTCAAACATCTTTTAGCAGCCTCTTTCGAAGTTACTTAAGTCCTAAACATTAGGTCTCTGTGTTTGTGGATGGGAATTATAGACAAGTCGTGCTTAGTTATTGCTTAACATTCAAAGGTTTGGAAAATATTTTAAAAGAAAAAAGAAAAGTAGATAGCTAAATGCTATTTACTTTCTTCAGGATTTAACTCTATAGATGCAGGTTCTGAGAAATTTGGAACATCATCATATGAAAAAACTGCATAATGTTTATACATGTTAGTATCGCCAAAATTATCATATGTATAATTATCCATTCCTCCGTAAAGTTTTTGTCCATCATATGCAGAGCATGGAATTCTAAAAGGATTTTTTACAACTATCGCTCCTTTATACCCATCATCATCTGGTATATCCCATTCTAGTTTTACAATATCATTTTCGATGCTATATCTTAAATTTTCAACTTTTTGTGGTGCATTGCGGCGCTTTTTAATATAGTTTATGATTAAAGATGGTCTCTTAAGCCTTTTTTCATCCATAAATTCAACTTCTTGATTTTTTGAAAAAAGTTTATGTGATGATGCTGATATAACAAATACTGCTTTAGAATTTCTACCAATATTCTCAATCATTTCATTTATTGCATATCTGTCAAAGACAAATCTTTGCTTTGATTTTACTTTTATATCTGATACACTGATGTCATAACCTATTCTCTCAATAATTTTTCTTTTTTGAATCTTTTCATATGTTTTTTCACCATCGCAAGGCATAATCAGTTCTATATGAAAACGAAGAGTATTTGTTGAGTTTATATCAATAGCATCTATTTCTATATATGCGCTAGAAACTACAGTATTATCCATATCTGGCCATTGAGAGAGATCAAACTCAGCACAAGCATATTTTTTAAATCCATCCTTGTCAAACCCAGCTACCAGCTTATCGTCTAATATTTTAGTTTCTGTTGCTGTAAATTCATATGATGATCTCAGTTCTATTTTGACTTCATCAATAGTATATGAAATATCAAGTTTAGGTCTATATGTTAGTCCTCCACTAAAGTGTCCATATCCAATATCCCATTGCATAAGCTGAGATGCACGATCTAAAGGAAGTAAAGATGGTCCTTCAAGTCTAAAAAGAGCTTCTGAACGAATCAATGATTTTTGCAAAACATTAAGTTCTTGGGTTGCAAATTTATATGTTCTCCAAATACCTTGTGCAAGCTGTGCAGAGCCGGTTGGTCTATCAATATAACTTAATATCTTTGCATTTTTAATATCGTCAAAACTAGCAATGTTTTCTATTGTTCTCTCATCCATCTGTCCAATTCGCCACTCACCAAAATTTTCTACCTGAACAGATACTCTATTCATGGGGTAAAAAGAAATTGAAGCACTTGTTATAATTGCATTTTTTGGTATACTAGAGAGAGAAAAACCACAAACTCCAAAACACTCTCCTTTACCTTCAGAAATACCGACAAACATAGAATTGTTTCCAAAATGACTTGCATTCTTTTTAGTCTTTTCTCCAACATAGCCGATTTTATCTGCTAATGGGTATAAAATTTTTGAAAACATATTCTCTGCAGGATGTGTTCTAACAGCTAACATCTGAGCGTATGGTGATTTTATAAATTTTTCTTTGCAAACTGCTCTGACATAATAATAATAATTAGTAGATTGCGTAAGATTTTTATCGGTATAGGTTTTTAATTTTGTAATTCCGATTCTATTTGATGATTGAGCAAAACCTTTTTTCTTGCTAGAACGGTATATCTCAAAATAGACTGTTTTGTCTTCTATGTAATCCCAACAAAGTTCAACCTCTTTGGAACCTACATTTGTTGAAATAAGGTTCTCAACTCTAGGAAGTGAATTTTCTTTTTTATAATTATTTACCTCTGAGAGAGCATAGATTAATGCCGGAAGATTTTCATCAATATGTTCACTCATATGTTCTAAATAATCACTTATGTTTCTAGTTCCTACTTCTGCGACCAAAGAGAGTGCACCTTGTGAGTAATAAAACTCTCTTCCACTTCCGGAAATAAGACTAACTGGTGGTTTACCCATATGAACACCGTATTCACGACCAGACTCTTTTCTAATCTCTTCTGCCATATTTCCTGCTAATAGGTTTAAATCAATTGCATCAATTGCATCTTCATGAATAAAATTATGTGCCGGAAAAAACACATTTCCCTGCGAATGGTAGTCTAATGCTATAGTAATATTTTTATGAGAAGTAAAAAAATCTCTAAGTGCGGCTGTTTCAGGTTCACTAAAAGCATTTGGACCGGAGTATACATTTGAAGTCGTATCTTTATTTGGAGTAAAGCCTACAGAAAAATTTCTATTTAAATCAACACCGAAACTTCCATCTGCGTTCTTTCTTCTGTTTTTTCTCCAAAATGAGAAATGATTTCTTGAATACTCAAAGCCATCAGGGTTTGCGCAAGGAACCATATACAATGTTGACCTATCTAAAATAGCGTTTAACTGCGGATCATAATCAATATGTTCTAATATGTATTTTGCGAAACTAAGTGAAAGTTCTATCCCTATCCACTCTCTTGCATGAATGGTTCCAGTATAAAAAAGTGCCGGTTTTTGTAAATGTTTATCTATATTTTTTGTGATACTTACTGCGATTATCTCTCTGTCTTCCCAAGTTGTGCCAATAAACTCAACTTTAAAAAGATCTGGGTTTGTTTTTTGTGCTTGTTTAAAAAATTCTACACACTCGTCATAAGAACTATATTGTTGTCTCAAATTATTGCCTTAAAAAAATTAGTTGTTAAAAGATTTAGCCCAGTGGCTAACTTGCTTTTTTGAAGTGAAATGGTACTCACTTAAGTCTTTAAATGTGCTAATTGCACCGTTTTGAATTAATTCTTTAATCTTCACTGCCATCTCTTCTTCCATACCTTGAAGTGTCATAAGTTCTGTTAAAGAGATAGTATTTATATCGTACAACTTACTTTTACTGATTTTTGATGGTTTTGATTCACTTTTCCCTTTTACCATTTTTGGAAGTTTATTTTCAGAAACCGGCGGTTCTATCGATGGAGGCATATCAGAAGGTGTTGATTCATCAGTTAACTCCATACCAAAATTACCTTTGTCAGATAACCAATATACACCATCAGCTGATGGTTCATATTTAGCAAAGTAGAGATGTCTTAAAGTTCTTAAAACAGATGGGTCCATCTTACCAAGCTCTTCCCAAGAAAACAAAGGAACATGTGGAAGTCTAAATCTACCATCACTTAAATCCCACATTATGTACTGACCTATCCAGTCTCTAATATAAGGAAAAGCTGCAAAAGCTGTTGCACATTCAATAATATAAGCTTTATCTGTGTTTTCATCAATACCTATATCACAAGCCCAATATTCAGCCTTTGCCGCCTTAGAAGCTTTTACTGCAAGTTCTAGTGCCGCCATAGGTACATTTTCATATGACATGTCTCCACCTTGAGAAGTGTTAGTTATCCACTCTCCAGAACCTGAATATCTCCAAAATGCACAAACCGGCTTATGACCAATTAGCATTACACGGATATCACCGCTGTCTTTAAGAGGAATTGCATCTTGTGTATAAACAGGCTTATACTTCTTTTTTGCAAATAATTTTGTTGCTTCTTTATAGTTGTCTACTTTATGAACAAAATAACCACCATAATTAGATGGGCCATAACTTCTTTTTACTATCTGCGGATAATGACATTTTTTAAAATGTTTTTCGGCAATTTTATCATCATAAGTAATAAGTGTTTTTGGAGCAGCAATATTATATTTTTCACAAAACAGCGTTACATTTTCTTTAGATTTATTGCAAAATTGAGACTCAATAGACGGAATAAACCTAACATGGGGAAGTGCCTTTGCAATCTCTTTGAAAGTCTCATATGCTGTTGCCGGAATATTTCCAACTAAAACATCGATTTTTTTTCTTTTTACTTCATTAATAAATCTAGTTTTATCATTTTTCCAGTGATAAGTTACAGCTTCGATTTTATCCGGCCAACCTCTAAAGTTACTATAATCAAAAAATCTAAGTACATAATCTAAATATAAAAATCCTATTTTTGGAAGCTTGTGTTTTTTTGCCATTTACTATCCCTTTTTCTTTGTTCTTTGATCTATCAAATCAACAATAAGGTCAATCTTTTTATCATTAAAGTTAAGTCCCATTTTTTCTTGTTCTGGAGTTGCAAATGCTGGAATTCCATTTACCTCTAAAACAATATATTCTTCTTTTTCTCTGTCATAAATTATGTCGACACCAGCTATATCAACGCCGCATGCTTTTGTAGCTTTTTTAGCCAATTTTATAATCTCATCATTTGCTTCTCGCATAAACACACTACCACCGGCAGTGACATTCGTTCTCCAGTCGGTTCCGCTTGCTTTTCTGCCGTAACAACTCACAAATTCACCGTTTACAATATCTACTCTAAAATCCGTATTATCATAATCCACAAATTTTTCTACATAAAAATATCTCAAATCCATTTGGTTTAGAAATGGCATTAACATATCAAGGCTAGCCTCATTCTCAATTTTAGTAAGACCTACTCCGCCCCAACCATCTGTAGGTTTATAAATCATTTTGTCCCATTTTTTAATGATTTTTTTAAGTTCATGCCCATCATCTCTATGGCAAAGCTTGTAATCAGCAGTCTTGACTCCATGATTTCTCAAAACGAATGATGTATGAAACTTATCTTCAGTCAAAGCAAATGATTCGTATGAATTTATCATAGGTACAACACGATTAAGAGCCTGATACAAATATGTCTGATATTGAGTTTGCTCACCTGCATTATATGAGAAGAACAAATCAAGCTTATTAACTTTTACACCGTTATGGTAAATATTAGCATTTTTTGCAATAGCATGCCTGAGATTGATATTATCAATAGTATCTATATCTCTATCTTTAAGTTTTTTGATAATTTTCTTTGCAATCTTATCACCACCACTATTTGTATATAACCACATACCTATTGTTCTATTTGACATATCTACTTCCTTATTTAAAATCTGAATTTTTTATAAAATAAACAAAAAGTTTTTTACTTAATTCTATTCTGCTAACAAAACTCTCTTTGCTTGCTCTCTCATTTATCGTGTGATCACCATCACCAAATGGGCCAAAACCATCAAGTGTTATAACACCGGACGAACTAACTATGTTTGCATCACTAACACCACCACGCTCTTCAGTCTTAAGGGAAGTTCCTGTGATTTTTTCTATGCTCTCAACAAGTCTCAATGACTCTTTTGATGTTTGCATCACATCTCTTTGTATGCCACCCCTAAGTGTTGAGATAGTACCTTTGACATATGATTTTGCTACTATATCGTCTATTGAGTGAAGCACTCTGTCTCGTTCATCTGAGTTTTTATACCTAAGTTCAAAAACCAAATTGGCATGCGGAGAAATTGTATTTGCCCCGATACCGCCTTCTATTTTGCCAACATTAACAGTTGTTCCTTTTGATAAATCTGTTAGACGGACTAACTCTTGAAGTTTATAAGAAGCCTCAAGGTTTGCATCATGTCCATCTGTGTAACTGTTTCCGGCATGCGCAGCTTTTCCCTGTATATCTATAAAAAAAGTCCCTACACCCTTTCTGCCTGTTACTACTTCAAGGTTTACTCCTGCAGCTTCATAAACAAAACAGTAGTCATACTTTTTGGCTAACTCAGCTGTAAGTGTTTTTGAATCATCACTTCCTGTCTCTTCATCACTAACAAGCAATATGTCGATATTTTGAATCTCTATATTTTGTTTTTTTAGTTCTCTAAGTGCAGCAAGCGCTACAATATTTCCACCCTTCATATCGCAGACACCCGGGCCATAAATCCAATCTTCTTCTTCTGAGTAATCCTCAAATTTTCCTTCTGGAAATACTGTGTCTAAATGACCCAACAAAAGCAGTCTTTTGGAGTTTTTATCATGTTTTGAAGTGTAGTAACGATGAGAGCCTATAAGTTCTCTATCATATATTTTTATATTAAATCCAAGTTCACTAAACCAATCATCAAAAACTTTTCCTACTTTATCAACGCCAGGTTTATTTTTTGTGTATGAGTTTATTTGAACAATAGCTTTAAGATCGCGAAGATAGTTCATATAATTTCCATATGTTAATATAATTGAAACATAAGCTGATTATACAGTTTTATTGATTAAAGTTTGAGGTATTAAGATATATTTGTAACAGTGTTATTATGGAGAATAAGAAGAGGTAGATGACTTAGAAGATTATTTTCTTCTAAGTTCTTTGATACGAGCTTTTTTACCTGCAAGATCACGAAGATAAAATAGTTTAGCACGACGAACACGACCGCGACGAATAACTGTTATCTCATTAATTGAATCAGAGTAAATTGGAAAAATTCTTTCAATACCAACAGAGTTAGCACCAATTTTACGAACTGTAACTGTTTGACCAGTTCCTTGACCTCTTTTTGCTATACAAACACCCTCGTAATTTTGTACACGAGTTTTGTCACCTTCTTTAATTCTTACTGCTAAACGAACAGTATCACCAGCACGAAAATCTGGAATATTTTTCTCAGCTGTTTGTGCTTTTTCAAAGTTTTCTATGTACTTATTTCTCATAAGATTTCCTTGTTCTATGCTTTAAAAGCTGCTCCGGTCTGAAGAATTTAGTCTTGCATTCAGACAGAGCTAATTTAAGTAGGCGAATTTTACTATGATTTCCCTTTAAGTATTCTGATGGAACTAAATTTCCTTTATAATCTTTTGGTTTAGAGAAAGATGGTGCCTCTAAGAGTTGTGTTTCAAAACTTTCTGTAGTTAAAGAATCGCTATTGCCAAGCACACCATCCACATTTCTGGCAACTGCATCACATATTACTAAAGAAGCCAGCTCTCCGCCGGTTAAAATGTAGTCACCTATACTAAAAACTTCATCAGCGTATTTTTCTATAACTCTCTCATCAATACCCTCGTATCTTCCACTTACAAAAGCTATATGGGATTTTTTTGCTAATCTTTTAGCATCATTTTGTTTAAAAGGTTTTGCTACCGGTGTTAAAAAGACTACATGTACATCTTCATCTTGAGATTTTAATGCATCTAATGTATCAAACAAAGGCTGTGGATTCATAACCATTCCGGCTCCGCCGCCAACTGCAGTATCATCTACTTTGTTATGTTTAGATTCACTAAAATCTCTGGGGTTTATATACTCTACACTAAATATCTCTTTTTGAATTGCCCGCTTAAGTATAGAGTCTTGGAAGTATCCCTCGACTATATTTTGAAATAGCGTTACGAAAGTAAATTTCATTATGAAGCTTCTAAAATATCCATAGCACCTTTTACAGTGATAATTTTTTTATCTATATCAACACTAACTTTAAATGGTTCTTGAAATGGAATTAGGAAATTTTTAGGACTTCCGGTTTTAACTAAACTCTCATCGGTATTTACATTGAGATAATTAGTTATTGTAATTCTCTCAACTTCATAAACTTTACCTAAAAGCTTTCCATCTTCAAAAACTTCACAATCTTCTAGATCAAACCAAAAATATTCACCATCTTCTAAATGGCAGTTTTTTCTTGTCTCATCTCTTGTTGTAAAAAGTTTTGCGTTAGTATATTTTTTAGCACCTTCAACAGTGTTAATTCCAGCTATTTTGATTGTGCCTCTTTCAAGGTTTACATCATTTAGAGTAATATTTTTTTTTAGATTTGTAAAAAAAGTAGCGCCATTATGGAATTGTTCTGGGAAATCAGTTTTAATATGAAATTTCATATCGCCTTTTATGCCGACAGTTTTGCCGATAGTGGCGATATGAAGAAGTTGTTCTTTAAATTGCTTCGACATTGATACGGTAGCTTACACCATCTTTAGCTTTACAGCCAGAGATAACAGTTTTAATCGCACCAATCATCTTGCCTTCTTTGCCAATAAGCTTACCGATGTCAGCCTGATTGGCATAAAGAAGAATCTCGGTAATTTCATCGCCTTCTTTAACTTCAACTCTTACATCCTCAGGATGAGATGCTATAAGTTTTGCAAACCCAGCGACAAAATCAGATATCATCTTAACGACCTGTTATCTTTTTTACACGGTCACTCATTTGAGCACCTGTGCTTAACCAGTAGTCAAGTCTTTCGTTATCTACTACTAAAACTTTTTCAGCCGGCATTGGATTGTAGTGTCCGATTAGCTCAATCCAACCACCATCTCTACGCTTACGGCTATCTGTTACCGCGATACGATAAAATGGTTGTTTTTTTCTTCCCATACGAGTAAGTCTAATTACTGTCATTTGTTTTCCTAATATATTATTTTAAACGAAATATGAACAAAGTCCATCTTTCTACACTAGCCGCTAAGGCACTAAAGATATTTCTTACGAAATACTAATAAAGTTATTGGGGTTTTTGCAAAATAAAATTTACTAAGTAGTTTTATTGTGCCTCTTACCGCCATTTGGCGTCTTATATCTTGAGTTTCAAGATACCTTCTAATCACAGAGGGATTATTTCAGAAGTTATTACGATGGCGGAATTATAGCGGACTTTTTTCTAAATGTAAAGAGAATGTATTAGTCCATAATATTCATACACAAAACGGCTTCATGGTGGGTACCCCAACATCAAAGATGTTGACCCTTCCATTGCAGGGGTTTTGCTTAACTGAACATTATTTCACTTTTATGATGTTAAATTCCCAATTATATTTTAGAATAAGTCTCTACATGTAAAGAAATTAAAATAAAAAGAGTGATGTAGTTGCAAGGGCTGAAAAAGGAAGCGTACTTTAGTACGCGACGACTGAAGTAACGCAGCAAATGCATTGCTATTTTGATTTTAGCGAGGAATTGCTCCTGCACCGCCCATTTGTCCCATCATTGCCTGAAGGTCTTTCATCCCATTTTTACCTGAAAATCTTTTTGCCATTTTACCGGCATTTTTGAACTGTTTTATCATTCGGTTAATTTCCACAATTTCTAAACCACAACCTTTTGCAATTCTTCCTTTGCGAGAGTTGTTTAATAGATCTGGGTCTTCTCTCTCTTTTAGAGTCATTGATGAAACCATAGCTTTGATGTTTTTAAGTTCGCTAGAGTTTTCCATATCAAAATCTTTAAGTGCTTTTGACATGTTGCCCATACCTGGAATCATTCCTAGCATAGATTTCATACTACCCATTTTTTTCATACTCTCCATCTGCTCTAAAAAATCATTGAAATTAAACTTACCTTTTTTAATTTTCTGAGTCAGTTTTTTTGCTTGTTTCTCATCCATAACACCGGCAGTTTTTTCAGCTAAACCTTCAATGTCTCCAAAGCCCATAAGACGATTTACAACACGCTCAGGCATAAAAACTTCTAAGTCTTGCATCTTCTCACCACTACCGATAAAACGAAGCGGGACTTGAACTTGGCTTGATAGTCCTAAGGCAACACCGCCTTTAGCATCACCGTCATATTTACTTAAAATTACACCGTCTATTCCGATTTTTTCTTTAAAAGTTGTTGCAGTCTTAACAGCATCTTGACCTGTCATAGAATCAGCTACATAGAAAATCTCATCCGGATTTGCAGCTTTTTTAACAGCTTCAAGTTCCTCCATTAGTTCA
>NZ_JAPHUF010000004.1 GCF_026196735.1 Sulfurimonas sp.
GCAGTACCAGCGATAGTAGCAGCAGCAGTATGACCCATACCGATAGCTCCACCAAGAGCAGCAAGACCAAGACCAAGACCAGCAGCGATCATTGAGTAAGCCTTAAGTGTTTGGTTAGCAACATCGCCTTCAGCAGCGAAAGCAGCAGCAGAAAATGCTACCAATAAGAAAAGAATTTTTTTCATATATATCTCCATTAAATTATTACAATATCTTTCGGATAGCGTAACCCCATCGTTAAATGAAGCAACCCAAACATAAATGCCTAGATTTCCCTACTAGAAATTGATGGGCGCATTGTACCTAAAATCTAATAAAAAGTAACTTACGCTCTGCCTAGAGAGATTTTGTTACCTTTAAACTCCAATATTTCTACACTTATCTCTTCGCCCTCACTTAGAACATCGGAGACTTTCTCTACTCTTTGATCGGATACTTTTGAGATATGCAACAGTCCGTCTGTTCCATCTGGAAGCTCTATAAATGCACCGAAATCAACTATTTTTTTAACTATGCCTGGGTATTTATCGCCAACTTCATACTTGATTTTTGCAACTTTTGGAGTATTTACTATGCCTTCTATATGCTCTCTTGCTCCAGCAACACCGGTTTTATTTTTGCCGGTAACTTTTACTTTTCCTTCTTTTTTATCGATATCAATAGCAACTTCAAACTTCTCAATTATCTCACGAATTGTTTTACCTGCCTGACCGATTATCTCTCCGATAAAACTTGGATCTATATGAAAGAAGTCTGTACTTGGAAGAACTCCGTCATTAAACTCTATCTTTTGTTCAGCTTCTAGCATAATATCAATAATATGGCTTCTGCCTTCTTTGGCCTGATAAAGCGCTTCTTTTAAAACATCTAAAGAAATTCCACCGAGCTTGATATCCATCTGCATTGCAGTTATTCCGTCTTTTGAACCTGTTACTTTAAAGTCCATATCTCCATCATGGTCCTCTAGTCCCATGATATCCGATAGAATAGCATATTTATCACCCTCAGACACCATGCCCATGGCAATTCCGGCTACGGTATCAGAAGTTTCTATTTCAGCTGCGCGAAGTGCCATATAGCCACCACATACAGTTGCCATAGAAGATGAACCGTTAGACTCTAAAATCTCAGAAACCAAACGAACAGTCTGCCCATCTAAGTTTACTATAGGCTCCAATGCTCTTTTTGCTAGATTACCATGTCCTAATTCTCTTCTTTTTGTTCCCATGACAGGCGATGCCTCACCTACAGAAAATCCTGGAAAATTGTAATGAACCATAAAATTCTCATTTTGAGTTCCTTCATCTGTTAATGCTTCATACATTTGTGCATCTTTTGGTCCACCCATAGTAAGAACGACTAAAGCTTGAGTCTGTCCACGAGTAAACAGACATGATGAGTGAGCAGCAGGAAGGACATTTGTACTAATAGATATAGGTCTGATTTGTGTTAAAGTACGCCCATCTGCACGAACTCTTTCATTTAATATCTGAGATCTGACTTGCTCTTTTTTAACCTTTTCTATTGCATCTTTTAAAGCAACTTCTTGCTCAACATCTGCCCATTCCACTTTAGTGGTGATGATATTTTTTCTAAGTTGCCTTAGAGCAGTTGAACGCTCTGATTTTGCCATTTGATTCATAGCAGCTTTTATATCTGACAAATGATTTTCTCTAACAAAAGCGACCATCTCTTCATTTATTACATGTGCTTTATACTCTACAGTTAAAGTATCTTTTTTAAATGCTCTAAAAGAGTCTTCATATTTCGCATTAGACTCAAAAAGAACTATTTCAGTTTGCTCAAAAATTTTTATCAATTCATCTTCATTCATTGCATTTGAGGTATGGTTTACCAAAACAGGAACGCTCATAGTCGGGTCCATCAATGGGTCAACCATTAAAGTGTTATCAAATTCTTCACCGCCAAAACTTCTCATCTCAATCATAAGAAGGTCATCTTTTGTTCCGGATAAATATAAATCCAAAGTAGAACTATTAAGCTGAGACTGAGTTGGATTTAAAATCAACTCACCATCAACTTTAGCAGCTCTAACTGCAGATACTGAAGTGTTGATATCGATATCACTTATATATAGTGCAGCCGAAGCAGCATTAAGTGCCAATACTTGCAAATCTGACTCTTTATCAACACTAAACACCATTATTGTTATCTGTGTTGGATATCCGAAACCTTTTGGAAATAATGGGCGAAGTGAGCGGTCAACTATGCGAGATGTTAAAGTCTCAAAATCACTTGGTTTAGTCTCGCGTTTAAAAAATCCGCCTGGAATCTTACCTGCTGCATATGATTTTTCAATATACTGTACTGTCAGTGGTAAAAAATCATCTTTTACTATCTCTGTCTCATCAATTACAACCGTTGCTAGTATAACGGTATCACCACTTTTTATCCACGCCGAACCATTTGCCTGTTTTGCTACATCACCAAAATTATATTCTTCTTTTCTATTTAATAGCTCTACGCTCACATCATATTTCATTCTTATCTCCCAATAATTTTTCTATTCTCTCTTCATCAACTTTTTCAAAATCTTCATAATACAGTGATGTCTCAACATAATCATTTATACTATAAAGAAAAAATATATCATCTGCGAATGGCTCCAAAAGCTCAAGAACATCACTTGGTATCACAGGCACTGCAATATATACTGCTTTTGGTTTTTGAGCCAAAATAGTTTTAAGTGCCGTCATAAACTTCATACCAGTTTCACTGCCTTCATCTACAAGTAAAACTACTTGATTGTGCATTGATGCAAAAGGCTGACCTTTTCTATACTGATATATATAACTCAGTATTTTCTCTTCATGTTTTCTGCGTGCTTCACCGTAAATATAATCATACTGAATATTAAATGCAGAAACTAACTTTTCATTTATAACTATTTCTTCACTCTCACTAACTCTTGCAATTTCGCATTCACTGTTATTTGGGGCTTTTATAGATTCCGAAAATAAAAAATCTATACTGTTTTTGTATTTTTTACTAATATTATATGCGAGTTCTAAACCGCCTCTTGAGACTGAAATAAGCTTCCAGTTTTCATCTTTTAACCTCTGCATAGGTATAACTTCTGTGAGCTTTTGTGCAGCGTCATTGCGATCTTTTAATATATTTTTATACTTTTTCATAAACTTAGTTTCCTTTTGAACTGTCGGGAAGCTTGTATGCAAAACCAGAATTTTTATTCTCTGAAGTCATTATAGGTTTAAGCGCAATTGTCAGGTAAATATATCTATCGTAGATTGAACTTGAAGCTCCATTTATGTCAAGTATAGGTCTGTTGTTTTCAACATATCTGAGCCCAAAATCCCAACATCTTTTTTTATACAAAAATCCAACTTCCGCACTCTTTTTTTCACTACGCTCTAAGTCATAATCAAGCCTTACAAGATAAGAGTAATGTTTATTATACTTGTACTCAAGTCTTGAAGTTATGTAGCTGGTATATTTTGCATCATTGCTCTCCAAGAGAGAAAAGTTATTTCTATACATGTGAGAAATAGAAAAATCAAAACTCTTATCGTTATATGAGATTCTATTGAAATTTTTTGAAAAGTCATTTTCGTCATAATTATAAAACATGTTGTTATAAAAACTTATATTATCAGTAATCTGATAATCTAGCTCATTTTCTAACTCTCCGGCTCCTCCATTTATTTTTTCATAAGAGATGCTTTGAGCCAATCTGTGGTAAATTATCTGTTTACCGTCATCGCCATATATGTACTGTGAGAAATAAAACTGTACATTCTCTTCTATCTCTGAAATATTATAGAACTCACATATTGAATTATTTTGATTGGTTTCAATAGAACAATAATCCAACTGCTCTTCATAGTAACCATCTGCAGTATCAGAACCATCTACAGTATACTGGCTACCAAATTCTACTACATGTGTTAGTTCATCGTAAGCACGCGTAAGTTGTGTTGAAGCCGCAAATATATGATGAATTCTTCCAAAATATCCATCATTATATTCATTTAAAAATGGGTCTCCAAGCTCTGCGTCACCCTTAAACGAAGTATGTTGTGCATAAAGATATGGCTTATACGCTACATTTAAATACTCATCAAATAGTGATGTTTGAAGTGTGATTGGGATGTTTATATCTGTCTGGATAGCACTTTTACCAAGTTTTCTATAATAATTATTGCTTCTTACATCAAAACTATACAAAAGATGATCATCCAAAAATGTGTCTAAATAGCTGTGATATTGAATAGCCGGAAGATTTTGTAAAGTATTGTCGTTACTATCTAATGTCAAATCTTTATAATGTTTAAAATAAGCACCAAAATAATTATTGTCTGTATTGTAAAAAAGATTGATTCTTGAGAGAATCTGCGTTGTGGTTGCATTTTGTGTAGTGTCATTTGTTGAGAGATTAATATACTCAACATCGTTCATATTGGTTATGTCAGCGTATATACCTGATTGACCATCTAAATTTAGACCAAGCCACTGGTTCAAAAAATCACTGTTGTCATATTGAAAATTAAAACCATAATGGCTGTCATTTGCTAACTCTTTGTCTATAACATAATCTTGTTTTTCTTTGAAATATCCAAGTGATAATTCACCCTTTGAGACCTTGCTATCAACAAATCTAAATGTTGAATAGATACCCTCACCACGATTGGTTCTAACTTGAGGTTTTAACTCTAAATCCCACCAATTCTGCTCCGCAATAAAGAGTGCCTGCTCGTAGTAAAAACCTTCACTTTGAGAATATCCTATCATTGGAGGCAAAAGACCTGTTCTTCTTGTTGTATCTAAGGAGTAACCGAAATATGGAGTGTAAAAAACCGGAATATCATATATGTATATTTTTGTATTGTAAAGATTTAACCACTTAGTATCACTGTTGTAGTCAGATGAGCTAAACTCCATTTTCCAAAGCGGGTCATTGGGATTACACCCGCTCATAATACCGGACTCTATCTCCACATCTTTATCTTTTGAAAAACTTTTAGCTCCACTAAGCCAAACATTAGATTTTTTCTCTAACATGAAAAATGGTTTAAAGGTTCTCTCTTTTTGTCCTATGTTTAACCTGGCATAATCTCCAAGTACGCTAATCGAGTCTCCTTGAGTTGCACGAATATTTCCAAAAAGTTCCAGTTCACCGCTATTTCTGTCATAAACCGCTCTTTTGGCACTTAAATGATAGTCCTGATAAATTACAATTACTTCACCTGAAGCCTTTACAATATTACCTTGTGTATCCATTTGCGTAGCATAGACTTCAACTTTATCATTGGCGCTCAGATATGAAACCGTGAGTAAAAAAGCAAGAATAAACTTAAACATTTACAACCAATGTTTTAGCAGTTTTATCATGCCATGTTTGACGAGCAGGGTCCATCAATCCCCATACAAATCCAAGATAAAAGAGCATTTCGCTCACAACCCTAACTATCGCACGATTAAGTGCCACGATTACATTTGGTGTCTGCATTGTCTTAATCTCCACAACTCTTATTTTCATTGCTATTTTACCAAGTGAGGCACCATACTGCATAATAAAAAAAGCTTGATAAAAAATCTTCATAGCCATATATTCCAAGACAAATGTATTTGTAAGAATAATCATTTCCTCTACGGTTTTAGCCTCAAGAAAAGAGTCTCCCAAAGCAATAATAAGCAATAATGAAAGCAACATCTCGTCTATAAAAAAAGCCATAGCTCTCTTTTTTAAAGGCGCTAAAGTCATATCTTCACGATGAAGAATATTTTCAATCTCTTCGTTCACATTTCTACTTTCTACAGAGCTTGGTAAGCAATGTCTGTTCTTATCTTTTTACCTGCAAAATGAACTTGACCACATCTAAGATATGCTCTGTCTCTTGCCTCTTTTATACTATCACCAATGCCAACACAAACTAAAACTCTTCCACCATCAGCATAAAGAACATCGTCTTTTAAACTAACACCGGCAAATGAGATGTGAGTGTTTTTTTCTATCTCTTCATGATGAACATCATCTAAAATAATCTCAGCCGGAGTTGAACTACTATATGGATAGTTTCCGCTAGCCATAACAACACCTACAGCAAATTGCTTTGAGAACTCTACTTTAATCTCACCGAGTCTATTTGTTGCAGCTTTATAGAACATGTCACTTACGCTTGATGTCATAAGAGGCATAAGTATTTCACACTCAGGGTCTCCAAAACGAACATTAAACTCTAAAGTAATCGGCTCACCGTTTACAACCATAATCCCGATAAATAGTACGCCCTCAAAAGGTGCACCTTCTTTTTTCATACCATCTAAAGTTGGACGAATAATTCTGTCTTTTACTTTTTGATATAACTCTTCATCAACCAAAGGTGTTGGAGCATAAGCACCCATCCCCCCGGTATTTGGTCCCTCATCATTATCTAATAATCTTTTATGGTCTTGTGCTGCGGGGAGAAGTATGTAGTCATCTCCATCGCACACGGCAAACATAGAAAGCTCATAACCGTCTAAAAACTCTTCAACAATTACTTTAAGTCCTGCATCACCAAAACTTTTACCGCTTAACATTTCACTTATAGCGATTTTAGCTTCATCGTGATTTTGTGCGATTATTACACCTTTACCGCCACAAAGTCCATCTGCTTTTACAACAATTGGAGCAGTTAATGTATCTGTAAATTTAAAAGCATCTTCAATTGAAGAAGTCTCAATGTAGCGAGCAGTAGGAATATTATATTTTGCTAAAAAGTTTTTCATGTAAACTTTTGAACCCTCAAGCTGAGCAGCTTCTTTACTTGGTCCAAAAATTGTAAGTCCGTAAGATTTAAAGATATCAACAACACCATCAACAAGTGGAGCTTCCGGTCCCACTATTGTAAGTTCGATGTTGTTTTCTTTTGCAAATGCAGCTAACTCATTATAATCTTTAATATCTAAGTTAGTTCCTAAGTTGTTTGTTGCACCGTTTCCAGGTTGAAAAAAAAGCTCATGCTCAACTTTTTCGTTTGAGATTGCACGAGCTATTGAGTACTCTCTACCGCCATTACCTAAAATTAAAATCTTCATCCACGCCCCATAAAAATTAAAAATATTTTTTGAATTTACTAAATTTTTTAGATTATATCATATAGTGTATTAAAGTTAAATATTTGATTTAAAAGATGAAGAAAAGCCCGAGTGGCCGTCTCGCATTTGGCTTGGTTCTAAAAGCCGAATTTGGGTGAAGAGAGAACTCTCTAACGGCGGCAGTATCTCGACAGAGTTAACATATCTCAAACGATATCACCGACACACAAAAGCCCTACTTGTTCACAGTTTGAAAATGTAGAACCCTCATTAGTGCGATATCTCGAACCACTCAGACTATTAATATTATTATACTCTTTGCAAACTTGATTTTTTTTAAAGCGAAAGAGCTAATTCAATACAACTTTCAATAGAAGTCTTTTCGGATGTCAAATACTCTATACCATCTGGCAAAGAGTCGGCTGTTGTACTGCCAATAACGATAACTTTAGAATTCGGATTAATGGTATTGTTTTTTAAAAAGCACTCTATGGATGACGGAGATGTAAAGATAAGTGTAGAGTCATCATTTACTCTTACATCCAGTATCTCTTTTGAACATTCACTTACATAGCCTATCTCTTCATCTATATCGTAGCCGTCATTTTTACTTCTTTGAACAAAATCAGAAGCTATAAGTTGGGCTCTCAAATACAACCACTTAGTATCTTTGGGAAAATCTTTTATATTTTTAACAAGATTATCACCATAACCATCGCCGATATCTAAAATTTTACCGCCAATATTTTCATAAGCGGTTGCGGTTTTAACCGATACACATAGAGCAGGAATATTGATAAAATCTTTTTTATCATACTGCTCTAATGCTTTTACAGTCTGTTTTGATGTGATAATTAGATAATCATATTTGCTAAAATCGATTTTTGGTTTTAAAAACCTGACTTCAAGTGATTTTATACTCTTAGCATGTTCGCTTTTTGAGGTAGCAAATAAATAAATTTGTTTTTTCATGTAATGTATCCTAAATTAGTAATGATAAATAAAACGCTTAAAAAACTAAAATTTTTCTTAATTTATTCCCATTCGATTGTTGCTGGTGGTTTACTTGATATATCGTAAACTACGCGGTTAATTCCATCAACTTCATTTATTATTCTTCTGCTTATTCTCTCTAATAAATCATGTGGAAGATGGGCAAATGTAGCTGTCATTCCATCAACAGCCTCAACAACCCTGATACACACAGTATTGTCATAAGTACGGTTATCACCCATTACTCCAACACTTTTTACATTTAGTAAAACTGCAAATGCTTGCCAAGTCTTAGCATAATAGCCACTTGCTTTTAACTCATCAAGTAAAATAACATCAGCTTCACGAAGGATGGTTAAATCAGGTACATTTACATCTCCCATGATTCTAATTGCAAGTCCAGGTCCAGGGAATGGATGACGATTTATCATACCTTCTGGAAGACCAAGTTCTAAACCAATCTTACGAACCTCATCTTTAAAGAGTTCACGCAATGGCTCGATTAGTTCAAAATCCATCCAATCAGGTAAACCGCCAACATTATGATGAGACTTGATAACTTCAGATGGACCGTTTACAGAAATGGACTCGATAACATCCGGATAAAGTGTACCTTGAGCTAAAAACTTAATACCATCATGTTTCTTTGCCTCTTTTTCAAACTCTTCGATGAAAGTGTGACCAATGATTTTTCTTTTTTCTTCCGGATCAGAAACACCTGCAAGTTTGCCCAAGAAATTATCAACTGCATCTACGGTAATAAGAGGAGTTTTTAGGTTTATTTTGAAAACTTGTTCAACTTGTTCTCGTTCATCTTTTCTTAAAAGTCCGTTATCAACAAAAACAGGAATCAGTTGATCGCCGATTGCTTCGTAAAGCATCGCAGCAACAACAGAACTATCAACTCCGCCGCTTAATCCGCAAAGAACTTTACCATCACCTACTTTTTCACGAATGATTTTAATCTGTTCTTTTAAGAAGTGCTCCATTTTCCATTTTTCAGTAACTCCACAAATATTTTTTGCAAAGTTACGAAGCATCAAATAACCTTCCTCTGAGTGTTGAACTTCCGGATGATATTGCATAGCATATACGCGTTTTTCTTCATTTGCAATAGCTGCATATGGAGAGTTGGCAGAAGTTGCAATTGGGGTAAAGCCTTCTGGCAGCACATCCACTTTATCGGAGTGACTCATCCATACTATTCGGCCATTATCACAATCTTTTAGCAGAGGTGAGCAGTTATCTGCATCCTCTATATTGAGTTCAGCTTTTCCATACTCATGATGGTCTGAACGGATTACGCTTCCACCAAAATCAACTGCAATTCTCTGCATACCGTAACAGATACCAAGAACCGGAATACCCATCTTATAAACACCCTGGTCTACTTCATAAGCGTCTTTGTTATAAACAGAAGATGGACCACCGCTAAGAATGATGCCTTTAGGATTTTTTGCTTTAATCTCTTCAACTGAAGTATGATAAGGAAGAATCTCACAGTAAATTTTATCTTCACGAAGACGACGAGCTATAAGTTGAGTATACTGAGAACCGAAATCTAGAACTATAATGCTAACATTTGTCATTTAGTTGCCTTTTAATTTAATTTTAACGCCAAAGAAAGTAATTCCTTTAGCTACGCTAACCGCTATAGTACTAAAGCTTGCCTCGAAGAGGCAGAAGATTTTTAAAAATAATAAAAACTTTGAGATACTAAGACTAGCTTTGAGAGGGTATGTACCCTTTTCACATAGTGCAAGGATACAATAATTAATATTAATGTTTAATATAAAAACTTAATATCGCATACTAAACATACCGATACCGCTAGACCTATTTCTTAAGCGCTGCTATGCGTTCTTGTCATTTTTTTCTTCTAATATTGTATGTACACCGATTGATTTCTCTCTAGCCAATGCTGAAAGAACAATCTCTCTTGCGGTTAGTAATCGCAATTTTACAAGTTTGCCAATATTTTCTTTTAAAAGAGTATTGATTTGTTCTAAAGCCTTGTTTAATCCATCTTTTGTTCTTACAATCGAGACATTTTCCCACATTATTTTACGAAGTAGATTCTTCTTAGCTTTATCACCTTTTAGACTCATAACCTCATCACTTACTTCAAACTCTACAAATTTTTTCTTTCTGGCATCTTTTAAAATATGCTCTGCGGCTCTTTTTGCAAAAACCAAACCCTCTAAAAGTGAATTTGAAGCCAATCTATTTGCACCATGTACCTTTGTTGAAGCAACTTCACCAACTGCATAGAGGTTTTTTACATTTGGCACTCTACCATTCAAGTCAGTTTTTATTCCACCGATTGCATAATGAAATGCCGGAGATATAGGAACTCTCTGCGTTGGAACATCAAATCCTAAATCCTGCAGGTTTTTAAAAATATTTGGAAATCTTTGGATAAAGTAGTGATACTCAAAATTATTACATGAAAGATAAACTTTAAGACCTGTTTTTTTTCTGTAATCGTATAGAGCCTTACTTACTATATCTCGAGAAGCCAATTCGCCTCTTTCATCATAATCAAACAAAAATCTTCTTCCGTTTTCATCTTCTATTGTTGCACCCTCGCCGCGCAAAGCTTCGGTAAGTAAAAGTTTTTGAGCGTTTTCACTATTTACATATACCGTTGGATGAAACTGCATCATCTCCATATTTTCTAACTCTATGCCTTTTAAAACACTAAGTCCCTGCAAATCAGCACTAATGCACGGAGCATTTGTATGGTACTCATACAGCGAGCCGACTCCTCCACTTGCTATTATTACATTGTCAGCATAGATATTTCTGCTCTCTCTATGGTCAAGTACCGTAACGCCGTAGCATTCGCCATTTTTTATAAGCAAGTCAACTACTCTGGCATCTCCTAGCATAGGATGTGGATTTTTAGAGAGTAGAAAATGGTGCATATATCTACCCGTTGCATCTCCACCGGCATGCAAAATTCTTTCTCTTGAGTGCGCTGCCTCTTTTGTGTATAAAAGATTTCCATCTTTGTCGCTGTCAAATTCAAACCCGCTCTTTATCAAATCATCAATAGTACCTCTTGAGCTCTCGCTCAAAGTTCTTACTGCTTGCTCATCACAAAGACCGGCTCCAGCTTCTAGAGTATCTTTTACATGTAACTCAATATCATCATCGTCGACCGCAAGTGCAACACCGCCTTGTGCATAAAAACTATTACATTTAAAAGTCTCTCTTTTATTTATAATGAGGACTTTCTTATCGCGTGGCAAATACTGTGCAGCATAAAGTCCTGCTACACCTGCCCCGACTATTATTACATCATATTTCATCTATTTAGCATCACAACTTTCATTATTATCATTACGCTCATTTGTAGGTTTTTTAAGAATAAACTCTACATTTTCATCACTTACCGGTGCATCATCTACATAATATGGATTAGCTTTATAGCCACATCCATTCAAACTTAACAAAAACATTGCTATAATTGCTAAATGAAAAATGCTAGTCAAATTATTAACTCTATTCAAAATAAACCTCAATTTTCTAAACTATCTTATTATAAGTGTATCGATATAGTACAATCTATGTTTACGCCGCCTGTACAGAAGATGGTAAACTTTGCATATATAAAAAACAAAACTCTTTTTTTTGTATTTAATCACCCCGTTGGGAAACAAGAGTTTGATAATAATATACAAAGCATTAAAAGTGCTTTAAATTATCATATGCCTGATGAATGTGTGGACTGTGAAGATAAATTATTTGATGATATAAAAGCATTTGTTACACATACTCCTAAAAAAACTATACATGTACAAACTAAAGAGATTAAACAAACATATAAAGAGCGTGCAAGCGGAAATGTACATGTAGATATAAAAAATGAGAAACTAAATTCTCTTGTTCGAAGTATTCAAGAGATTATAAAAGCAAAAAATGACACTGACTGAGACCATAAAACAGCTCCCTGCTTCTGCCGGAATTTATCAATATTTTGACAAAGACGGACACCTGCTTTACATCGGCAAAGCAAAAAATCTATCTAGCAGAGTAAAAAGTTATTTTAACTTTACGCCATCGCTCAAAGCAAACTCAAACTTATCTGCCAGAATAACAAAGATGATAAGCCAAACTGCTTCTCTAAACTATATTGTAGTAAATAGCGAACATGATGCTTTGATTCTTGAAAATTCGCTTATTAAACAGTTAAATCCTAAATACAATATTTTACTTCGTGATGACAAAACATATCCCTATATTTATGTAGATAACTCACAAGAGTACCCAAGGTTTGAGATAACAAGAAAAATAGTCAAATCATCCGATATCAAGTATTATGGACCATACTCTGTCGGTGCTAGAGACATTCTGGACTCTATCTATGACATTTGCAAACTTGTGCAAAAAAAGGGCTCTTTAAAATCAAAAAAGCTTTGTCTTTATTATCAGATTGACAAATGTCTTGGTCCTTGCGAACTCGATATCTCCAAAGAGAGATATAAAAAAGAGTTAGATTTAGCTGTTGAATTGATTCAAAATAAAAAAACACTCATAAACAAACTAAAAGATAAGATGATGTTCTATGCTGAGCAAGAGCGTTACGAGGAAGCCGGTGAATTAAGAGACAGAGTTGAACGCATAAACAAAAGTGAAATTAAAAGTGAGATTGATTTTGCAACTAATGAAAACTACGATATTTTTGTACTTCAAAACACGCAAAACAGAGCAGTTGTAGTTAGAATATTTATGCGTAACGGTAAAATAATCTCATCCTCACATGATTACATACACTTAAATGAAGGTTATGATGAAAGTGAGTTGTATCAAAGAGTTTTAATGGAGTTTTACAAAAATGAAAAACCACCGATTATTGCACCTATTTTAGTTACTTCACAATTTGAAGGACTAGATGTTGTTCAGGAGCATTTAAGCACTGTTTTTGAGAAAAAAGCACAGATAAAAGTGCCACTAAAGGGAAATAAAAAGCATCTTATTGATTTAGCAATTTTAAATGCAAACGAGCTTTTAAAAAAAGAGAAAAATCAAGATAATACAAAGATATTATTAGAGATTAAAGAGCTATTTAATCTTGAGAGAATTCCATCTCGTGTTGAAATATTTGACAACTCTCACATGTCAGGAGTTGCAACTGTTGGAGCAATGGCAGTTTATGAGCATGGTAAGTTTGATAAAAAAAGTTATAGGATATATCATCTTGAGGCAAAAGACGAATATTCACAGATGAGAGAGACCCTCTCAAGAAGAGTTGAGAGCTTCTCGAAAAACTCTCCGCCAGACTTATGGGTTTTAGATGGTGGCGCAACCCTCTTGAAGTTAGCAGTAGAAATATTAGAATCAAACGGAATATTTTTAGATGTTATCGCCATATCAAAAGAGAAAGTGGATGCAAAAGCCCATCGTGCCAAAGGAAAAGCAAATGATATTTTATATACAAAAGATGATGTTTTTAGATTAAAAAATAGTGACAAAAGACTTCAATGGGCACAAAACCTTAGAGATGAAGCTCACAGGTGCGCTATAAACTTTCATAAAAAAACAAAATTAAAGCTGGATAAAGAGAGTAAACTTTTAACATTAAAGGGAATATCTCAAGCCAAAATAATAAAACTACTTAAACACTTTGGAACCTTTGAAGCATTAAAAGAGCTGAGTATTGAAGAGATTAGTTCAATTTTAAACCTAAAAGATGCAGAAATCATAAAAAAGATTTATATATAAGTTTTTTTTTAAACTATTAATGATATATTTAGTGCAATTTATAACAGTACTTAATAGAATGAAGGTTTTTTATGGACAAAATTGTACCTAAAGATGAAGAGTTTATATATGAAGGTAAAGTGGCAATCTCTCAGACAGATTTAAAGGGAAATATTACCTTTGTAAACAGAAAATTTTGTGAAATATCCGGTTACACAGTTGAAGAACTTGTAGGTAGCAATATAAATATCGTAAAACATCCAGATGTACCAGAAAAAACATTTGACAAAATGTGGATGGCTCTGCAAAGCGGACAAGTTTGGAACGGTCTTCTTAAAAATCTGCGTAAAGACGGTAGCTTTTACTGGGTTGACATGGAAATAGCACCTATAATGGATGAAAACGAACAGATAACAGGTTATATATCAGTAGGTAAGCCGGCTCCAAGAAAGAATATTGAAGATGTCGAAAAACAAAATAGTACAAAGTAAGGTGTTCATATGTTAATTTATAATTATAAAAAAGAGTTTTTAGGAATTGATGAGAGTGATTTAGAGGCTTTAGGACTTTCAGATTTAGCTCAGTTACGCGCTGAAGCTGGTGATTTTGCAGATTTGTTTGTAAAAACACCGGGTCATATACACAATTTTAAACATGTTCACTGGATTGATTATATTACATGTAACGAAACTGGTGTAGCGCCAAAAGTTATTATACATGTTAAAAACAAAAACTATACATCCAATATAGATGTCAAAACTATTTATCTTGTTGACAGCCCTTCTAAAAAAGCCTACATTGTAAACCTAACCAATCTTAGACCTCTCTCTCATACTCAAAGCGAGAAAATTTCTATTGATGTTTCACAAAGACCTGCCCCTACAGCAATGACTGAACCAGTTGAGCTATTTACAACTCCAGGTTCAATAGTTCATGAAGAGTCTCAAGAAGCTTCATTTGATCCATATGAATCAGATTTATCAGATACACCATCTAATCTTGTAGAAGATATTTATGAAAGCGATATACCGCCTGAAGATTTTGCTTCAGATGAGCCATTAGATATTGACTTTGGGGATGAAGAGATTGAAGTCGAAGATTTCCAAAAAAGCGAAACACAAGCGACACCTGAACCACAAGCTGTTGCTGAAGATAAAATTCAAGTCGATGAAAATGATCCTTTTGCAAACTATGTATTTGATCCGCATATTGCATCTGAAGAACTTGGTCTGCCGACTGACTTAGTTGAAGAGTTCATACAAGACTTTATTTCTCAAGCAAACAGTTTCAAAGAAGAACTATATGAAGCAACACAAAGAACAGACTTAGACAGTGTGAAAATTCAGTCTCATAAACTTAAAGGTGTTGCGGCAAACTTAAGAATAGAAGATGCCCTCGATGCATTAACAATCATAAATACTTCTGATGACACCAGCGTAATCAGTCATAATCTTGACAGACTATATAGAATAATTAATAAATTATCCAACACAGGCGCTGCTGTAAACCCAACTCCTGATATACAAAAAGAAACTACTGAAGAAGATGAAGAAGATTTTATTTTATCATTTAAAGATGATGAAGCTAAACCGGATGTTGAAGCTGACGAAATTAGTTTCGCTGATGATATTCCCGCTGCCAAAATTGAAATAGATGATTCGCAAGTTCCTGAGTCTATAGATATTCCTGAATTAGAAGATGATATGTTTTTAAAACAGGATGATAGTACGATACAAAGCGAAGTAGCTGATGAAGATTTATCTATACTAGATGATGTTTATGATACCCAAGAAGTTTTAGATACTACGATGCCATACGACAAAGAACTCGTGGCAAATGATATTGGTCTTGATATAGATAGTTTCAATGAGTTGTTTGAAGACTACATAAATGAATCTAGAGAACTTACAACATCTATGAAAAATGCCTTAACCGATGATGACTTCAATGCTTACAAACACTATGCGATTAAGCTAAAAGGCATGAGTGACAATATGAGAGTAAACAACTTTAATGATGACTTAGAAGCAATTATAAACTCTTCAGACATAAGCGCTACAGCTGATTCTCTTGATAATATTATACTAAAGCTTGAGCAAATCTCGACTACAGGAGATAAATAATGCAAATTGGATTAAAAAACAGACTAAGAGTAATCAGTCTTTTACCAATCATTGTACTAATCTCGGTAACAAGTTATTATGTTTATACCTCCTTTACAGAATACAAAATAGCACAGCAACTAGAAGACAGACTAGACCAAAACACTTTACTTAACGATGTTCTTGGTAATCTTGCTCGTGAGCGTGGTATGAGTGCCATGTATCTTGGTAATCAAACTGAAGGTATTAAAAAATCACTTATTGAGCAAAGAAAAGTCGTTGACCAAAAAGTAAATGCTTATCTTAGTTATTCAAAAAACAAAGAAGTCCTACATACGCATTCTGATTCTCAAGAAAAATCTACTTGTTTGGCTTGTAGCAACATAGAGACTGTGACTGAATCAATACAAAAAATAAAATCTATAAGACCTTTGGTAGATGAAAACAAGATAGATTTCACTGAAATGTTTATTGATATTTATAGTGCTGCTCAAGAGAAGTTTCTTAGACAGCTAGAGCAGATAACTACCAATCAAATAGATAAAGAGATCAATGAGTTATACGGCTTATACATCGCAATGGTTAATGCTAAAGAAGCTTCAGGTATTGAGAGGGGATATATGTCTTATAATATTTCCCGTTCAACAAAACTTACAGAAGATGATTTAAATAGATGGATATCCATTATCGGTAAAGCAGACTCACTAAGCTATGAATCTTTGCGCAACAAAGATTTAGTAAGCAAGCTTAATGCTATTTTCAAAAACGAAGAGAGTATTGAACTTTTTCAAGATATAAATGCAGAAAGAACAGCTATTATTACTGTTTCAGATACCGGAGAATATGATATTACTTCTGGTATCTGGTTTACTATGCAATCTGAAAAAATTAAAATTATTTCTCAAGCCGAAAACCTACTTTTATCAGCTATGGGTTCAAGAGCTGCAAAAGTTAAAGAAGAGACTCTGCAGTTCTTAATTCTTTCATTTACAATTTGGCTTGTTGCAATCGTTTTGGCAATACTGGGTTATTTACTATCAAATGAAATTGCTAAAAACATCAGACACCTTGAGGATGTACTCCAAAGGGTTGCTGAGGACAGCGAATCTGATTATTCTGATATTAACTTACAAACCGCAGAAGGTACAGATATGGCCTATGCACTTCTTGAAAATATCATTACACAAACAAAACAAGATAAAGAATCAGCTCAAGATGCAAGTGAAGCAAAATCTATGTTCTTGGCTAACATGTCACATGAGATTCGTACACCTCTAAACGGTATTGTAGGATTTACAGAACTTCTTAAAGACTCTGGTCTACAAGAAGAACAGAGCGAATTCGTAGATATTATTGAAAAATCATCTGAAAATCTTCTTGAGATTATCAATAATATTCTTGACCTTTCTAAAATTGAAAGTAACAAACTTGAGATTGAAGATATTGCATTTAATCCAATTGTTGAATTTGAGAGTGCGGTTGAAGTTTATGCCGTTAGAGCAAGTGAAAAACATATCAATCTTGGATGTTTTATAGATCCACAACTTGAGTTCCCTCTAAAAGGTGACCCTACAAAAATTAAAGAAATTATTATCAATCTTCTCTCTAACGCTGTTAAATTTACTAACAATGCCGGTTCTATTAATGTTAATATCAGAAAAGTTAAAAATACCGAGATTGGTAAAACAAAAATTAAGTTTGAGATTCAAGATAGCGGTATCGGTGTTACAAGTGAACAAAAAGCCAGAATCTTTGAAGCATTTAGCCAAGCTGATACATCTATTACCCGTAAATATGGTGGTACTGGTCTAGGACTTACAATTTCAAGTAGTTTTGTTGAGTTGATGGGTGGACAGCTTGATCTTGAAAGCCAGCCTGGTCAAGGTACTACATTCTTCTTTACACTTGAGCTTGAAGAAGTTGAAACACTAAATGAGAGTTCCCAAGATATGTTTAGCAGTCTTAACGCTCTAATTTTAAGTGATTCATTAAAACTTAAAAAACAAGACAAATATTTAAGAGAGTATCTTGATTATTATGGAGTGGGATACACAACTTTTAAAGATATAAGCAAAGTTCAACTTTTACAAAAAGACACGAACTATAATCTTGTGTTTGTTGATTATGATTATGTTACAGATGAGACGCTACCGGAATTTGCAAAACTTTCTCAAGAGCTTGTACTTTTAACAAAGTCTAATCTGATGAGAAAAGTAGATGCGATGGGTCTTGATATCTTTAAAATCCTATATGAGCCTATACACTCTACAAAAATTAAGCAAACATTAGAAAACTATACTCTTATGAATACGACTACACAAGTTGCTAAAAAGTCGAGTCGTAAAAAATTTGATTTACATACATCAAAATTTCATGCTAATGTTTTAGTGGCCGAGGACAATATAATTAACCAAAAGTTGATTCAGAGAACTCTTGAAGATTTAGGATTAACTATTACAATTGCAAATAATGGGCTTGATGCATTTCAAAAAAGAAAAGATGGAAATTTTGATATGATTTTCATGGATATACAGATGCCTTTTATAGATGGTGTTGAGGCAACTGCCGAGATACTGGAGTGGGAAGAGGATTATAATCAAGCACACATTCCTATTGTAGCATTAACAGCCAATGCTTTAAAAGGAGACAGAGAGAAATTCTTGGCTGCAGGACTAGATGAGTATACAACCAAACCTCTTGTGCGTTCAGAAATAATTGCTGTTCTTAACCAATTTTTATCTGATCATATAGTTGACGCCAATGCTGCTCCTAAAGCCTCTATTGAGATGCAAGAAGAGACAGATGAAGCTCAAGAGAAACCTGAAATAGCTGCAGATTTTGATGATCTTGAAACAATACATAATCAAGTCACTGAGCAGATTGAGCAAGAAAAACCTGAATATAGAGCAGATATATTAATTGCCAAAAAAAGTAACTTTGAGACAAAGCTTTATACAAAAGTAATTGAAGGAATGGATGGATTATCGTATGAAGTTGCTTCTTCGTTGATAGACTTTCAAGAGTTGATTCAAAATCACTCTTATAAAGTCGTTTTATTTGACAAAGAATATAGTGATTTAAATATAGAAGAAATAACATCAAGTATTAGAGAACTAAGCAGCTCTAACAATCTTGATTCACATATCGTAATGGTTGATGACTCATTGGAAAAAAATGCTGCTGAGTATGCAGGAAATGTTGATGAGATAATTAAAAACTCTGTAAATAAAGACTTGCTGAGATCTTTGTTTGCTAAATATATTTAAAAGGTAAACTTAATGTCAAAAGAACTAATAATTTTAGCAGTAGATGATGATATGATAAATCTGAAACTATTGAAGTCTATGTTAACGAAAAATCCGGATGTAAAAGAAGTGATAGAGGCAAAAAATGGTTCGGACGCCATAGGTCAGATTAAAGCTAGAAGCGATATTGATCTAATCTTGCTAGATATTATCATGCCTGTAATGAATGGCTTAGAAGTTCTAAAAGTTGTCCGCTCGGATGACAATATAGAGCAGATGCCTATTATAGTTTTAACAACTGATGAGACCAAAAGAAGTGAAGCTCTGGAGCTTGGGGCAAACGGGTTTTTAATGAAACCAATCAGAAATAATGATTTAATCGCAAAAATTAATTCTATTATAGTTTAATTATTAAAATAAAAGAAATGTTAGATTAAAATCTGATCTAACACTTCCTCTACTCTGCTAACAGGGATAATTTCCAAAGAGGCCTTAACCTCATCTGGAATATCATCCAAATCTCTTTCATAATTTTTTATCGGTATCAAGACTTTACTCATTCCAGCTTTATGTGCAGCTATTAGCTTCTCTCTTAATCCTCCAATTGGCAAAACATCACCGCTAAGTGAAACTTCACCTGTCATTGCAATTTCTGAACGAATTTTTTTGGAACTTAGTATTGATGATATTACACTAACCATTGCAATGCCGGCACTTGGTCCATCTTTTGGTGTTGCGCCGTCAGGAACATGTACATGTAAGTCGTAGCGTTTATAAACTTCGCTAGAATCTACTTTTGCCTTATCTTCTTTTTCTTTCAATGTAAGCGGGATATTTTTATCATCTACTTTGAGTTTATTGGTGTCTATAAGAGTCTTAACAACACTGTATGCTATTCTTGCCGACTCTTTCATTACCTCACCGAGACTACCGGTTAGCTGCATGGTCCCTTTGCCTTTTATGCGTATGCTCTCTATCTTTAAAACATCTCCGCCTACAGCTGTCCATGCTAAACCATTTGCAACTCCGATTACCGGAACTTTTGTAGTTTTTTCTATCTCAAACACAGTTTTGTCAAAATAATCTTTTAAATTTTTAAGAGTCAATGACACTTTAGAAATTTTTGGATCTTCCAATATTTCTCGTGCTACTTTCCTTGACATGTTAGCAAGACGGCGACGAAGATTTCTTACACCTGCTTCACGAGTATAGCTGTGTATCAACTCTTTTAATGCCGGCTTTGAAATACTTACTTCAGACTTTTTAAGTCCATGTTTTTTTAACTCTTGAGGAATTAAATATCTTGTAGCTATCTCAAATTTTTCCTGAGGAGTATAAGAACTTATAGCAATAAACTCCATTCTATCACGCAGTGGAGCAGGAATTCTACCAACATCGTTAGCAGTTGCAATAAATATAACTTTGGTAAGGTCAATATTGAAATTAAGATAATAGTCACGGAATTCTTTGTTTTGTTCAGGGTCCAATATCTCTAGAAGTGCAGCTGTAGGATCGCCTCTGCCTGTTTTAGCTACCTTATCTATCTCATCTAGTACAATTACAGGGTTCATCTTTTTTGCATCAATAAGCCCTTGTGTAATTCTGCCCGGCATTGCACCAACATAAGTTCTTCTATGCCCTCTTAACTCATTAACATCTTCTAAACCGCCAAGTGCAATACGAATAAGCGGACGCTTTAACGCTGTAGCAATTGAATTTGCCAGTGATGTTTTACCGACACCCGGAGGTCCTGAAAAACATAAAATTGCACCTGAGCTATCGCCGCCTTTTATTCCTCTTAGTTCCATCAACTCTTTTACGGCAAAAAATTCAGCGATACGCTCTTTTGGTTTTTCTAATGAAAAATGATCTTTATCTAATTGCTTTTCAACATCAGAAATTTTAAGTGCTCTTTTGCTCATCTCACCAAATGGAATCTCTAAAACCCAGTCCAAATATGTTTGAGTCATAGAAGCATCGGAAGAGTCCGGATGCATACGAGAAAATCTCTCTATCTGCTTATGAATCTCTTTATAAGCTTCTTCACTCATCTTGTCTTTTTTAGCTTCTAATTTTTTCTGATACTCTTCAATCTCCTCATCTCTTGAAGTATCCGATCCTAGTTCTTTTTGAATCTGTTTTAACTGCTCTTTTAAGAAGTATTCTTTGTTTACTTTTTCTATATGTGTATGAACTTTTGAACGAATCTCTTTTTGAAGCTTGTTCGCTTCGATTTCATCTATCAACTGCTCAATCAAGTCTAGAAATCTTTTCTCCGTATCAGCCTCTACAAACAGACTGTAAGCCTGATCTTTTTTTAACTTAATAGTGCTGCATATTAAATCAATGATGCGATTGTGATCATGATTTTCTTCTATGGTCTTAAGTAAATCCGGCGGAAAATAGTTACTTACACCAGAAAGTGTTCTAACCTTTTCTCTTACTATTTCTAAAATAGCATCAATTTTTAAAGAGTTTACATTTGTAGCATTTATAATATCCACATGTGCCACTAATGGATTTTCTGAAACCTTGCCAAAGGTTTTTGCACGAGCAAGACCTTGAAAAAGAACCTTAACTCTACCATCAGGCAGAGCTACTTTTCTCATGATAGAGCCAACTACACCGGCATCATAAAGCGAGTCAAAATCTCTCTGACCCTCTTTTGATGACTTTGTAGGACAGACTATCACTAATGAGCTCTCTTCTATTGCTCTTGTTGCAGCGGCAATATTGCTCTCATCGCTTAAAAAAAGCGGTGATATCATAAAGGGGTATAAAAATAGTTCATCTTCCGCTATTACAGGTATTTCTGCCGGGAATTCAGAATAATCACTAAGCTTCATAATTTTTTTTCTCTTTTAATTTATTTATATTATCTGCAAATGGATTCATAAAATCATACCAGTTAGATGTGTCATCTTCTTCTGTGTTAGACTCTGAGTTGAGCTCTTTGAGCTCATTTACTTCTGAAGCTTTTTTAGATTCATTAAGAGGCTCTGAATTTATTTCTTCCTCAGATATAGAGTTTCTTGAAACAACACTCTGTGTATCTGGAATCATAAAATCATACCAGCTAGATGTGCCATCGCCTTCAAACCATGCACGGTACCACGAGGCATTTGCTCTATCTATATCATCCCAAACTATCCAAGACTGTGGTTTCAATGATCTATAGTACTCAGCACTTTTAGGCTTATCGAGTCTTTCATACAAACTTACGATAGTCTCATTTAGAACTGCCTGTGCAAGATAAAGTCTTGTCATCATTGTATTTATAACTTCTATATACATCGAGTTTGGATAGTTGTTTTTAAACTTTATGCTCTCCTCTAGGGCTTCATCAATAAGAGCTTGATCGCGCCTAGGGTTTGGAAGAGCCATGTACTTTGCTTTTATCTTTAAAAATTCAGCTTCTTCTTTTTCATTTGCTGTTGCATATCTTTTTATATACTCATCCAAAAAATGCTCACTTAAAATGTACTCTTCATGATGCATATGCGCAATTGCCAAAATCATAGTAGCTTCAGGAAGCAGGGGTGAACCTATATGTTCACCTTGAAGAGAACTATAGTAATTGTCTGCTTGTTCTAAATCACCTGCAGAAATCTGCTCAACAATCTTAGAATACCAGTACATAGCCGGTTTATTATACTCTTCAACTTCTTTTGAACAACCTGTAAATAACATTGTCAATAGCAATGCACTTGCTATCAAATAACTTTTTAGTTTCATAAAATATATTCCTACTACATAATTAATTTGATATTCTATCTAAAAGATATATAACACTTATTAAACTAGGTACATTTTATGCTTTAGTATCTGATACAACAACTAAATTTAGTATAACTACTAAGAAAATAAGGGCTTTTATGAAATTTGATATATGCGCACCAATACTTGGCTTTGAAGATGTAAAACAAGTAACATTAGAAAAAATTGATGATATTTTTATGAAAATGCAATGTACGGACAATGAACATATTTCTTTTACTTTGATAAATCCTTTTGTTCTTCGAGAGTATGATTTTGAACTTCCAGATAAAATAAGTAAAACTTTAGATGCAAACAAGAATTCTAATCTTCTTGTCTTAAATATTGTTCTTATACAAACGCCTATTGAAGACTCTGTTGTAAACTTTATTGGACCAATGATTTTTAACACTGATAACAACAGAGCTGTACAAATACTATTGCCTGAATCCACAAAATACGGAGTTGCTGAGAAGATTTCTACTTTTTTAAAGAAGTAGAAACTATAACAAAAATATCGCTATTCAACTCGCCAAATTTATCTTTTAAATTATTTATATTTCTTTTAAATCAATGTTATATAGGCTAATACAAAGTATTAATATATCGCCATTATACTCGCCATATAATTATGATATAATTTGTTTAAATATTACAAAAGGATGTTAATGAACTTTACTCCGATAGCTCCTACAGATATAAATGGAAATATTAATTCTAGTCTTACATCTAAAGCTGATGAACTTTTAATCCAAAGCGCTAAATTAACGGGAACACATACACCACAAATTATTCAAACTGTAAAAAACCTTTTATACACAGTCAATAGTTATTATTCCAACAAGATAGAATCACAAAGTACTCATATAATAGATATAGAAAGAGCGATGCAAAATGATTACTCTAAAGACACAAAAGAGAGAAACTTGCAAATACTTTCACTTGCTCACATAGAGGTTCAAAAAGAGTGTGAAAACTATTTTAAAAACACTCCAAATAGCACACCGTATAGCAAAGAATTCATTTTAAATATTCACAAAAGCTTTTATAGTAAAAAAGGTATGGAAGCATTTTTACATGTATCACATAATGATTTAGAAGGCATAATAGTCCCTGGAGCTATTCGTAAACAAAGTGTTAAAGTTGGAAACCATATAGCCCCAAGCTATGATAAAGTTGAAAGTTTAATGAATGAATTTGAACATCTTTATAACAAATCATTAAACTCAAGTAATGCTCTTAAACTGATTTATGCACTTTCGTCTCACCATAGACTAATGTGGATACACCCATTTTTAGATGGTAATGGTAGAACTGCCAGACTGGCGTTGGATGGGGCATTTATAAGTATTGGCATGAGTGGCTATGGCATGTGGAATATATCGCGCGGACTTTCAAGAAATTCTCAAGAATATAAAAAATACCTCTCTCTCGCTGATATGCCACAACAAGGTCAGTTTGACGGTAAAGGCTCTCTCTCATCAAAAGCTTTATCGGAGTATGTGAATTTTATGCTTGATATTTCACTAGATCAGGTCTCTTTTATGAGTAAACATCTTAAACTGGATGCTCTTTCATCCAAGATTGAGTTATTTGTACAAAAAGCAGATGATGGCTTGCTAGATATAGAACCCCTGCCAAAACATAGCAATAAGATATTTCAATATTTACTGCTTAACGGCGAGTGTAAAAGAGGAAAAATCGCACAAATTATAGGAATGAAAGAGAGAACAGCCTCTAGGGTTACGGCTGAGCTATTAAAACGAAATTTTATAGAATCAGATTCAAAAGTATCTCCAATCAGATTAAAAATCGGAGCCTCCATGGCATCATTTCTTTTTCCTATGCTAGTTCCAGAAAAATAATATAGGCTCTGTAGTCAACTTATATGACCTATGATTTTTAACACCGACAACAACAGAGCTGTGCAAATACTATTGCCAGAATCCACAAAATACGGAGTTGCAGAGAAGATTTCTACTTTTTTAAATAATAAGTAATTTTTACATTTAAGAATTCACAATAAAAAATCATGTATAATATAACAGAGTGATTTAACAATCTGCTACTGAGCCCTGTGTTTGTGTGCAGAAAATTTCCTTCCATCCAAGGGGTCTGTTATGAATATTTTTACTAAAAAACTTTATTTCCCGCTGCTGTTTTTAACAATATTCTTTCCAACTTATATATTTGGTGCTGATGAATGTTCTAGTAGCGATTACAATTATTCTTTATCAGCTGCTTCTCCAACAACAACACATACTGTAGCAATGTCGGCGAATGAATCTATTAGCTACTATATACAGTCATCAGAGGCCGGAACTCTGACTATAACTACAAACAATGCTAACAATAAAATCAATTTAAATGGTTCAGAAAATAGCTGTCCAGCTGGAGTTGAATCTGGAACTACTTCTTTAGTATATACCCAATCCTTTGCTTTTGACATAAATATTGTTGTATTTGCAGATGGAGCTGCTACACATACATTAACAATTCAATTTACTCCTTTTGACTCATCTTCAGAAGGTCATCTAACTAAATATGAAAATCCATTTTCAATTATTTATGGTGGTGCTGGAACAAATATATATGGAGATTACTCTTCTATAGCTTCTTCTGTACAATGTGTTGATAATGGCGCTGGTGGATGTAATTATAACTATACTGGAGCACTATATAATGCTACAACAAAATATGAAAATAGCGTTGCAATTGCAACGATTCCGCTTAACTCATCTACTGAAACTTTAAATTTACCTGTTGATATTGATGGATCAGATATTTTATATGCTGGGTTATATTGGCAAGGTAACATTACTGGTCCAGATTCTAATGATTATGTAGTAGGAATAACTGGAAGAAATATTGTTTCACTTCTAGATTCAAGCGGTACAGTACACACTTTGACATCAGATGAACTTTGGTATCATGACTTTTGGGGAGATGGCACTGGTAGTGATGGAGGATATAGGTCTTTTTATCAAGGTTATAAAGATATAACGTCAATTGTACAAAATTCTTATGTAAAGGGAAATATAAATTCATATACTGTTGGTAATATTAAATCAACAATAGGTTCCGATTATGGAACATACTTTTGGGCTGATGATATATATGCTTATAATGGCATTAGAATTGGTTTTTGGGGAAATTGGAATTTAATTGTTGTTTATGAACACTCAAATGTCGGGGCATTATCTCCTCAACCAAAACCAAAAAATATTACTTTATTTCAGGGTTTTGATGCTCTTATTCCTCTTCAACAAGATAGCACTAAAAGTGTGAACCTTCCCTTAAGTGGATTCTTAACACCTTCATCAACACCAATTGAAGCAAAACTATTATTTTATGGTGCAGGGGCAGAAAAAGTACTGAATTATGATACATTTAAAATTCAAGATGGCACAACATCTAATTATATTGATCTGTCAAATGCTTTAAATCCTGTTGACAATGCTTTTAATGGCTCTGTAAGTAGTTTTGGTATTCCTATTGACCCTGCTATCAGTTACTATCCAGGTCTTGATAGTGATGAGTTTGATATATCTTTAGCTATGGTAATAAAACAGACATCAACAAGCTTAAGCTTAAGTGCTAAAAATGTAAGCGGTACAGGTGATCAAATTTTTCCTGGTCTCATAGCTTTTTCCACTGATGTATATGCACCAGAGTTTTGTTATGACTATGCTTATAAACAACAAGGCATATATTTTACTGAAGACAATAATGGAACACTAGATCCAAGAATATCTGGAGATGTTATAAGTGGTGAACCTATAGAAGTTAGTGTATTTATAAGAAACCTTGTTGATTCTGACATCGCTGTCACAGATATGTATGTCGATGTTTTAGATATCAATACAACACAAGCTACATATGTAACAAATACAACAAAACTTGCAAAAATTGGTGATTTAACTCCTACTGATTTGATTGATGGCACCGATATTACTATAGGGACAAGTTCTATAGAGGATATTACAATTGGAACCATAGACTCTAACGAACATTTTTATATTTATTACAGTCTAGATCCTAAGGATAGTTCTATTGATATGCCAATTAATGTTCAGACAAGATATAATCTAGTTGTTGGTGGAGAAACTATCCCATATACACTAAAACTTGGTTCCGAGATACCAATGTGTTCTTCCACTAACTTTACATATGAGCCAGAATATGGGTTATTTAATGTAGTTCATAATAGTTATTATAATTATGATACTGGAGGGGGTAATAGGTATTATAACCTTCCAACACAAGTAACAAATAGAGAAGGTAATTTTAAGGTTATTGCGATGGACCCGGCTGATCTAAATGAACTGCAAGGGAAGTCAACTTCTGTTGCAGTTGAATTGATAGATGCCTCAGCATTTCATGACACTTATGCATCTTGCCAAGAAGAAGAAAGTTCTATTAGTGAAAAAGTACAAGTATTTTTTGAGAACAATGCAACATCCGTTGCATTTAATCAAGCAGCACTACAAGATGCGATTAATGATGCTGTTACAAACTTAACTAGCACATCAGAGTTTTACTCAATGGCAAGAGAAAATGTTGCTTTTAGAATCTCTTATGGTCTAACAAATGATGGTAACGATTCTCTGGTACAGCATGAATACGATTCATCAAATGACGAGTTTAAAATACTAAACTTTACTCAACTTGTTCAAGATGTAGGAACTTGTGTACAAAGAGTAACTTACGACACAAGTCCTGTTAAAACCACAGAAAATGTTGCCGTTGCATGTGGTAATGCTGGAACATTTATATCTAAAAAACATTACTATGCATGTTTAGAATGCCTTTATGGAATCAACACACGATTTGAGTGTTCAAGAGACAATTTTGCCATAAGACCCGAAGCATTTATGATTAAAATAAATGATCAAAACCAAACAAATCCATCTTCACAGCTTAGACTTGCTGATAGTGTATCTGGTGTTGTTACCCCAGTAGCCACGGTTGTCGACTTGGCAGCTGGTTATGAGTATAATTTAGAAATAAACGCTACAAACCATTTAAACAACAACTCATCCACAGGATACACAAAATCTTTTGACCCAATTCTAACTGACAATGTTGAATATACCTGGCAACCTAGTGGTGCTCCTACAGGATGTAATGATGACAATAATCACTCAATTCCTATGAGATTTGTCAATGGTTCAGTTGATATAAACTCATCTCTTAATCAAGTTGGTGAGTATGGATTAAATATTACAGACACAACATGGACTATTGTTGATAATACACAGCCAGCTCACCATGTGGGTTCATACTTTTTAGGTGGAGCTGATTGTATTGCTAACAGCTCAACTACACAAGCTATTAATTCCGGTACTTTAAATGGCTGTAATATAAGTTCCAATCATGATAGTAGTGGTTCCTCTTTAAAATATAGAGACTATAACTTAGAGTTTAATCCATATAAATTCAATATAGGAATAACACCGTCACATGGTGAAAACAACAACACGATATTTGATGCAAATACTTTTATCTATATGTCTGACATGTCGCAAAGTCCAGAGATGTCTTTTCATTTAAATGGCTGGATTGGTGCAGTTGGTTATGATGATTCAACCTTAAGTAATTTTGTAGACAACTGCTATGCAAAACCGGTCACTTTAACCATAAATAAAAGCTTGGCTGACTCTAATGTAATTAATTATCAATACAATTTTCAAAATACAGACCCGGCGATAGTTGATAAAAATGGTACTATAAATGGCTTATCTGGTTTAATTAATTTAGCAACAAATGATTTTAATAAATCAAATAACGGTAATGTAAATACGGTCTTAAATCTAAATTTCGATAGAAATGTAACTACTGTTTTTAATCCAGAAGAGTTGACATTTACTACATACGATGCAAACTGTACAACTCCTGCGAATTGTAGAATGAATGCTGATTTAGATTCAACACATGAAGCAGAAGGTTATCGTGATTTAAATAGAACAGACATAGCAAATAATAGAATAACTCTCAAGCATTACTACGGTCGTACACATGCATCAAGACAGAGATATGACGGAAACACAGGAACAGCTAATATATACTATGAAGTATATTGTTTTGGCAGTATTAGCGGCAATACATGTAATCAGGCACTTCTTCAAAATCCTACAGGAACATTAAAAAGAACTGATGATATAAGATGGTTTATGAATGAAAATCACGATATCATAAATGACGGCAATGTTAGCATTGTTGTACAAAGAGGTGGAACAAACATCGCTGCTGATATTATAGATGCAACTGATAATCCTACTGGGAATCCATCTATCACCACTCTTAACTATGATGCAAGCAAAGGCTATCCATACAAAACTATAATGCAAAACATTGCTTCAGGTTGGTTGATATACAACCAAGATGATCCAACTGCTACAAGAAATGAATTTGCTGTAGAGTTTGAAGCTCCAGGAACTGGTTGGAGTGGCGAGCATGAAACAAATACTACTACTCAAGATGTAGGTGCAGTTAGAACAAATAGGAGAAGTAATTGGTAAGAAAAGCCGCTAGCAAACTTGCTTTTACTATGATTGAGCTGATATTTGCGATAGTTGTTATAGCGATATCTGTTATGTCTCTACCTATGATGATTCAAGTTACATCACAAGGAGTTGAAAGCAATATAGTCCAGGAGGCTATCTTTGCTGCATCTGCAGAACTTATGGGTGCTACTTCATACTATTGGGATGACAATTCTATGCAAGACATGAATATTAGCCATTTATCAAGAGTAATAGACATAAGTGGAGATTGCAATGGTGACAGACTAAGAAATGGACACATAGCCCAGCCGCTACATAGAAGATGCTTAGACTCAAATACAACAGGAGCCCGTAATGCTCCAGGCGGTATAGTTACTGATTTAAACGATGCAGCTATTACCCAGTCTATTTTTACCGATATTGGAAGCGCTGAGGGTTATAAAAATAACTATACAAGTACTATCAATGTTGCTCCTGATGGAGCTGATGCAAATATCAAGATAATTACATCAACTATAACAGATGCAAATGGAACCACTGTTGTAGTACTTAGAGCGCAAAGTGCCAATGTTGGTGAAATTGACTACTATAAGAGGAGATTTTAATGCGCCGTTGTGGTTTTACACTTTTAGAACTCATCTTTGTAATAGTTGTTATGGGTATACTTGCTAAATTTGGTGTTGAGTTTTTAAACCAAGCATACAGGGGTTTTATAGCTTCTAGTATTAACAACACTCTGCAAGCTCAAAGTGCTGCAGCAGTTGAGTCTGTTGCTTCAAGACTACAATACCGCATCAAAGATTCTGTCATTGGCAGAAAAAGCAGTGATGCTTCATTTTTACCAATAGGTAGTGCTAGTGGAAGTGAATATAATATCTTAGAATGGGTAGCAACTGACATAGAAAATCTTCGTGGAAACTCTCTTCCAAACTGGAGCGGAATTATAGATCTTTACCACCCATCAAGCACCTCCAATATTCTTGTTTCTCCAGGAACAGACACGACTGCCATAAATACAATGATACAAGTTCTTTCTCATAACAGTGGAACAACTATAAACAATGCAGCCCTTTATTTTATAGGTTCAGACAGTGATATCGTAAGTGGGTATGGATGGGATGGTAACTTAACTACTATCAATACTCAAAACGGAGCGATGCATCCTATAAATTCTGTAGGCGGACAACCAACTCAGTTTACTCCGGCCGTTGGCAATTTTACTGGTGTAGATGTATTTGAGTATTATCAGCTAGCATGGACTGCTTATGCAGTCGGTATAAGTGATTATAATGCCGGAACAGCTACTGGAACACTTATGCTTTATTATGACTATCAACCTTGGGAAGGTGAAAGTTATACAAATGGAAAAAGTGAAATTTTAATGGAAAATGTAAGTACATTTCAATTTAAATCAATTGGTTCTATTGTTAAAATACAAGTATGTGTAAACAGTGATGTAGTGGAGGATTATTCGTTATGCAAAGAAAAAACAATTTACTAAGAACTGCTACTTATAAAAAACAAGCTGGATTTAGATCTGGTATGGCTATGATTATGGCAATAGCGATTATAGTAATAATCGGTACTATAATGGCTCTTTCACTCGCACTTACTACACAAACAACTAAAAGAACAACTGATTTATATCTTTATGAGCAATCTGTTTTGTACTCCAAAAGTGCTGCTGAACTTGCTCTGTTGGATATCGCACAAGCAAATCCTTGTACGGTACCTACTGCAAACTATAGCTTTCCATCTGGATGTGTTGGTGCTGCATGTTTGTATGATGCCAATGTAACTATTAGATATGTGTATAGAGGTTTAGCTTGTGGTGATATTAATGGAGATGGTATCAATGATGACTACTTTACGACACTAACAACTGATGAACAAAACGGCTCTGTATTGATGGATATAACAGTCAGTACAAATGCTGGTACGGAACCTATACGATATTTTAGAAGAACTATACAAAAACTGTAGTTTATAAATCTTTATAAACCTTTTAATGCTATAATCCAAATATAATAACTTAAAAGGATTTTTAATGAATATCTCCCTAACTGGTAGACAATTAGAACTTACAGAGCCTATCAAAGCTCACATGAACGCATCTATCGAAACACTTAGAAAATACCACATGGATATTATCTCTGTAAATGTTGTAGCAACTGCTCAAACTAAAAAAGGCAAAGAACATTCAATGGTGGAATTCACTATACATCTTGCTCACAAAAACTCAATTATTATTAAACAAAATGATGATGACTTATATGCCGCTATCGATTTAGCTATTGCAAGAGCTCAAAAAGCTATGCGTCGTATGCATGACAGAGATACAAACCACTATAAAGATGGTATGAATGAAGCTAAAAACGAAGCTAACACTAAAATAGATTTAAGCGAAGCTAGTGAAGCTCTAGAAGATGAAATCGTTCCTGTTGAACTTAGTCTTTATAAACCTCGTGAGGTAGAAGATGTTTTAAATGACCTAAAAGAGACAAATAAAGTATTTGAAATATTTTTAGACAATGAAGATAAAACTCGTGTTCTTTACAAAAGAAATGACGGCAAATTCGGGTTGTATTAAACCTTATTAAGAAGTAAAGACTCCTTTACTTCTCTTACAATCTCTTCATCATCTGCCAAATCAACCCACTTAAACTGACTTCCACTTTGGTTGTGACCTTTTAGTAAATCACCGCTTTTTCTAAACTTTAAATCAAGATTTGCTATATCAAACCCGCTTGTTGTTTGTGTAAACTTATCCAATCTTACAGACTCGTTTTTATTTGTATATAAATAGCAGTAACCTTTAAGTCCGGTACGGCTAACACGACCGCGAAGTTGATGAAGTGTAGAGAGCCCCAATCTCTCTGCACCTACAATTACTACAGTTGAGAGCCTCGGAAGAGATATTCCCACTTCAACAACCGTTGTAGCTATTAAGATATCTCCTTTTTTACTAAACTCTGTTAATATTTCTTCTTTGTCTTTGTCTTTTCCGTGAGTAACATAAACATTTTCAAATTTACTCTCCCAGTATCCACGAGCCTCATCTATACTCTGATACTCTAAAACTTCACTCTGCTCTACTAATGGATAAACTAAAAGTACTTGATTTTTTTTAGCTATCTCATGTCCTATATGTTCCAGCAATTCCTTAAAATCACTCTTATGTATGACTTTACTGGTTATATCCTTTTTAAACGGAGTAGAAGTGATAAGAGATACATCAATATGAGCTGTCTCTATCATAGCCTGAGTTCTTGGGATGGGTGTTGCTGAAAACTGTAAGTAGTGTGGCTTCGCTTGTCCTCCTTGGTTGAGGGTTTCACCACTGCTTACAAGTTTTTCCAACATATTTCTTTGTGCTGTTCCAAAACGATGCTGTTCATCAACCATAACAAGTCCGGTTTTCTTGCCCTCCTTGGTTGAGGGTGGAAGTTCTCTATATAAAAGTGCGTGAGTCCCAATGATAAAATCATACTCATTTAAATCTATCTTTTTACTTTTATTCGTAATTAATACAGATTTGACATGTGGAAGAAATTTACGCGCTTCTTCAAAGAGTTGATTCGCAAGTATTGTCGTAGGTGCCATTAAGATAGAACGATTAGGCTGCATCATTACTACTGATGCTAAAATAACCATTGTTTTACCACTTCCAACATCTCCTACAATCATTCGTTTTGCTGCTATATTTTTACCAAAATCAGATTTAATGTCTTCAATTGCACCTATCTGCTCACCTGTTAGTTGAAACGGCAGAGTTAAGGCCCACTCTTTATAGTCTCTACATGTAGATGTTAAAGATTTGAAATATCTTCTTTTTGCAGATAGTTGTTTCATGTAAATAAATAGCTCCAAATACTTCAAAGCATTTATAGTATTTATATTTAAATCTTTTAAATTTGTAAGCGTTTCTTTTGGAAAATGTAATTTAAGTACTTCATCTATAATAGCATCACTTAAGCCCTCTGCTTTTAAGTTCTCTTTTGTAAGATTGTTTTGAATAAAACGAAGCATAACATCTGATCGTAAGGCTGATTTATACTTTGGCGTAATTGCCCCGACAGCTGTCACTTTTTTTGGCATACTCATACTGCAGACTCCAGTTTTACACTCAATCATTCCATAGTAATAATCTCTGTCACCGACTTTAAACTGATGAAGCATATAAGGTTTTGGACGGAATAAAACACCCGTAATTGCATGAGCAAAATTATGAGCATAAAAAGTTATCTGGATTGAATTTGGAGCACGATAAACTGACTCAACAGTTGCATCTATGAGTTGTAAAGTGTGTGTTTTTAGTTTGTTATGAAGTCGTAAATCCTCATAAGTGTAAGGTATCATAAGAGCAAGCTCGCACCAAGAGTTAATACCAAGTTTTTTAAATTTTTCTTCTTGCTCTTTTGTGAGGTTCATGTTAAATCTTTTTATAGAGTTATATATTAAAATACTACTCTAGTATCTCATTTTTGCTGTAAAATATTGCAAAATGAAATGTTTTAACTAATAATTTCTATTTTTTTCTGTAGTGCGATATAAAATAATTAAAAGAGTGTTTTAATGCCTTGTTTGTCAACTCTATAAAATCTTTTGCTTCTTTGTAGTTTTCTTCAGCTTTATGTGAGAATTCATCAAATTTTTCATGTGCTTCTTTATAAAGTTTCTCTAACTCTTTTGCACCGATATCAAACTGCTTCTTTGCTTCTACGCTTAAGTGAGAAGTAGCCTCTTTGAGCTCACTCATCTCTTTTTCAAACTGTTGTAACTGTTTTTTAGCCTCTTGAACCATCTCATCTTTTTTCATGATATATCCTTTTGAACTATAAGTTATTTATATAACTATAGCAGAAAAATTCTATTTTCTAAAGAAGTTTCACTTTGTAACTATCGCGAAACTCATTTCTAAAATCTCTTTATGCTCTTTTATGAACTTATTTAAATCTTTTAGTTTTAGTTTTTTTATCAGCTCCAGCTCTTTTTGAGAGTGATCCAACTCATGACCTTTGTAGTAGTCCATAAAAGTACGGTTTAGTCTTTGACTCATTGTCTCAACTCTTAGTGGCTCACTTCCAAGTAAAAACTTTTTAGTCTGTTCTAACTCTTCTTTTGTAACGCCGTTTTTTACAAAATCTGACATTACTTCATTAACTGTCTTTTTTGCATCTTCAAGAGAATCTAATTTTGTTTGAAGATAACCGCTCATATAAGAGCTTGATTTACTTACATGTACCTTTGCATATGCAGAATACGCTAGTCCTTTTTTAACTCTTATCTCTTCCATAAGACGAGAACCAAAGCCCCCGCTTCCCAAGATAAAAGTTGCAACTCTTGCCTTATAATAATCCTCCGAACCTACTGCCACATGATATGGAGAACCAAAATACATATAAGCCTGTTCTGTTTCTCTTATGAGTATCTTTTCTTTAGGTGATTTTCTAACTGAGTAGTTTTTTAGAGCAGTTGGTTTGCCTTTAGCCATTGTATCTATCACTTTAGAGATTTTATCTTTTACCTCTTGTAATTCTACATCGCCACCAAGAACAACAATTAGTCTAGAAGCAACTAGATGCTCTTTAACAAACTTTTTAACATCATCAACTTCGATGCTTTTTACACTCTGTACTGTTCCAGAAGATGGCTGTGCCAGTGCACTGCCTTCAAAAAGCAACGCTTTTAATTCAGTTGAAGCTATATAGTCAAAATCGTTCTCTTTTCTAGCTAAAGCACCAAGAGTTGTTGTTTTTACTTTACTTATTGCTTCTTCACTAAAGTTGGGGTCTTTTAAAAGTGAATCAAAATATTTCAAACCATTGTCAAACTCTTCTTTTAAACAACTAAGTTCCATAACAAAAGTCTCTTTACCTGTTGATGACGATATATGAATAGCTTTACTCTCAAGAGCCTCAGCAAAAGCACTGCTTCCAAGTTTTGAAGTACCCTCACCCATAACTCTTGCACTAAATTTTGCAAGTCCTGCTTTTGTGTCTGCTATACTTCCGCCATTTTCAAATATGAACTGCATAGTAACTAGTGGTAATCTTTTGTCTTCTTCAAAAATAAGAGGTATTTTCATACCTTTTACTTCAATATATTCTATTTTTGCTGCCATAATCGTTTGTCCTAACATTAGTAGTATAAGTAGTAGTATTTTCTTCATTTTATTCAAACTTTTCTAAAATCTCATAAGCTGTATTTCTCACAGCCGGAGTTTCACCTATGTCTTTTATGAGGTTTACCATCTCTTCTTTTGCCATTGTGTACGCAGCTCCTGCAGAGCTTACAACATTTTCTTCCATCATAGTAGAGCCCAAATCATTTGCTCCAAACATAAGAGCCATCTGACCTATGTATGGACCTTGTGTCACCCATGAACTTTGAATATTTGGCACATTATCAAGATAAAGCCTTGCAACTGCAAGAAGTCTCAAATAACGATTTGATGACGGCTTATCCATATCAGGTATCTGAGCCAGAAGTTCAGTGTTTTGCCCTTGAAAACTCCACATGATAAATGCTCTAAAACCACTTGTTTCATCTTGTAGATTTCTTACCATATCAAAGTGCTCTATTATATCTTCATCGCTCTCAACTGTTCCATACATCATAGTAGCAGTTGACATAATATCGAGCTTATGAGCTTGACGGTGAACATCTATCCAAACATCAGAGTCAATCTTTTTAGGTGCAATAATATCACGAACCTTATCAGAGAGAATTTCAGCTCCTGCTCCGGGAATTGATGCAAGACCTTTGGCTTTGAGACGAGCAAGAACTTCTTGAATTGTAATGCGAGAAACTTTTGCAATAAAGTCAAGTTCTATTGAAGAGAAACCATGGATAGTAATAGTAGGGTATTTGGTGTGAATATGTTCTACCAAATCTTCATACCACTCAATTTTTAGTTTTGGATGGACTCCGCCTTGAAAAAGTATCTGCGTTCCGCCGATTTCTAAAAGCTCATCTATCTTTTCATCAATCTCATCGAATGTTAAAACATAAGCATCCGCATCTTTTTCATGCCTGTAAAATGCACAAAACTTGCAATCAACCCAGCAGATATTTGTGTAGTTGATATTTCTGTCTACTACAAAAGTTGTTATACCTTTTGGATGTAACTCTTTTTTACGAGCAGTTGCCATTTTTCCCAACTCTTTTAAATCAGCATTTTTTATTAAGTCTAATGCCTCTTCTTTAGTTAATCTTTTTTGCATTGTCCCGCTTTAGTAGTTATTTTATCCATACCCGTGTTAACCTTCTGAACTTTTTTGGGGGCATCTATGTCATGTTTTTGTTCAAGCCATGAACCATCTCTATAAGCCATTTGAACACGATTTTCTTTATCTTTGTAAACAAGTATTCTAAGAGGAAGATCGAGTCCTATTTTCATCTCTTGGTTCATCAAAACAGTACCAAGTTTTGGATTCCCAAAAATTATCACTTTTGAAGGATTCATATCCATTTTGACCATATCTGCATTGGCTTTGTGATTTATAGTCGCAAATATAGTTGATCCATTTTTTTTAACTATTCGCTCAATATTTTCAACTGTTTCATCAAAACTGCATTGACTCTCTTTGACAATAATGTCATTTGCAAAAAGTGCTGTTGTAAAAACAACTAAAGCTATAATCTTCTTCATAAACTACTCTGGTTTGTCTTTGCTTATTGCGTCAAGAACACCATTAATAAATTTAGGGGATTGTTCTGTACCAAATGCCTTTGTAATCTCTACCGCTTCATTTATAACAACAGCAGAATCAAGTTCACCAAAAAGTATCTCATAAGTTGCTAGTCTAAGAGTAGCTCGCTCAATACTTCCGAGTCTCTCAAAATCCCAATCTTTTAAATGCTCAATAATCGCTTTATCACAAGCCTCAAGATTTGCCATAACACCCTCATAAAGAGCTAGTGCAAAGTCTTTTTGTTTGTTACGAATCTTTTTCTCTTCTAAAATCTCATCTGTGTGCTCTGCGATGTTTCCGTTACCTAAGTCATAAGCGTATAGCAGACTTACAACTGCCATTCTAGCGTGATGTCTAGTAGCCATTAAAGGTTCTCATACAAGTCAAGCATCTCAATAACAGTAGTCATTGCTTCAAAACCTTTATTTCCGGCTTTTGTACCGGCTCTTTCTATTGCCTGCTCGATTGTATCAGTAGTAAGCAGTCCGAATGAAACCGGTTTTTGATACTTAAGGCTCATAGTAGCGATACCTTTAGTCGCCTCAGCTGATACATAATCAAAGTGAGGAGTGGCTCCACGGATAACTGCACCTAAAGCACACACTGCATCATATTTACCAGATGCTAAAAGTTGGTCAACTATCATTGGAAGTTCAAATGCCCCAGGAACCAATACATGAGTCAAATCACTCTCTTCTCCACCATGACGATCAAATGCATCTTTTGCGCCTTCAACCAATCTGTCAACTATAAAGTGATTCCATCTTGTACTAACTATTGCAATTTTTTTGCCGTTTACTACTTTTAATTTACCTTCAACTAATTTCATACTATATCTCCTGTATCTTTTTAATTTTTATTATTAATTTTTCTAACTCATCAAGTTTTACCATATTTGGTCCATCGCTAAGTGCAATACTTGGGTCAAAGTGCGTCTCCATAAAAAAACCATCAACTCCAACCGCCGCTGCACCTTTTGCCAAGTATGGAACCATAGAACTGTCCCCGCCTGTTTTGCCGTCTTGTGCAGTTGGCATCTGAACAGAATGTGTTGCATCAAATATAACCGGTGCAAACTTTCTCATAGTGACTAAGTTTCTCATATCAACTACCATGTTGCCGTATCCAAAAGAGTTTCCTCTCTCACAAAGAAACACACCATGCTTTTTAGAGTTCTCATAAGTCGCCTCTGAACACCCTCTTGTTTGAAGGATTTTTAAAACTGGATAAAGCATAGCATCGCCGCTTAAAAACTGTCCTTTTTTGATATTGACTATTTTGTCGGTCTTTGCACAAGCTACCAGCAAGTCTGTCTGACGACATAAAAAAGCTGGAATTTGCAACATGTCAACTACCTCTGCTACTTGAGCAACTTGAGTAGACTCGTGTACATCAGTAACAATTTTATACCCAAAGTCATCTTTGACTTTTTGAAGTATACGCAGACCTTCATCGATACCAAGTCCACGAAAACTCTCTAATGATGTACGATTTGCCTTGTCAAAACTAGCTTTAAAAAAGAAGTCTATAGAATCATCTTCATGATACTGCTCTAAAGCTTTTGCAATTTTAAAAATATTTTCTTCACTCTCGATAACACAAGGTCCTGTGAGTAATGTCATTATTTACCTTTATAGCATTTAAAAATAGAGAGAGATTATATCATAATGGTTTTAATCTAAAATTACCACACCGTACTACTTAGTACGAGCAACCATAATTCCGGCAAAAACAATAAGAATTATTCCACATGTAGTTATCAAGTTAGGAAGAGAATCGCCGAGTAAAAGCCCTACTAATATAGCAAATACTATATTGCTGTAACTAACCGCTCCAACTATCCCTGCTTTGGTCTCTCCGTAAGCTTTTGTCATAAAAAATTGCGAGAGTGTTCCTAAAACACCCAAAGCGATAACATAAAACCAAACAATCCCCTTTGGCAAGACAAACTCACCAAGCATAAAATCAAGCTCTGACATGTAGAAATATTTTGATAATATAAAAAGGATAATCGGACCGATTGTTCCCACTAAAGTAAAGGATAAAACTATCGCTCTTGTGTCATAGTATTTTTTAAGTTCTCTAACAGAAGTGTAAGCCAGTGCCGCTCCGACACCGCTAAAGATGCCCAGAATATCATACTTTGTAAATCCAATCCCAGTTGGCCCAGTTATAAGAAGTATGCCTCCAAAACCGATAAATACAGCAAGCCACGCACTGAGTGAAAGCTTCTCTTTTAAAAACAGCCATGCAAATATTGCAGTAAAAATCGGTGCTGTTTTACTAAATGTGACTGCATCTCCAAGTGGAATATTTGCGATATTATAAAAGTAAGCCAATACGGCGACAAAGCCCATCACTCCTCGAAAAAGCAGTAAAAATGGCTTTCCGCCCTGCTGAATCATAGGTTTTTTGTATACAGCGTAGCCTATTATAGCCACGCCAAAGATATTTCTAAAAAAGACTACTTCGAGTGAACTCATATGTTCTGATGCAAGCTTGGCAAATGCACCCATAATTGCGAAAATAAATGATGCCAAAACCATATATTTAACACCACTGTTTAATTGTTTTATACTTTGCATAATGCAATTATAGCCATACTATTTTGTACTTTGTTTATTCAAATAGATTATGTTATAATTTATTTGAATTAAATAGGAGATGTTCATAATCATGAAAAAAAACAATAACATGTTATCGTTGCGCAACAGATATATTCCAGCTATGTTACTAGTTGCAATATTGTCGGTTTTTGCATACATAAATGTTGAGAGAATAATTGATTCGATTGAAAATGACTCTAGTATAATCAATACAAGCGGTCGTCAAAGAATGTTGTCCCAAAATCTTATACTTCTTGCAATAAAATATCTAGATAGCCCAACTCAAGAAAACAGACAAACTTTAGAAAAAAATATAAAACTTATGAAAGATTCTCATAACTATCTACTTAACAAAGATAAAAACACTCGATTAAAAATCATCTATGATGAAAAAAAACTATCCATAAAATTAAATACATTTTTAAATGAGCTTGGTGCAATTGTCAATCATAAAAACAAAGAAATTATTACAAAAATATCAGCTGATGCTGAACACTTGCTTCCTTTACTCTCAGAGGCTGTCCAAGAGTATGAAAATATAAACAATTTAAAAGTTGCTAATTTAAAACAAACTCAACTATACATCCTCATCATTACTCTGGCTCTTTTGATTTTAGAGGTAATTTTTATATTCCATCCGGCTAGTAAACAGATAAAAAAGAACAGTGATGAATTAAAAGAGCTTAACAGCAATCTACAAAAGAAAGTAAAAGAAGAAATTGATAAAAATAGAAAAAAAGAAGAACACTTAATACAACAATCACGAATGGCTCAAATGGGAGAGATGATTGCTATGATTGCTCATCAATGGAGACAGCCACTCGGGGCAATCAGCAGCATTAATTCTACTATTGAAGTAGATGCTATGCTTGACTCCTTAGATAAAGATGCAACCATAAAAAACACAAACAAAATATCTAAATTGGTACAACACCTAAGCCAAACAATAGATGATTTTAGAGAGTTTTTTAAACCAAACAAACAAAAACAAAAAACTAATTGTGACGAAGCCATAGCAAATACACTCAATATAGTTGGAAACTCTTTAAAAACCAAGAACATAACACTAAAAAAAGAACTAAACTGCAACGAAGATTTTCATACACATAGAAATGAGTTGATTCAAGTTGTTTTAAATCTAATAAAAAATGCCGAAGATGCCCTACTTGAGAATGAAATTAAAGACCCTTATATTAAACTATCTTCATATAATGAAAATGAAAAAAATATAATAGAAGTTTCCGACAATGCCGGTGGTATTCCAAATGATATTATTGAAAAAATATTTGATTCGTATTTTAGTACAAAAAAAGAAAAAGATGGCACCGGTCTGGGGCTGTATATGAGTAAAACAATTATAGAAGATCATTGCGGTGGAAAACTTACGGTTTTCAATAATACACAAGGTGCCGTTTTTCAAATATCTCTACCACAAAATAATTAATTACATATGGCATATTTAATTTAATAAAGATATAATTTAAAGACAATAACAAAAGGGGAAATTTTGTCCTTACGCATGATAGCTGTTTTGCTATGCTTGTTTTTAATTTCTCAAGCAGTTGCAGACACCAATACTACAACTCAAACTTTTGAAGAGTATATTGACGAAAAGCAAAAAAAGATATCAGAAAAAGTTGTTGACTGGTCATACAATATAGACAATGGACTAAGCCGCTGGATTTACAATGCAGATGATGAAGCTTATTGTGAAGAACAAGAAAAAATACTAAATGAAAGATTTTTTGAAGATAGTGACATTTCTGTTGATGATTTTTTTAAAAATGAGAAGTTTATTGAAGAGACTGAAAAAAGATTCGTTCGTGTTCGATTTGGTGCAGATTTTCAATCAAAAGAGTCAACTGACTTCAACTACAAAATAAGAGTTCAAATACCCCTGAGCAAAACCAAAAAAAATATTAAACTGTTTTTTGACAATGTAGAGCGAGATTACTTTACCGGTGATGCTTCTGATGAAGAAAAAACTCCAGATGTTGGACTTAGCTACTTTTCACCAGACTACTATAAACTTAAATCAAAATACTCAATAGGAACCAGCGGATTAAACGGGTATCTTCGTGCTAGATACTCTAGAGCTTATCTAAGCGGAAAATGGAAAATCGAGCCTACGCAACAGTTTAAATACTCAATAGATGATGGCTGGCAGGAAGAGACTAATGTATATTTTGACAGAGCACTCGAAGAGTCTTCACTTTTTAGAACCACCCTGCATCGTAAAACAAGAGCACATGTAGACGGAATGGACTACAGCCTAGGTTTTTCTTACTTTTTTATACAGTCAAAAAAATCTGGATTAAGCTTATCACAATCATTTTGGGGAAATACAAAATATAGAACTCTTGATAAACCAGAGTCATACTCCGGCATAAGTAACTATAGTACCACAGTTGGTTGGCGTCAGAGTATTTGGCGTAAATGGTTTGCATATGAGATACAGCCTGGAATCAGCTTTCATAGGCAATATGATTATGAACCAAACTACATATTGAAATTTTATGTTGATTTTTATTTTGGAAACATTTGATATAATATATATTATATGAAGGGGTTTGAAGATGAAAATTTTTGTAATTATATTCTTGTTGACTAGCTCTTTTTTTGCTCAAAGCTATTCGACGCGTTATGATGTAAATGTTGGTATGTTTGGGAGAGTCGGGTATGCTGATTTTACATTAAAAGTAAATGGTGACAACTACGAAGCTAAGCTCTCGGCAATCATGGTCGGTGTTGCTGCGACACTTACCGGAAATTGGGTTGAAACTTTCACAAGCAATGGTAACATAGTCGATGGAAAATACATTCCGCAGAAATTTATAAAAACCAAAAACACTACGAGAAAAAGCAGAATTCAAACCTATTATTTTGACCATGATAAAAAAGAAGTAAAATTAGTAGAAGAAAAGACAAAAATAGTAAGCAAGTCTAGATTTGATACTACAGATTTTCAGATTTGTTATGAGGATGTTAATGAGACATCACATAAAGAAGAAGTCCTTGAGACTTATATTGCAGATGATTCTCTTAGTGCTTATTTAAATACTAAACTAAACGCCAATGCCAAAAATAAAATTTACAATTTAGTAGCTATCGGCGCGCACAATGATGAAAACAATGTCACTTTATCTTTTTTAGACGGCTCAGAAAAAGAGTCTGCGCTGCTTAACTTTTCAAGTGATATTGAGACTGTTTACAATATACATGTAGAGCCTTTTGATAAGGAGGACAAGATAGTGGATGTGCTTGTAGCCTTTGATAAAGATGGTTATATGAAAGAGGCCCTGCTTGGTGAAGTTTTTTGGATAGGAAAGATTACTGCAGACCGAGTTGATCAAAATATTGCAATAAAATAAATCTATTTATTAACTTCTATTTCCTATAATAATATGATTAATAAAGGATAATTATGGGCAATTTAATACTACTGGCTGTAATAGGTGGCTTTTTTTACTGGATATTTAAGAGCTATTTGAGATATACGGCTTACTCGCGAGAAGCGTTTAAAAACTTCTCTGTTTCAAAAGAATCTCTGCAAAAAAGTGATTTGGGTCTGTTTGTTGCATTAGTAGCAAAAGTAGCAAAAGCTGATGGAAGAGTAGATGCATTAGAGGCTCAACTAATCGGGATTATGTTTGATGATATTTCGGCAGTTTTTCCCCAGCCGCAAAAAACAAAAGATATTTTAAAAGAGATTTTCAACGAAGAAAAAGACAGGTTTGATAACCTGCAAAGCATTGCACAAACTCTTGGGTCTGCAATAAAAAGAGACAGAGCAAAACAGCAGCAATTTATGGGCTTTTTGATTCAACTGGCGTTTATTGACGGAGATGTCAGTAAAAATGAAGAGCAGGTACTTGTAACCATTGCCGAAGCTTTTGAGTTTGACCCTAATGCCTACCATGCTATTTTTGATCAGTTTGAGAAAATGATGAAAAATGTGCAGCCAAAAGCAAATATAGAAGATGCCTATAAACTTCTAGGTGTAAATGAGAGTGATGATATGAGTGTAATTAAAAAAGCGTATAGAAAGCTTATACGAGAGTATCATCCTGACATTATAAAATCTCAAGGAAAAGATGAGACATACATGCAAGAAGCAACAGCAAAAACTCAAGAGATAAATCAAGCATATGAGATGATAAAAGCTAAAAGAAAATAGTTACATGTATGTAAAATACTTTCTACTTTTTTCAATACTTGTCTACAACTTACAAGCCAATGATATGAGAGCTTTACTCTTTCACGGTAATTGTACTACCTGCCATTTTGAAAATAAAACAGTATCTGCTCCATCAGTACTTGAATTTAAAAACAGATATATGCAAGCATTTAAAGACAAAGAAGATTTTGTTAGTTACATGTCAACTTGGGTAAAGCATCCAAAAGAAGAGACTTCGCTTATGCATGACGCTGTTAAAAAACACGGTCTTATGCCTGAGCTAGGCTATGATATCAACACACTAAAGGAGATTTCTGCCTACATATATGAGACTGATTTTACTAAACATCACGAAGGACACAAAGATTAACCTTTAAAGTCCCTCTCCCAAAAAAATTCTATCCACTACTACTAATTTCACACAAAAAGAAGTGATTCTTTTTGCTACGCTAGACGCTATGTCGCTAAAGATAATGCTAAGCATTACAAGAGCGTATAAAATCTTTTTCCCAAAAAAATTCTATCCACTCTTCAGCCTCATTTATCCAAAAATCAGGTTCATAGATAGATGTTTTTTTATAAAACAGTGTTGCACAAGAGAATTCTATATCTTTAAAATTGTTTTGCAAATACTTCATAACTGTTTTTATGGTGTCTCCGCTATCTGCAATATCATCAACAACTAAAACTTTTTTTGCGCTTTTAAAATCACACTCTGCAAATAGAGTGATTTTGTCTCGTTTATCTGTTTTATCATAAAGTTCTGTTCTTATGCTTTGAACCTGACGAATGTCTAATCCCTCCGCCATAACATGTGAAAGGGTAAGCCCGCCTCTTGCAATAGCAACGATCCCCTCAAAGTCTGAACTTCTGACTTTTTCTATTAAACTATTTGTATCGTTTTTAAAATTTTCATAGGAGTAATATTTCATAAATTGAATTATACTATGTTAAATCTTTTCTGATAGAATTTCTTCCAAACAAGGATTGTTTATGTATAAAAATATTTTACTAGCAATAATCATAGCAATTATAACCGGTTGTTCTGCACCAAAGCCTGAGCAGGCACCAAGCTGGTACACAAATATACCTCAAGATGATAAGTTGTTTTACGCAGTTGGAGCCGCTGATACAATTGATAAAGCTAAAAATAATGCTATTGCTTCAATGAGAGAAAATTTAGCTGAACAAATTGACAACTCATTTAAAGAAGTAACTCATAAACTTTTGCCCATAGACAATACGATACTTCAAAATATTTTTAAACAAAATCTAGATATATCTAAAAAACTGTTTTTTAAAAATATAACACTGGCTAACTCGCAAAGTTTTAAAGGAGAAAAACTAGTTCTTATAAGCATATCCAAACAAGATTTATTTAAAAAACTAAAAATAATCTCAGATGCACAATTTCTTCGCACAAAACAAGAGTATGCCGTAACACGAAACAGTGCCACTTTAAAAAGATTTATCGTACTTGATGAACTAATGGAAAAGTTTGCGCATATTGCATCCCTAGCCGAGTACAAAACATTTTTACTCTCTACTTATAATTCAGATGATGAGTTTGAATTTTTAAAAAACATGAAAAATGAATATGACAGATTAAAAGCATCAATAAATATTTATGTTCTTACAGATAGTAACTCGAGAATATTTTCAAAGATAATAAAAAACTCACTAAACGAAAAAGGCTTGAGCACAAAAAACAGTTTTGAAAATGAAGTTTCTTTAAAGCTTTTAATTACTTCTGAGACAACACAGTCACAAGAATACTCTTTTAATCAATCAAAATCTCTTGTGAAATTCACACTCTTTGATAAGCAAAAGACACTGCTATCTTTACGCCAACACACCTTTATAGGAAAATCAAGAAAGAGTTATGAAGATGCAAAAATACAATCAGCTGTATATCTAAAAAATAAAATCAACAAGCTTGGTATATTTGACTTTATTGGAATTGAAAAATAATTGATTTTTTTGTTAATAAATGTCATTTAAGATTAAAACTGCTACAATCGTTACAATTAAATTAAGGACATCTCAAATGACTAAAACCATTTCATCAGCACTGTTAGCTGGCTTACTTACACTTGTTATGACAGGATGCGATAAAAAACCAACCCCTGAAGAAGAAGCAGGATTTGATACAAGCAACTTTGGTTGTAAGCAAGAAAATGTTTTAGCTCCTAAGTGGACTTGTGTTCCAGATGTAGATGGTTTTTACTCCGGTGTCGGAATTGCAGAAAAAAGTAAGGCCGGTATGGCTCATATGAGAAGAGTCGCTACGGCAAACGGTCGTTCTGATTTAGCACAACAGATACAATCTCAAGTAAAAGATAAAATCACTGTATACAGCGGTACGACCGGTGTAGCTGAGGGTGAAACTGTAGATCAGGTTGCTGAAGCTGTGACTAAGCAAGTTGCCAAAGTCGACCTAGTAGGCTCAAAAGCTGTTGACTCTTGGACTTCTCCATCAGGTGCACTTTACTTACTTGTGACTGTCCCAAAAAGCTCTACTAACAAACAGATAAAAGAAAATATAAATACTAGCTATAAAAACGATAGAGCATTATGGCAGCAGTTTAAAGCTAAAAATGCACTAGAGAGTCTTGAAAAAGAATTCGATGAGTAGTAAAAAGCTTCTCTCTTTTGAGAGAATCTTTGCAAACAATTTTTAATCCCCTCTAATTTCGATATAATTCCAAATAAACTACAAATTTTTCTTCACATAGAATAAGGCAACAATTATGAAAAAAATCGCCATTATTGGTCGTCCAAATGTTGGCAAAAGCTCACTTTTCAACAGACTGGTTAAAAAAAGAGATGCTATTACTTCCGAACAAGCCGGAACAACTAGAGATGTTAAAAGACGAGATGTCATTATCATAAACAAAGAAGCACTTCTTTTAGATACAGGCGGACTGGATAGAGGCTGCGAACTGTTTGACAAGATAAAAGAGATGTCTCTTAAAGCAGCTTATCAAGCAGACATTATTTTATATATGGTTGATGGAAAAGGCTTGCCTGAAGAAGAAGATAAAAAACTTTTTTATGAACTTCAGGCATTGGGAAAAGATGTAGCATTAGTTGTCAATAAAATAGACAACGACAAAATGAAAGAAAAACTTTGGGAGTTTTATGAGTTTGGTACCGATGCTATTTTTGGCATCTCAGTAGCTCACAACAGAAATACGGTTGAACTTCTTGAGTGGATAGCAAGTAAAATTCCGGATTCTGACATAGTCAAAGAGGTTGAAGAAGAAGTTGAACAAGACAACAATATAACTATTATCCGCGAAGATTTAAGCGATGAAGATTTCTTTGCAAATATAGAAGCTCAAGACGAAGAAGATGATGGTTTTACTTACTGGGACGAAGATGAAATGGACGGTACCATTGATGATGAAAATTCCATTTTTGCTCAAAATGATAAAATTAAAGAATTTAATGAAGATGATGTTAATCATATAAAAATCTCTATCATCGGTCGTACAAATGTAGGCAAAAGTTCACTTTTAAATGCGCTTCTTGGAGAAGAACGATCAGTTGTAAGCAGCGTTGCCGGAACAACGATAGACCCCATTGATGAAAGCATCAACTACAAAGGTAAACAACTCACATTTGTTGATACAGCAGGTCTCAGGCGTCGCGGTAAAATCATAGGTATTGAGAAATTTGCGCTTATGAGAACAACAGAGATGCTTGAGAATTCAAATATGGCACTTGTAGTATTAGATGCTAGTGAGCCTTTTTTAGACCTTGATGAGAAGATTGCAGGACTTGTTGATAGTAACAAGTTGGCTTGTATCATTGTTTTAAACAAATGGGATATAGCTAAAAGAGAAGAACACGACAAAATCATCCAAACTGTAAGAGATAGATTTAAGTTTTTAGCTTATGCTCCTATTATAACGCTATCTGCAAAATCTCATCAAAGAGTTGATAAACTTAATGATATGATTTTAGAGATTAACGAAAATTACTCTCAACGCATCCCAACTTCACAACTAAATGCAGTTATGGACAAAGCTATGAGAAGACATCAGCTTCCGTCTATGCATGGACAAGTTATACGCATCTACTATGCAACACAGTATGAAACTAGACCGCCAAAAATTGCTATTGTCATGAATAAACCAAAAGGTCTGCATTTTACATATAGAAGATACTTGACAAATAAACTAAGAGAGGCTTTTAACTTTACGGGAACACCTCTTCTTTTTAAAGCTAAAAAACGCGGGGAAAAGTAGAAAATAAACCGTTGTTAAAACGGTTTAAATACAACCAAGAACACTATTGCAAGAAGCAGTAGTGTCGGAACTTCGTTATAGACTCTGAAAAACTTTCCGCTTTTGTCACATTCATCATTTAAAAACTTAATCCTATAATATCCGAGTGAAAAAAAGTAAGCCATCAATATAAGAACTAAAAATATCTTTGTGTGTATCCAGCCGTTGCCGCTAAAGCCAAATTCGTAAGCCAAATAAGCACCACTGATTATGGTAGCCCACATGGCAGGAACACCTATATATTTATAGATCTTCATCTCCATGACTTTTACTACTTTAACAAAACCTTCATTTTCAATGTTTTCAGCATGATAAACAAAGAGTCTCGGCATGTAAAAAAGTACAGCAAACCACGAAGTGAACGAAAGTATATGAAACCAGAAAATCCAACTATACATGTATTAACTATCTAGGGTTTCTAAATCTTTTACAGATCCATTTCTATGTGAAACAACTTTCTCATGTAAACGACGAAGGGCTTTTGTTGCTCTATCTACTGCTAAGTCAATAGCAGCGTCTAAGCTGTCATCTGCTTGAGAAATAACAACCGGTTTAGCGTGAGCAACATGAATATCAAACTCTATTGATACACCTTTTTTCTCAGCAGCTATGTGTACATTAACCGAAGTAATCTCTAAAGAATATTTTGAAAAACTCCCTATTGCAGACTCAATATGAGCTCTTGTGTTTGGTTGAAGCGTGATGCCTTTTGCATGAACTTGTACATTCATCATAAATCCTTTAGTTGAGTAACTTTTTACTCTATATTAGCTATATGATAGCAAAAAATAGTTAAAGAATGTATAATGTCAAAAAAAATTAATAATTTGTTTGGAGTTATATATATGAGAGTGTTCACAGGTATTCAGCCCTCTGGTGATTTGCACATAGGAAACTATTTTGGATCTATTAAACAAATGGTTGATGCGCAAGAGGATAATGATACATTTGCTTTTATAGCAAATTATCATGCGATGACAAGCGGTGCGAAAGACTTATCGAAACTTACAATGCAAGCTGCTACAGATTTTTTAGCACTTGGAATTGATCCAAACAAATCAACATTTTGGGTTCAATCAGATGTAAAAGAAGTTTTAGAGCTTTACTGGATATTATCGGGCTTTACTCCAATGGGTCTTTTGGAGCGTGCTCACAGTTACAAAGATAAAACAGCTAAAGGCATCGCGGCAAACCATTCACTTTTTTCATATCCTGTTTTAATGGCAGCGGATATTTTACTTTTTAACTCCGAAGTTGTTCCTGTTGGAAAAGACCAGATTCAACATGTAGAAATAGCAAGAGATATAGCTACAAAATTTAATAATCAATATGGTGACATACTAACTATGCCGGAGTTTCGTGTTCAAGAAGAAGTTCAAACAGTTCCTGGAATCGATGGACAAAAAATGTCTAAGAGCTATGGAAATGTTGTAAATATCTTTGGTGAAGAAAAAAAACAGATGAAGACAATCAAAAAAATCGTTACTGAAAATGTAGCTATGGATGAGCCTAAGGAGTTTGAGACATGTAATGTTTATAATATGGCAAAACTGTTCTTAGAGGGCGATAATCTGATAGCACTTCAAGATAGATATAAAAAAGGCGGCGAAGGTCACGGTCATTTTAAAATCTATCTAGCAGAAGTTATGTGGGAATACTTTAAAGAGTATAGAGAAAAAAGAGAGTATTTTGAAAACAATCAAGATGAAGTTAGAGAGATTTTAACTATTGGCGCAAACAAAGCAAGAGAAATTGCAATGCCAACAATCCAAAAAATTAGAAGTGTTACAGGGATAAAATACTAAATATCTTTTTTTGATAATTTAATTATATTTTTAGTAAAATTCAACTAATATACACATAATAAATTTTAGGAGAATTATATGAAAGAAGTAAGAAAAGTATTAGGTGCATTAATTGCCACAACTGTATTGTCAACTTCGGTGTTAGCAGCTGATAAAGAGTTCAAAGTTTTACCGGTATTTACTGATGGTAACTGGTGTGGACAAACAGAGGTTGCAGTTGTTGTAGGAAGCAGTAACTTTGACAAAAACGAATTAAGCACAGGTGTCAATTATGGCGTTGAAGTGTCATTTGACTGCCCTATATTCACTCTTCCTGGTGATCATTTGCTTCGTCAACAAGTAAGTCTGAGTCGTTATGACAAAAACAACTTTACTGTTACTGTTATCGAGATGAACCCTTACTACTTTTTTGATATTACTAAAGACTTAGTTCTTGGTGTTGGACCTGGTATAGCTGCAGTTCATGGAGATGCAGACAATGCAGAGAGTAAATGGGCTTTTGCTTATCAAGCAGGTGCAGGTTTAAAATACTATATGGATGATTTTCTTGTTGGGTTAGATGTTCGTTGGCAATGGACTGATGAAAAAGATTTTGGCGCTGGCAAAGAAGACCTAGATAATATGAGAGTTTTACTAAAAGCCGGTTACAGATTCTAAAAAACTTTTGGGAAGTAACTACTTCCCAACACTTCTTTGTTTATCTAACCAAGCCATCAAACCTTTTTGAGCATGCAGTCTGTTCTCAGCTTCATTAAAAATTATTGCCGAATGTTTCTCAAAAACTTCTTCACTAACTTCTAATCCTCTATATGCAGGAAGACAGTGTAAAAATTGCGCATCTTTTTGTGCTAATGACATCATCTCACCATCAACCATAAAACCGCTAAATATCTTGATGCGTTCTTCTTTTTCTTCTTCTTGCCCCATTGAAGTCCAAGTGTCTGTTGTAACAACTGTTGCACCTTTAACGGCCTCTTTTGGGTCATTAGTCGTAGTGATAATTGCTCCGCTACTCTTTGCGATTTCAAGTGCTTCATTTAAAATATCTGTATCGACTTCATAGCCTTTTGGAGTGGCAATTCTAAGCTTAAAACCAAGTTTTGCAGCAAGCATCATCCAAGAATGCGTCATATTATTTCCATCACCCACATAAGCAGCAACTATATTTTTTGATGCGCCATGTTCAACAAGAGTCATATAATCAGCCAGAAGTTGTACAGGATGATATGAATCAGTCAGCCCATTGATAACCGGTACACTTGAATAGCGCGCAAACTCTTCTATCATAGAGTGTTCAAAAGTTCTTATCATTACCATATCACACATACTAGATATTACACGAGCCGTATCTTTTACAGGCTCTCCGCGACCAAGATGAATATCACGATTTGACAAAAACAGAGCATGACCGCCTAACTGAAACATACCGGTCTCAAAACTAACTCTTGTTCTAGTTGAGCTTTTTTCAAAAATCATTCCAAGAGTCTGGTTTTGCAACTCTTTATTATATATTTTTGATTTAAGATTTTTCTTTATCTCAAGACCAATATTGATAATTTCCAATATCTCTTCTTTAGTAAAATCTTTAAGTGTTAAAAAATGTCTCAATTATTGTCCTTGTGTAACTTCCATAAATTCTCAAAATGTTTACATTTTGTAGCTTTAGGGGGTTGTAGGGACTCTTATCCCTACCACGAAATTGGGCTTTGCTCAATTAGTGTTAAAATAATAAAAGCTGTAATTATACCCTATATTTACTTTTGTAGCATCTGCGCAACTTCTTTTGCATGGTAAGAGATGATTATATCTGCTCCTGCGCGTTTAAAACTCATCATTGTCTCCATTAAAACTCTATCATAATCAATCAAGTCTTGAGCGCCGGCCATTTTTAGCATTGCATACTCGCCACTTACATTATAAACTGCCATTGGAAGTGATGTGTTGTCTTTAATCTCTCTAACAATATCTAAGTATGCTAAAGCCGGTTTAACCATAAGTATATCTGCACCTTGAAGCTCATCTGATATGCTTTCGTTTATTGCTTCTTTTCTGTTAGCCGGGTCCATCTGATAAGTTGCACGGTCACCAAAACTAGGAACAGATTCTGCAACATCACGGAATGGTCCATAATATCCAGATGCAAACTTTGTCGAATAAGACATAATAGGAAGGTTTTCATATCCTGCCGCGTCAAGAGCATCTCTTAAAGTTTCAATAATACCGTCCATCATTCCAGACGGTGCTATCATATCTGCTCCGGCTTTTGCATGTATGACTGCTTGTTGTCCGGAAATTTCCAGTGTTGCGTCATTGTTTACAGTTTCATTTTCTTCATCAATAATTCCGCAGTGTCCATGGTCTGTGTATTCACAAAAACACAAATCTGTTACAACAAACATGTCAGGATGTTTCTCTTTTACCGCTCTAATTGCTTTTGCAATAATTCCGTGTTCGCATAATGAGTCTGAACCGATAGAGTCTTTAACATCCGGGATTCCAAATAGTATAATAGAGTAAAGTCCAAGTTTTTTCAACTCATCACACTCTTTTAAGACCTCATCGATACTCATTTGAAAAACACCCGGCATTGAAGCCACTTCTGTTTTTATACCTTCTCCTGTACGAACAAAAAGCGGATAGATAAAATCATTCACACTTACATTTGTCTCGCGTACAAGTGCGCGAAGATGACTATTTAGACGAGTTCTACGAAATCTTTGAAACATAATAAACCTTTTTTAGCTATAATTCTGAAAAATATTTTACCGTTTTAAAGTTAAAATTAGGGTACATTAATTGAAAATAGAGATTTCAGAAGTTGCAAATCTACCGTCAAAATTCGGTGATTTTAAAGTAAAAGCCTTCAAAGAAGGAAATAAAGAACATTTAGTTATTTATAAAGATAAGTTAAATGAAACTCCAATAGTCAGAGTTCACTCTGAGTGTCTAACCGGCGATGCAATTGGAAGTTTAAAGTGTGACTGTGGAGATCAACTGGAATTTGCCCTTACTCTTGCACAAGAGACCAATGGAATGGTTATTTACCTCAGACAAGAAGGTCGCAATATAGGTCTGTTAAACAAGATAAATGCATATGCTCTTCAAGACAGCGGATTAAACACCATAGAAGCAAATCATCAATTAGGATTTGCTTCAGATGAGAGAACATATGAGATGGTTACATACATACTCCACCATTTCAACATACATAAAATCAGGCTTTTAACAAATAATCCAAATAAAGTAAACTCCATCAGCGATATCGAAATTGTTGAGCGTATCCCGATTATAATGAAGTCAAATAAGCACAATAAAGAGTACTTGAGTGTTAAAAAAGATGACATGGGTCATCTGCTCTAAGGGATATTTTTGGATTTAAAATCAGCACTGAAAAGTGATAACATCACATTGCCGGATAATTTTTTTTATAATATTCAAAAATATAAAGAACACCTTTTTAAGTGGAATAAAATTCACAATCTAACCGGTGCAAAAGATGAAAAAACAATAGATGAGTTTATCTATGATGCAATTTTTCCTATAAGCTTTTTACCTAAAACTAAAAATCTTTTAGACATAGGCACAGGTGCAGGTTTTCCGGGTATGATACTAGCTATAGGACTTCCTGATACAGAGGTAACTCTAGTTGAGCCCCTTACTAAAAGAGCAAGTTTTCTTCAATTTGTGAAAGCAGATCTTGGGCTTGATAATGTTAGAGTTGTTAAAAAAAGAGTTGAAGATATGCAGAGTGAGATTTTTGAGCTTGTGACATCAAGAGCGGTAACAGATACTGATATGCTTCTAAAACTAAGTGAAAATTTTCGTGATGAAAATTCAAAGCTTCTTTTTTATAAAGGTGAAAAAGTATATGATGAAGTTCCTAAAGATTTAAAACATAAAATAATAAAAACAAGAAACAGACACTATTTACTAATTGGAGAAGATTAATGTCACCACAATGGATTGTAGTTATCGGACTTATCGCAGTTGTATACTTTTTCTTTATTAAAAAAAGACCAACTGTTACAAAGTCCGATAAACATGACAATAAACAAAAAAAAGATGAAATTTCAAGCAATGATATGGTCGAGTGTAGTGCATGTGGTATTTACTGTGAACTTGATGATGCCATACTAAGCAACAATAAATACTACTGCTCTGATGAGTGTTTGGAGAAAAAATAATGTTATTGTTCGGACATAGGTTTATAGATAGTGAGAATATTTTTCATATACAAAGTATTGATGCTATACAAAACACACCACCTTCTTCAACTCTCTTGGTAGATTTTAACGAAGACAATTTGGACATAATCAAACATGCTGCTATTAACTCTATACCCCTGGCAATAAATGTAGAAAATATCACTCAAATAATATATGCATCATCTCTTGGAGCTGCGTATATTGTTTTGCCTAAAGAGCTTGCAAAGACGGCTCAAAACTTAGCAGACAATTACCTTTTTGATGCAAAAATTCTAGTACATGTAGAACAAGAAGATGAGATTGAAGAGCTTGCCCTTTTGGGAGTGGACGGTATTATATTTTCTAATGCTATCATCAAAGTAAACTCTTAAGAAAATTATCAATCTAGGACAATTCACATACATTATAATATTATTGTGATATAATAGTAACTTATTTACATAATGGTGACTATATGACTAATATATTAAACGATAAAATTTTAAAAGCAATTCCTGTCATATTCTTTGTATTGATCATTCTTAAGATATTGTATACCTATTATGATATCAAAGATAAAGAGTATGAGTTTGCAAAAAAAGAGGCAGAAGTTTTAAATAGCTATGCTGTTTCTAATAGACATTATTATCAAAATCTCTTTTTAAATGGTACCTTAAAATTAGACGAAAGAACTCTTCAGGCTCTTCCGGCTTATAGCTCAAACATAATATCTGATATCTTTTCCAAAAATAACCCCTTTAACATTACTTTACAAGCTGTATCAGACAGAGCAAGAAATATTGACAACTCTGCCGATGAAGAAGAACTTAAAGCTATTAAATTTTTCAATGAAAACAAAGAAGCAAATGAGCACTTCAGCGATGACAACAGTGAATACTACCAGTACAGCAGTGCTTTAAGAATCAATAATGATTGCTTGAAATGTCACGGTAAAAAAGAGGATGCTCCTAAGTTTATCCAAGAGACTTACGAGGATGCTTATAATTACAAATTAGGTGAAGTTAGAGGTATTATAAGCATAAAAATACCAACCGAAAATATACAAAAGTATTTCATATCTAACTTTTTTCACACTGTGATTCAGGACATGATTATTCTTATAACAATATTTATAGGAATTGGTTTCTTGTTGAGTAAATCTAAAAAAATAAATAACTTACTATCCTCTAAAGTGGCAGAAAAAACTAAAGAGCTCCAAAAATCATTTCTCTTTGAAAGATTAACTCTTTTACCAAACAGATTAAAACTTATACAAGATATTATGCTTAATTCAGACTCAAAATCTATGCATTTAGCTCTAATCAATATAGACAGTTTTAAAGATATAAATGATTTATATGGCTATGATGTTGGCGACAAAATAATCAAGGATATTGCTTATAAGATAAAAGATTTGTGTAACAATAAAAGTATAGTTTATAAATTGCCTACTGATGAGTATGCAATATTTACAATAGCAAATATATCACAAACAGAATTTTTGCATAAACTACAAGATATTATTAAAAAAATACAAGAATCAAAGCTTGAAGTAAATGACAATTCAGTTTTTATAACACTTAGTTGTGGTGTTGTTTCAAATGAAAATGATTTAATGACTAAAGCAGATGTTGCTCTTCAAATCGCTAAAAAGGACAAAAAAAGTATTGTTGTTTATGACAACTCTATCAGCACAAAAGAAAAAATAAGTAAAAACATGGAAGCTCTGAGTCTTCTAAAAAAAGCAATTAAAAAAGACAGAATCACTCCGTACTTTCAGCCGATATACAATACACACACGAAAAGAATAGACAAGTATGAATGTCTAGTTAGAATAATTTTAGACAATGGTGAAGTAATAACGCCTTTTGTATTTTTAGATATTGCTGTAAAATCTAAACTATATCCTGAGATAACAAAGGCAATGATAAAAAAATCATTTGAATATTTTAAAGATAAAGATTATCAGTTTTCAATAAATATCTCTATGAATGATGTGCAAGATAAAAATACTTTACAATTTATAACTGACTCTCTCATGGCCTTTAAAGAACCAAAAAGAGTAGTCTTTGAAATATTAGAAAGCGATAGAATACAAAACTATGAAGAGCTAAAAGTCTTTATACAAGATATCAAAAGATTTGGTTGTCAAATAGCTATAGATGACTTTGGAAGCGGGTATTCCAACTTTTCACATATATTTGAGTTAAATGTGGATTATCTTAAAATAGACTCTTCGCTAGTAAAGTTTATTACTACGGATGACAACTCAAGAATCATTACCAAGACCATTGTAAGCTTTGCATCAAACCTTGGACTAAAAACAATTGCTGAGTTTGTTGAAGACAAAGACTCTCTTGACCTGCTAGAAAAAATGGGTGTAGATTTTATTCAGGGTTATTACATTGGTAAACCAAGTCCTGAATTAAACACCGATTACGATTAACAAAAATCTCGTCTAATATCCGGCTTTAAAGATGTTAAGACTTCATAGCTGATAGTCTTGGCATACACGGCTGCATTTGCAGCATCATCAAAAATCAAAAGTTCTTCTTCATCACTTAAAAATGAGCTGTTATCCATAGATACTCTGCCAATAAGTTCTACACCATTTGGTGTTTTATAGCCATTGGCACAACTTCTCAAAAAACCGTCACCGTAACCAAAATCATAGTTGCCTGCTATGCAATCTGTAGTTGCTTCATAATCACCGCCATATCCAACTCTATCACCGGCTTTTAATTCTCTTGATGAAACTTTATTTGCATATATAGACAAAACCGGTTTTAGAGCATCTATATTTAGAGCATTTGGAAGTTTCATGCAACCATAAGCAGCTATGCCGACTCTTGCCATATCCTCATCAAAATCAGAAGTTCTAAAAAGTGATGGGGAATTTGCAGAGTGAAATCTAAGGTTTTCAAAGCCAAACTCTTGAGCTAAATATATAGCCTCTTTTTTTACAGATTTGAAATTATCGTTTTGCCAAAACCATTCACTCGTTAATTCATCAGCACTTCTATGGTGAGTAAAAACAGCTTCTAAAATTAGTCCTGCTTCTTTTATCTTGGTAAATGCAACTTTGAGTTGACTCATGTCTATACCGTTACGATGCATTCCGGTGTCTACTTTTAACTCTACTTTTGTACCGCTTGGAAATCTGCTTATGTTGTTTATATCGTTAATCGTATATCTTATCTTTTCACTTTTAATCTCTGGGATTTCACCTAAGACTAAAATATACTCAAAAAAATCTTCTACTTCTTTTGCTTCTTGACATGTACGAACTACAGCTTTTTTGACACCGTACTCTTTTGCCAATGATGACATCTCTAAAAGCCCATGTCCATAAGCATTATCTTTTAAAACTAATGCTATTTTATCTACACTTTTGGTACGATTCGCAATAATATCAAGGTTGTTAAAAAAATTGTTTTTATTTAAAGTTATGTAAGCCATAAGGAAATTATACACTATGAAAAGGTTAATCGCAGAATTTGAAGAACAAAGTTTTACACAAATCATATTTCCACACTCTAAAACTGATTGGGTAGACTATCTGGATGAGGCACAAAACACTTTTGTAAACATTATAAACGAAATTATCAAGTATCAAAAATGTCTTGTAGTCTGCGATAATATTGAGAGTGTTAAGAGTAGATTTAAAGAAGATAAAAACCTCTATTTTGCAAAGTATGAAACAAACGATACATGGGCAAGAGACTGCTCTGCTTTATGTGTTGAAGAAGATAAAAATATAAAACTTTTGGACTTTACATTTACAGGTTGGGGCGGTAAGTTTGAAGCCTCAAAAGATAATGCAATGAGTAAATCACTTGCCCGATATTACGACAAAGAACTTATACAAATAGGCTTGATTTTAGAAGGCGGAGCAGTTGAGAGCAATGGAATTGATACCATACTTACAACATCAGAGTGCATGTTAAATAAAAACAGAAACTCAACACTTTCTAAAGAACAGATGACACAAAGACTCCAAGATGAATTTGGAGCGAAAAATATCTTATATCTAAATCATGGATATTTAGCAAGTGATGATACTGATTCACATGTAGATACTTTGGCTAGATTTATTGATGAAAAAACTATAATGTATATTACATGTCAAGATGAGAGTGATGAGCATTACAAAGAGTTAAAACTTATGCAAGAAGAACTTCAGCTTATGGCATCCGTTCACAACTTCACTCTTATTGCTCTTCCAATGACAGATGCAATCTACTTTGAAGATGAAAGACTTCCTGCCACTTATGCAAACTTTCTTTTTGTTAACGGCGGGGTTTTAGTTCCCACTTATGGAGTAAAACAAGATGAAGAAGTACTAGAGATTTTTAGAGAGACTTTTAAAGATAGAGATGTAGTTGCCATTGACTGCTCAACTCTTATAAAGCAGCACGGCTCACTTCACTGTGTTACTATGAACTTCGCTGCCGGCGTTACCCTGAGCGCTCTCTTGATTTAATATTGCAAAACCACTCATCAACAGATAGGTGGCTAGTGCAAATCCTATCGCTATCAAGATTACTCTTTTTATTTTTTCTATTTTACTCATAATGCAATTTTATCCAATTTTTTTAACACTTATGTAACAAAAATTTTATACTATACATTAATTTAAATTTTCAAGGTTTATACTATGTCATATAAAAAAATAATCCCCCTATCTTTGGCTGTAATCGCTATTGCACATGCTGCTGAAGTTGAAATTCCTAAAATCAATGTAGAGTCTACTCTAATTACTGAAGTTAGCCAAAATGCTCAAGTATCTGCCGATTTGGCAGAAGCTCTTAGCTCAAGCGTTCCTAGTATTGATATGAACCGCAGAAGCGGCATTGCAAACGACATCTATATTCGTGGTCAAAAAAGAGACAATATCTCTGTTGAAGTTGATGGAACAAAAGTTCAAGGTGCCTGTGTAAATAGAATGGACCCACCTGTATCTCATGTACTGACAAATCAAATAGAAGAAGTTGAAGTGATTGAAGGTCCTTATGATGTTGAGACTTTCGGAACACTAAGCGGTGGTGTTAAGATAAAAACTAAACAACCGACAAAAGAGGTGCACGGTGAAGTGAACTTTGGTCTTGGAAGCTTCAACTATAAAAAGATTGGTGCTACTGTTAGTGGCGGTAACGATATAGTTCGTCTTTTAGTAAGCACCTCTTATGAGTCGAGTGATCAGTATGAAGATGGTGATGGAAATACAATAGCAGAGCAGATAGACAAGGCTGTCTTAGCGGGCACTGCTCCAGCCGGAACAAAATACCAAACAGCATATCACGATATGGAGGCATACACAAAGAAAAGTGTTATGACAAAAGCATTTGTAACTATTACGGATGACCAAGAACTTCGCTTAAGCTATACTGCAAATAGAAGTGATGATATTCTTTATGGTAACTCAAAAATGGATGCTCTTTATGATGACTCAAACATTTATAGTATTGAGTACAATATAAACAACCTTACTGACAAATATAAGAATTTAAATATCCAATTTTACGCTTCAGATGTTGATCACCCAATGGGAACTGATTATAGAATGTCATCTTTTGGTGCCAATCCGATTATGACAAACTGGCTTACAACAGATATGAGGGGTCTTAAACTCAAAAACAGTTTTTTACTGGACGATTACAAACTTTTAGTCGGTCTTGATGGCAGCGAGAGAAAATGGGATGGAAAGTATCTAAACAATGGACTTCCTCATGCTGGCGGCAGAAAAAGTATAGATGACGCTGTAACTGAAAATGCAGCAATTTTTGCAAAACTTGAAAAAACTTTCGGCGCATTTGATGTTAGTGCGGGAGCTAGATATGACTCAACAGATATAACTAACGGAGGCGGCTTACAATCAAACAGTTATAGTGCTCTGGGTGCAAATATTTTTGCATCATATAACATAGACAAAGAGAACAAAGTTTTTTTAGGTATTGGTCGAGCTTCTCGTGTTCCTGATGCTAGAGAGCTTTACTTTATGAGCTCAAACGGTACTATTACCGGCACGCCAAACTTAGATCAAACTACAAACACAGAGATAGATTTTGGATATGAAGCTAAAAATAACATGTATAACTTTAAGATTAAAGGTTTTTACTCAATGTTAGATGATTACATCTACTATAACAATGATTTAGCTTCAAATAAATTTGTAAATATTGACGCAACAGTATATGGTGCTGAATTAAGTGCATCTTATTTTGCAACAGATGAGATAACTCTTAACATGGGTGCATCATACAAAGTAGGTAAAAAAGACAATGCTTTAGCCGGTCAAACAGACAAAGACTTAGCAGACATGGCTCCTCTTCGTGGAAATATAGCGCTTGACTATGAGTATATGAACAATAGCATGGCAACTATTGAAGTGCAGGCTTCTGACAAATGGAGTGATATTGATGAAGATAACGGCGAGCAGGTACTAAAAGCTTGGGCTGTTTTAAATACAAAAATCAAACATGAAGTAAATAAAAACACAGAAATCACAGTAGGTATTAACAACCTGTTTAATCAAACTTACGAAGTAAATAACACTTATAAAGATTTAATTCTTATTGTAAACGGAACATCTGATGTTATGCTTATGAACGAACCTGGGAGATATTTTTACACAAACCTAACATTTAAATTTTAATCCTTTTTATTTCTACATGTAAATCACATGTAGAAATAAATAAAGCACTCTTTTATACCAAAGTGGTTAAAATCTCCTTATGATAAAAAGAATCCCAACTAAACAAATTTTTGTAGGTGATGTTGCTGTCGGTGGTGACGCACCTATAAGCACGCAGTCTATGACATTTTCAAAAACTTCTGATGTAGAAGCTACAGTTGAGCAGATAAAAAGACTGCATTTTGCAGGTTGTGATATTGTCAGAGTTGCTGTTCCAGATATGGAAGATGCACTTGCACTAAAAAGTATAAAAGACCGTATTTCTCTGCCTCTTGTAGCAGATATCCACTTCAATCATAGACTTGCTTTAGTGGCTGCTGAAGTTGTTGATTGCATCCGTATCAACCCCGGTAATATTGGTTCAAAACAAAGGGTTGCTGAAGTTGTAAAGGCTTGTCAAGCTCGCAATATCCCTATACGAATCGGTGTTAATGCCGGTTCTTTAGAGAAAGAATTTTTAAACAAATATGGTCAAACTGCAGAGGGTATGGTTGCTTCAGCCGAGTACAACATCAAATATCTTGAAGATTTGGGATTTACTGACATAAAGATATCTCTAAAAGCCAGTGATGTTCAGCGAACCGTTGATGCGTACAGAATATTAAGACCAAAAAACAACTACCCTTTTCATCTTGGAGTGACAGAGGCCGGAACTCTTTTTCATGCAACTGTTAAAAGTTCCATCGGTCTTGGTGCACTTTTGCTTGATGGTATCGGCGATACGATGCGGGTTTCTATCACAGGCGAACTTGAACAAGAGATAAAAGTAGCACGGGCAATACTAAAAGACAGCGGTGCGGTTAAAGACGGTCTAAACATCATCTCTTGTCCTACATGCGGCAGGATTGAAGCTGATTTAGTCACTGCAGTTGGTGAAATAGAAGAGCGAACTGCTCACATAAAAGCACCTCTAAATGTATCTGTTATGGGATGTGTTGTAAACGCCATAGGCGAAGCAGCTCACGCTGATGTAGCCATTGCATACGGTAAGGGAAAAGGTCTAGTAATGGTAAAAGGTGAAGTAGTAGCTAACCTTGATGAGAATGAACTTGTTGACAGGTTTGTTAAAGAAGTTGAAAATGCAGCTAAGGAAGTAGAATAAGATGCAAGATAATTTATATAATTTAGCCTTTGAACGCTCAATACTGAGTTCAATTGTTTTTGAACCTGGACAGTTTGATGAACTGAGCGTTGCTCTTAAAGAAGATGATTTTTATCTTCCTGCTCATCAAGATATATTTAAGGTCATGACTCTTCTGCTTCAAAAAGACCAACCGATTGATGAAGAGTTTATAAAAAAAGAGCTTATCAAACTCAAAAAATTTGACGAACAGACTATGCTTGAAATTTTATCTGCAAATCCAATTTCAAACACGAAAGCTTATGTTGATGAAATAAAAGACAAATCACTAAAAAGACATCTTTTAACGCTCACGACAGAGATAAAAAGAGTTACAGTAGAAGAAGAGTTGCCAAGCGCTGAAGTTGTTGATATCGTAGAAAAAAAGCTTTATGAGATAACTCAAAACAATCAAACAAGTGATTTTAAAGACTCTCCAAAGATGACATTTGACACCATGGAGTACATTAAAGAGATGAAAGCCCGCGGGAACAGTGTTCTTGTCGGTGTTGATACTGGTTTTCACGAACTAAACAAGATGACTACCGGTTTTGGTAAGGGTGACTTGGTCATTGTGGCTGCAAGGCCTGCGATGGGAAAAACTTCTTTTATTCTAAACACAGTAAATTCTCTTATCCAAGATGGAAAAGGTGTAGCTTTTTTCTCTCTTGAGATGCCAGCTGAACAACTTATGCTCAGACTTCTGTCTATTCAAACTTCCATTCCTCTTCAAAAACTCCGCGTGGGTGATATGAATGATGACCAGTGGAGTTCACTAAACGGTGCAGTAGACAAAATGAATGATGCTAAACTTTATGTAGATGATCAAGGCAGCATAAACATCAATCAGCTCCGCTCAAAACTAAGAAAACTAAAAAACCAACATCCCGAGATAGAGATAGCGGTAATTGACTACTTACAGATTATGAGCGGTGTTGGAAACCAAGATAGACACCTGCAGGTTTCTGAAATGTCTCGTGGTCTAAAAATGCTTGCTCGTGAGCTAAACATGCCTATTGTTGCACTTTCACAGCTTAACCGTGGACTAGAGTCTAGAAACGACAAAAGACCTATGCTAAGCGATATTCGTGAGTCTGGTTCGATCGAGCAGGATGCTGATATCATTCTCTTTGTTTATCGTGATGATATTTACCTCTATAAAGAAGAAAAAGAGCGTGAAAAAGCTGCAAAAGCAGAAGGTAAAGAGTTCATTCCTACTTATGTAGAAAAAGAAGAAGAAGAAGCTGAGATAATAATCGGAAAACAAAGAAACGGTCCAACCGGACATGTTAAACTGGTATTTCAGAAAAAACTCACTCGCTTTGTTGATGCACCCGCTTATGCAAAAGGTGTTGAGACAGTCTATGAAAATGTAGACACACGCTCCGCCAATGTCGATATGGGAGAATCCTCTATATCAATGACTCCTATCTAAGATGATTGAAAGAGTCTCGCTTTTTAACACAAAGAGAGACTTTCTTTTATTTCTTTTAATATCTAGCTTTATACTCTTTTACTCTCTTTTGATAGAATATCAAAACTTTCAACAACTAACCCGCTTTGACTCACAGATTTTAGAAGCTACAGTTATAAAACAGTATGAAAAAACTTCACTCTCTACGAAAAAAAAATCCAAAACATTTCAGATATTGAAATTAAAATCCAAAGAAGGTTTGACTTTTTATACAGGCGCAAAAAAATCATTAGAAAATATCAAAGGTAAAATTGTTAAGCTTGAAGTCTGGGCAGGAAAAATAAGCTTCTATGAGTATCTAACAAGTTTTTATGCATACTCAAAAATAAAATATATCTACAAGACTCCTACTCTAAAACAAAAAATAAATTCAACTATATCATCCTCACATGTCAATCAAAATATATCCAATATCTACCAAGCTCTATACACCGCAGCACCTCTGAGTAAAGAGCTCCAAGCTACTTTTTCTACATTGGGAGTTTCACACCTGCTGGCAATAAGCGGTTTTCATCTTGGGGTGCTTAGTGCCCTGCTCTTCTTTTTTATAAGACCTATCTATACTTTTTTTCAAGACAGATATTTTCCATACAGAAATTCAAAATTAGATATCTTCTTAATCATATCTGCATTGCTGCTCTCATATCTAATATTTTTAGATTCACCTCCATCACTTGTGCGTGCTTTTGGGATGCTTCTTGTAGGTTTTGTTCTTTATGACAGAGGTGTTAAAATCATCTCAATGCAAACTCTATTTTTAAGTGTGATATTACTTTTAGTTTTCTTGCCAAAATTAACCTTTACGCTTGGTTTCTGGCTCTCCGTTAGCGGCGTTTACTTTATCTTTCTTTTTTTAATACACTTCAAAGATTTAAATAAAATCTGGCAATTTATCTTGGTGCCTTTTTGGGTTTATCTTTTAATGCTGCCTTTTTCGCTGGCTATATTTGGAAACTTTAGCATTTACCACCCTCTTTCCATACTGTGGACAACACTCTTCACTCTATTTTATCCTATTAGTATATTTCTACATGTCATAGGATTTGGAAATCTGTTTGATGGCTTGCTAGAGAGTTTAATAATCTTAGGTCAGCAAAGTTCACATGTAGAACTAAGTTATAACCTTCTAGCTCTACATGTCACTCTTTCTTTGCTTAGTATATGGAAAAAAAGTTTTCTTTATATTTTACTCACTTTTAATCTCTCTTTTTTTATATATGCGGTCTATCATGTAACATAATTTCAGACCATATATAAATATAATCCAAGAGACATATATCCATAAAAACAAAAACATCAAGATTGCAAATGATCCATACATAGTTGTATATGACTTGTTATAAAATACATACTCAATAAAAGCATTTTTAGAAATACTAAATACTATTGAGATTATAAATGAGCTTATTAAAGATGCTTTTGCATTGACTTTTGTATTTGGCCCGATTTGATAGATTAGAAAAAAGAGTGCCCAAATGATTATATAAGGAACGATAGGCAAAATTTTTATACCAGAGGTTATTGAGCTTGACTCTATCACAATAGCCAATTTTGCCGATATGAAAAATGATACTCCCAAAGCTATTGGAGTCAGAGTCATCAATGTCCAGTAAGTTGTAACGGACTGCCAAAGAGCTCTAGGTTTTGCATGAAAAATTTTGTTTGCTATGTACTCGAAATTTTCAAAAAACAAAAGTGAAGCAACTATAATCATAACAAGACCGATAATACCCATTTTTGCAGAGTTTGCTAAAAATTTATCAATATGCCCCATAATCGCTTCTGAATTTACAGGCATAAGGTTCGAGAAGATAAACACCTTAATAGTCTCATAATATTCTGCAAATGATGGCAATGATGTAAGAAGTGTCAGCATAATCAGCAAAAGAGGAATAATAGTAAAAATTGTATAGTAACTAAGGCTAGCGGCAAAAAGCGTAAGCTCTTTGTCTGTAAAGGCACTGATAAAAAATCTCGTATGTTTTAAAAGTTTTTTGAGATTAAGCATCTTTATATGGCTCCCGAATTTATATAATATACTTTATTATGACACAATTATATTTTTTTGCAAAATCATATAACACAATAGTAAAAACTATTTATATCAATATATAATTTTTTAATTATATGATATAATCATCCGGTTTTACAATTAAATGAATATTTTAAAGGCTTATTTGTATGGGAACAAGACAAAAAATAACACTAATACTATCAGGGCTATTTCTTACATTCTTAATTTTAATGGTTATAATCGTATCGCTAAATTTTAGAGATTTTGGTATTAAGAGTGCTGAAAAAAGGGCTTTATTGACAGCAGAGGTTGTTAAAGGCGGCTTAACTGCTCACATGGTAAACGGGATGATGGATAAACGCGGCTATTTTCTTGATCAAATAGAAAACATAGAAAATATCAGTGCTTTATGGATTGCTCGTTCTCCTACTGTCATAAAACAATACGGTGAGGGATTCAATAGCGAGATAGCCAGAGATGAGATAGACAAAAAAGTGCTTAAATCCGGAAAGATTGAAGAGGTTATGACAGAGACTGCCACAAAAAGCACCATGCGTATGACCATACCTTTTACAGCAACAGCATTTGGCGCAACAAACTGTCTTACATGTCATAGCGCTAAAGAAGGTGAAGTGCTTGGAGCCATCAGTATGGTTATTGATGTCAGTGATGTTCGTGGGAGCAGTTTTATAACTGTAGGATATATTGCCGCATTTGCAATTATATTTATGATTTTAGTTCTTATTATTGTAAATAAATTTTTCAAGCCTTATATAAATATTTTTTACTCCATTAAAGATGTGATGAAAGCTGCATACCATGGAAATTACTCAAAACGAGTAGATGGCGGGAGTCTTACTGAAAGTAATGCTGTTGCAAATATGCTCAACTCTTTACTTGAAAAACTGCAAAAAGTATTTGAAGAGATTGATAAAAAGGTATATATATTTGTTCAAAATAAAAATAAAGAAATATCCAATGACCCTCTAATAAATATAAATAAAACTATAGATCAACTCTCTGAAATATATAAATTCAAACAAACAATAGAACATGATGAAGAGCTAGATGATATATATGAGAGATTAGCCTATGTTTTTAAAACTAAATTCTCTCTTGAAGACTTTAGCATTATTGAAGCAGATACTCACAGCGGCATCAAAAAAGTTGTATATAGCGTCAACGGTTGTCATTGTGATGTAGAAGCCGGTAAATGTCGTGCTGATCGTATCAATATGATGGTTGACTCAACAATATTTGATAATACATGTCCGGTATTTAATAAACCTGACTTACAGTATCTATGTATCCCGTACTCTATTTCAAATGAGCTAAATCTTATTATATCAATAGTTACAAAAGATGAGCAAGAGAGCCTAAGAGTTAGAAGCATTGTAGGCTTGATTGAAGATTATATTGCAACCGCTCAACCTGCTATTGTAAGTAAAAAACTGATGCAAATTCTAAATAAAATGGCAAGAGTCGATCAGTTAACAGGAATGTTCAACCGTAAATATCTTGATGAATTTGTCGAAACAGCGATTCCTCAAGCACTTAGAACAAATACTCCTTACGGTATATTGATGATAGATATCGACTTCTTTAAGATGATTAATGACACTTACGGCCATGATGTAGGTGACGAAGGTATAAGAATAGTATCAAGAGTTATCAAAGAGTCAATTCGTTCGTCAGATATTGCCATTCGTTTTGGTGGAGAAGAATTTATAGTACTTCTTTACAATTGTGATAAAAACTTTGTAAAAGAGGTTGCTGAGAAGATTCGTATAAATTTTGCAAAACAAAAGATTTCAGCCGGTGCTGAATCATTTAGTAAAACTCTCAGTGTTGGTGCTGTTATGTTCCCTGATGATAGTGATAGTATTTGGAAGTGTATCAAATACGCTGACATGTCACTATATTATGCGAAAGAACATGGTCGTAATCAGGTTGTATGTTTTGATAAAAGCATCATCAAAGATGACTCTATGCAGGATTCATTTTAAAAAAGTAAAGAATTTAATTCTTTACTTTTAATTTAATCCCATCTTAGCAGGATTTAAAATATTATTTGGATCAAACGCCATCTTAATTGATTTAAACAAACTCATCTCTTCTTCTGTAAAAGCCATTCTCATATATGGCGCTTTTGCAAGACCTATCCCATGTTCACCGCTTAGAGTCCCGCCCAAATCAATAGTTGCTTGAAAAACTTCTTCTATCGCTTTGTAAGCAATTTTTACTTGCTCAGGGTCACTGCCGTCAACCATTACATTTGTATGGACATTTCCATCGCCTGTATGACCGAAACATGGGATATTTATCTCATACTTATCGGCAATAGCATAAAACTTCTCTAAAAGTTCAGGCAAGGCTGAACGAGGAACTGTTACATCCTCATTTAGCTTTTTACTTCCATAAACACTAAGAGCCGGAGATGCATTACGGCGAGCAAACCAAATGTCCGCGGCTTCTTTATCATCTTTAGCTATTTTAAACTCACTGCATCCATTTTCAAAAAATACTTTCTCGATTTGTGAAAGTTGAAAATTTAGATCTTCTTCAAGATTTCCATCAACATCAGTAACTAAAAGTGCACCTGCATTTACAGGCAGACCTTTATGAAAAGTCTGCTCAACAGCACGAATTGTCAAATTGTCTAAAAATTCCATGGCAACTGGTGTAATTCCGCTTGCCATTGTTTTATAAACTGCATTCATAGCATCATTGACAGTGTCAAAAATACCCATAGCTGTTTTAGTCAATTTTGGTTTTGGAATAAGTCTTAATGTTACTTCACTTAAAACTGCCAGAGTTCCCTCTGAAGCTATTAAAATACCGCTTATGTTATAGCCGGCTACATCTTTAATAGTTCTTTTTCCAGCCTTGATAATATCACCGTTTGGAAGAACTGCGCGAGTTGCCATCACATAGTCTTTTGTTATTCCATACTTTGCAGCACGCATTCCACCCGCATTTTCACTTACATTTCCACCGATTGTTGAGTAGTCTTGAGAAGCTGGATCAGGCGGATAAAAAAGACCTACTTCTTCTACAGCACGCTGCAAGTCCATATTGATAACACCCGGTTGAACAATTGCTACCATATTTTTCATATCAATCTCAAGGATTTTATTCATATGTTTTTCCATTGCAAGAACAATTCCACCGCTACTTGGAAGTGCTCCACCGGTAAAACCGCTTCCTGCACCACGAGGAACTATAATGATTTTATGCTCATTACAGTATTTTAGAATCTTACTAATATCATCTTCATTTCTAGGAAAAATAACTGCATCAGGCTCAAAATGCTCTCTTGTTGCATCATAAGAGTAGGCTATAAGATGTGCTTTATCATTATAGATGTTATCATCACCGACAATACTGCTGAAATGTTTTAAATGTTTAGTATCAATCATATCTCTTACTCCTTTATATCAAACTCTTCAAGTGCATCTTCGAGTTTTTCTCCGCCGTTTTTTACTATTTTGTAAAGTTCTGTGTTTTTAGGATTTGCTTTTGCCATTAGTTCATAGTAGTGAGGCTCATACTCATCAAGATGACTACTGCCCTCTCCAAACCAGTTAGCATCTATTTCAGGTACTCTAGTATAAAAAGGCAAATTAACAGCACCTTCTTCCAATTTAGCCTCTGTCATAGCTAAAATTTTAAAACTTTTAGAATCAAGTGTATAAACTATTTTATCCAAATAAATATAAACCAATCCAACAGAAGAAGCTATGCTCATCTGAGTAAAATCTTCTCTTAATGGTGTCGGATGTCCGTTAAAAGAGAGTAAAGTAGCAAAAATATCCGGATGTATCCACTGAAGCTTAGAGTTTTTAGTCACCCTATAATATATATCTTCATTAGGTGCTATTAGCAAGCCTCTTGTATAACCAAAGGCTAAGACAGCTGTATCTCCAACTTCTACTTTCCAGTTACCGTTAGGAAGTGCGCTGTTACTAAGAGCATTAAATTCACTCAGTTTAAGAGTTGCTATCTTAGTCTCTTTGTTGTAATTACTAACAATTGCATTGTTTAAAATACTTGTACGCCCTTGTGCAATTTTATGAACAACAAAACCACTTACCCCGACATCTATCTTCTCAACTTCAATTGTAACCTCTGTTTTTTCTTCATTTACACTTATAATAGGAGATTCAACAACAGCTCCAAACAGTTCTAACATAAGGATTGACACTAAAAATATATACTTCATATCTCTCTACTTTATAATAATGTAATGCGATTATATCAAACAAACCTCATACTAAGGCAAATTTTGTTAGAGTTTTGGAATTATTTTTAAAATTTTATACTTATGGTTATTTTTATGATGCGTTTATTTCTACTTTTTTTATTTGTTACATCTCTATTTGGGTCTAAAGTTGAGAGTTTTAGATGGTCAAACGGAGAGACTTACTTGATGTTTTTAGAAAAACACAATCTTCCTCTAAAATCACTCTACTACAACCTAGACAGAGATGACCAGTTACTAACTCAAGAGATGCGTGCCGGTATCAATTATCAGATTTTAAGAGATAGTGAGAAAAAAATTCTACAGATGCTGCTTCCACTAAATGATGAATTACAAATCCACATATATATAGATAAGGGTGCATATAAATTTGAAGTCATTCCTATCATCAGTTCTACAAAAACTGAAGCATTTACCATAAAGATAAATCATTCTCCCTATTATGATATCGTAAAAGAAACAGGCAGCAAAAAACTCGCAGAAATTTTTGTATCAAGCTATAAATACTCACTGAATTTTAAAAGAGACTTACGAAAAGGCGATACTCTTATCATGATTTATGATCAAAAATATCGTCTAGGAAAACCTTTTTCTATGCCAACTCTAAAAGTTGCAATGATAGAAATGAAAAATAAAAAACACTATATATATCTAAACGATGATGACAGATACTATGACGAACAAGGCAATGAAGTAGAAGGATTTTTACTAGCTCGTCCTGTTCGCGGTGCTAGAATCTCATCATACTTCACAAAAAGAAGATTCCACCCTATTTTAAAAAAATGGAAAGCTCATTTGGGTGTTGATTATGCCGCAAGAAGAGGTACGCCGGTTGTCGCAGCCGGAAGCGGAAGAGTCATATATGCAGGAAGACTTGGAGCTTATGGCAACCTTATCAAGATTAAACATGACGATGGATATGAAACAAGGTATGCGCATTTAAAATCATTTCGCAGAGGTATAAAAAGAGGCAAATATGTTAAAAAAGGTCATACCATCGGTTATGTAGGTTCAACCGGCCGCTCAACGGGACCTCACTTACACTTTGAACTAAGAAAAAGAGGAAGTGCCACAAACCCGCTTAGAGTCGTTCAGGTAACAACCAAAAAATTAAAAGGTAAAGAAAAAAAAGCATTCTTGATTCTAAAAGAAAATTATAATCAAAGTGTAGACCTGCATCTAAAAAATGAGACAAAATTTGTAAGAGTGTCTAAACCTGATACAGTCTGTTATTTCTTTAATGGAGAACAATGTGAGCCAAATAAACTCAACTGAAGAATTAAAAAACCCAAAATTTATAAAACCTATACTTATAAATTACTCAGAAGACGGAATAAAGAAAAAATGGGAAGCAGTTATAAGTTATGACAGCGTTGCCGTACTTCTCTACCATACAGACAAAAAAGCTTTTATACTTGTAAAACAACTCAGAGCAACTGTACTAAATAAAAATAAAACAAACGGTATGATGTACGAATTATGCGCCGGTATTGTAGACAAAGATGCCAGCAATGCACAAATTGCTAAAGAGGAAATACTAGAAGAGTGCGGCTATGATATTCCGGTTGAATCCCTAGAAAAAATTAGCTCATTTTATACAAATGTCGGCATATCCGGAACTCACCAAACTCTGTATTTTGCTTCATGTGACGATAGTATGAAGGTTAACGATGGCGGTGGACTATATGATGAAGAGATAGAAGTTATATCTGTTCCAATAGAAGAATCCAGAGAGTTTATGTTTGATGAGAGTTATCAAAAAACAACAGGTGTTATGATGGCATTTTACTGGTTTTTTGATACAAAACAGCACCTACTTTAAAATTAAATAAATAATTTGTCTAGTAAATAGTTTTAGTACGAGGCATATTTTTGAAGGACTACTATAGTAGTTCAAAAAAATCTAACGAAGTAATAGAGCTGTTAACTAGCCAAATTCTATTGGGTCCATATCTATTTCTGCTAGTTGATTTCTACATGTAGAAATCGCTTTTATAATATCCGTACTCTTATCAGCTCTTAGAAGTATTTCAAATCTATACTTATTTGCAACTCTCTCCACAGCGCACTTGCCGTATCCGACTATTTCAACCCTCGACCAAGGAGGACAAGTATTTGATACTTTTTGCAGGCTCTCTTGCATCTCATTCATAGCTTCAGCCGCTTTTGCACCATTTTTATGCGAAAAAAGTATACGACAGAGTTTTTTATATGGAGGATATAGCTCTTTTCTATACTCTTTTTCTTCATTTAAAAACTCTTCATAGTTGTCTATATATGTTTTGAAAAACTCTTCGTTAAAAGTCTGAACTAAAACCTTGGCATTTGCTTTTCGTCCGCTTCTTCCTGCTACTTGAATTAGCGATGAGAGGGCTTTTTCTCTAGCTCTATAATCACTCATATTTAACATGTTATCCATCCCAAGCACAACTCCGAGAGTAACACCGTGATAATCATGCCCCTTAGATAACATCTGGGTTCCCACCAATATATCAGTCTCTCTGTCGTTAAATCTTTTTAGAGCTTTTTTTAATTTATTGGAAGTTGTAATCACATCTCTATCAAACTGCTCAACTTTTGCATCTTTAAACTCTTGGCTTATAACTTTTACAGCCTCTGCAGTTCCAAGTCTGCTACTTGTAAGAGAGTCTCCTTCGCACTCTGAACACACTTGTGGAATGGCTTGCGAAAAGTTGCAGTAGTGACACTTAAGCGCTCGTGATTTTTGATGAATACTCATACCTACACTACAAAACACGCACTCATAAGTATGTCCACAATCTTGGCAGATAAGATACTTGAAATTTGCGCGGGTTGGAAGAAATACAATTGATTGCTCTTTAGCAATCAAGTTATGCTTTAAACTATCCATAATTATAGGAGAAAGGTTCTCAACTGAGCGTTCATATATAAACTCTTTTTTCGAAGTAAAGTGTCCACCTTTCAATCTGACATGTGGAAATTTTACATATGTATTAAGTGATGGCGTAGCACTTCCTAAAACAACTGGCACATCATATAATTTACCCATATAAATTGCTATATCTCTTGCATTGTAACGAGGTCTTGAAGATGATTTATAACTGTCATCATGCTCTTCATCTACAACTATCAGTCCCAAATCTTTTATGGGCAAAAACAGAGCTGAACGAGGACCTGCAATTATTTGAGCGGTTCCATCATTAATTTTTTGTAGTGCTTCTTTTTTTTGTTTTGGAGTCAGTTTTGAATGCCACATAACAACTCTATCCCCAAAATGCATATCCAGTCTATGACTCATCTGCGGTGTCAAAGAGATTTCAGGCATTAAAAAAATAGAGCGTTTACCCTCTTTTAACATGTCATGAAAATACTGCATATAGATTTCAGTTTTTCCGCTGCCCGTATCACCAAAAAGAAGTGAGACTCTGTATTGTTTTAAAAATTTTAGAGCATCAGTTTGCTTATCTGAAAGAGTTAATATGGGATTCGAATATGTGGCTTTTAGGAATGCTACCCCTTGGCATTCTCCACTTTGAGCCTCACCTATTTTGATTCCCATTACAGGTACGACTGAAGTCGTATATCCGCAACTATACGCAGTCATCACTCCAAGAGCCTCTCCGAGTGAGCAGATATAATAAGTAGATATAAACTTAGCTAACTCCAGTTGTTTTTTAGAATAAAAAGAGTCGTATACTTCTAAAATCTCACTGGTATCAAACTCTGGCTTTTCACAAGTAGAAATTATTACACCCTTAGAGTTCTTATTGCGAAGATTTATATTTACTACTGCACCTGTTTTTATCTCTAAATCAGAGTGGTATGTAAGCGTAGATAGAGGGGATGAGAGGATTGCTAGTTCATAAAAATACAAAACAATCCTCTAGCTGATAAGTTATTAATCAGTTAAAAGTTTACATGTAGCATTTGCTGTATTACATGTAAATGCACCTGTATTAGGATTATATGTAAATGCTACATCAGTTCCCTGAACATTAAAAGTATAGTCCAGTCCATTAGCATTACCCTGCCAGTGACCTGAACCAGTTCCTGCTGCTATACCATACATCAACAGTGTCTGATTAGCATCCACTCCAGTAAAAAGGGTTGTAGTACTGTTACTTAGTTTTGCTATCCAAGCACTATCTCCAGTTATAAGACGACCTTGTCTTTCAGTTACAATAGCAGAACGAATTGCAGCAATATCGGCACGCCCTTTTGTTATCTCAGCATCAGTACGAGTTGCTGCAAATCTAGGAACTGCCACAGCTGCCAATATCCCCAACACGACTATAACAAATACAAGTTCTATCATTGTAAAAGCACTTTTTGATTTTTGCATAAAAATTCCTTAAGTTAAATAATATATCAATTATTTAATATATTAACATTTTTTAGATTATTTAAGTTTGAAGTTTGTAAAAAGATTTAGATTTTTTAACTGTATATGTGCGTTCCCAAGCGGGAGCTTGGGAACAAGAAAAAATTAACGAACTACAGCTGAACCTGTTAAAGAAACATTATGGTCAACCATATTAGCAAATAAAACACAACCACCAGTCTGCGTTTGAATATCAACAACTAGAATTTGGTCTGTACCTGACGCTGTATTTGTACCAGTTGCACAAACTGTACCACCAGCGCTATCTGTTCTTGCAGTAATTACATTAGCAGCAACACCTAAATTTGTACCAGGGTCAACAATAGTCGTAAAATCAGGCACACTACCAGTCGCGGTCGTACTAGCTTGAATCTGATTAATAGCCGTCTTAAAAGTTGCTAAAGTTGCAGTAGCAGTAGCATCTTCACGCGTAGCAGCAAGTTTTGGAATAGCAACAGCTGCTAAAATACCTAAAATAACAATAACAAAGATCAATTCGATCATAGTAAAACCAGCTCTTTTCATAAGAACTCCTTGAATTAAAAAAATTGGGTTACACTAGCAACCTTAAGAAGTATTATGTAGCAGATGTCATTAAAACTTGCTTAAATATATTAATTAAACTAATACATGTAACCTACTATTTTTCAATATCTTTTTTGGAACTAAAATTGCTTGTAGAATTGAACTAACACAAAACAAGGTGACTTATCTCGCCAAAGGCGTAGCTTTAGTGACTGAATAAAGCCTGGATTAGTTCAGGTTTTATGAGATGATAAATAGGGGAGAAGATGAGTATTGAGATTTCTAGAACACATGGATTACTTGCAAAAGCTATGGACTATAGAGCAATTCGTCAAGATATGATATCTTCTAACATAGCAAATGCTGACACTCCTTTTTATAGACCAAGGGATGTGAGATTTGAAGAGTATCTGGCACATGAAAAAGCAAAAGCACTAGATACGAACAGTAACAAACTTGAGATGGCACAGACCAACAGTGCACATATGGCACTTCAAAATGAAAAAACATCATACAAGCCAACTACTTACTTCAGAGATGGGCATATGGCAAGAAATGATGGCAATAGTGTAGACTTAGATGTAGAGACAACAGAGATGAGTAAAAACTCGGTTATGTTCAATGCTCTCATTCAGACAAACAAAAAATCCGGTGCAATCTTTAAAAGTGTTATAGAAGCATCACAAAAAGTAAGTTAGGATTGAATTATGAGTAATTTTTTTAATAGTTTTGATAAGTGTTTTCAGAATAGGTTGTGCAGATGAGTAACTTTTTAAATAGTTTTGATATTAGCGGTTATGGCTTGTCGGCTCAGCGTGTTCGTGTAAATACAATTTCACAAAACATTGCAAATGCGCAAACAACAAGAACTGATGAGGGTGGCCCTTACAGAAGAAAAGAGGTTGTTTTTAAAGCTATAGATTTCAACCAACAGTTTAACAATGCAATAAACTCAATGACGGATAGCACAAAATTTGAAGACCCTTTAAATGAAGGCAATTTTGGCAAAAAGGTAAATCCTGCTATAATGAGCGTAGTAGTTGATAAAATATCACGCGATGACAGAGAACCGAAAATGAAATTTGAACCAGCGCATCCAGATGCTGATGCAAATGGCTATGTTGCGTATCCAAATATTAATCCTGTTATCGAAATGGCCGATCTAGTAGAAGCGACTCGTTCTTACCAAGCAAATGTGGCTGCATTTGAGAGTGCGAAAAATATGGCAAACAGCGCAATTTCGTTGTTGCAGTAGAGGAGGAGGTAAATTATGAGTGAATTTGGAAAAATTGATGGTCTTGGCGGAACATCAACAGCTGAATTATTAAAACAAAAAAACAAAGTCGAATCTACCGGTGGTGAAGCTTTTGCAAAACATCTTAAATCAGCTATAAATGAAGTAAATGAAATTCAAGAAAAAAGTGAAGTAGCTGTAGCTGATATGGCGACAGGACAAGTTAAAGACTTACACCAAGCAGCATTAGCAATTGGTAAAGCAGAAACAAGTATGAAACTAATGCTTGAGATTAGAAATAAAGCTCTAAACGCTTACAAAGAGTTAGGTAGAACACAGTTATAACCTCTTCTTCGCTACTTAACCACCTCATAAATATTTACATGATATAATCTTCTAAAAAAGTATATATGAACAATCAAAACAAAAGCAAAAAAATATTTCTTTTATACACGCTTATAAGTATAGGATTTTTAATATTCTTGGGTGTGATGCTTCTTACAACACTTAAATCTCGTAATCTTCCGTCATTATATACTAAAGAGAGCTCAAAAGCTGTTCGCGGTTCTATCATAAGCGCTGATGGTTTTCATATAGCTACGACAAAAAAATTATATAAAGCAATTGTAAATACTCACTACATTGACCCTCAAAAAAAAGAATTGTTTGTTGAACTATTTAGTATCTATTCCGGCATGAAGGCAGAAGATATTAAAAAGAAACTTAGCAAGCGCAAAGGTGTTGTTGTTCTTAGTTACAACATACCGCAAAAACAAGCACAATATCTAAAGCGCCTTGCTTATGAACTAAGACGATTTAATGTATTTGTTGAGAGAAAAGACTCAAGAACCGGCAGGACATCATTACATGGTCTTAGTATTATCGAGAGTGGAGAGAGCAGAGAGTATGCTTACGATGATTTATTAACTCCAATAATTGGTTACCCGCACAAACTTGAAGAAGATGGTTATACATATATAAAAGGTGTTAAAGGTCTAGAGAAAAGATTTGAGGGAGAGCTTCAATCAAAACAAGATGAACTCTCGCAAGGTCCAAGAGATGTAAATAGCTACATTATATTAAATAAAGACAGTTTTACTAAGCCAAGCATAAATGGTCTTGATATAAAACTAAATATACCTGTTTCCCTTCAAATAAGAGTAGAAAAGATGCTTGATACTATGAAAGAAGAGTTAGAAGCTAAACAGATTATGATTGCTATCATGAACTCTAAAAATGGCAAAGTCATTACAATGGCTAGTTCAAATAGATTTTCTCCCAAAAATATAAAAAGAAGTGACTATCCATCTCTAAATGCTGCAATGATAGAGTATAGTTTTGAGCCAGGAAGTGTTATTAAGACCATTACCTTTTCTATTTTACTGGATAAGGGACTAATAAACCCTTACGACTTAGTCAATGGACACAATGGGCGCTTTAAGATTGGTAGAAAAGTCATAACAGATGAACATAGGTTTGACTGGTTGTCTGCTGAGAATGTTATTGTCCACTCATCAAACATAGGTATAGCACAGCTAGCTCAAAAACTCTCCGGAGCAGAGTTTTATAATGGTTTAAAAAAATTTGGATTTTCCCAGAAGTCTACACCAGATCTAATTTATGAAAAAACTGGTTCTTTGCCGCATGCGCAGAGATTGAACAATGAAATTTATAAAGCGACATGTTCTTACGGATATGGTATGCACGCAAATCTTATGCAGATTATTCGGGCATATAGTGCCTTTAGCAATAACGGTAGAATTGTAACGCCAAAAATCGTATATAGCTTTATAGACAACTATAAAAAAGAGATTATCATTCCGGATGAAGAGCAGATTCAAGTTATTAAAAGTACAACGGCTCAAAGAGTAAAGAAAATTTTAATAAAAACAGTTAATGAAGGAACAGGAATAAAAGCCAAAACAGATGGTTTAGAAATTGGCGGGAAAACAGGAACAGCACATATAGTTGAAAAAGGCAAGTATGTAAATAAATACAATACTGCTTTTGTTGGTTTTGCTAACGATGAAACAAGTAAATACACTATTGGTGTAGTTGTAATTCAACCAAAATCAAGCCAATTTGCATCAAAAACCTCTGTGCCGGTATTTAAAAAAGCTGTTGACATTATGGTTGAAGAAGGTTATTTAAAGCCAAATATTATCGAGTAATCTCGTAGTCCCAACTTTTACTTCAACCAAAATAACTGTATTTCCAATCTCTACATGTGAGATTTGTTCAAAATCACGATTTAAAACTTCTACATAAAAAATTTCCAATGGGCTAAGAATTTCTCTCATTTTTTTTACAATTTCTTTTGAATCTAAAATTTTTTTACTTACCATCATACTCGCAGAATGCAGCGATGCTGATATTTTTAAAGCTTCTTGCCTCTCATGTACACTTAAATAAGCATTTCTGCTGCTAAGTGCCAAACCGCCACTCTCTCGAACTGTGTCAACAGCAACTATCTCTACGCTCATAAAAAGTTGTTTTACCATCAAAGAGATTAGGTTAAGTTGTTGAGCATCTTTTTTCCCAAAGTAAGCTCTAGTTGGGTTAACTATGTTTAAAAGCTTCATAACAACTGTTAAAACACCGTTAAAATGAGATGGTCTGCTGTTTCCCTCTAAAACAAAACCTCTAACCTTTGGAGCATTGATAGTCACTTCATCATCACCATAAATATCTTCAGCTTTTGGGAAAAAGAGGATATCAACACCGCTTAATTTACAAATATGTTTATCGGCTTCATCTTTTTTAGGATATGTGTCTAAGTCTTCGCCCTTTAAAAACTGTGTGGGGTTTAAAAACACAGATACAACTACTAACTCATTTTGCTCTTTAGCTTTTTTTATAAGAGATATGTGCCCCTCATGCAGAGCACCCATAGTTGGAACAAATCCAACTGTCTCGTTTTTATTTTTTAAATACTCTTTTAATTCAAATGGATTGGAAATAATCTTCATAAATTATACCTTGGTGTGTTATAATCGCAATTATACAATAATGGAGCAGATTTATGGACAATTATGAATATACAGAGCTGCTAAAAAATATTACTATCAAAATGGACAATATCACCGATGTAGTTGAGCCTGAAAAACTTCAAATAAGATTAGACGAAATACAAGAGCTAGAAAATGATCAGAACTTTTGGAATGATGCCACAAATGCTGCAAAAATTCAAAAAGACAAAACACAGATTGAGCGTAAGCTTAGTAAATATTTTATAGCTAAAAATGCCATTACAGATGCAGTTGAACTTTATGAAATGGCTAAAGAAGAAAATGATGAAGAGTCTATAAATGAGTGTTTTAACAGTGCTGAGGAGTTGGAACAACAAATACTTAACATGGAAATAGAAGTCCTTTTAAATCAAGAGATGGACTCCAATAATGCTATTCTTTCTATTCATCCAGGAGCTGGAGGAACAGAGAGTCAGGATTGGGCTGCAATGCTTCTTAGAATGTATAAAAGATGGGCAGAGAGGCGAGGATTTAGTGTTGAAGTATTAGATTACCAAGTCGGGGATGAAGCTGGCATCAAAGATGCGTCAATCCTTGTAAAAGGTGAAAATGCTTATGGCTACTTAAAAGTGGAAAATGGCATTCATAGGCTTGTTCGTATCTCACCATTTGATTCTAATGCAAAAAGACACACTTCTTTTAGCTCTGTCATGGTATCACCTGAAATTGATGACAACATCAATATAGAAATAGAAGATAAAGATATTCGCGTAGACACTTATCGTGCAAGTGGTGCAGGTGGACAACATGTAAACAAAACAGAATCAGCAATCAGAATCACTCATATTGAGACAGGAGTAGTTGTACAGTGTCAAAACGACAGGTCTCAACATAAAAATAGAGCGACTGCGATGAAGATGCTAAAGTCTCGTCTTTATGAATTAGAATTAGAAGCTCAAAAAGCAGAAAATGCCGGTATTGCTAAAAGTGAGATTGGATGGGGACATCAGATTCGTTCTTATGTTATGCAGCCATATCAACAGGTCAAAGACACAAGAAGCAATGAAGCTTATTCAAATGTATCTGGCATACTAGATGGTGATATAGACAAGATGATAGAGGGTGTGCTTATTGCTCAGAATCGAGCTTAGTCTTTTTATCTCTGTTAGGTTTTATAAAACTATACACTAAAAATCCAGCTCCAAAAATCATTGTTAATATAACAAAATACCGCACCTGTTTTTTTTGAGCTTCTTTAAACTCTTTTAAAAACTTAGTACTGCTTGGCTTTGATACTGTAGTGGAGCTGCTGCCTCTCAAGACACTCGCTTCCATTCTTGCTACATTAGCTGCTGCGATTTCATTTTGAGTCAAAGCTTCTTTTGGAGTTGTCCAAAAATAGATTGCAAAACCGACAATGAGCATTAATGAACCTAGAGTTCTAAAAATTAAAATTTTATTTTTTAAAAATATTTCTTTCATATATATACCTTTTTCTAATGAAAATTATGTCAGACTTTTAGTATGAATATACTTAAAGAATTTTTGACTAATGATAAATGCTCGTACTTGGATGACAAGCAACAAATTACTCATTATAAAGTTATAGACAGCTGTTCGACTCTGCAGTGCCAAGAGTTAGTTGAGCGTGGTTATAGAAGATTTGGCAAAATGTATTTCAGACCTACATGTATCTCATGTGATGAATGCAAAAGCATAAAAATTGATGTAGATAATTTTGAATTTTCAAAATCTCAAAGAAGAGTTATGAGAAAAGCTTCAAATATTAAGAGCTATATTCAAAGACCGTCTCTAAGTAAAATTCACCTTGAGCTGTTTGATAAGTACCATTTATACATGAAAGATAAAAAAGGCTGGGAACATTCTACGACAAGTGCACAAGGTTACTATGGCTCCTTTGTCGATGCTCATAATGATTTTGGATATGAAATTCTTTACTATGATGAGGACAGATTAATAGGGGTGGACCTTATTGATATTCTCGACGATGGAATATCTTCAATATACTTCTACTATGATCCTGATTACAATAAGTACTCTTTGGGTAAACTTTCACTATATAATCAAATTATGTATGCTAAAAATTCTAATAGAAAGTGGATTTATTTAGGGTATTATGTTCAAGGGTGCCCATCTCTTTCATACAAGTCGCACTACAAACCATATCTTACGCTTGATGGAAAACCAAGCTTAGAAGAAGATTTCAAATGGTTTTAGTTTTCAATTAACTCTTTTCTTTGCCGTTCACGAATCTCTTTCTTTTTTTGTTTTAATTCAATTTCAAGTTGTTTTATTTGAGCTTCTTCTCTTAGTTTATCTTTTGCTCGCAATCTTTTTATTTTTTCTGATTCAACTTCTTTTTTATAAGCCTTGTTAGCTTCTTGGCGTTTTTCAATCGCTAAATCCTCACTTATAAAATATTCTATTATTCCAGAAGGATTAATCTCATCACTATGATTATTGTAATAATCCAGAATCTCAGCCCTGTGGGCTTTAGTATCCATTAAGCCTGAATTGACAACTGCTAGAAAAAGTCTGCTATTTTCACTTTCAACAGATGATTTAAAACTACTGCTAACACTTCTTTTAAAGTAAGTATATGTGCTTGAAAGCTCTCTTAAGCTCTCTAGATAGGAATCTTTATCTGCATTTTTATCAGCAGAGTCTATTGCAACACCTTCTTCTCTAAGATTTTGAACATCTTTTATATACTTATCTATTTTATCGTTTAGATGTGAAAATTCGGGTATATATTTTAACTTTTGTATATTTTTAACACTGCTATATATTTCATTGCCTAACGATGAATACACATTAGGTGCCTGCGCAAATATAAGTGTTGCTAAAAGGGATAAAGTAACAAAAAATTTCATGAACCTACCTGTTTTTTTATTTTTTTAATCATAGATTGATATAATCATATTATGATTAAAAAAATAAAAATTGAACTTATATACTTCACATGTATATTAATAATCCTAGCTCTGTTTCAACACTCAGACTTACTAACATCTCCACTGGCAAGAATTGATGCAATGGTGCAAAAAGAGAACTATTTTCATCCATTGCTATGGACATCCATCGTATATCTTGTAGTCGGACTTGTAAGATTTATTGTCAAGTTTCTATTTTATCTAAAAAATAGAAATAAAAGCTAATTGACTAAAGCAATATCGGCAAGTTTTGATTTGTTTTTAGAGTTAAAATTTAAAAATAAGTAAATAGAGAGTATGTAAGATACTAACAGCATTAACTGCTGTTAGTAGGAAAAATGGTTAGATATTAACCATTTCTTTTTTTCTGAATCTCTTCAGAAACATTTTTTGGAACTTCTTCATAATGATCAAATTCCATAGAGTATGTAGCTCTACCTTGAGTTGCTGAACGAAGGTCAGTTGAATAACCAAACATTTCTGCAAGTGGAACAAATGCATCAACAATTTTGTTTCCGCTTCTGTCGCCCATAGAGTTAACTTGTCCACGACGACGGTTAAGGTCTCCGATAACATCTCCCATGTTTTCTTCAGGAACTTCAACTTCAACTTTCATCATTGGCTCTAAGATTGATGGTCTAGCTTTACGACAACCCTCTTTAAATCCCATTGATGCAGCAAGTTTAAATGCCATTTCATTTGAGTCAACATCATGGTATGAGCCATCATATAATGTAACTTCAACATCTTCCATCGGGTATCCTGCAAGTACACCGGCACCCATTGTTTCAACACAACCTTTTTCAACTGCAGGAATATATTCTTTAGGAATTGCCCCACCTTTGATTTCATTGTTGAAAACAAAACCACTATCAGGAGCACCTGGCTTGATTCTAAGGTAAACATGACCAAATTGGCCACGACCACCAGATTGTTTAGCATATTTGTACTCTTGTTCAACTTCGTCTTTAATAGACTCACGGTAAGAAACTTGAGGAGCACCAACTTCAGCTTCAACAGCAAATTCTCTTTTCATTCTATCAACAAGGATTTCAAGGTGTAACTCACCCATCCCTGAAATAATAGTCTGACCAGTCTCTTCATCTGTATTAACTCTAAAAGATGGATCTTCAGCAGCTAGTTTACTTAAAGCGATACCCATTTTTTCTTGGTCAGCTTTAGTTTTTGGCTCAACTGCAACAGAGATAACAGGCTCTGGGAAGTCCATTCTCTCTAACACAACTTTCTCTTCACCCAAACATAAAGTATCTCCTGTTGTAGTACTCTTTAGACCAACAACTGCACCGATTTCACCAGCATAAATCTCTTTAACTTCTTCACGCTTAACAGCATGCATCTTAACGATACGGCCAACACGCTCTTTTTTATCTTTAGTAGAGTTGTGAACAAATGAACCTGCTTCTAATGAACCACGGTAAACACGAATAAAAGTAAGTACTCCCACGAATGGATCTGTCATAATTTTAAATGCTAATGCCGCAAAATCACCATCATCAGTTGAAGGAACAACTACTTCTTTTTCTTCATCGTCCATCAAAGTACCTGTGATAGGTGCTGATTCAACAGGAGATGGTAAGTATGCAACAACTGCGTCAAGTAAAGTTTGAACACCTTTGTTTTTAAATGCTGTACCAGCAGTCATAGGAACAATATGCATAGCAAGTGTAGCTGCTTTTATACCAGCCACAATTTCTTCCTCAGTAAGTTCTTCACCCTCTAAGTATTTTTCTGCTAATTCTTCATTACCATCAACTTCAGAGATTGATTCAATCAACTTTTCACGGTATTCTTGAACTTTATCAACCATATCTGCAGGGATTTCTTCAACATGGTAGTTAGAACCCATTGCTGCATCAACATCCCATACTATAGCTTTCATTTTTACTAAATCAATAACGCCCATAAACTTATCTTCAGCACCGATTGGCAACTGAATAGGAACCGGATTACCTTTTAGTCTGTCACGAATTTGACGCTCTACTTCATAAAAATCCGAACCTGTTCTGTCCATTTTATTAACAAAAACAATAGATGGAACTTTATAACGGTTTCTCTGTCTCCAAACTGTTTCTGATTGAGGTTGAACACCACCAACAGCACAGAAAACTGAAACAGCACCATCAAGTACACGCATTGAACGCTCAACTTCAATAGTGAAGTCAACATGGCCCGGTGTATCGATAATATTTATCTGTTTACCAGCCCATTCACAAGTAGTCGCAGCAGAAGTAATCGTAATACCTCTTTCTTGCTCTTGTTCCATCCAGTCCATAGTTGCAGCACCGTCATGAACTTCACCAATTTTATGTTCACGACCAGTATAGAATAAAATTCTTTCTGTCGTTGTTGTTTTACCTGCATCAATGTGAGCAGCGATACCGATATTTCTTACATCATTAAGTTTATGTGTTCTTGCCATAACTTATCCAATTACCATCTATAGTGAGCAAATGCTTTATTTGCTTCAGCCATACGATATGTATCTTCTTTTTTCTTAAATGCATTACCTTTATCAGACGACGCATCCATTAATTCATTTGCTAATCTCTCAGCCATAGTTCTTTCATTTCTCTTACGAGCAGAATCAATTAACCATCTAATAGATAATGATAGTTGTCGTACCGGGCGTACTTCTACTGGAACTTGATAAGTAGCACCACCAACACGGCGACTTTTTACTTCAATAATTGGTTTAATATTCTCAATAGCCTCATTAAATGTATCTATACCTGTTTTTTCACCTCTAGAGCTAATGATATCCATTGCACTGTATATGATTTTTTCAGCTGTAGATTTTTTACCATCTAACATAATCTTGTTTATAAATTTCGTCAGTATTTTGCTTCCATAAACTGGATCTGGCATAACTGGACGAACGGGAGCTTTTCTTCTTCTCATTTGTTATTTTCCTTCTTCAATTTTCTCAAATTTACTCAAAGCACCAAGTGCCCTGTAGCTAGCTTGAATATTTGGCTTTATAGCCTACTTAGTCTAAATGACTATTTTTTAGGACGCTTTGTTCCGTATTTAGAACGAGCAACCATACGATTAGCAACACCAGCAGTATCTAATGCACCACGAACGATGTGATACTTAACACCAGGTAAATCTTTAATACGACCACCACGAACAAGAACGATTGAGTGCTCTTGAAGGTTATGACCCTCACCACCGATATAAGAAATAACTTCAAAACCTGAAGTTAATCTAACTTTTGCAACTTTTCTTAAAGCCGAGTTAGGTTTTTTTGGTGTAGTTGTGTAAACACGAGTACAAACACCACGACGCTGTGGACACGATACAAGAGCCGGTGATTTTGATTTTTTAATCACGCGTTTACGCTCTTTACGAATCAATTGATTGATTGTAGGCATACAATTCCTTTACTTAATTTTTTCCAGTAGAATTTAACTCACTATTTTTTAGGGAGTTATAGACGCGTAATAATACAGAAGATGTAATTAAAGTTAGCTTATTTTAAGTGTAAATTAATATTTGTAGTTTTAAGTGAGAAGTAAAGGATAGAAATCGACATGTAGAAAATCTACATGTCAAAAAAGAGAGGTAAGCTTATCTTACTACTCTTCTTCACTATTGAACATTATTTCTTGATCTTTATATATACCGGTTCCAACAGGAATAGTACGACCAATAATAACATTCTCTTTAAGATCATTAAGATCATCGATTTTAGCCGATACTGCAGCTTCTGTCAATACTTTAGTAGTATCTTGGAATGATGCAGCAGATATAATCGAGTCAGCTGAAACAGCAGCTCTTGTAATACCGACAAGGAATGGCTCAGCAATCGCAGGACGACCGCCAAGACGCATAATTTTTTCATTCTCTTGTGCAAATTTAGCTTTAGAGATTAGATCTCCTTGAATAAACTTAGTGTCCCCAGATTTAATAATCTTAATCTGTCTAAGCATTTGAGTAAAGATAACTTCGATATGTTTATCAGCAATATTAACACCTTGAGAACGGTATACTTGTTGAACTTCAGACACTAGGTAATTATAAAGTGCTTTAACACCCATAATTCGAAGAAGTTCATGTGAAGAGATAATACCTGAAGTAAGTCTCTCTCCGGCATGTACAAAGTCACCTGATGCAACAACTGCAACATGGGATTTATCAACAAAATATTCTTTAACAATACCCTCAGTAGAGCTTACAACGATTCTAACTTTTCCACGAAGCGATTTACCAAAACTAACAGTACCGTCTATCTCAGAGATAAGTGCAGTTGCTTTAGGACGACGACCTTCAAAAAGTTCAGATACACGAGGAAGACCCCCAGTGATATCGCTTGATTTTTGAAGCGCCTTTGGTGTTTTAGCAATAATATCTGCAATCTTAACAGTTGCGCCATCTTCAACATAGATAGATGATTTTGACTCAATTTGATATCTTATAAGTTCACCATCTTCACTAGCTAAAACAACAGTTGGTTTAAAGTCAGAAGACAAGTGATCGTTAATCATTAAACGAGTTTTACCGGTCAATTCGTCAAACTGCTCACTTGCAGTTGTTCCAATAATAATATCTTCAAATTTAACCGTACCGCTAGTCTCAGAAATAACTGGATTAGAGTATGGGTCCCATTCAGCAATTACAGTAGAGTCATCAGTTTTTGGCTTAGCAATAACTGTTTTAGTATCAACAACAGCATCATCTTCTGTAACAATTACAGATCCACGAGCAATGTAATGTCTTACAGCTTCACGATTGTTATTGTCAACAACTGTTGCAAAAAGACCTTTTTCAACTACTTCATATCCAGCTTCTACGCCTTCAAATCTTTCTAAATAATCACCTTTAAGCAAGAAGTATTTAACAGTACCATCTTCTTTAGCAAAAATTTTCTGAGTAACAGGAGCGCCATCAGCAACCAACAGCTCAGAAGCATATGGGATACGAGATGGAACATTCCAACCATCTTTAATGGTTTCTACGATTGATTCATGTTCAACAACTTCTGATCCATTTTCATATGGGAAGTAGTATTTACCTTCTATTTGTCCACCAATACCAGCTAGCTCATTAGGTTTAGCAATCTCATTTTTACGAAGCACATAACGAACTGTATCTTTTTTAGATGCAACACTTATGATAACTTCATCATGAATTGTTTTAATTTCTAACTTACCTGCAAATGGAGCTTTGATTTTAGGTTCAACTAAAAGTACAGCAGCATTTCTACGATTAGCAACTATATGTTTACCCTCTTTAGAAACATAAGTTTTAAGGTTGTAATAACGAATAAAACCTTCTTTTTCTGCAATAACTTGTCTCTCTTGTGCCGTGCTAGAAGCAGTACCACCAACATGGAATGTTCTAAGCGTAAGCTGTGTACCAGGCTCACCGATTGACTGTGCGGCAATAATACCAACAGCCTCACCTGTACGAACAATATAGCCAGTAGCAAGATTAACACCATAACATAAAGCACAAATACCATTTTCACTTTTACATGTAGTAGGTGTTCTAATATGTGCTGTTTTGATACCGGCTTCAGAGATTACTTTAGCTGAAACTTCATCGATAAGAGTTCCTTCAGCGTAAAGAATTTCATTGCTTATTGGATCAATTACATCATCAGCCAAAACTCTACCGTTAAGTCTATCTTCTAAAGACTCAATTAGAGTATTTTGGTCTGAAATATCAGAAATCTCAATACCCTCATGAGTATGACAATCATGCTCTACTACTTTAACATTTTGAGCAACATCAACAAGCTTACGAGTAAGATAACCCGCATTCGCTGTTTTAAGTGCAGTATCGGCAAGACCTTTTCTAGCACCGTGAGTTGAAATAAAGTACTCAATTACATTAAGTCCTTCTTTAAAGTTAGAAATAATCGGTGTCTCAATAATCTCACCACTTGGCTTAGCCATAAGACCCCTCATACCGGCAAGCTGACGGATTTGTGCAGCAGAACCCCTCGCACCTGAATCAGCCATCATATGTATAGAGTTGAAGCCATCTTTATCAGTTTGAACTAAATCCATCATCTGAGTTGCAAGAGTGTTGTTTGTATCTGTCCAAACATCAATAATCTTATTGTATCTCTCTTGTTCAGTTAAAAGACCTGCTTCATACTGTTTTTGAATCTCAATAACTTTATTTTTACTTTCCGTAATTTTAGCCGGCTTAGTCTCTGGAACAATAATATCATCAATAGAGATAGATACACCAGACTCTGTTGCATGCTTGAAACCTAAATCTTTAAGTTTATCAAGGAAACCGGCAGTAATACCAATACCACCATGTTTTTGAACATAGTCAACAATCTCATTAATAGCTTTTTTCTTCATAACTTTATTCCAAAGCTCAGCAGGAACAAAGTCTGGAAGGATTGCTTTTAAAAGCATTCGTCCAGCCGTAGTATGAATAATTCTTCCATCAATTCTAGTTCTTACTTTTGCATGTAAATCAAGTGCATTATGCTCTATGGCAATTCTTACTTCATCAACATTTGCAAAAAGTTTATTTGAACCTTTTACACCGTTTTTCTCTAAAGTGATGTAGTAGATACCAAGAACCATATCCTGTGAAGGTGTAGCTATCGCTTTACCTGATGCAGGAAGCAAGATGTTCATAGAAGCCATCATGAGTACTTTACACTCTGCTATTGCAGCAGAAGATAAAGGTACATGTACAGCCATTTGATCCCCATCAAAATCGGCATTAAATGCAGCACAAACTAAAGGATGAAGCTGTATAGCTTTACCCTCAATTAGTTTAGGGTGAAATGCCTGAATAGAAAGCTTATGAAGTGTCGGTGCACGATTAAGCATAACCGGGTATCCATCAACAATCTCAGCTAGACACTCCCAAACTTCGTTTGTTTTGTCTTCGATCATTTTCTTAGCAGCTTTAACTGTAGTTGCGTAACCTTTATCTTCTAGCTTAGCAATCAAATGTGGCTTAAACAGCTCTAACGCCATTTTTTTCGGTAACCCACACTCATCCATTCTTAAATTCGGTCCAACAACAATTACAGAACGCCCAGAAAAGTCAACACGCTTACCAAGTAAGTTTTGACGGAAGCGCCCTTGCTTACCTTTAATAATCTCACTTAAAGATTTTAGCGGGCGTTTGTTAGCACCTTTTACTGCATTAGCACGGCGACCGTTGTCAAATAGTGCATCAACAGACTCTTGAAGCATTCTTTTTTCATTTCTTACAATAATTTCAGGAGCTTCTAGTTCTACTAAACGCTTAAGTCTTTGATTACGGTTAATAACTCTTCTATATAAATCATTTACATCACTAACTGCAAATTTACCGCCATCTAAAGCAACTAGCGGTCTTAAATCAGGTGGAAGAACAGGAAGCACCGTTAACATCATCCACGCAGGATTATTTCCAGAATTTAAAAATGACTCGATTACTTTAAGTCTTTTTGCAATTGTTTTTCTTTTAGCTTCAGATTTTGTCTCTTCAATATCTTCTTTAAGCTGAGTAAATGCATCAACTAAATCAATAGAGTCTAATAAATCGCGAACAACTTCACCACCCATACGAGCTTTAAAGCCTAACTCACCAAATCTTTGAACTAAAGTACGATACTGCTCTTCATTTAAAACATCATATTTAAGTACAGGTGTTTTTGCTTCAGCATCATAGTATGCTTCCCCACCGGACTCAACTATATATGCTTCATAGTAAAGTACGCGCTCAAGGTCTTTCATCTTGATACCAAGCAGAGTACCGATTCTTGAAGGCAATGAACTAACATACCAGATGTGTGCAACAGGAGTTACAAGTTCGATATGACCCATGCGGATACGACGAACTTTAGTGCTTGTTACTTCAACACCACACTTCTCACACACAACACCTTTATAGCGCATTTTTTTGTATTTGCCACAAAGACACTCATAGTCTCTAACTGGACCAAAGATTTTTGCACAAAATAAACCGTCGCGCTCAGGTTTGAGAGTTCTATAGTTGATAGTCTCAGGTTTTTTTACTTCACCGTGACTCCAAGACATTACTTTCTCAGGAGAAGCTAATCTAAACTGCAGCTGCTTAATATCTTTTGGTCTGTTTTCTTCAGTTACTGCTATAGGTACTAATTTACTCATCGTCTTCAACCTCGTCAAATATTTCTACATCAAGAGCTAGTGACTGAAGCTCTTTAGTTAATACAAATAGTGTTTCAGGAATACCTGAAGCTGGCACTAATTCACCTTTTGTCAGTGCTTTATATGCACGAACACGACCATCAACATCATCAGATTTGATAGTTAACATCTCTTTAAGAACCGCAGAAGCACCATAAGCTTCTAAGGCCCATACTTCCATCTCTCCAAATCTCTGACCACCAAACAGTGCTTTACCACCAACTGGTTGTTGAGTAACAAGAGAGTAAGGTCCAGTAGAACGAGCATGAATTTTCTCATCAACTAAGTGATGTAGTTTAAGTATGTACATGTAACCGACATTTACACGCTCTTTTATCTTCTCACCCGTTAATCCGTTATAAAGTACAACTTTACCGTCAGTGTCCATTTTTGCAAGTTCAAAAAGTTTTTCAAACTCACCGGCATCAACACCTTCAAAAATCGGAGTTGCAAATTTAACACCATTTGACCAGTCACGAGCAAATTTTAGAAATTTTTCATCACTCATCTTACCAATAACTTCTTTAGCATTCATCATGCGAGCAACATCAGCTATTTCTATCATTTTAGAACGAAGGTTTTGAATAAAATCTTTTTGTTTTGACTCAAACTCTTTTGTAATCTGATGTCCTAGTTCACGACCTGCCATACCTAAGTGCATCTCTAAAATCTGACCGATATTCATACGAGACGGAACACCAAGTGGATTTAGACATACATCTACTCCTCTTCCATCTTCCATATACGGCATATCAACTTCTGGTACGATTGTTGAAACGATACCTTTGTTTCCGTGACGACCAGCCATCTTATCACCAACTTTTAGTTGGCGCTTAGTTGCTATGTATATTTTTACATATTTAACTACACCATTTGGAAGGATGTCATCTTTTTCTAAAATATTTAGCTTCTCTTCGTGTTCATCACGGAAAAGTCTTTTCTCTTTTTGAAAATAGTTTTTAGTCTTGTTGTACTCATCTTGAATCTCTTGAGAGAATGACTTGATGATTGCATTCATAGCAAAACGATTTACTTCAAGTAAATCTTTACCATTGATAATATCACCGGCTTTATAATTTACTTTACCGATTGTTATATCTGAAACCAATGCTTCTTTAGTAAGAAGTTTAGTAACTCTTAGCATCTCTTCTTTATCTATCATTAGAAGTCTGTCATAATGCTCACGCTCTAAATAATCTCTCTCTTCTTTTTCTAGTTCAAGTGCACGAGGGTCTTTGTCATAACCTTTTTTAGTAAAGATTTTAACATCAACTACAACACCTTCCATACTCGGAGGACAGTAAAGTGATTTATTGATAACATGTCCGGCTTTTTCACCAAAGATTGCACGAAGCAGGCGCTCTTCCGGAGTTGGTTTAACTTCACCTTTTGGAGAAACTTTACCGACTAAAATCATACCGCCGCTAACATTTGTACCGATTTTAATAATACCGCTCTCATCAAGATGAGCTAGTTCATCATCTCTTACATTTGGAATATCACGAGTAATCTCTTCTACACCATGTTTGAGCTCTCTAGCTTCAACTTCTTTTTCATAAATGTGAACTGAAGTAAATGCATCTTTTCTGATTAGTCTCTCTGAGATTACAATAGCATCCTCAAAGTTATAACCGTTCCAAGGCATAAAAGCAACCATTGCATTAACACCAAGTGCTAACTCGCCTTGATCCATATTTGGACCATCTGCAATAATTTGACCTTTAGTAACTTCTTCGCCAACATTAACTATTGGTTTTTGTGCAAAAGAAGTATTTTGATTTGTGCGAAGATTTTTTTGTAATGGGTAATAGTCTATATAGATATCTCCATCTTCTTCGCCCATAATATATATATGTTTTCCATCAACTTTTTCTACTTTACCGGCACGCTTAGCTTTAACACATTCCCATGAATCACGAGCAACAAGCTTTTCAACACCTGTTCCAACCATTGGAGCCAATGGTCTTAAAAGAGGTACTGCTTGACGCTGCATGTTTGATCCCATAAGTGCACGGTTGGCATCATCATGTTCTAAAAATGGAATAAGCGAAGCTGCAACACCGACAACCATATGAGACGAAAGGTCTGCATATTGTGACTCAGTGCTTGGACGAAGCAATATCTCTCCATCTATTCTAGTTGTAACTAGATCATCAACAAACTGACCATTATCATCTAACTTATTAGATGCTGCGGCAATTTTCTTACCCTCTTCTTGTGTAGCTGTAAGATAAACAATTTCTGAAGTTACCTTACCATCTTTAACTACTTTATATGGAGCTTCAATAAATCCATGCTCATTAACTTTAGAGTAAGTTGCAAGAGTATTAATAAGACCAATATTTTGTCCCTCTGGAGTCTCAATAGGACAGATTCTACCATAGTGAGTCGGATGAACATCACGCACTTCAAAGCCGGCTCTTTCTTTAACTAGACCACCTTCACCAAGAGCCGATAGACGACGCTTGTGAGTAACCTCTGAGAGTGGATTCGTTTGATCCATAAACTGTGAAAGTTGTCCACCGGAGAAGAATTCCATAATTGTTGATGTAATCATTTTTGAGTTGATTAGATCATGTGGCATAAGTTCAGACATTGGTCCACTCATAGTAGATAATTTATCACGAATCGCTTTTTGCATTTTTATAAGACCGTTATGTAACTCATTACCTAAAAGTTCGCCAATTGAACGAATACGACGATTACCTAAATGATCTCTATCATCTAAATGACCTTGACCGTTTTTAACTTTAATAACATATTTAACAGATTCAATAACATCTTCATGAGTTAAAACAGTTACATATTCAGGAATATTAAGTCCAAGTTTATGATTCATCTTCATACGACCGACTTTAGTTAAGTCATATCTTTCAGGATCAAAGAAAAGCTGGTTAACAAAAGATTTAGCAGCCTCTTTAGTTACCGGTTCGCCTGGTCTCATAACTTTGTAGATACGAATAGCAGCTAAGTCATTCTCATCTTCAATATCTTCAGTCTGTTTTAGCAGTTTAAGTGAATCAGCATCGGCATTAAATGCATTAATGATTGATCCATCAACACCTTCAGCTAAATCATTTGCTACTTTAAACTCTTTTACACCAATCTCAGACATCTTTTTAAGTTTAGTCTCGTCTATATGAGTCATAGTGTCAAAAAGAATTTCCCCTGTTTCAGGATCAATAATCGGTTGAGCTAAATAACGATCCAAAAGTACTTCAAGCGGATATTCAACCTCTTTAAGTCCATCATCAAGAAATTTTTGTGCTTTTTTAGCTGAAAGTCTTTTCCCAGTTCCCAAAAGTATATTGCCATTGGTATCAACTAAATCATATACCAATCTTGATGAGTAGTCTGTTGGAACAAACTCCATAGAAAATTTATTATCTGAAATTTTAATTGTTTGAATAGGATAAAAAAGTTTTAAAATATCTTGTTTAGAGTAACCAAGTGCACGGAACATAATAGTTACAGGAACTTTACGACGCTTATTGATTCTCATATATAAAATATCTTTAGGGTCATACTCAAAATACAACCATGAACCGCGATCTGGAATAATTTGACCGGTATATATCAGCTTATTGCCGGCTGTTGTTGATTCTTCTTCTTTGAAAATAACACCAGGTGATCTGTGAAGTTGATTTACAACAACTCTTTCAACACCATTAATAATAAATGAAGTTCTATCTGTCATAAGTGGGATATCACGAACAAATATACTCTGCTCTTTAATATCCTTAACACCTAATCTTTCTTTTGTATTTTCATCTCTGTCCCATAAAACAAGACGAGTTTTCATTCTTAAGCTTACTGCGTATGTAAGACCACGCTCCATACACTCACGAACAGTATATTTTGGTTTACCAACTTCAGAACCGATGTACTCAACAGTAAGTCTATTTTGAGCATCATGAATAGGAAAAACTGATTGAAATACTGTTTCAACGCCACTAGCTGATCTATCTTTATCATTTAGCATTAAAAAGTTGTTATACGAACTTTGTTGAAGTTGTAATAAGTTTGGTACTTCTATCTGTTGAGGAGTTTTAGAGAAGTCTACACGAAGACGATTTCCAGAGTATAAAGTGTTTAACATAGGCTACCTCGATGAGTTGTTAATTATCATATCAAGCGTCCTTGAATGATTTATGTGTGGCTCTATAAAAAGAGCTTGTTTTACAGTGCTTATAAACGACATAAGGGCACTTTTACAAAAAGACAAATATCTCTTTGCAAAAGCGCCCATAATTTTAAAGGATGCGCACAAGAAAATAATTTTCTCGTGCATCACGCTTTTAGGTACAGTTGATTATTTAACTTCTACAGTTGCACCAGCTTCTTCTAGAGCAGCTTTTGCTTCCTCTGCAGCTTCTTTGTCAACACCCTCTTTGATTGTCGACGGTAATGCTTCAGTTGCTTCTTTTGCTTCTTTTAGTCCAAGACCAGTAAGAGCACGAACAGCTTTAATAACACCAATTTTCTTAGCGCCAGCATCAGTTATAATAACACTAAATTCTGTTTGCTCTTCAGCAGCAGCTCCACCAGCAGCAGCTCCACCAGCAACAGCTACAGGTTGTGCAGATACGCCAAATTTTTCTTCAAATTCTTTTACTAACTCAGAAAGTTCTAATACAGAAAGTCCTGAGATAAACTCTAATACATCTTCTTTTGTTACAGCCATAATATAGCTCCTTAATTTTATTTTTAATGAAGCATTTACTTCATCTGTTTGGTCTGAATACTCAGACATTCTCTAAAAAATATCAACTGACTAAGCAGATTCTTCTTCTTTTTTTTGTCTAAGTGCATCAAGACCGATTGTAAAGTTTGCAATAGGAGCCATCCAAGTTGCAGCAAGCATACCAAGTAACTCTTCGCGTCCTGGAAGTTTAGCAAATGCTTCAATTTTAGCTACATCAGCAGGTTCTTTATCTAAATAACCGGCTTTCATAACAAATAATTCATTACTTTTTGCGAAATCTGAAGAAACTTTTGCAGCATTGATAACATCATCAGACCAAATAAAAATATTTGTATCTTTAATCTCAACACCAGTCATTCCTGCATTATTTAATGCGATTGTTGCTAAAGTATTTTTAACAACCTGAACTTTCGTATCTTTTGCATTAGCAGCTTTTCTTAATTCTTCTAATTTACTAACTGTAAGACCTTTGTAGTCACAGATAACTACAGCGGTAGTGTTAGCAAATGAATCAGTTAAGTCAGCAATAACTTCTGCTTTTTTTGCTTTTAACATATAATCTCCTTTCCAGACATCAAACTTCAAGTTGAGCGGTATATAACCAATTAAGCTTTCGCCTGCAACTGTCTTTAGTCTATAAAATAAATGAGTCTTATTTAAGTCTCAAATCGGAAATCTGGATAGATTGCCTACATAAAATCTAAATAAGGATTGGGATTATATCGAAATATTATTTAGAGTTTGCTTTAATTAATATAATAATCTAATAAGTTGTTTAATAAGTTTATTTTGAATATAGTTTTCAAATATATTTTTTAGATATAACTATGAAGGTAAAGATTGAAACTGGCAATCCAGTTAAAAAAACTAAGCGGAGAATCCACTTAGTAAATGTAATAATAATTATTTGATATCAGCTAGTTCTAAAACATCAAGCTTAACAGCAGGACTCATTGTTAAACTAAGCACACCATTTTTAATGTAACGACCTTTAGCAGAAGCCGGCTTTTGTTTGTTGATTGCTTTAATAAGAGAAACAAGGTTTTCAGCTATCTGAGTAGCTTCAAAACTTGCTTTGCCGATACCTGCATGAATATTTCCTTTTTTATCAACACGGAAATTTACTTGACCACCCTTAACATTTGTAACTGCAGTTGCAACATCTGGAGTAACAGTACCAGTTTTAGGATTAGGCATCATACCTTTTGGTCCTAAAATACGACCGATTTGACCAACTAGCCCCATACAGTCAGGAGCAGCAACAACTACATCAAAGTTAAAAATTCCCTCTTTGATTTGTGCTACTAAATCATCAGTACCAACAATATCAGCACCAGCTGCTTTTGCTTCATCAGCCTTAGCACCCTTAGCAAAAACTGCAACACGAACTGTTTTACCAGTTCCATGAGGAAGCACGATTGCACCACGAACCATTTGATCAGCATGTCTTGGATCTACATTTAAGTTAAGTGCCACTTCAACAGTCTCATCAAACTTTGCACTTACTAAACTCTTTACTGTAGAAGATGCGTCAGTTACACTATATGCTTTAGTTGCATCAATTTTTTCTATTAATTGTTTATATCTTTTACTCATTTTCAAATTCTCCATATAAATTCTTCCACATTATTTTAAATCATTGTGGTTTATGATATCTTAATATTAGTCTACTATTTCTATACCCATTGAACGAGCTGAACCAGCTAAAGTATTAGCAGCCATCTCTTTATCATCAGTATTTAAATCTTCAATTTTAGCATCAACAACTTCCATTAATTGTGCACGAGTAATTTTTCCAACTTTGTTTAAAAGTGGATTATCCGTACCTTTTTTAAGTCCAGCCGCTTTCATAAGAAGAGCAGCTGCCGGTGGTTGTTTAGTGATAAAAGAAAAACTTCTATCTGTATAAACAGTAATAACAACAGGAACTTTAAATCCCATTTTATCTTTTGTTTTTTCATTAAATGCTTTAGTGAATTCCATGATGTTAACACCACGCTGTCCTAAAGCCGGTCCTACTGGTGGTGCAGGGTTTGCTTTACCAGCTTCAATATGTAGCTTGATATAATCCATAACTTTTTTTGCCATGTTTGTTTCCTTATTATTATTTTACTTATACAATCTGAACTTGGCTCAGACCGCTACGCTAACGCTAAGTTCTCTTCAGCAGAATGCTCGCGCGACTAGTCGCTTTAAACTACGCTAAAGTTAAACTTTCAGTCAAAGTCTAACTTTAGCGTAGTGTATAGCTAGTTAAATTATTTTTTCAACTTGAGTATAAGAGATATCAACCGGAGTTGCTCTACCAAAAATTGAAACATTTAGTTTTAGAGTTCCGTGCTCTAAGTCATACTCGTCAACAGTTGCAGTAAAGTTTGCAAATGGACCATCTATAATACGAACTGTCTCACCATTATCAAAAAATACTTTTGGTTTAGGTGCCGCACGGTTGTTAACTCTGTCAAGAATTACATTGATATCATGTTCACTTAAAGGAGTAGGATGACTTCCTTCACCAATAAATCCGGATACCTTTGGAATAGTTTGAATAAGGTGTTGTATTTCTGTATTTAGGTCTATTTTTGCAAAAACATATCCTGAGTACAATGAGCGTTCAGATATTTTTTTCTTGCCATCTTTAACTTCAATAACATCTTCAGTCGGTACTATAACATCAGTAATAGCATCTTGAAGACCCATCTCTTCGATCAGATTGAAAATTGCATCGCGTACAGATCTTTCGCTTCCATATGTTTGGATAGAGTACCATTGGTGATTACTTGTTTTTTCTTCCATCGTTACTCCTTAACCTAAAATTGCTGACATAATAGACGACATTGCCAAATCAACTAAAGCTAAAAAAGCAGCTACAACCGCTACTACAATAACAACTGATATGTAAGCTTGTTTAACCTGACCTTTTGTAGGAAAAATAACCTTGCTAAGTTCTATTCTTGCATTTCTAATATGTGTACCGATATTCATTTAACTTTCCTATAAGTGCATTAGTTAAATATAAAGCTAAAAAAGCTTTACAATTAATTAATGGTGGCAGGCGTAGAGAGACTCGAACTCCCAACACCCGGATTTGGAATCCGGTGCTCTACCATTGGAGCTATACGCCTAGACTCCTTAATTTTACAAACAAAATCAAGGGAACTTTCTTATTATATTAACTTAAAGAGCTAAAACTGATTTACAGTTTCATCTCTTTATGTGTTGTATGTTCTCTACAGAACTTACAGTATTTTCTTACTGAAAATTTTTCAGTATGAGTTTTTTTATTTTTTGTTGTGTGATAGTTTCGTCTAGTACATTTTTCACAACCTAAGTGAATTGCTTCTCTCATATTAATTAACCTTTAAAGGATTAATGCAAATTAGCCCAAGGCTAATTATGCAAGAATCTCAGCAACAACACCAGCACCAACAGTTCTACCACCTTCACGGATAGCGAACTTAGTACCTTGTTCCATTGCAATTGGGTGAATAAGTTCAGCAGTAATACTTACATTATCACCTGGCATAACCATCTCAGTACCTTCTGGTAAAGTGATTGCGCCTGTTACATCAGTTGTACGAACATAAAACTGAGGACGGTAACCGTTAAAGAATGGAGTATGACGACCACCCTCATCTTTACTTAGTACATAGATCTCAGCAGTAAATTTAGTGTGAGGTGTGATTGTACCTGGCTTACATAGTACTTGACCACGCTCAACATCGTCTTTACCAATACCACGAACTAAAATACCACAGTTGTCACCAGCTTCACCTTGATCCATTTCTTTACGGAACATCTCAACACCAGTTACAGTAGTTTTTTGAGTATCACGGATACCAACGATTTCTACTTCTTCACCAACTTTAACAACACCACGCTCGATACGACCAGTTACAACTGTACCACGACCAGAGATTGAGAAAACATCTTCAACAGGCATTAAGAAATCTTTGTCTGTTTCACGAGTAGGCTCAGGGATATAAGCATCTACTTCAGCCATAAGTTTTTGGATTTTCTCAGACCACGGTCCAAGAGTACCAGTTTTTGCTTCTTCAAGAGCTTTAAGAGCTGAACCAGCTACGATTGGAGTATCGTCACCTGGGAAGTCATACATGTCAAGAAGTTCACGAATTTCCATCTCAACTAATTCCATTAACTCTTCATCATCAACCATATCTTCTTTATTCATGAAAACAACGATATATGGAACACCAACTTGCTTAGAAAGTAGAATATGCTCACGAGTTTGTGGCATTGGGCCATCCGCTGCAGATACAACTAAAATAGCACCATCCATTTGCGCAGCACCAGTAATCATGTTTTTAACATAATCGGCGTGACCCGGACAATCAACATGTGCATAGTGACGACCATCAGTCTCATACTCAACATGTGAAGTAGCGATAGTAATACCACGCTCTCTTTCTTCTGGTGCATTATCGATTGCATCATAATCCATAAGTGCTGCACCATTAGTTACTGCTAATACTGCAGTAATTGCTGCTGTTAATGTTGTTTTACCATGATCAACGTGACCAATAGTACCAATGTTTACATGCGGTTTATTACGCTCAAACTTTTCTTTTGCCATAGTGTCCTCCGACTGTTTATTGTGAATTGAAACGGGATTATACCCAAAAATCATTCAATTATTGCTTAAATTACATTAAAACTTATTATTATGGTGCTGACGGTGGGAATTGAACCCACGGCCTCTTCCTTACCAAGGAAGTGCTCTACCCCTGAGCCACGACAGCTTCAGCAGTAAGTTTTAAGCAATAATTGCATGATTCTTTATATTAATAGTAAATTAGTTTTTTGATTAGATTTAAAGCTATATAGATATTTATATAATATTCTATATAATGAAGTAATTTGGTTGAAATTGTACTTCAGCTTCCAGAATGATTATTCAATGGAGCGGGTGAAGGGACTCGAACCCTCGACCCTCAGCTTGGAAGGCTGACGCTCTAGCCAACTGAGCTACGCCCGCATGTGCCATTGAACTATGGTGGTGAGAAGAGGAGTCGAACCTCTGAACCCATAGGGAGCAGATTTACAGTCTGCCGTCGTTGGCCACTTGACTATCTCACCATTTATCTGGTCTAACACTGTTTCTAATATTCTATTTCAATGGTGCTGACACGAGGATTTGAACCCCGGGCCTGTTGATTACAAATCAACTGCTCTAGCCAACTGAGCTATGTCAGCATCGAAATTGAGCCAGAATTATAGTGCAATATATTTTTAATGTCAATAGTTTTTATTAGAAATTTATAATATCTGAATCATTTAGTATAATTGGTTTCCAATCACCCCTATACTGACTTATTTCTTCTTTTATTTTTTCCAGATAATTAGGTTTTAAGTGATTAATATATAAGTTAATATCATCTCTTTTTAGCTTTTTAAGTTCTTTGAAGAGTAATTTAGGAGTTAAATGTTTAGATTTTTTTGCCAATTTCTCCATATCTGATGAAAAGGAACATTCTAAAACCATTGATTTAATCTCTTTATCGTTATTAACTTTATCTATGAGTGTAGCTAATGAGCATGTATCAGCTGTTATAATAACTGCTCTTTTGTTTTTTTTGTATATATAACCACAACTAGGCACTGTATGATCAGTTTTGAACGCTTCTATTGACTCACCCTTTCCTATGATGTTTTCAACTCCCAACTCCAACTCGACATACTCCACTACCATTTTATCCGAGTTTTGTAGAGCTATTTTTGAAAAATCAGGCCATATTAAATCATTAAAAAAATGTTTCTTAATAGCTTGAATTGTTTCTGGCAAGCCAATAATATTTAAAGTTTTTTCTCTTATATCAAAGTAATTATCTAATATATATGCTATATCGCTAATATGATCAAGATGAGAATGAGTTAACCAAATGTTTTCAATATTTGCAGATTTCTCCTCTAAAGGATTTAATAAATTACCTGCATCAATAACATTAGTTTCATTTAATTCAAAGGCGCTTGTTCCATGCCCTTTTGCTTTTGTTCCATGCGCTCCAAGTATCTTAATGCTATTTTTAGAAGATTTTTTTTGATTTTCATCTTCTATATAATTATCTTTAAACTCTTCTCGTACTTCTATTATCTTATTTAGGTTTTCAAAAAAGATGTCTACTAGTTCTGGGTCAAACTGTTTGCCTTTTTCCTCTTTGAAGAGGTTGAATATCTCCATATCATTCCAAGCTTTTTTGTAAACTCTGTCACTTCCCAAAGCATCAAAGACATCCGCAATTGCTGTGATGCGACCATATATATGTATTGTTTCTGCTTTTAGCCCTTGTGGGTAACCTTTCCCGTCCCATCTCTCATGGTGCTCGTATGCTACTATTGAAGCAGCTTGTAGTAGTGGTCTGTCAGAATTTTTTATCATTGAGTGTCCCAATTCTGCATGACGCTTCATTATTTCAAATTCACTATTTGTAAATTTCCCCGGTTTATTTAAAATAGCGTCAGGAATTGCAATTTTTCCTATATCGTGCATAGGACTGGCTTGCTTCAACAACTCAGCTTTTTCTTCACTCAAACCATAAGCTAATGCAAGTATTTTAGAGTACTCAGCTACTCTCTTAACATGATTTCCTGTCTCTTTACTTCTGCTCTCTCCAATAGCTCCCATTGTAAACACAACTTCTTTTTGCGTATCTTCTATCTCTTGTGCAAGTGTGGCTGAGACAATACTCTCTGCGGCATATGTACTAGCAAGCATAAGACGCTTCATATCTCGCTTTTCAAATATGTCACTTTCACCTTTGTGATTTATAACTTGAAACGCACCGATTATTTTACCCCTAGAATCAGACATAGGAATAACCATCATACTTTTAGTTGTATATCCTGTTTTTTTATCTATTTCAGAATTAAATCTTTCATCTTGATATACATCATCAATAATTATTTTTTCACCTGTTGTAATACTATGGCCAACAATTCCAGAATCCATAGGAAGCTCCACGGCATCCATTCCGTGAGCTACTTTTGTCCATATTGTCTTCTTATCATCATTTACAATCCAAACCGTACATCTGTCTGCACTTGTAAGTGCTCTCCCCATATTTGCTAAAACTATAATAATATCATCGTGTTCTCTTAAAGAAGTGATCTCGGTTAAGTAAACAAATATAAGCTCTAATATCTCATTTGCATTTAAGCTTTTAGTATGTTTCATCATCGTATTTAAGGCCTGTAAAAGAGTTTATTAAATCATTATAATTAAAAAATATTAAATAAATATTAATATTTAATTGACATTCCATTTTCCAAAAACTCAACGCTATCTTATTCAAAAAAATGAATTTTTATCAATAAATCTAAAAACATAAAACAGAAATGAAATGGAATAAACAACTATTGAACTTTCACTTTGAATTAATAAAATATAAAAAACAATAGTGCTAAACTATGTCAATATAAAAAAAGGATTAATACCATGAAGATACTCTTCGTATTTTTATTACCTATTTATCTGTTTTCATCAGAAGTAGATGTGTCAAATGATTTAGGAGATAATTATTCCAAAGGGATGCAACATTATAAGGTTAATGATTTTACAGCAAGTTACGATTTCTTTTCAAAAATATATCTTGAGAAACTCTCAGACATTAAATTCAACTTTTATTTTGGTAGAAGCGCTTATGAAACCGGTCACTACCAGACTGCTTTAGCTGCTTTTGAGAGAGTTGAAATGCAGGATGGTTCAAACCTTAGAAACAGACTTGAAATGGCACGAACTTATTTTATGTTAAAGATGTATGAAGATTCTGAGAACGCATTTAAAGATGTACTATCAAGTCCAAATATTCCTGATAATATTCGAACAAATATAGAATTGTCTCTCTCAAGAGTATCGAAAGTTCAACAAAAATCATTTACTTACGCAACTGCACTGGTAAATATTCTTTATGATTCTAATGTGAATTATGGTTCTATTGGAGACTATGAGTATGGTGGAGGAACTCACCCTCAAGTCGATGAAATCTCAGATAATGCTGTTGAAGCCTATGTAAATCTCGTAAATATTTATGACATCGGTGATAAAAATGGGTTTGCAATCAAAAACTCTTTGGCTGGATATCTAAAAGACTATAACACACAAAATGATTATAATGTCAAATATTTGGCTTACATGCCAAGTTTAATCTACCAAGAAACTAAATATCTAACTGAACTGGTTCTGGGAGTAGACACACTCTCATTAGGCCAAAAAAATTATCTGTCTACTTTGTTTATAATACCAAGATTTGAATATAAACATACAGATACACTCAAAAGTATCTCTTATTTTAAATATCAAGTAAAAACATTTAAACAAACAGCGCAACATGATTTAGATGCTAGTCGCTATGAACTCTCCTACGGTTTACAAACCATTTTGTCTCCACGCTCATATTTTCAAGCAAATGTTATAGGTATAAATGAGCATAAAAAACATGGAACCAATATATTGGTAGATTTTAATGAAGTTAAACTAAATGCCGTATATGCAAGCCAGTTCACTTCAAACTACGGTGTAGAACTTTTTCTAGAAGGAAGAAATAGACTATATGATGATTATAGTTCCAATTTTGATTCTACAAGAAATGATATTGGCGGAACTGTAAGTGTTAGTTTTTCAGCAAAAATACTACCAACATTAAGATTTAAAATAAAGACTGCCTATGAATATATTAATTCAAATCAAGACAGATTTACTTATGCAAAACACACAGCTACTGCTGGTTTTGTGAAAACATTTTAGGAGCCTAAAGATGAAAATATTTAAAATAATCATTTTATCAAGTATCTTACTCAGCATAAACCTCCTGGCAAATAGCGTGGCTACAATAACTGCTTTAAAAGGGCTGGCTGTTATTGAGCGGGCGGGCGAGAGTATAGAAGCTTCTCTTGGAGCCAAACTGGAAGCCAAAGATACAATTATCACTAAAGAAAAATCTAAACTACAGATAATATTTAAAGATGAGACCATTATAAGCTTAGGGAAAAACAGTAATTTTTCCATAAAAGAATATTTGTTTGAGGACAATCAAGCTCCAATAGCCAAGTTTGGAATGCTTAAGGGCGCTATGAGAGCTATTACCGGTAAAATTGGAGAAATAGCACCTGATAAATTTACAGTTCAAGCAAAAACAGCAACCATAGGAATACGAGGTACTAACTTTAGTGTTGTTGTAGGAGATGATGGTTCTTACCAAATTTACTGTACATACGGTACTATAAGTGTGTCTATAGGAGGAAAAGAGTATATAGTAAAGCAGGGCTTTTATATTAATATATCCCCTGATGAAATTGTTGAAATAAAAGAGTTTTCTGCAGAAGATTTAAAAAATATGAGAGACAAGAACTTTGGCAAAAATGAACAAAAAGAAAGTGAAGTGTCCAAAAGTGATACAGCAGAATCAGATAATAATGAACAGTTAAATCTAACTGTCACAGAAGACAGCGCAATTATTATTAAAGATGTTTCTGATATTACTACTGACAATATTCAAATAAGTGCTACTGATCTTCCTAGTTTATTGGCTTCATACAGTATGAACAATGCTCTGTATTCTGGAACCTACACTACCATAAGTGGGGTGTCTGGTCTAGGGGCTAATGGCAGTGCTGAGTTACTTGTAAACTTTGGAGCTGATACGGCTACATTGACTCTTAATGGAGGAACAGCAATATACAGTCAAAACCCTACTTTTAGCGGAACAGATTTCAGTTTAGGTTTAACAACTGCCGGTACTGGCAGCTCTACTGGTACCTTTGAAGGTCCAACAGGAAATAGTGCTATAGGAAATTTCACATATAATGATGGAAATGCGGATAGCGGTACATACAATGTGAGCACATCTCAAAAACTTCACTAAATAATGAAAAATAAGTATAAAGTCCTAACCCTTCTCTTTATACTTATCTTATTAACCATATCTTCTGCATATTTATACTTGCCAAACCATTTCCAATCATTAGATAACAGAGTACGAGACTTTTATTTTAAATATCGTGGTCCAGAAAAAGCAAGTGATGATATTATTATTGTAGATATAGATGAAAAAAGTATTAAAGAACTTGGTCAGTGGCCTTGGGAAAGAGATAAGTTTGCTCAAATTTTAACAAACTTGACAAATAGCGGTGTCGGAATTATTGGTCTAGATATTGTTTTTGCAGAAGCAGATAAAACATCACCCTCTAAGTTTGCTAAAGATTGGGGTATTACCTCAACACATATGCCAGACTATGACATGATTCTTTCTCAAGCTATTGCTGATACTCCTACAATTTTAGGTTATATTTTTGATTTTGATACTAACGAATACAAAAACGATGCCCCGCAGATTCCTGCCATATTTATTGAAAAAAATAAAAGTACCTCAGAATTTTTTCCACATGCAAAAGGTGTGCTGACTAATCTTCCTGTTATTCAAAATGAAGGGTACTCAAGCGGCTTTATGAATAATATTCCAGATGCTACTGGAATCATAAGAAGTGTCCCTTTAATGATAAAATATAATGAAATTATATACCCATCTCTTGCATTTGAGATGTATAGGATAGCTTCAAATTCTAAAAAAGTCACTGTTTCTTACAGTGATGCAGGAATTGAAAACATACAACTAGGCAAACAAAATATAGCAAGTGACAGATTTGGCAGATTGCACCTCAACTTTAGAGGACCTTCTAAGAGTTACAAATATATTTCTGCGGTGGATGTACTTAACAATAAAATGTCAAAAGAAGAGATAGAGGGGAAGTTTATTCTTATTGGAACATCAGCTTACGGCTTAATGGACCTTCGTTCAACACCTATGGACGATGTGATTGCTGGTGTTGAGATACAGGCAAACCTCATTGACAATTTACTCAACAATGACATGTTAATCAGACCATCATGGAGTGAGCTAGCAGATTTAAGCATGATAGTTATACTTTTATTTATAGTATTATTTTTATACTCAAGACTCTCTTTTTTCAAGCTTTTTATTGTTTTTACAGCTTCTTTTATATCTTTGTTATTATTTAATTACTACTTGCTATTTTCACAGCACCTGATTTTAAACTCTATTTTTCCAATCATTACTATGATAGTTTCACTTATAACCGTTCTTGGTGTAAATTATATGTTTGAGTTTCGTCAAAAAGAGATGGTAAAAAACAGTTTTTCAAAAAAAGTATCTAAGCAGGTTATGGAAGACTTACTCTTACATTTAGATGACACAGATCTCACTTCTAAAGAGGTGCAAGCAACTGTTTACTTTTCGGACATAAGAGGCTTTACCTCAATATCTGAAGATTTAAAATCTCCAAAAAGAATTACTGATTTTTTAAATTTTTATATGAACGCTATGGTTGCAATAGTTGAAGAGAACCAAGGGACTATTGATAAATTCATCGGTGATGCTATTATGGCTTATTGGAATGCACCTTTAAAAATTGAAAATCATGCTGATAAAGCAGTTCATACAGCACTAAAACAAATTGAGCAAAGAGATATACTAAACAAAACTATTAATAAAGATTTTGGTTTTGATGTTGACTATGGTATAGGAATAAATACAGGTGATGTTGTTGTAGGAGAAATTGGCTCGCATGGAAGATCTGACTATACAATTATAGGAGACTCTGTAAATCTTGCTTCTAGACTGGAAGGTCTTTGTAAGGAATATAAGGTCAGATTGGTTATTTCTGAATTTACAAAAGAAAAATTAACACTGCCATATGTTGTCCAACTCTTAGATATTGTAAGAGTTAAGGGCAAGAATAAGCCCATCAAGATATATGAAGTCTTATCAATTGGAATGCCAACTCAAGAGAAGCAGTTAGAACTACAAAAATATAATGAAGCTTATGATTTGTATACAAATGCCAAGTTTAGAGAAGCTTATGAAACTTTCAAAAAGTTATATGAAGTTTACAAAAAGCCGTTATACGAAATGTACGCTAAAAGATGTGAAAATCTTTTAGACATAGGTTTAAAAAACTTTGATGGTGTTTTTGAGTTTACTACAAAATAAAATAACTACTAATTTCATGATAACTCCTGTATAATTCTGAATAATTATATAATTTAAAGGATTTTACTTACATGTTAAAAATACTGTTCTCTCCGGCAGAGGGTAAAAAGAGCGGCGGGGATGAATCTGCCAAAGAATTACTTGGTTCTAATAGTGCGAGAGAAAATATACTAAATACATATAACTCTATTGTGCAAAACGGCAACGAAGATGAGATAAAAAAGCTATTTGGATTTAAAAAGTTTAGCGATTGTGAGCCATATATAAATGATATATTTAATTCGCCTCTTATGTGTGCGGTTGAAAGATACCAAGGCGTTGCGTATGAGTATCTAAAGTTTGACTCACTTGATGAAAAAGCCAAAGAGTACATAAAATCAAATACTATAATTTTTTCAAATCTTTATGGTCCAATACTGGGCGGGGACCCTATTGCTAACTATAAAGTAAAACAGGGAAATGATATTGGTGAAATAATCCCTGATAAATTTTATAAAGATAGATTTTCATATCAGCTTGATTTGTATCTTAGAGGGAGCGACATCTTAGATCTTCGTGCAGGCTATTATGATAAATTTTACAAAGTGACAAAGCCTTACACTACTCTAAAGTTTTTAAAAGATGGTAAAACTGTCAGTCATTGGGCAAAAGCTTACAGAGGTTTGGTTTTAAAAGCAGCAGCTCTAAACAACATCACCTCAATGGAAGAGTTTATGTCACTCGAAATGGAGGGTTTAAATGTTGCCGAGATAAAAGTAATCAAGAATAAGACCGAGATTATCTACAATATAGTTTAAGGTTTAAAAACCCTTTACAAGACCGTAGCGCTCTCGAAGTGTTTTAGTATAAAATACAAACCCAGATGAAAGTGTAAAAAGAATCACACCGCCAAGTATAATGGCCATTCTTGTCCAAGCATGCCCTATATGTTCTCTTATATTAATAAGATTTAGCACCGTATCAACCCAAACAAATGCTGCTACAACTAATGCAAGCTGTAAGATACGAACAACAATCTTGCTTTTAATAAATAAAAGAAACGGAAGCATGAGACAAATAGCTACTTCTACCATATTGGCATATCTCAAATAATGGGCACTGAGTATTAACATACTCAAAACAATAGGTAAAAGTTGTAAAAATACAATCAGTTTTTGTTTCAAAATAGACTCCTCTTCAGAATGAAAAATATTTTAGCATTCTACAATCTCATTTTAAAGCTTATACTGACCTATATCAAGATTTATTATATTTAATTATATTAAGCAGCAAGAGAGAACTCACTCAGGACATATAAATTTGATAGTTACTTTTTTAATATTATCGTTAAAATCATTTCCATTAGGGTTTGAGAAGGATACAGTAGTACTCTCTTGGCTGTTTTCATCTACTATTTCATACTTTCCATTACACTCTGCATACATTTGGTAATAGGCATCTTTTTTTCTTGCATCTATAATAGCAGCATCCCCTGACTCTATATAGCTTACATATCCATAGTCTTCTTCTGTTACTACGGGCACTTCAACTGGTACTGTTTCAGCAACTTTTTCCTCACCCCATGGCCAGTACTCTGTTACAGTGCTGCAGCCGGAAAATATAATTGTTAGTATCATCGCTTGAAATATTATAAATTTCATCATTTCTCCAAAATTTTTCTAAAAAGATTATATCACAAATCATAATATAATGATTTCCAAGCTATATAGTGTAAAAATAGTGTAAAATTCTATATATAAAACTAAAAGGCTTAGCTTGCAAGATTCACAAGAGTACTTAGATAAAAAAGCATATTTTGAGAAAATAATAACTCTGTATGGTAGAAATGTTGTAATAGAAGTCTTACAAGATGACACAATTGAGGTTCATAAACTTCACATGTCAAACTCAAACCAGACTGACGGTGCTGTAAAAACAATCCTGTCACTTGCTAAAAAAAGAGCTATTGAAGTGACTTATCACGATAAAAATGCACTAAGCCGCATAAGCAAAAATGCAAAGCAAGACCAAGGTGTGGCCATTGACATCATCGCAAACTCTTACCAAAGTGCAAAAGAGATAAAAAATATGAAAAGCTTCAGGCTTATTGCTCTTGATGGAATCCAAAACCCTCAAAACCTTGGGATGATTATCCGCTCATGTGCTGCAGCAAGTGTAGACGGCATAATACTTCCTAAAAAGAGTTCTGCAAAAATTTCTCCACTTGTTATAAAAGCAAGTGCCGGAACACTTTTTAAACTTCCTATTTATTACTGTAACACTCTTGATGAAGTTCTGCCAAACCTAAAAGATACAAAAATATACTCTCTGTCTTCACATGCAAAAACTAGTATATATGATGTAAAACCAAGCGAGAAGTCGATATTTGTTCTAGGAAATGAAAGTGATGGAGTCTCTAGCGAAGTTGAAAAACTTTGTAATGATTCTATAGCTATACCTATGAATAGGGGTGTTGAGTCTTTAAATGTTGCAGTGACTGCTTCACTTATAGCTTTTATGCAATAGTTATGAAGTCATAATGTCGTAAGGGCGTTTAATCTCTCTTATGACCTCATCAACACTCATATTACGAGATTTTCTCAAAAATTCTTTGCCATCTAAAAATACTAAAGCTGTTGGTATTGCATAAACATTAAAATGCGGTGCAATATCTTCGTGAACTGATATATCAACACTAACTATCTCAAACTCTTTAAAGTTAGCATTGAGAGCTTCAAGCAGCTTAGGTTTGAGTGCATGGCACACATTACATGTAGGTGCTGAGAAGTAAACCATCACAGCAATATTTTGCTCTATAATTTTATTAATATCTTCAATTGTTTGCATCAGTACCAAATCTCACTAGCTATCTTTATTTTAAATAGAAGATAAGTAATTAGCTATAAGGCAAAGTTTTACAGGACTAACTAGTTAATCCAAGAAGCTTTAACGCAGTAGATGATTACTTATCTTTTACCCTAAAGGGCGAGCATATTGTATCATATTGCTTCGTTAAAAATCCTTGAAGCTACAGGTAGCAACTGCAAATTTTTGCCTAGCTCTACAATACAATATGCTCGTTTAACATCTGGATAACTAGTGAGATTTGGTACAAAATTATATTATAATACAGCTATGAGTTCAATTATATTTTCAATTTTAGGTATCTATGTCTTTATACTTTTGGGTTATGTAGCCAAGAAAAGTTTCAAAGATGATATTGATGACAAAACTATAACCCTGATAAATGTTTACTTTTTACAAGTCTTTTTAACATTTTGGGGGCTTTTGGTTCGTCCTGTAGATATTACACTGATTTTTGCACCATCTATCTACCTTGTTATAGTAGTTTTGATTTTAATTATCTCAGCCGTAGTAGCCAAAAAACTTTTTAAAAACCAAAAAGAGTACTCCATTGCTGCAGTAGCAGCTATCATCGGCAATACCGGAAACCTTGGAATTCCACTCGGTATTGCCATCTTTGGAGAAGAGTCTATCCCGTACACGACCGTTATAAACCTTGTAAATGTGTTTATCGTCTTTACAGTTGGTGTCTACTACTATTCTCGCGGCAGTTTTGATGTTAAAACATCTCTTAAAAACATAGTAAAACTTCCAATACTTTGGGCAGCCGCTTTTGCGATTATACTTAGTGTAAATGATTATAAACCTAGTGAAGTGGTTATGAATACACTAATGATGGGTGCATATGCATCTATGACTATGCAGCTTTTTTTGTTTGGTCTTTATCTTTACGGAGTACAAATTAAAGAGATTAGCAAATCTTTAGTAATTTGGGTTTTATCATTTAAATTTTTGATTTTACCTCTTGTGGCATTTTTGGTACTTTACAATATTAAACTTGATTCGATGATAAAAGGGATAATATTTATAGAACTAATGATGCCACTAGCCATTGCAAATGTAAACTTTGCTTCGCTTTATGACTGTCAGCCTAAAGTAGTAACAGCGCTGGTGTTTATATCATCACTTGTTTTTTTAGGGGCAATATTTTTAGGTGTAAAGGTTTTAGCATTTCTGTGAATAAAATATACAAAATATATCGGCTACTTTATAAAACCTATGGTCCGCAGGGTTGGTGGCCTTTTATAAACTTACAAAAAAGCTATCATCCTTTAGACTACTCTTTTCCAAGAAACTCCGATGAGATATTTGAAGTATGTCTAGGTTCAATCCTTACTCAAAACACAACTTTTATATCAGTTGTAAAATCACTAAATAATCTACATGTCAAAGAAGCACTAAATCTAAATACAATAGAGTCTATGGATATAGATGAGCTAAAAACAGCAATCAGACCATCGGGTTATCACAATCAAAAAGCCAGATATATTTTAGAGTTTATCAAGTTTTACAGAAGTTTAGACGGTGCGATTCCTACAAGAGAGGCGCTTTTACATGTAGTAGGCATCGGCCCTGAGACAGCTGACTCCATTCTACTTTATGGCTACAATCAATGTGAATTTAAAGTAGATGCTTATACGCAACGATTGTTGCTAACACTAGGGCTCATAGATGAAAAAGCAAAGTATCATGATATAAAATATTTAATGGAAGATTCTTTAAAAGAGTGCATAAAAGATGAAAAAGAGCTACTAATAACTTATCAAGAGTTTCATGCTCTCATCGTAAACCATGCAAAAAAATTCTACTCAAAAAAACCCTATGGCGAAAGATGTTTCTTAGAAGAAGTGCAGAGTTCGTTATAAGCGAGTTTACGAATCCAGTCGTTAAATTTGATATCATTTTTTATGCAGTAATTTGCAAAATCTTTTAGCTCAGACGGAGTTAACATCAACTCCACTTCTACAAGTTTTTGGTTTTCTTTGATTAATGTTTCTATAGTTTTATAATCTTTCATGATGAACAACTTAGTTTAATATTTTTAGCTTCCATTGGAGCTGATTTAAATGCGGTGCTAGTGTTTTATCATCTAAAATATTAAATAGAGCTACAATAATATAATAAACTTTTTTTTAGAGCTACAATTAAGCATGGTTAATTTAAACTTATTGAATGAATAAATCACTTCAAATAGTTTATGAGTACCACGAGACAACAAAACATACACAAAAGCGCTATGCTCGTTCACTTGGGTATATGGACTGGAGCACTCAGCCCGATCCCTTTAGAACTTACAATGGAGCTCAAACTATAAAGCTTCCTTTAGCAATAGACAACACAACTCCACCATATCATATGCTAGATGATGAATTGCCATCTGCTCCGCTTGTAAGGGAGTCTATATCTCAGCTTTTACAGTTTTCTATGGGAATTGCTGCATGGAAGGAATCAGGCGGAACTTCTTGGGCAGTAAGATGTAACGCTTCAAGCGGAAATCTTCATCCTACGGAGAGTTATGTAATCTTGCCTCCCATTTTAAAAGAACAAGGCAATTCTACATGTATATATCATTACAGACCAAAAGAGCATGCTTTAGAAAAATTAGCAGATTTTGAGACAGAATTTTGGAACACTCTGCCGGAAAAAAGTTTTATTATCGGGCTTTCTAGCATTACCTGGCGTGAAGTTTGGAAATATGGAGAACGGGCATTTCGCTACACTCAACTCGATGCAGGTCATGCCTGGCAAGCTTTTGTAGTATCGGCAAAGATGCTGGGATGGAAACTAACACGATTAGACTCCCTTAGCGATGATGACATGTCAACTCTTTTAGGTCTTGGACAAAAAGATAGATTTTTTGAGAGTGAGAATCCTGACATGTTGTTTGTAGTATCTCATGAGGGAGTTGACTCTTGTTTAAATATTGACGCTCTTTTAGAGGCTATTCCTTTAAAATTTGAAGGTATTGCAAACAGATTAAGTTCTAGTATGCAAAATTGGGATATCATCCCAGCCATAGAAAATGCAACTAAAGAGCTTGAAATACCCCAAAAAACTCACACACAAAGTATAGTAAAAAAACATCCTACAAAAGAGTCCAAAGATGTTGTACTAAACAGACGAAGCGTACATGTCATGCAAAACGACATGTCAAAAATCACTAAAGTAGAGTTTCACAACATGTTAAAAAGTGTAGTTCTCTCTCAAGACTCCAAAGAAAACTCAGCTCATTTTGCGATATTTGTACATCAAGTGGAGGATTATGAAAAAGGTCTGTATATTTTAATACGAAATGAAAGAGATAAAGATGCTTTAAAAGAGCAGATGCGAGATACATTTGAGTGGAGCCAAACAGAGCTAGAGAACCTTTATCTTTTGGAATCAAAAGACTTTAGAGTTACTTCAAAAGCTATAAGCTGCTCTCAAAATATTGCAAGTGATGGAGCTTTTAGTCTGGGAATGCTTTGTAATTTTTCACAGCAGCTGCAAGAGCATGGCGCTCACAGATACAAAGAACTTTACTGGGAGTGTGGAGCCATAGGTCAACAACTATATCTTGAAGCTACATCAATGGGACTCTCAGGAACAGGAATAGGATGTTTTTTAGATGATGATATGCACAAAGTTTTAGGACTTCAAGATAATCGCTTTACGGTTCTTTACCATTTTACGGTTGGTCGCGGTTATGTAGATAGCAGGATTTTGACTAAGCCAACATATAATTAATGACAATTACCTTTGAAATTTTTAGAAGTAAACAGCCAATAGTGTAAAATTCTTTAAAAAGGATTAACATGAGTCAAAATATAAATATGGAAGCACTTTATACTTCTGCAGATAAATTTATCTCTCTAGCTAACGAGATTGCTCAAAAAGATACATCAGGAACAGTTGGTATGGGGTTACGCTATGCGGCTGCTCGGTATAGTGCATTTGAATCATCTATGATGACAAAAGATATGGCTAAAGAAAAAAATAAGATCAAAGAAGCTCTTTTAAAAGATTATGAAATGATGCTTGAAGAGAATTTAACTATGTACATTAAACATCTAGCATCTCAAACTACACAAAAATAATCTGTGTAGTTTGTAAAATTATTTAATTTTTTCTATTATAGAATCGACCGAGAAACCAAACTTCTCAAAAAGCTGACCGGCTGGAGCAGAAGCACCAAAGCTCTCCATAGCTATTACTTCATCAGCAAGTCTGTACCACTCTAAACCACGAGCGGCTTCAATAGCTACTCTTTTTGTATCTGGTTTGATGATAGAGTCTATGTACTCTTTTTCTTGCTCTATAAAAAGATCGTAACACGGCACGCTTACAACATTAACAGGTACATCTTTAGCGTTTAATGCTTCTTTAACCTTAAGTGCCAGTTCTACTTCACTCCCTGATGCCATTAGAGTCATTACAGCGTTTTCATCACTCGCAAGAAGATATCCACCCTGAGATGCCTTGCCTTTTAGTGCACTTGGAAGAACTGAAAGGTTTTGTCTTGAGCATACAAATGCAGATGGAGAATTTTTCATCTCTAATGCAGTTTTCCAAGCTTCAATGTTTTCGGCTCCATCTGCAGGTCTCCAAACATAGAAGTTTGGAAGTGCACGAAACTGTGAAAGATGCTCAATCGGCTGATGAGTCGGACCATCTTCACCAACACCGATACTATCATGTGTCCAGATAAAAAACTGCTGAATTTTGCTAAGAGCAGCTATACGAGCGGCAGGTTTTAGGTAATCTGAGAAGACAAAAAATGTAGCAGAAAAAGGCATTAACGGACCATAAAGTGCGATAGCATTAGTGATTGATGCCATAGCATGTTCACGAATACCAAAGTAAATATTTCTGCCTTTTGGAAACACGCCCATATCGTTTAGGTTTGTTTTGTTTGACGGACTTAAATCAGCTGAACCGCCTAGAAAACTAGGAATAGCTTTTGCGATTGCATTCATAACTTTTCCGTTTGTGCTTCTAGTTGCATCAGCCTTATCAAACAACGGCCACTCTATACGAGAAAAATCTGGGTTTTCTAAAGCACTTAGAGCTTCATTTTGCTCCATAAGAGGAAGAGTTTTTTGAGAATGAATCCACTCACGCTCCAACAAATCACCCTCTTCTATCGCACATCTGAATCTAACCATAACATCCGCGTCTACATGAAAAGTTTTTTCCGGGTCAAATCCAGCAGCTTTCTTAGCTTCAGCGATAATCTCTTCACCAAGAGGTGCACCGTGAGAGTGATGAGAACCTTCTAATTTTCCCGCACCTTTTGCTATGATAGTATTTGCAATGATAATTGTAGGTTTTGTATTTGCTTTGGCTGTTGTTAAACAAACATCAACCTCATCAAAGTTATGACCGTCACACTCTAGTACATCCCAGCCTTGAGATTCAAATCTCATACTAATATTTTCACTTATACTTAACGATGTTGAACCTTCGATTGTGATACGGTTAGAGTCATAAATCAAAATTAGATTATCTAGTTTATTGTGCCCTGCAATTGAACAAGCTTCATAAGAGACACCCTCTTCTAAATCACCATCACCGCACAGACAGTAAACATTATGGTCTATTAATTCTGCAGTCTCAGAGTTAACTTGAGCACCAACAAACTTAGAAGCCATTGCAAAACCAACAGCATTAGCAATACCCTGACCTAATGGACCCGTAGTAATTTCGATGCCTTCCGTATGTCCATACTCAGGATGACCTGGAGTTTTAGAATCTAGTTGACGAAAGTTTTTAAGATCTTCAATCTCTAAACCATATCCCCAAAGATAATAAAGTGAGTAGATAAGACCGGTTGCATGACCGCCGGAAAAAACCAATCTGTCACGATTTAACCAGTTAGGATTTTTAGGGTTGTGTTTTAGGTGTTCACTTAAAACTACAGCGATATCCGCAAGACCCATTGGAGCACCTGGGTGACCCGAGTTTGCCGCTTGAACCATATCTGCTGCTAAAAATCTTATACTGTCTGCCATTTTTTGACGCATTGCATTATTATTACTCATTACTATTACCTTTTTTATTTATGTCTGTTTATGTATTTAGTTAGTAGAGGTGAGAGTTCATTTTTTAAATTCTCATCAAAATTACTTAACTCTGTTGTGAGTTCATCCGCCAAAGCATTTGCTTCTTTCATAGTCTCATCAAGACCTAAAAGTGTTACAAAACTATTTTTATCTTCATCATTGTTTGTAAGCTTTCCAGCCTCCTCAGAACTTTGCGTCACATCGAGTATATCATCTTGAATTTGAAACAGAAGTCCAAGCTTTATCCCAAAATTATACAGTTTTTCACCTAACTCTTCTTTTCCTACTATAATTGCACCCATCTTCAGTGAAGCGGCGATGAGTTTTGCTGTTTTATTTGTATGAAGTATTTTCACATCTTCTATAGAGAGTGGTTTATTTTCAAAGTAACAGTCAATCGCTTGACCTAAAACCATTCCGTTTAAACCACCGTTAGATGAGAGTTCTCTAATGAGCTGAACTCTTGTGTAATCTGAAAAAGGAGCATCGCTTAAAACCTCAAAAGAGTAAGTGTTTAGTGCATCTCCAACAAGAATTGCAGTTACTTCATCGTAAGCTACATGTAGAGTTACTTTACCGCGACGAAGAGGAGAATCATCCATGGCAGGTAAATCATCATGGATAAGAGAGTATGTGTGCAAAAGTTCTATCGCATAAGCTGCGTGCATTGCACCATCAAGCATCAAAGTATTATATGATTTCACAACTCCAAGAAGAAGTGCTGGACGAAATCTCTTTCCGCCAGCTATCAACATCTTGTGCAGAGCCTCTTCATATGTAGGGTGAATACTTTTTGAAACCGGTAAGTTTCTTAGTAAAAAATTCTCAAAGTTTTGCATATGAAATTTTAGCTAATTTACAGTCACAAAAAACTGAAATTGGTCTCTTTGAAAAAGAAGATTTAATGAGTTTTTATTCTTTGATAATATATCTGCTATATTTCGCTCATTTTTAACCTCTACACCGTTTATTCCAAGAAGTTTATCTCCTAGTTTAAGTGCATACGGTAAAGCTTTTTTTTCTATTTTTACAATGAGCATATTTTTATCAAAAGAGATTCCTAAAAATTCTAAAAAAGTATCACTTAAATATCCTCCGCCTTTTCTCATCTGGCTTTTTACATTAAAACTAAGTACTTTGTCTGCTCTTTTTATTTTGACTTTATGAGTAGAACCTATTTTACTAAAAAGAACTTTACGCATAAAATCTGCACTGTTTTTGACTTTTTTTCCATCAAATTCTAAAATAAAATCATTTATCTCAAAAGGATTATCTTGCATAAATACATTACTTGCACTCACAACCACAATTCTGTTTTCATCTTTAACTCTTATACCGATATCCGCATAACTCACTTTATCTATTGTTAAAAATCTATTTATATACTCTTTTTCTATTATTCCTCTAGGGGTAACTATGCCTTCGAGTGCACAGCAGCTATTTAAAAGCATACTTGGTATTGGCAAAGGTTCACTATATGTTGCAAAACTGTTCAGTCCAACTTGACGCTTTAGTATTTTACCCTCAACAACTGTTTTTGTATTAACCGCAGCGGTTCCTAAAGATAGTTTCATATTTACTCTAAAGGGGTGTTTAAATCTTTTTTTATCTTCTATTAGATATAACGATAAGTATGGGTCATGCTTAATAATTTTAGCATTAGGAGGTTTTTGTGAGAAGATTAATCTCTGGTTTTTTTGTACTGGAATTTGTAGTGTTTGATTTACGATTGCATCTGAATGGATAGTTTTTAACTTACAAGCCTCAAAACCGCCTTTGCAAGCATATAGATTTAAAAGAAGAAAGTTTAGAGCTAAAAATAGCCTAAACATTTACTTGGCTCCAAACGGGTTTGAACCGCCCATTCCACCCATTCCACCGAGCATGCCCATAGCACTACTCTGTCTGTTTTGTTCTACCATTTTATTGGCATCGTTTATAGCCCCGATAAGCAAGATTTGAAGTGAATCTTTATCTGATAAAAGCGAATCATCAATATTAATATCAATAACCTCACCTTTTCCGTTGATACTCACTTCAACTAAACCTCCGCCGCTTTTAACATTGAAAATTTTAGACTCTAGCTCAGCTTGAAGTTTTTGTGCATTTTCTTGCAAACCGCTTAAGTCACCAAGCATTTTACTCATATCGCCTAAATTGAACATATTTAAATACTGTCTGCTATATAATCTATATCATTATTATCATCTAAGATAACAACTTTAGGTTTGTAAGTCTCTAGCTCTTTTTCTTCATAAGTAGCATAAGCAACAATTATTACTTTGTCACCTTTGTGAACTTTTCTAGCAGCCGCACCGTTTAAACAGATGTCTCGTTTACCGCGTTCGCCTAAGATAATGTATGTTGAAAATCTTTCACCATTATTGACATTTAAAATCTCGACTTTTTGTCCAACTCTCATCTTAGCAGCTTCTAAAAGCTCTTCATCTATTGTAATTGAACCAACATAGTTTAAGTTAGCATCAGTAACAGTAGCGCGATGGATTTTGCTGTAGAGCATATCAATTAACATATTCTTTCCCTACATTCCCATCTGTTTTCGCATATCACACGGAGAAATTGGATCATCCCACTGCTCTGCTTCAATAACAAACTCTTGTACTACATTTCCGCCAATTATATGCTCATCAACAATTCTATCGATTTTTTCTTTAGTTAATCCTGCATACATTGTGTGTCCAGGCTCCACAAGCATAACCGGACCTGATGTACAACGATTGAGACATGAAGTACGAATAGGTTGAACCGTTCCCATAACTCCTGTTTGCATTAGCTTTTGCGCTAAATGCTGAAAAAGGTCCTGAGTTTCAGGTGTAACACATGACGGTTTTGGCATACCCGGAGGAGATGACTGCTCACATTTAAATATGTAAAATGCTGGTTGAGGAATTCCCATAAATTTATCCTTAATATTTTTCGCAATTATAACAAAAATAACCTCATAAATAATTATGCTATGAAATAAGTTTTAATATTTAAGAATTTAATTTATATTTAGTAACTCTTTTACTACTTCCCTATCATCAAAAGGCAATTTTTCATCATAAATAATTTGGTAGGATTCATCACCTTTACCAAGTATTACAACCACTTCATCCTCTTCTTGATCATCAAGTGCCATTTGTATAGCTTTTTTTCTATTTAGCTCTACACTTACTATGCTCTTATCTTCAATACCTTCTAAAATATCTTCAACTATTGCCTGAGGGTCTTCATTTCTTGGATTATCGCTGGTAACATATACTTTTTTTGCTAAAGAAGCCGCAACTCTTCCCATCATAGGTCTTTTTGATCTATCTCTGTCTCCACCGGCACCAAACACTACCAAAAGTTCTTTCTCTTTAAGCGCATTTAAGACTTGCTGCATCCCGTCTGGAGTATGTGCAAAATCAACTATTACATTTGGAAGAGAGCAAACCTGCTCCATTCTACCGCTGACACCGGCAAAATTATCAACCACTTCCGCCACTTCTTCGAGTTTTTTACCTGTCAACATGTGAACTGCAGATATTGCTGCCATTAAATTATAAAGATTAAAAAATCCATGTAATGACGCAGTAAAAGGAACCACTTCTTGAAAGTGCTGTATTATTCCGCTTGACGCATTATTGAGAGAGTATGCTATAAGCCTGTATGTAGCAGAGTTTTCTATTGCGTAAGTCATAGTGTTTTTAAAATTAAATGATGCTTTTGGCTCATCTTTATTTATAAGTTTTTTGCAGTCATCTTGAAAAAAACTATTTTTAGTTGCTATATACTCACCAATTGTTTTATGATAATCTAGATGGTCTTGAGTAATATTTGTCAGTATTTTTAACTCAAAATTTAAGCCTTCTATTCGTTTTTGAGCAATTGCATGTGAACTGACTTCCATAATAAAAAATTCACATCCAGCTTCAACTGCCTGATAAATATGCCTGTATGTATTTAAAACTGACGGCGTGGTTAAACTTTTTCCTTCAACAATATCATCATTCATAAAAAAACCACGCGTTCCCTGCATAGCAGTTTTATAGCCTAAATCTAATAAAAATGAGTATATTGCGCTCGCTGTAGTTGTTTTACCGTTTGTACCGGTAATTCCAACTATTTTAATTTTATCTATGCCAAAAAGTCGTGCGACATCTTTAATATTTATAATTGAGTGAGCAGAGTTATTTTTTGCATCTTGAAGATATTTTTCATTTTGGTTTGTTAAAACAAAAGCCGTTTCATTATCGCATTCCGAAGAGTTTTCAGTTATATACTTAAACTCTTCATTTGGTAATTTAATTTTCACTCTTAAAGCCCTTTGCTAACTTTTTTAAAAGTTTTCTAAGGACTTCATCACTTGGATAAGCACTTAAAGCATTCTCTAAATACGCAAGCGCCATCTCTGAAAAACCATTATCAATAAGGTTCTCTAAAAAATCAACAAAATCATCTTTTTGAGTTATTATTACACGAGTTGAAAACATAATATTTTCAAAAGTCTCTTTGAAGCTCTCTCCACCATCTACTATAGCTTTAAAATCTTTATAAAGTATGCCGTCTTCAAATTCAAGTCTGTCACGAAGTGGTTCTGCAAATACTTCACCAAGCTTCTCTAGTGAACCATCCATATTTTGCAATATATCGCTAATGATAATATCTGCTTGTTCTTTATCTTCTTCTTTTAAAATCTCATAATAATCAAAAAGAGCCTCAGCCCCGCCTTCTCCACTCATAGCCATTTCAGCTAAAATAACGCCATTATATGCCTCTTTGGAGTTGGGAAAATTTTGTAAAACAATTGCAAACTTCTCTAATGCACTCTTGTAGTCACTCTTTGAGAAGCTTTCTTTTGCTTGTGATAATATTTTATATTTACTAATACTCATAATTTCCACTTTATTTATAGGTTGTCTATATCGTTTTCCATGCCAATTGGTACATTTATAACCGTTAGCTCTGGATGTATATCCATCTTTAGTTGTCTTTCAACGCCGTATTTTAGCGTAGTTCCACTGCTTCCACAGCCAATACACGCACCTTTTAACTGCACATAAACTTTAGAATTTTTTACAGTTAAAAATGCTATATCACCGCCGTCAAGAGCTAAAGATGGACGAACTTTATCTATAACATTTTCTACAGGACCCATCAGTTCTTCATCTGTAAATGGAATCATACCCATCCTTTAAAATCAATATTTTTTATTATTGTCATAAGATATGACAAAATCGCTTAACTAATGATAAAAAATATCACTTATTCTTCCAATGAAAGAATTTGATGAACATAGGTTGGTTTTCTCATGCCAACAAGTATATAATCGACACTTTCTCTTTGAATTAAAAAATTCAGTGCACATTCTTGCATACTTGAGTTACACTCTTTAAAAAACTCTTTTAATTGAACTTTAGTATTTTTGCTACACTCGTATGCAACCATTTTTCTGTACTCTTGAAGATATAAATCTATAAAGTTAAGCATTGTATCTCTATTTTGCTCATCTAACGCCTCTAGAGTCTTTTTCATATGAGGAATTATTTGAGTAAAAAGAAATGTGTCATAATCACCAATCCAACCAAATTTATGCTTGTTCGCATCGAGCTGTTCTAAAAGATTGTATAAAGGTCTTAACATGTCATTGTCGCAAACTTCCATAAGCTCATTAAAGTGATGATAATATTCTCTGCTTTCGTCATAATCAGCAAGACGAAACATCATATTTTCATATTTTGCATTTAACGGTCTATTTGCTAAAACTCTTAACCCATTCGCTTTTGCCCAAGAAGCACATTTTAAACCTTCTCGCTCAAGAAGATTAATTGGCAGCTCGATTGTTGTGAAACTGTGCTTAGTATTTCCAGCCACAACAGCCGCATTTTCTGCCAAAGTTATTAGATCTTCGTATGGCAGAAACTCTTCATTGGTCTGTTCAAGCGAGAAACTATTTGAACTTACTCCATAAGAGCCTATTCTTCCATTTTTAACCTCTTCTTCAAGACCTACAAAAGATTCTTCAATTCTTCTATACATCTCATCAAGTCTTTCATCTTTATCTATACCTTTTTTTATGGCATCAATAAGATAATATTCAGGGTTATGAATAAGATAACAATCAACCCTGCTCATCTCCAATCTTTTTAGAGATTCACTAAGCTGTGCATGCAAAAACGGTTTTGAAATTGAGTGAAAACACTCTTGGTTAAACTCTACCACATCCTCTGCAATTGGTTCTTGTTTGTGACTAATTAAGTTTGAGCCTTGAATATATCCGAACTTACTAACTATTTCTACTTGACTTCTTTTGTCTTCATCAAATTCTCTAAAAGCAAGAGCAATAGCTCTCTCTGCTCCGCCATCCGTATAGTTAGATGATGTATCTATCATTTTTATGCCCGAATCTATTGCTTCTTTTAATGCTTCTATATGCTGAGGATTTAAATCACTTATTCTATAAGTTCCAAATGCGAAATTACTCATACTGCTTGTCTCTCTTTAAAGTATTTTAGAATTGGGAATTTTAAACTCTCAAAAACAAAGTTTTTGTAGCTTTATGGGGTTGTAGGGACTAATGTCCCTGCCACTGAAATGAATTACTTCATTTCAGTGATGAAATAGTAATTACACTAATTCAATAAATGCCATAGTAGTAGCGTCACCACGACGAATACGAGTTCTAGTAATTCTGGTATATCCGCCAGTACGATCAACATACTTAGGAGCTATTTCATTTACTAATGTTTTAGTTGCTTCTTTACTTTGAAGCGCCGCGAATACTGCTTTATGAGCGTTTGCATCATTCTTACCAGCTATTGTGATAAGTTTTTCAACATAAGAACGAAGCTCTTTAGCTTTAATAACAGTAGTTTCAATTTTACCGTGTTCAATTAACGAAATACTAAGGTTCTTAAGTAAAGCTGCACGGTGTGCGCTTGTACGACCTAGTTTACGATATCCATGACGATGTCTCATCTCTAATTCCTCTATTTAAGCTTATAAAGCTTCTATTTTCTTTTTTAATGCACTAACAACATCATCTGCTATATCGCCGCCAACTTCAAAGCCGAACTCTTGAAGTTTTTCAACGATTTCATCATATGATTTCTTACCTAGGTTTTTAACATTTTTAAGATCATTAGTACTCATCATTGCTATTTCACCTACTAGTTTGATGCTTGAGCGGTCAAGACAGTTAAAACTTCTAGCACTCAAACCTAAACTATCGATATTAGTTGTTAATTTTTTAAGATCCGGGCTCTCTTCAACTCTTTCAATTGTAGTTGGAGCTTTAACACTGATCTCAGAGTTAAATACAGCTAATTGAGCATACATAACTTCTAGTGAATTTCTAAACGCATCTAATGGAGAAATTTGTCCATCAGTTCTAATGTTTAAAACAACTCTTTCAAAGTTAGGGTTATCTTCTACTAGCACATTCTCAATTTTGTAAGTTGCACTGCGAACCGGAGTGAAATAAGCATCAAGTGCTATATATCCATCTTCTAATTCATCATAAGTATCTTCACTAGCTACATAACCGATACCTTGAGCAATCTTAATGTTAAAGTTAAGAGTAGAATCTTCATTTAATGTTGCTAGAGGAGCATCCGGAGTTACTACCTCTACTTCATCATTTGAAAGATCACTTCCTTTAATAGTACAAGGACCAGCAAAGCTGTAGTTGATCTCTGTCTCTACACTTTCATCTAATAATTTAAAACGAATCTCTTTAAGATTTAAAATAAAATCAGAGATATCCTCAAGCATACCACGAACTGAATCGAATTCATGTTTAGCACCCTCAATTTTGATAGCTATTGGTGCATAACCAACTGAACTACTTAATAAAAAACGGCGAAGTGGATGAGCTAAAGAGATTGCATAACCAGTTTCAAATGGGTATGCCATAATATTAGCTTCATTCTCACTAATCTGTTCTACCTCAAATTCTTGAGGAGCAAGTGGAGTAGTTTTAATTTTCTTCATTCTCTAACGCCTTTTATTAATTATTATTTCGAGTAAAGCTCAACGATTAAACGCTCTTCTACAGGTATAACAACTTCTTCACGCTCTGGTAAACGAGTGAAGATACCAAAAACTTTTTCAGAATCAGTATCAACCCATGGAGCTAAACCAGTTTGGTTAGTTAATTCCATAGCACGAACAATTTGATTATTAGTCTTACTTGATTCACGAACTTCTATTTTCTGACCAGGTCTAACACGGTAAGAAGGAATATCAAGTTTTTTGCCATCTACAAGTAGGTGACCGTGAGTTACAAGCTGACGAGCAAAACGACGAGTTGAAGCAAATCCCATACGATAAACTACATTATCTAGTCTTTGTTCAATTAAAGTAATAAGGTTTGTAC
>NZ_JAPHUF010000009.1 GCF_026196735.1 Sulfurimonas sp.
AGTCTTTAGCAAACTGTAAAGCTTGCCACACAACAGCTGAGAAAGGCTTATATGGTGAAAGAGATATAGATATCCCAAACTATGGTCGTTGGGATGATTGATAAAGTTCATTAAACTAATAGGAGGTGTGAGATGAAAACATATGTATGGACACTGCCGACACGCATTTTTCATACTCTGCTTGTTGTATTTGTACTTGTTGCATATATTACAGCTGAGTGGGATGATTTTCTTAGTCTGCATGTAGCTTTTGGTTCTGCACTCGGCGTACTGATTTTATATAGAGTGGTATGGGGAGTTATTGGCCCGAAATACTCAAAGTTTAGTGACTTTAATCTCAATGCTACTGCTCTTAAAGAGTACCTGTTTTCAGTATTTAATCCTAAAAAAGAGTACATAGGACATAATCCTGCGGCAGGATATACAATGGTTGCAATAATCATTGTACTGCTTTTACTAACCATAACCGGTTTTTTGACATATGGCATACAAGAAAACAGAGGAATTTTTGCTTTTTTGCATAGCTCATTTTTTAAAGATATGGAGTTGTTTGAAGAGATTCATGAATTTTTAGGAGCCGCTTTATGGGTTCTCATAGGAGCACATGTCATTGGTGTTTTGCTTGATAGACTTTTACACGCAAAACAAGAAACGCTTAAATCCATAGTTAATGGATACAAAAATATAGAAGGTGAAAGTACAAAACTTTCATTTTTACAAATAATCATATCTATCGTAGGTATCGGGCTTAGTATATTTGTCTTAGTTTATGCCCTAAGCGTAAAAGACAATATGATTACGGCTGGATATCATCAGCCAATAGATTATAAAAAGGAGAACGCACTTTTTGTAAATGAGTGCGCCTCTTGTCATATACTTTATCCACCCTCACTGCTTCCAAAAGAATCATGGAAAATTATGATGGCAAACCTGCAAGAACATTTTGGTGATGACGCATCATTGGAGCCAGAAGATACACAAAACATTTTGAAATATCTCTTAGATAACTCTGCAGAGTATTCCACCAGCGAAGCTTCTGTAAATATATTGAACTCTTTGCAAAATAAAGATACTATAGCTATAACACAAACTCCTTTTTGGAAAAAAAGACATAAAAACATTGATGATAAATATTTTAAAAGTAAAAATATAAAAAGTAAAGCAAACTGTAAAGCCTGTCACTCAGATGTTGAAAAAGGCTTAATCGAAGATAATAATATTAAAATACCTAGTATGGAGAGTTGATATGAAACTGTTAATAATCTTACTCTTACTTATGTCACCGCTTTTAGCAGATGATGATGAATATGAATACAAAGAGCGTCGTCTCCCACTTGATGTAAGCTATTTAAACTTGAGTGAGCATCAATATAAAAAGCTTGTAAAAATTGTAAAAAAATTCAAACATGAACGCAAAGAGTTTCACGAAGAAGAAGAAGATACCACGAAAGAGATTTCAGAACTTTTTTTAGCTGATACTTTTGACAGAGATGAATTTGTCAAATTGACTAACAGATTAAAGAGTCTTTCCGTTGAAATACAAGCAGATTTTTTTGCAAAGATGCATAAACTGCTCAATAAAAAACAAAAAAAAGATTTTATTAAATATATGAAGGAGTGGGAAGTTGAGTAAAAGAGTACTGCTTATAGAAGATGATATTCAGATGCAAACTCTTATAAGTAACTATCTTGTGAATTATGACTTTATAACACTCGCATATGCAAATCCAAAAGATGCCCTTCATTCTATCTTTGTTGACAAAGAGTCTTATGATATTGTCATACTTGATTTGATGCTGCCTGAGATGGATGGTTTTGATGTTGCAAAGGCTATTAAAGATAAACTAGATATTCCTATCATCATATCTTCAGCACGGGGTGATATCGGTAACAAAATATACGGGTATGAACTAGGAGTTGATGACTACTTGGAAAAACCTTATGAGCCAAGAGAATTGGTTTTGCGTATTGAGGCGGTACTGAGCCGTTACAGTAAAAACAAGAGTTTGAATATTTCTGGTTTTGTAATAGATGAGGGTGCATATAGTGTAAGTGTTGATGGCTATCCAATTGATCTGACAAGAATCGAGTTTGAAATTTTTGTTTTTTTGATTAAAAACAGAGGCAAAAATGTCTCAAGAGAGCAAGTCATAAATGCTACAACACTGGAGTACGACACAAAAGCTAGAACTATTGATACTCACATCAGTAATATTCGTCAAAAAATAGGTGATGATGCAAAAGAGCCTCACTATATCAAATCAGTTTGGGGTATCGGGTATAAATTTATAGGATAACAAATGTCAATCTTTAAAAAAATAACAATTCTTTTCTTAATAAGCTTTTCGCTTATGGTAGTTATAGGCTATCAGATGGATAAGATAAATACTTCAAGAGTTGAAGCTCTTATCACTCAAAAATATCTTCAAGATGCAAAAGAGATATTTCTACTTTTAGCAACATCAACTCCCAATAAAATAGAAAAAAATGTGCAAAATTTAAATTTAAGCAAATCTGACATGTCGCTTGATGATTCTATGGAAGTCATTTTAAAACGGGCACACTCTTTTGGGGAATTACAAATCCTAAAAAGCACAGATAGTAAGTATCTCTTGTTTATTCGCTATATGGATGAGAGCATAATGCTTATAGACAAGCAACTGCAAAAAAGCTTTCAAGAGCAGTGGCTGCTTAATATACTTGTTTTCTTTGATATTGTGGTGTTAATTGCTATTTTTTTTATTATATTAAAAATCCTATCGCCCCTAAAAGATTTAATCTCAAAAATGCAAAATTTTACACAGGGTAAACATCCAAGCAGGGTAGAGGTAAAAAGTGATGATGAAATCGGAAATGTAGCTACAACATACAACACAATGGCACAAAATATAGAGTCTCTAATAACCTCAAGAGAAGAATTTTTAAGAGATATCAGTCATGAGCTAAAAACACCCATATCTAAAGGAATGTTTGCTGTTGAAACACTTGATGATTCAGACTCAAAAGAAATTATACAAAAGTCATTCACGGAACTTGAACGATTAAGTGCAGAGCTTTTAGAGATTGAAAAACTTCATGCTGTAGATGATATTAAAAAAGATGTTTTTAAAGCAGAAACACTGATACTTGAAGCACTCTCAAGGCTTATATTGGAGGATGAATCGATAATAAACATTGAGATAAAAGATGATTTTTTGATAGAGGGTGACATGAATTATCTCTCACTTGCACTAAAAAATCTAATAGACAATGCTATCAAATATACGACCGAGTACCCAGTACATGTCATCGCAGGTGGCGATGTCATTACAGTTAAAAATAGAGGTGAGAGATTGACTCATGATATATCTTACTACTTAGAAGCTTTTACTCAAGAGGAGAATTCTAGAGCTTCCAAAGGTTACGGACTTGGACTAAATATTGTGAAAAAAATTATTGATAAACATCAAATGGTTTTAACCTATGAATATCTAGATAATTATCATCTGTTTTCATTGCGCTTTAAAGTTTGTAAGTAAGTTATTTGTTGCTTTTATTGTTTAGTTTTACTATGATACATTAACGAAGGATTTATATGCAAACATGTGATAGTCAAAGTGGTTTATGCACGATAAGTAGTAGTGATGCAAAAGAGGGTAGTTTAAAGTTAGACAGGGCAGAACTTTTTTATGTGGGCGATCCTATGTGTTCGTGGTGCTGGGGAATGTCTAAAGAGCTTAAACAGATTCAAGAGTTGTGTACAAAAAAAAGCATAAAATTTAGTGTGGTCTTAGGAGGACTGAGAATCGGTGGAGGCGATGAGTGGAATGAGCAGTTTAAGTCTTTTTTGAAAAACGAGTGGCAAAATATACATCAAAGAACAAATCAAAAATTTGTCTATACACTCTTGGAGCTAAAAGAGTTCAACTACGACACAGAGCCTGCTTGCCTTGGCGTTTACATTGCAAAAAAAATCTTACAAAGCAAAGATGACAATAGTGCAACTGTATTGGCATTTTTTTCAAAAATTCAAGAAAAATTTTATGCAAAAGGATTGAATCCAACAAAATTAGAGTTTTATCATGATATTTGTAAAGAGTTTGGCATCTCTATAGATGAATTTGAAAACTATTTTCACTCAAAAGAGATGAGAGAAGAGCTTAGAGGAGACTTTGAATTAGCAGGAAAACTAGGAGCAAGAGGAATGCCTAGTCTCATCTATGTAAAAGAAAGCAGCATTGCAGGCAGCTCTTCTGGATATGCAACATATGAAGATATTTTAAAAATGTTGGGTGTTTAGAGTGGAGCTACAATCTGTACTTGAATTGGTATAATTTTTTGTTTCGTTCTAAGAGGTATTTAGCCATAATTGAGTCTTGCTTGTGGACTAAAGTGTGTACCAAATAGTAATGTTTAAAATATCAGTTTTTGAAAGTGCTTAAAATTGGGTGTTATGGAGAATAAGTGGTGACCCCGAGGAGAATCGAACTCCTGTAACATGGATGAAAACCATGGATCCTGACCGCTAGACGACGGGGCCACTTTAGTAAAGGTTTTTTGAATTAGTTCAAATAATCAAAATGGTGTCCTGTGATGGATTCGAACCATCGGCCACATCATTAAAAGTGACGTGCTCTACCAGCTGAGCTAACAAGACAAATACAAACATATTGTTTGTGGATGGGAATTATAGGCAAATAGGTTTTTTATGTCAAGAAAAAAAAGAACGAATTTGTTAATATTTAAAAATTTGTTGTTTATAGTCACAGTTTTATAATATTGTGTTGGATTTTGGCTAAAATATAACTAATGAATTACATAAGTTTTGAATATGCATACTTGATTTTATTGTTATTACCAATAATTTACTGTCTGTACAGATGCAAAGAGTATGTTAAACCAAAATTCTTTGTACATCTGCACTTTTTGTCTGCTAAAAGAAGCTTTTTAAAGCTCGAGTGGATTATAAAAGTATTGATATTTGTACTACTTTGTATAGCTCTCTCATCTCCTATAACAATCGATAAGTTAAATCCGCAAAATAGACATGGTAAAGATATAGTTCTAGCTATTGATGGAAGCGGTTCTATGAACTCTTCTGGATATGACGCGGAGGATGAAGTAAGTGATGGTGAGCGACTTACACGGTTTGAGATAACAAAAAAAATAGCTCATGAGTTTATACATAAAAGAGTCAGCGATAATGTCGGTGTTGTCTTATACGGGGATTTTGCTTTTATAGCTTCTCCTATAACATACGAAAAAGAGATAGTTACTGACATGTTAAGTTATCTCACCTCTGGTATGGCAGGGCAAAATACAGCTATTGGCGAGGCAATTGCGGTGAGTGTTCGGGCATTCAAACACTCTAAAGCTAAAACAAAAGTCATCATACTTCTAACTGATGGAGAACACAATAGCGGAGCCGTCTCACCAAAAGATGCAATAAAGCTTGCAAAAGATGAAAATATAAAAATATATACTATCGGTATGGGAAACAAGGGCGAAGCAGATGAGGCACTTTTAACAAAGATTGCCAAAGAGAGCGGTGGTCATTTTTACCGAGCAGAATCTGCAAAAGAGTTACAAAAAGTTTACTCTGAGATAGATAAACTTGAATCTTCAAAGATTAAAAGCAGAGAGTACATGTTAAAAGATTATTACTATGGAATCTTTTTACTTTTAGCTTTTGGACTTTTACTTTTTTTACTTTACAGGGAGGTGAGAAAATGAGTTTTATCTCCCCTGAGTATTTTTGGCTTTTGCTGTTTCTGTTACCGCTTTTGATAAAAAAAGATTTTAGGAGTTTTACTCTTACAACATACGGATATATTTTGACATGTATATTCATAGTAGTGGCACTTTCACGCCCGGTAATAGAACAAGAACCAATAAAATCAAAACAGATGTTAAGTGATGTTGTCATAGCAGTTGACTTGTCTTTTTCAATGCAAGCAAATGATTTGACACCGACAAGATTACAAAAAGCTAAAGAGATTTTAAAAGAGTTAGTACATGTAGAGACTAAGACGAGGTTTGGAGTTCTTGGATTTACAACTAACGCTATCGTTCTTTCTCCACTGACAGAGGACAGAGAACTTCTGCTGCATCTGTTTAACTCACTTGATGAGAAGTTTATTATCACAAAAGGCAGCAGTGTTATGCCCGCTTTAAAATTGGCAAGAAAGATGTCAAATACAAAAGAAATCAGTGTAGTTATTTTAAGTGACGGAGCCGATGAGTTGTCTTATGAGAGCGAAGCTGTTTACGCAAAGCAAAACTCAATGAGAGTAAATGTCTTTATGCTTGCTACGACTATGGGCGGGACACTTTCACTAGAAAATGGTGAGTTTTTAAAAGATGAGCTAGGAGATATTGTAGTCAGTAGAGAAAACAGTGCTATAAAAGAGATTTCAGACGCTACGGGTGGAGTTTACACAAAAGACTTTGATGAGCTCTTAGATGCTCTTGACTCACAAAAAGAAGAAGATAAGCAAAGCGAAACAAATATAGTTCAAAATATGGAACTTTTTTACTATTTTGTATTTTTGGCAATAGTTACCTTCTTGATAAGTGTAACAACACTAAAAAGATATATATTGGCTTTTTTACTGCTTGTTGGAATCAACCTAAATGCATCACAAAACACAGAACTCTTTAATGAAGCGACTAAGAACTACAAAAGTGGTAATTATGAAAAGGCTTTAGAGGGTTATGAAAGAGTGAAGTCAAATCATGTGGAGTTTAAATCGGTTGTGTACTATAATATTGGCAATTCATATGTTAGACTTCAAGAGTTTAAAAAAGCTAGAGTTGCCTACTTGAAATCTCTTACACTTATGTACTCAAAAGAAGCGGATGAGAACATGGCTTTCATCAAAGATGTAGGCGCAAAGGTTGAGATGAGCACCGGTCAGCAACAGACTAACAAGAAATCATCTTTAGCAAAAAAAGAAAAAAGTTCAAAGAAACAAAAAGAGGGTGGCAGCTCAAATATGAAAGTAAGTGCAGCGGCTAGCAGTGGGGCGGATGATGGTGGTAAAAAAACAAAGTCAGAGTCTCAGATAAACCTAAACAGTTCCAAAGCAAAACTAAGCTCAAAACAGTATGAGCTCATAAATAAAAGGGGAGTAAATGAAAAACAACCTTGGTAAGATTTTTTTAATATTTTTAATATTTGTACATGTAGAAATTTTTGCTTCAACTTATGAGTGGAGCGCTAAAGCAGATAAAACAACAGCCTATGTAAATGAAGCGATTCATCTGACTTATATTTGCGAGTTCAGTGACAGGTCTGAGCTTTATTCAATTGATTTTAATCCCCAAAAAGAGCATGAAGATTACACCCTTCATATATTAAGCGAGAGTGAAAGAATTGTAGATAATAAAAGAGTAAATAGTTACGAGTTTGTTGTTTTTACTAAAAAAGCCAAAGAGATAAACTTTGAGTTTGAAACTACTATGAAAAAAACCACTAAAGAGTCTATAGAAAATACTGTAATAGGAAGAGATAACAAAGAGTATGCAGATTTTACCCGCAAGACAATCAAACAAAAGTCCATAAAAGTGGATGTTAAACCAAGTCCAAAAGAGCTAGTCGGTGATTTTGTGATTGAGGTAAAAAAAGACAAACAAAAAGTAAAAGCATATGAGCCTTACCATCTGCATGTAAGCATCAAAGGCAATGGTAATTTTGAAGCTATAAAACCTATGGATTTCAACATAGAAGGTGTAAAGGTTTTTGCTGGGAAAGTTATACAAGATATAGAGTTGAGTAAAGCTGGTTACAGCGGTACATGGAGTCAAAAATTCGCTTTTGTAGCAAGTAAGGATTTTAAAGTACCTGAGATAAATATGGAGTATTTTAATCTAAAAACTAAGAGTATCCAGACTCTACATGTAGATGCTGTAAAAGTTGAGGTAACTAAAGGATATGTTAAAGAAGAACTCTTAGATGAGGTAGATAATGATTTTAAAGTAAATTATGATTATTTTTACTATTTGCTCACTTTTATAGCAGGATATCTACTTGCCAAAATTAAAATAACCAACTATAAAAGTAATGCGCCCGATGTTTTCTTGGATAAAATAGACAAAGCTAAATCTATGGATGAGTTGTTGATGATTTTAGCATTAGATGGTTCAATAAAATACAAAGATATAGTATTGCAGATAGAGACAAAAAAGCTTACATCTCTTAAAACTGCAAAAAATATGGTTAAGTTAACTTCTTGTTAAATACTTTTTAACTAGAATGGTTTGAAATATCAACTTAATAAAGGTTTATAATGAAATTGTTTTTGCTCTTGATTACTCTTTTTTTGACTTCTTCTTTTGCAGATAAAACAGTAATAAAAACAATCACCATAAATCAGCTCTCTTATCCAAACAAAACACTCCCAGAACTTAAAGAGATCGCACTTCAAAAAGCAAAACTTGCTGCAGCAAAAGAGATGTACGGTGAATTTTTAATTTCTGAAACCGTAATGGTAGGCGGAAAAATCTTGGATGATGTAGTTAGTGAAAAATCAGGTGGTGTTATCCACATCAAAGGTGAGCCGAATTTTAAAAACGGTGAAAATTTCGGCGATTTGCAAGTGACTATAGAGGCTTACGCAACGGATGAAGAGATAGAGGATATGACGCCTCGTTTTATTAAACTCAACGATTTTAAATACACAAATGCAGATATTTCTCCAAGAGACCTTAAAGCAGCGGCTGAGAGTGCTTTTATTGTTGAAGCAATCTCACCGATAAAGCCTTCTATACGCAGTGCAACTATAAATCAGGCACGAAAGGTGATATTGTCAGTTCAAATAATTAATGCCGATTATGATGAGCAAAACGCTAGTTATATTATGTCTGGAGCCGTAGAGTATGTTCCGGCCTTTTTGCGTAATGCAGAGTTTATTGTTGAAGATAAAGATACCAAAGAAGCTGACAATGGAGATTTTTTAAATAGTTATCAAGAGCAGATACAGCAAGTCAAACGCGGTTTTTATGGTCTGTGGAGTGGGTTTATAATGTACTCAAACGGCGCAAGTGCAGATGTTAACATTGAGATTACAGACAGTGGTTCAAGCACTATTGACTATAACTCATTAAATTGCGGAGGGGACCTTATTATTCAAGATAAAACATCTACTCTTGTGAAATTTAAAGAGAAACTCACTTATGGAAAAGATAAGTGTGAAGATGAACATTTTGTATCTTTAAAAAAGATAAACAACACGCAACTTCTGTTTATGCAGAGTGATGAGCAAAACAGAGAAGTCGCTAGAGGAACACTCTATAGAGAAGAGTAATCTTTATAAGAAAATATGGGATGACATGTATAAGCTTACTTTACCTCTTTTGATTTTTTTATTTACAGGGTGTTCTTTAACCGTTCAGCCAGAAGTAAAACAAAACGAGCAGCTTCCAACATGGGTAAATAGTTTTGAGCCTTTGCGTGCAGTCGGTTCAAGCGAGGTTAATTTTCAGGGTATATATTCTCAGCGTTTAGAGGCCATGAACAAGGCAAGAAATGATTTGGCACACAATCTAAGATCATATATTACCTCAGTTTTTGATAGTGAGTCAAAAACACAAGGAGAAAAAATCTCAAATAAGAGCAGTGATAAAGTAACAGCACTTTCAGAGATTTTTTTAAATGAAAGTTATCAGGTTGATGCATATTTTGATAAAAATGCAAGACTATATGTTCTTGTTGAGAGTTCAAAAGAGAAAATTGACAGATTGATAGGAAATACAAAAGCTAAGAAAACCCACAAAACTGCTCTTTCTGTTTTAAAAACTCGTCCATTTGACAAAGACGAACTTATGAAAAGCCGTTGTTATGCGCCAAATATTTTAAAAACAATCACTACAAAATCAAGCCTTTATCAAAATAAACCGGTATGGTTTTTTCGTCCCAATCAAAACGGAGTTATGGGAAGTGTCGGAATTGCCGAAAAAGAGGAGAAAAGAACTTTTGAAGAACAAAAAAGAGTTGCCCTCTCTTTGGCAAAAGCATCTCTTGAAAAGCGCTTAAAAACGCAGATAATCTCGGAGCATGAAGTACTAAAAATCGTCAATGGCGATACATCCGGTGAAATTTTTGAAACATCGTCAGTTGTTAAAAGTGCAAGCAAAGTGCAGCCAAGTGTTGAAAAAGACATCTGGCTTGATCCTTATAGCTGTGAGCTATATGTGTGGAGTGTTGCCAAATGAGATTTACAATATTTGCAAGTCTCGTCTCTTTGTTGTTTAGTGGCTGTATGGCAAATCTGGCAAATTCAATCGGGGTTGATTTGAGTAATACTTTAGAGCAAGAGAAAAGGTTTATCGCAGGTGATTATGCCGAGGCAGCTGCTCTTGCAGTTGAAAATAAAGATAAAAACAGTGAACTTGATGTATCAAATCTCCTCTCAATGCTTAATGCCGGCAATAACTATCTTTATGCTAAGGATTATGAAAACAGTATTAAGATGTTAGATGAGTCAGAGGCTATTATCAAGTTTCAACATGAAAGGATACTAGCTCTTAATGCGGGAGATTATGCAGCGCAGCTGCTGTTAAATGATGCGGCAGTAGATTATAAAGCATCTATAACTGAAGCAGTTATGGTAAATACATATAAATCGCTTGACTATATGGCACTTAAAAAACTAGACAAAGCCCGTGTTGAGCTTAACCGTGCAGTCGATCGTCAACGCCGTGCTAAAGAAACTTATGCGAAGTTGATAGGCAAACAAAAAGAAGCAATCGCGCAAAAGAGAAGAGAAAAAAACCCAACTGTTTTTGATAAAACACTCAATAATCCACAGGTTAAAAGTATAGCTCAAAGAAACTACTCATCTCTGCGACAGTTTGAGGCTTATCCGGATTTTATAAACCCTTTTACAACATATTTGGCAGGTTTGTTTTTTGCTATAGATGGTGATTACTCCAAATCATCATCACTGCTTAAAGAGGCGCATGGAATGATGCCGGAAAATAAAACTCTTGAGTCTGATTTTGAGATGGTCGAAAAAGCTCTTTTAGGAAGAGGGATTCAAGAGAAATATGTGTGGGTAATTTATGAAAATGGCTTAAGCCCCGTTAAGCATGAATATAAAATTGACATTCCGATGTATCTAGTGTCACAAAAAATAAACTATATAGGTATCGCTCTGCCTAAAATGTACACAAGAAGCAGAGCAACATACGATATGAGTATTTTATCTCATGGAAAACTTTTGGACAAAACATCGACAGTAGCTGATATGGACCGTGTAATATTGACCGAGTTTAAGTACTCATATGATGATATTTTAACGCGTGCAATATTTTCTGCAATGCTTAAGACTTATACACAATATGAAGCAAAAAAAGAAAACGGTTATCTTGGCTTAGCAACTACTGTTTTTCATCTCTTGACAACTCGTGCAGATGTCAGACTTTGGAAAAGCCTGCCAAAAGATTTTCAGGTTGCCAGAGTTTTAATGCCGAGTGATGCGAAACTGCTTTTAAAAGCAGGGGAGCACAATATAGATATTGAGTTAGATAAAAATGCCAAACATTCTATTGTTTATGTTAGAATACCAACTGCTATATCTAAGCCAAGTTTTTCTATTATAAATTTTTAAGGAGTTTTTATGAAATTAATCATATTAATTATTTTGGCAATGTTCACATTATCAGGATGTAACAAGTCTGCACAACCAAGCGACGCAATTGTAAAAATAATTGATAAATGCGGCGATGGAAGTATATCGATTAGCGATATAAAAGGACGCAAAAAATCTGACGGTTTTATGAATGCACAAGTTATTGGTGAAAACAGTTCAAGTAATTATCAAGTTCTTGAATACCGAATCGTGTGGCTTGATAAAGATGGTTTTAAAATCGAGAGTATCCTCTCTAAGTGGAAAAGCATTCCGGCATATGCCGATCAGCCTTTTTACATCAATGCAACATCACCAAGTACAAAAGCGAAAACATTTCGTTTATATATAAAAAGAGATAAGGAAGTAATATGCGACAAACAATACGATGGATATTAATCTTAGGTGCCACTCTCACTCTGTTTAGTGGATGTGCAACAAAGACTACAAATATTGACATGAATAACGATAAAGGTGAAGCTGTTATGGGGCTTGACTATAGAGATTTTCAAGGGGCTGCTCAAGATATGACAGAGTCACTTCTTGCTTCAGGCGCTGTAAATAAAAAAGACGGAGGGCGTTATGTCCTTGTTGTGTCTCGCATAGTAAATGATACTATGCAGCATATTGACACAGACCAGCTGGTTAAAAAAATACGCGTTGGATTGCTTCGCAGCGGTAAAGTTGTCGTAACAACTGCGGTAGGTGTAAACGGTGCCGAAGATAAAATGGCGATGCAAACAAGACAAGAGCTTAGAGACAATGAGGAGTTTGCTCAAAAAACAGTTGCACAAAAAGGTCAAATGATTGCACCTGACCTTAGTCTTTCAGGCAAAATACTTCAACGAAACATTCGTGTTGACAGCAAAACTCAAAGAGTTGAATACTATTTTCAAATGTCTTTAACGGATATTAAGACCGGTTTAGCATTTTGGGAAGATGAGCGGGTCATAGGTAAGCGAGGGAGCAATAAATCAGTTGCGTGGTAGTCTGATACAGTGAGTGAGATATCAAATAAAGTATATTAAACAAAAGAGTTGATAAGGTAGGATACAGTGATGAAATCATTTATAATAGCCATATTAGTAGGATTATTGTTTTTAACCGGTTGTGGTTCTCAAAAAAATATGAATATTGTCCAGAAAAAAGTAGTTCCGACTTGGTATGTCAACCCTCCAAAAACAACTTTAACAACGCTTTATGCAATAGGTGAGGCTGCAAATAAAGATGAAGCTGTCGCTAATGCACTAAACAATATGACTTCAGCTTTGAGTGCATCAGTAGCAACACAGCTTAACTCTGAAAAACTTCGTATAAGTAGCTATGAGCTTCTTGAAAGTACAGAACTTGGGTTTAGACAGCATATTGTCCTAATAACATCAGATAAACAAAAATTGTTTGAGAGCTTAAAAAGTGAACTTGAGCAAAAGTTTGCTCTTATTGAAAAAGAGACAGAGCCGCTTGATAGATATCACGCCATTAAGCAGCTAAGTATTTATTCTAAAGCAAAGAGTAATGTTCAAAATGTTGAAAATACATTGATTGTAATGAATGTACTTAACAGCGGTTTTGACGGTAAAGAGTATTTAGACAAGGCTAGTAGAATCAATAGCGATTATGATAAATTAATCTCAAGTATAACATTTACTATAGAGAGTAATAGTGAAGCAAAAAATCTTGAGAGTTTAATAGCAAATGGGCTGAGTGAAAAGAAACTTCAAATCAAATATGGCACAGGCAAGAAACACTTTGTTATAACTGTCACATCAAAAAATCAAAAAGCTTTTTCACGCGGTTTTACAATAGCCAGCGCGGAGATTGATATCAGAACTAGAGATTATAGAGGCTCTGTAATAGGCAGTAATAAGCTTAATATTATAGGAGAATCTACGCAAGGATATGAGATAGCCAAAGAGAATGTTGCTATAAAATTGAATGAGATGATAAAAAAAGACGGTATAGCAAATGTTATAGGTTTAGATTTATAATTTATACACATTTTTTTTCACCAATCATTAACCCCATTTAGTTATACTTTTGGCAATTTACAAATAAGGCAAAAAGCTTATGATTTCTAAGATTGAGTTGATTAAAAAAGAAGTTTCTAAAGTAGTCGTTGGACAGGAGAAAATGATAGATTCTCTTCTTGTTGCACTGTTTTGTGATGGACATATTCTCATAGAGGGTGTTCCGGGACTTGCTAAAACGACAACAGTAAATGCACTTGCACAGAGTTTGGGTCTAAACTTTAAGCGTGCTCAGTTTACTCCTGACTTACTTCCATCAGATATACTTGGTGCAGAGATTTACGATCCGCAAAATAACAGTTTTAAAATCAAAAAAGGTCCTATTTTTACAAACCTTCTTTTAGCAGATGAGATTAACCGTTCTCCTGCAAAAGTACAGTCTGCTCTTCTTGAAGTTATGCAGGAGAAACAGGTCACTTTAGGTGATACTACTTTTAAATTAGAACCTCCGTTTTTTGTAATGGCAACTCAAAATCCTGTTGAACAAGAGGGTGTTTATCAACTTCCAGAAGCTCAGCTAGACAGGTTTATGCTAAAACTTGTAGTTGATTACAACACAAAAGAAGAGGAACTGCAAATCGCCAAAAGAATGTCAAGCGGTAACTTTGAGACCATAAATGCTGTAGTGACTCATGAAGATATTAATCAGATAAAAAAAGCTATAAAAAATGTACATGTAGATGATGAAGTTGAAGCATATATGATAGAGCTTGTCAATGCTACAAGAAATCCAAGTGAATATGGACTTGATGAAATAAAAGACTTTATTCAGTTTGGTGCTTCACCTCGTGTAAGTATTGACATGTTTAAAGCTGTAAAAGCTATGGCATTTATGCGTGGTAAAGACTTTGTAACACCTGTTGATGTTGCTTTTATTGCAAAAGAGCTGATGAGACATCGTATTGTACTGACTTATGAAGCAGAAGCTGAGGGTATTACTACAGATGAAATTATTCAAAAAGTTTTAGAGACTGTAGCAATACCGTAGGTTTATCATGAGTAAACTGCAAAAAATATTGGTTCGTGCAAGACGCCAAGTCTTTAGCGAAATGGTCGGGAACAATCCCTCTATCTTTCAAGGTGAGGGTTATGACTTCATTGAGCTTCGTGAGTATATGCCAGGAGATGATATTCGTCATATCGACTGGAATATTACGGCTAAGATGCAAAAGCCATTCATTAAAATCTTTCGCGAAGAGAGAGAGCTCAATGTTGTAATAGTTTCTGTACTAAACGGAAGTGTGCATTTTGGTTCTAAAAAATTCAAGCAGGAGAGCATTGCCGAAGTAGCGGCGCTTCTAGGTTTTTCTACTCTTAAAAACGGTGACCTGCTTAGTTCTTACATCTTTACAGACCAGATGATATCTCACTCAAAACCAAGTAAAAAACTTCACCAGATACAAAAATATGTAGATGAAGTTCTAAGTTTTGACGCTATAAATAAAAAAGTAGATTTCAAAGTTATAGCAGATACTCTGTTTAAGAGGCTAAAGAGAAAGTCACTTATTTTAGTCATTGGAGATTATTTTGAGATTCCTGACTTTAGACTGTTAGCTAGAAAACATGAAGTTCTTTCTATCATTGTTAGAGATAAGCTTGAAGAAAATCCACCTGAAATGGGTTTTGCATCTTTGGTTGACCCTGAGAGTGGGGCAGTTTTAGAGGGAGACTTTAACTCATCAAGCGTTAAGGCATATAGTAAAAAAGTTCAAGTACATGACCATAAACTTTTTGAGACTCTGCGAAAAGACCAGATAAGATTTACAAAAGTATATACTGACAGCTTTGCAAGTGTAGATCTTCGCAGATTGTTTGAGGGTAGATAGATGCAGGCACAGCAGACTCAGAGTTATGATATCCCGCTACATGACATAAAGCCTATAGTGGAAGTTCAAGAGTACTCTCTGTACTACTTTTTAGGTGTAAGCCTGCTTGTGGTTATTTTGACATGTGCAATTGCATATTTTATTTATCTATGGTTTAAACGACGCAATGCTTTTAACATAAGAAAAGAGCATATTAAACTACTAAACTCATTAGATTTAAATGACACAAAGCGTAGTGCTTATGCTATTACGATGTTTGGAGCAACTTTTAAAGATGACAGCCCAAGACATCAAGAGATGTATGCAAATATAACAAACAGACTTGACATGTACAAGTACAAAAAAAGTGTAGAAAAATTTGACAGTGAAGTCCTTGGGTATATAGAACTATACAAGGGGATGATTGATGTTTGATGGACTTTATTTTGAGTTCCCTAAACTAATCTTTGTCATTTTCTTTTTTATAGCTTGTGCCTCGCTTTGTAAGATGAAACTTCCCTCTATATATTTTCCTCATACGGGAGAGTTTTTAAAACAGTCTGTTTCAGCTTCTAAAACACTCTTTTTTCTAAAATGGCTTGGCATAGTTATGCTGATTTTGGCTCTTATGTCTCCGGTAAAAGATGAGCCTTATGAGTTAGAGCCAAAAGAGGGTTATGAGATAGCTCTTATTTTAGATGCTTCTGAGTCTATGAAAGCACAAGGGTTTGACGCTCGAAATGAACAGCTCACAAGATTTGATGTAGTAAAAGAGATTGTCGGTGACTTTGTAAGTCATAGAAAAAGTGACAATATCGGTCTGGTCGTCTTTGGACAATATTCGTTTATAGCTTCTCCACTGACTTATGATGAAAATATTTTAAATAAAATAGTCTCTCAGCTATACATCGGGATGGCAGGAAAATACACGGCACTAAACACATCTTTGGCGCAAGGTGTGAATCTGTTGAAGATGAGCAAATCAAAAAGTAAGGTGGCGATTTTACTTACCGATGGATACAGCACGAAAGAGATAGACAAAATACCGTTAGATATAGCCTTACAGATGGCGAAAAAAGAGGGTGTCAAGGTTTACCCTATCGGTATAGGAATGCCGCATGAGTATAATCAAAATGTTCTGCTAAAAATTGCTGAAGACACAGGCGGAGTTGCTTTTGGAGCTTCGAGTGCTGCTGAGCTGAAAGAGGTATATAAAAAGATTGATGAGTTAGAAAAGTCTGAGATAAAGAGTGAGAGTTTTACATATATAAAATATTACTATGCTTTTCCACTTTTTGTATCGTTAATATCTTTGATGCTTTATATATTCCTAAGAAACAGAAGAGGCTACGCATGACTTTTTTACATCCAGAATTTTTGTACTACATGTTGCCTCCACTTTTCATACTTTTTGCACTCTTGCTCACTCAAAAAGAGTCTCAGGCACACTACTTTAGCAAAGAAGTAATGGATAGATTGCGAGTCAGTGCAAACACATTGACACTAAAAGCCAGAAATGCTCTGTTTTTACTAATGGGATTTTTTATGATTTTAGCGCTTGCCGAGCCTGTCATAAAAGACGGTACAATTGAGATAAAAGCAAAGAGTGCAGATATCATGATAGCTTTGGACATATCAGACTCTATGTTGGCCGAGGATGTGTATCCAAACCGACTAGAGATGGCAAAACAAAAAGCACTTACACTTTTAGATGAGTCGCCAAATGAGCGCATAGGCATAGTTGCATTTGCAAAAAACTCATATCTTGTCTCACCTCTAAGTTTTGATACAAGTGCAGTTGCCTTTTTACTTCGACAGCTAAATACCCAGTCTATCACAGAAAAAGGAACTGATTTTTTATCAATTCTTGATGTTGTTTCTAAGACTCAAAAGGCACAGGAGAAAAAGTATCTTCTTATACTCAGCGATGGCGGCGACAAAAGTGACTTTTCTGATGAGATAGAGATGGCTAAAGAGCATGGGATTAGCGTTTTTATATTGGGTGTTGGAACTAAAAAAGGTGCTCCTATAAAACTTCAAGATGGAACTTTTATCAAACAAAACGGGGATATTATAGTCTCCAAACTAAATGAGAGTATATCTGAGCTTGCTACAAAAACAGGCGGGGTTTATATACAAAGCACAACATCTTCTGATGACATAAAAACTATGCTTAAAGAGATAACAAATATCAGTGATGAAAAAGAGCTAAAAAGTGAGGAGATTCAGAGATATATACCTCTGTTTTACTACCCTGTAGCAATGGCACTTTTGATTTTACTCATAGCTACCAGTTCTATGAGTAAGAGGCAAAGTGTATCTTTGCCGTCCGTGTTTATACTTTTTTCATTGCTTTTTACAAATGTACATGTAGAAGCAGGAATCTTAGACTTTGTGGAGCTAAATAAAGCAAAAGAAGCTTATGAAAAAGGCAACTATGATGAGTCGGCTAAACTTTATGAAAAGTATGCAAAAGAAAGTGCAAATGGCGAGAGTTACTATAATGCTGCTAATGCTTACTATAAACAAAAAAAATATAAAGAGGCTATAGAGTCTTATAAAAAAGCCACCTTTGACACCCCTGAAGCAAGAGCAAAAAACTACTCAAATCTTGGTAACGCTTATGTTAAAGAGCAGGGCGAAGATAGTCTGCAAAAAGCAATAGAGTCATATGAGAAATCTTTAGAGATACAAGAAGACAAAGATACGAGAGAAAATCTCCAAGAGGTAAAAAAGCTTTTAGAAAAACAGAAACAAGATTCCAAAGAGGATGATAATAAAAAGTCTGATGAGAAAAAAGAAGAAAAAGACAAAGATAAAAAAGGCGATGAAAAACAAGACTCAAAGGATGGAGACAAAAAAGAATCTGATGAGAAACAAGAAAAATCTTCAGATGAGAAAGATAAAAATAAAGATGAAAAAGACAGCTCAAAAAGTGAAGAATCTAAAGAGAAAGAGACAAAATCTGATGATATGAAGAGTAAAAAAGAAAAAGAAGA
>NZ_JAPHUF010000023.1 GCF_026196735.1 Sulfurimonas sp.
TTTTTACTTCAAATTTATTTTTTTAAACTTTACTCATGTACTTAATGCACACTTCGCAATATTTAAAAAGATAACTGTTTTGGAAAAAAACTATCTTCTTCGAAGTAGATTTCTATCTTACAACTATATAAATCAATTAAATTAAACTTTTATCAATTTCCCAAATATTATTTATATCATCAAAATTTACTTTTTTTAGCCTATCTAAAAAATATTCTCTAGAAACTTCTTTTGCTCCAAGACTCTTTAAATGTTCTGTCGGTACTTGACAATCAATAAAATCGTAACCCCAATGCTTTAAATGTTTTATCAGTACTGCATAAGCAGATTTTGAAGCATCATTTACTAATGAGAACATAGATTCTCCACAGAAGACTTTACCTATTGATAAGCCATAAAGTCCACCGACAAGCTTTCCATCTATATATGTTTCTACACTATGAGCTATTCCCATTCCATTAAGTGTAGTATATGCTTCGATTGTTTCACTTTGAATCCAAGTCCCATTTTGTTCATTCCTTGGCACAGTAGAACAATTTTGCATTACAGAATGAAAATTGGTATTGAACTTATACTCAAATTTTTTCATACTTTTTTTTAGTGATTTGCTAATCTTGAAGTCATCTAATTCCATGATTAGCCTAGGGTTAGTAGACCACCAAATTATTGGATCATCTTTTGAATACCATGGAAATATACCGTTTTGATAAGCATGGATAAGTCTTGTTGGATTTAAATCACCACCCCAAGCTACAATACCATCTTCATTTGCATTATTTGGATCAGGAAAATGAAAATTGTATTTATTTAGTTGTGGAATCATACTACTATTTAATCTCATATAACTTGAACAAGTCCAAGTTATATTCAGTCACTCGTGTGTTCTGTGCCATTTCAAAGCACAGAATAAAAGCTTCGCCTTTGGCGAGAAGAATCATTCTGATTCCTTAAATTTTAATATCAGTTTTTTATTGAAACCTACTTGTACCGAGCCGCCATTTTTTAATTTCCCAAAGAGTATCTCATCACTCAATTTATTTGTTATATTATCTTGGATATATCTCTTAAGTGGTCTTGCTCCCATCTCAACTGAGTAAGCACTATTAGCTATAAAATCAGTTGCTCTAGGCGATATAGATACAGTTATTTTTTTCTTTTTCAAATCTTGATTTAATTCAGCTATAAATTTATTTACTATGCCTTTTACCGTCTCCATACTTAGCTGTCCAAACTCAACTATAGCATCTAATCTGTTTCTGAATTCAGGAGTGAAAAATGACTTTAACTCTTCATTTTTTGATATAGAACTGTCTTTATTGAAGCCCATTACATTTCTTGCAGTTGCTCCAATATTTGATGTCATAATCAAAATTACATTTTGAAAGTTTGCTTTATATCCATTGTTGTCTGTAAGTGTTGCATTGTCCATAATTTGTAGCAAAATATTTACTAAATCCGGGTGAGCTTTTTCTATTTCGTCTAGTAGTAAAACTGTATATGGATGCTTTTTGATTGCCTCTGTAAGTAAACCACCTTGCTCATACCCAACATAGCCCGGAGGTGCTCCAACAAGACGAGATAGTGCATGCTTTTCCATATATTCACTCATATCAAATCTCTCGAAATTTATACCAAGAGTTTTACTTAGTGAAATTGCCAGTTCTGTTTTTCCGACACCTGTTGGTCCTGAAAATAAAAATGATGCAATTGGTTTATTTTGTGGTGTTAATCCAGCTTTAGATATTTTAATAGCCTTTGCTACTTCTAAAACAGCTCTGTCTTGCCCAATTACCTTTTTTTGTAAATCTGATTCTAGATTTTCAAGAGCGTAAGTTTCATCTTTAGTAACTTTTGAGTCAGAAATTCCAATTATTTTTGATATTGTTTTTTCGATGTCATAAGCTTGAACTCTTCTTTTTTTAGATTTTTTAAGATGAAAAGAAGCAGCTGTCTCATCTATAAGATCTATCGCTTTGTCAGGTAAAAATCTATCTGTTATATATCTTTTAGATAACTCTACTGCTGCTTTTAAAGCTTTATCGGTATATATAACATTGTGATGCTCTTCATACTTACTTTTTAAGCCCTTTAAAATCTTGTAGCTTGTTTTTACTGATGGTTCGTTTATATCTACTTTTGCAAATCTTCTACTTAGTGCTTTGTCTTTTTCAAAACCATTTCTATACTCGGCAAATGTGGTTGCACCCATACATCTGAGTTCTCCCGAAGCAAGTGCTGGTTTAAGCTGGTTTGCTGCGTCCATTGTACCGCTTGTCGCTCCGGCACCTATAAGGGTGTGGATTTCATCAATAAAAAGGATTGCATTAGGAGTTGATTTTAGTTCATCCATAACACCTTTTAGTCTTTTTTCAAAATCACCTCTGTACTTTGTTCCGGCAAGTAATGCACTTAAATCAAGCGCATAAAGTTCTGATTTTTGAATGATTTGGGGTACTTTACCAGCTACAATATTTAGAGCAAGGCCTTCTGCTATAGCCGTTTTTCCTACGCCGGCCTCTCCAACTAAGATGGGGTTGTTTTTCTTTCTGCGACATAAAATCTGAGTAACTCTTTGTATCTCATTTTCTCGACCTATGACGGGGTCAATTTTTCCATCTTTAGCTTTTTTAAGTAGATTTATCGAGTATTTTTCTAAATAAGAATCATCGTCGCTGCTCTCATCCTGTTCATCAGTATGAGAAATAACTTCTAGGATGTCAAGTCTTGAAATATGATACTCTTTTAAAAGCATATATGTAAATGTGTTTTCTTCATCAAAAAGGGCAGCAAGTAAATCACCTATATCTGCACCATTTTGTTGGGAGCTTTGTATATGTTTGATCATGCTGTCAATTAGCCTAGATAATGCAACACTCTCAAATGGATCTACATGTACATCTGCCGGAAGAGGATCGATATTTGTATAAATATAGTTTTTAATCAGCTCTTTCATCTTATCTACATCACCACCGCAGGCAAATATAATTTTTGCTCCCTGAGGTGAACTTAGAAGTTGATAAAATACATGTTCAATAGTTATATACTCATGTTTTAACTCTTTTGCATATAGAATAGATTTTTGAAAAATTTCATTTAGTGACGGGCTTATCATTACTCTTCCTCCATCTCTGCTCTAAGTGGAAAACCACTATCTCTAGCTTTTTTGTGCACTTGCATTACTTTTGTCTCTGCGATTTCATTTGTATAAACACCGCAAACACCTTTGTCTTTTTTATGTACTTCTAACATAATGAGTTCTGCTTCTTGATAACTTTTATGAAATATACTCATAAGCACATCAATAACAAATTCCATAGAAGTATAGTCGTCATTTAAAATTAAAACTTTATATTTTTTAGGATGTTTTACTTTTGTCTCTTCAATGAGCTCTAAATCTGTATTCGTTGCCATAATTTTCCTATAATTGATGAATTAATATTATTAAATTATATCAAAGTAGAGATAATGGTCAAACGAATCTTTGTAACAGCGACAAATACGGATATTGGTAAGACCTACACAACAAAACTTCTTTTAAAGGAGTTTGCTTCAAGAGGGATTAGAGTCGGAGTTATAAAACTCATCGAGACCGGTGTTGATAAAAAAGCCTTTGACGGTGAAGAACTTTTGACATGTATAAAAGAGCTGAACCATAAATTTGAAAACCTACATGTAGAAGATATCGTTCCTATTACTTATAAACTTCCAGCAGCTCCGTTTGTAGCATCAAACAATACTCGGCTTGATTTAAAAAAAATAGACTCAGCAGTTGAAAAACTTGAGAAACTATGTGAATTATTGATTATAGAGGGTGCAGGAGGATTATATGTGCCAATCGATGAAGAGTATATGATGATAGATATGATAACATATCTACAAGCTATCGCTCTTTTAGTGACTCACTGTTCACTTGGCTGCATAAATGATACACTGCTCAGTAAAAAAGCACTTGATGATAAAAATATTATACATGTAGTTGCTTTTAACTGTAAAAAAAATGATGAAAGTTTTGCATCGGTATCTGAGCCATACTTTATACAAACAGGTTTTGAAGTTTTAAAAGTTAATGAAAATATTGACACAATTTGTGATGTCTTGTATAATAATTAAATTATTTTAATAAAAGAGAAATATGCAGCACTTAATCCGCACAGATGATTTCACAAAACAAGAGATAGAGTCTATATTGCAAGATGCTAAAAAGTTTAGTGCGGACATTAAAAACGGCACTGAATTTGATAGAATATTAAAAGATAAGATAATCATCACACTCTTTTTTGAAAACTCAACTAGAACTAAAAGTTCTTTTGAAATAGCAGCTAAAAGATTGGGTGCGGAAATGGTTCACTTGGATGTTGCAAAAAGTTCTACAAAAAAAGGTGAGACTTTAGTAGATACAGCAATGAATCTTGATGCAATGGGTCCGCATGCCATTATTGTCAGACATGAAAATTCAGGTGTTCCAAAAATACTATCTAACCATACAAAAGCCTCTATTATAAATGCTGGAGACGGAGCGCATGCCCATCCAACACAAGCCCTTCTTGATCTTTTTACACTAAAAGAGCATTTTAAAGATTTGAGCGGTAAAAAAATCGCGATTGTAGGAGATATTAAAAATTCAAGAGTGGCAAACTCCAATATTGAATTACTTAGTAGATTTGGGATGGAAGTTATCTTGGCCGCACCTCCGCAATTTTTACCAAAAACAGCTCTGAGAACTACTCATTTTCTAGCAAGTATAATTGATGAAGTGGATGCGATAATGAGCTTGCGAACACAAACAGAGAGGCACTCCTCACAAAGCTATGCTTCATTAAAAGATTATGCAAGTGATTTTTGTATAACTCCTGAACTAGTCGGCGATAGAGATATAGTGATACTTCACCCCGGTCCTGTGCATAGAAACATTGATATATCTGATGACCTTTTGGCTGATGAAAGATGCAAAGTTTTAGATCAAGTATCAAATGGTGTTTGCATAAGAATGGCTGTTCTTAAAAAGTTAATTTACCAAAGTTAATGACATTTAATGACTTGAATTCTCTTGGTAAAAAAAGAGAACCCTTTTTATTTATATGTGACTTTAAAGCTCAAAACTTAATACTCATACCGATAAGTGAACTTGAAAAAAATGATGTTGAGTTTTGTATAAAAGAGAACTATGCCCTTAAGCCTCATACTAATAAACTAGATAAGAAAGCACTCGATTTTAGTGAGTATAAAAAAAAGTTTGATTATGTCATAGAAAGGATAAAATCAGGCGATACTTACTTGCTAAACTTAACACAACCAACACAAATTAAAACTCCACTTACTTTAAAAGAGATATATGATAGTGCAAATGCTCACTATAAATTGAGATATAAAGATGAATTTGTCTGTTTCTCTCCTGAAAAATTTATCCAGATAAAAGATAATAAAATCAATACATATCCTATGAAAGGGACTATAGACGCCTCATATCCAAATGCCAAAGAGACAATTTTAAATAATAAAAAAGAGATGGCAGAGCATGTGATGGTTGTTGATCTGCTTAGAAACGACATCTCTATTGTTGCAAAAGATGTAAAAGTTGAAGATTTTAGATATGTTCAAACAATAGAAGCCGGCGAGAAAAAACTTCTACATGTAAGTTCTCATATAAGTGGAAAAGTTGGTGCTGACTGGCATGAGAGAATTGGAGATATTTTAAAATCGTTGCTTCCGGCTGGCAGTATAAGCGGTGCACCAAAAAAGAGTACTTTAGATATAATTGAGATTGTGGAAAATTATGAAAGAGGGTTCTTTAGTGGTGTTTTTGGTGTTTATGACGGCATATCACTAGATAGCGGGGTAATGATTCGCTTTATAGAAAAGACTAAAGATGGCTATATTTATAAAAGTGGCGGTGGAATAACTTTAGACAGTAATGCTAAAAGTGAGTACAATGAGCTTTTAGATAAAGTTTATTTGCCATAGTTAAAGGATTTTTATGAAAGAAAGATTTAATAACTTTTTAACTAGTGGATTTACTTTTGACGAATTTCAGATGGATTTGAAAAGTAGATACTTAATGGTTAATATTGGTATCTTATTGTCAACCGTAGGGCTTATATATGGTATAGTCGGCAATATACTTAGAGATACCAAAGAATTTGTTCCTGTAGAGCTTGCTGTTTTATTTATGAACTTTATGTTGATTTTATTGCTTAGAAAAGATCGTAAGTTTTTTGAGCCGGTTGTTATAATTTTGACTACTCAATTTACATTTTTGTTTTTATTTTTGATATATATCGCTGAACCAGAAGCTATGAAGCATACCTGGTTGTTCACTTATCCAATTCTTCTTCTATATTTGCAAGATAATAAAAAAGGATTGATTTGGATTATTTTTCTTGTTTTTATGCTGCTTATAGCTCCATTTCAAAATTTTATAGAAGTTAAATACTCTCTTGATCAATTGACTTATTTATCTGTAGTCTTGATTCTTGTACATACAATTATCTACTTTTATCAAGTTAAAATAGATGAAGCGAAGTTTAAAATTTTAGAACAACAAGCCCTATTGCGTAATTTTAACAATAAGCTTGAAGATCAAGTCCATGCAAAAACAGCTGAATTAAGAGAGTTAAATGAGTCTTTGGAGAGTAAAGTTCAAGATAAAGTAGAACAACTTATTCAAAAGGATAAATTATTGACAGCCCAGTCTAAGCAGGCTGTAATGGGTGAAATGATTAGTATGATAGCCCATCAATGGCGACAACCACTCTCTACAATAACACTACAAATAGCAAATTTACAGTTTAAAAAATTACTTGGTGATGGAATTAAAAGTGAAGACATAGATGATGCATTAAGTGAGATTAGTGATACGATTATGTACCTATCTGATACTGTTGATGATTTTCAAACATATTTTCATCCAGATAAAGAAATAGTGGAGATTGAAATTCATGAACTGCTTCAAAAAGCAGTTAATTTTGCTACTTCTAGACTGACAGACATAAATGTAGAAATTGATGTTAATGATAAGATATTTGTTAAAACATATATGAATGAGTTTATTCAAGTAATACTTAATATATTAAATAACGCTATTGATGCACACAATGATACCAAGCTACAAAACCCATTTATAAAACTTTATGTTAAAGATGAGGAAGCGGAAATTTCGGTGATTATTAAGGATAACGCCGGAGGTATTAAAGAAGAAAACTTAAATAAACTATTTGAGCCATACTTTAGTACAAAAGGTAAAAATGGAACAGGACTCGGACTCTATATGAGCCAAATGATTATACAAAAGCAGTTTAACGGTAAAATTGATGTAAAAACTTCTGAAAATTTTACAACAGTTATTATAAAAGTTCCAAAAAATATCTCTTGATGTTTATTTTATGAGCAAGAGTATATTTTTCGTCTATGCGCTGCTTTTACATGTAGAGTTGATACTTGTTTTTTCTTTTAGCTTTTATACTCTTTATTTTATAAATTTATTACTTGTTTTATATGTTTTGTATCGTAAGCATAATAACCTCTCTTTAGTACATTTTTTTGTATATATAGCCATCATATTAGTTATAATCAACCTAAATATCTATGATGAGCTGCTCTTTGAGCTTTATCTTTTTTTTGATATTTTAGATAAGGTTCCCTTTATTAGCAGTGAAGTAATGTATGCCTTGAGTGGGGTTCATATATTACTTTTGTTTAATTTAAAAAAGTTTGAGATTTTTTGGGCTATAATAGATGAAAAGTTATTTAGGAACTAAAGCCATGTATATAAAAGATTTAAAATTTTCGCTTTGGGCAGATTTTATCGAGAGAGACTATTTAGACAATGAATTTAAAGATTTAATAAATAGCGGAGTAATCAACGGAGCAACCTCAAATCCGGCGATATTTAAAAATGCTATTTTAAACTCAAACGCATACAAAGAGCAGTTGTCATCTTTGGAGTCACTAACGCCAAAACAGAAGTACGAAGCAGTAGCAATATATGATATAAAAAAAGCAGCAGATATATTAAAACCACTTTATGATGCTAAGGATGATGGCTATGTCAGTATAGAAGTTGACCCGTGTCTTTGTGATGATGCAGATGCAACAATTGCCGAAGGAAAAAGACTTTTTGCTGAGATAGACCGCAAAAATGTAATGATTAAAGTTCCGGCGACAACTGCTGGATACAAGGCTATGCAAGAGCTGACTTCATGCGGTATACCGGTTAACGCAACACTTATATTTAAAAAAGAGCAGGCTGTGGCTTGTGCTAAAGCTTTTGATGCAGGGGTAAAAAAACATGGCTCAAATGTTGACACTGTTATAAGTGTTTTTGTTAGCCGCGTTGATAGAGCACTAGATGCAGAGTTAGCAAAAAATGGTGTAGATGTAGCACTAAGCGGAATATATAACAGTGCTGATATCTATGCTGAGGTAGAAAAAATGAAAGTTAGTGGCTGCAGAACACTTTTTGCAAGTACCGGTGTAAAAGATGATTCATTGGCGGCACATTACTATATAGAAAAACTTTTAGCATACAACAGTGTAAATACAGCACCGATAGAAACAATAAAAGCTTTTCATGAACATGGAGTTAAAGATAGTGCTTTGCCTGTTTCTGATAAGATTATACAAGAGCATTTTGCAAAGATAGAAAGTTTAGGTATAGATTTTAATTCTGTTTTAGATAAGCAGATAGCTGATGGCTTAGAAGCATTTAAAGAAGCATTTAGAGATATATTGGAGGCATTATGAGTGAGGTGGTTGGAAATCAAGTTGATGTAAGTAAATTAACATTTGAGCAGTTAAAAAAGATAAGAGCATATCTCAAAAAGTTGATTGAGAATGGCGGTAGTGATTTACATGTTAAAGCAAATGGCGTAATCCGTGCAAGAATAAATGGCAAGATAGTGCCTTTTTCTGGAAGTATTTATACAAGAGAAGAAGCGATGACGCTTGCAAAAGAGATATTAAGAAGTAGATTTGCAGAGTTTGTGGATAATAAAGAGGTCGATTTAGTGTATCAATTTGATGAACGAAATCGTTTTCGTGTAAATATTTTCTTTCAAACAGATGGTCCATCTTTTGTATTTCGTGTTATCCCGATGGAGATACCTACATTTGAAAAAATGGGTTTTCCTGAAGTAATAAGAAGTTTTACAAACGAAGGTCGTGGTCTTGTACTTGTAACAGGAGCAACAGGTAGTGGTAAGTCTACTACGCTAGCAGCCATGGTACATGAAATAAATCTAAATCAGCATAAGCATATTATTACAATTGAAGATCCTATTGAGTTTGTTCACAAAGATAAAAAATGTATTATAAATCAGCGTTCAGTCGGCCAAGATACCCTCTCTTTTGATAGAGCCCTTCGTGCAGCATTGCGTGAAGATCCGGATATTATTCTCGTTGGAGAGATGCGTGACCGTGAAACTGTAGAACTTGCACTTCATGCTGCTGATACTGGTCACTTGGTATTTTCGACTCTGCATACTATTGATGCTAAAGAGACAATTAACCGTATTATTGCAATGTTTCCAACTGATGAGCAAAATCGTGTTCGTCTTTCTCTTGCTGGAGTACTAAAAGGGATTATATCACAGAGGCTTATTCCAACAGTAGATGACAAGCGAGTTGCAGCAATGGAAGTACTTGTAAAGACTCCTATGATTGAAAAATTGATTAATGAAAATCGTGACTATGAAGTTCGTGATGCAATTGAAAAAGGTAGAGAACATTATAAATCTCAAAGCTTTGATCAACATATTTTAGAATTATATAACTCAGGTATTATTACAAAAGAAAAAGCTAAAGATTATGCAACCAGCGCTGCTGATTTAGAGCTAAAAATGAGTGGATTAAATAATAGCATATCTTCTGATTTAAATACTAAACCAAAACCTAAAGATACCTCCGGAACAATGGATGAAGATATCTTTGATTTGAAGTAGTGAGTTTTAACTACATTTAAAGCTTAAAGAGGTACAATTCCAAACATTTTTTAATTAAGGATTTAATATGTTAGAAGGCATTATTAGAGAGAGTATTGGCAAAAA
>NZ_JAPHUF010000014.1 GCF_026196735.1 Sulfurimonas sp.
ACATTTAATGCCATTGTTTTCCCTTGATAATTTTAAGCTTAAGTACTTAAATAATTTTCGGCATTATACTAGAATAAAGCAAAAACTTTTATAATGTCATAAAGAAATCAAGGATTATTATGAAAAAATTCAATTTATTTAAAGAAATTATTACCGCAAATACAGATGAACTTAAAAAAGCAATAGATTCTCAAAAGACTTTTGCTATCAATATTTACGGTGAAATTCTAACAGAACCATATAGTGAAGGTGATATTTTAATCTACAGTGGAATTCCAGATAAAGATGTAGAGATTGAAAAAGCTTTTGGTCCAAAATATCAAATTGTCGTTTCAGATGATAGAGTTTTAATCAAAGCATTTTCTAATTGGCAAGAACTTATTGCCATCAACACTCCTCTTGCTAGTTATGATGATACAACAGCTGATGGTGTTGCAGAATTTTCAAACAAAGATTTAGAAGAGATTGGCTGGAATATAACTGAATTCAATGTGACTTACAGAGAGTTAGTTGAAGTCTTAGAAGAAAAGGCAGACGGAATTATTCTTTGTATAGAGCAAGAAGAACCTTACCAATTTAGTGGCTTTGGTTTTTTAAGCAACAACGAACAGGCAAAAGATATTTTATTTAAATACTGTCAAGAAATAGTTAAAGACAAACTTGCCAATGATGATGATTTTGAGAAATCTAATCTTGAAGATGATGAAGAAGAAGCTGCTATTTTTTTTAAAGCTCTATAACTAAAATTTCAAGCTAAAATAACACTCTACATGTCATTTTAGCTATTTTTTCTAAACTTTGAGACAAGAACATAAAAAAGTGGAATAAACACTATAGCCAAGAAAGTAGCTGCTAACATTCCACCCACAACTCCAGTTCCTATAGAATGCCTACTTGCCGCTCCTGCTCCACTACTCAAAGCAAGTGGAATAACTCCTAGTGTGAAAGCAAGTGAAGTCATAATAATCGGGCGCAGACGAATTTTTGCAGCCTCGATAACCGCATCATATATCTTCATTCCCTGCTCTTGTTTTTGCATTGCAAACTCTACAATTAAGATTGCATTTTTAGCCGAGAGTCCTGCTAAAACAAGGATACCTATCTGAAAATATATATCATTTTCAAGTCCTCTTATGTGATTAGCTACAACCGCACCAAAAACTCCAAACGGTACTGCCAATATAACAGATATTGGCATAAGCCATCTCTCATACTGAGCAGCTAAAATTAGATACAAAAAGATTATGCCAAATATAAAAGCCATACTTCCTGCACTAGAAATCTGCTTCTCCTGATATGCCGTTCCAATCCAGCTAATAGTATATCCTTGAGGCAGAACCTCATTTGTGACTTCTTCTATGGCCTTTAGTGCATCTCCAGAGCTGTAACCAAGAGCAGGTTGACCTGAGACTTTAGCCGCACTAAAGAGGTTAAACCTCTCAACCAAATCAGCACTTACTATCTGTTTTAGCTCTACAAAAGAGCTAATAGGAAGCATCTCGCCTTTGTTATCTCTGACATATATTTTATTTAAATCATCAGGACTTTTTCTAAACGACTCCTCAGCTTGCATATTTACCATATATGTTCTGCCCATAAGATTAAAATCGTTTATATAATAACTTCCAAGTGTTGCATTTAGAGTCTGATAAACATGGTCTAAATCAACCCCTTTAGACTTAACTTTTGCACTATCTACAATAACCTTGTATTTTGGTACATTAGTATTTAAAGTACTTCTTACTCCTGCTAATTCCTCTCTCTCATTACCTTTTTTGATAATTTCATTTACATATTTTTGAAGTTCTTTAATATCACCGCCCGTTCTATCTTGAACATATAGATCAAATCCGCCTGCTATACCCATGCCCCTAATGGGAGGGGGTACAACACCAAAAGAGAAACCATCACTTGTAGCAGAGAGTTTTTTACCCATTTGCGAAGCTATATATGATGCATGCTGATGCGGTTCTTTTCTCTCATCCCATGGCTGTAATTTTAAAATTGTAGCTGCCGAATTTGTTCTAAGTGAAAAAGTTACAAAATCTATCCCGGCAAACTGAACTATATTTTTTATACTCTCTTTGTCTTTTGAAGTAATATCATAAATCTCAGAAGTCAAAGCATCTGTTCTGCTAAGAGATGAACCTGGAGGATTGTAACTAAATACAAAGACCGTACCTTTGTCTTCAGTAGGAACAAGACCTGTCTTTAAAGAATTGAACATGTCATAAGTTATATATATAAGTCCGCCAAAAAGAAGCATACTTAAAAATGCATATCTTATAGTCAGTTTTAAAGCTTTTGAGTATCCTCTTGTAGCAAATTCAAAAAAATTGTTAAACCATTTGAAAAAGTACTTTGGCTCTTTATGTGTCGGTTTTAACATCAGTGCACAAAGTGCAGGAGTAAGAGTAAGCGCCACAAGCCCCGATATTGCCAAAGATATAACTATGGTCACGGCAAACTGCCTGTACATCTCACCACTAAGCCCGCCTAAAAACGCAACGGGAATAAATACCGCCGAGAGAACAAGCACAATTGCAACAAGCGCACCTGAGACCTCTTTCATGGCCACAAATGAAGCTTCCATTGGCGAGAGTCCTTCTTTTATATGTCTCTCAACATTTTCTATAACAATAATCGCATCATCAACAACTATCCCAATTGCCAACACAAGCCCAAAAAGAGTAAGCAGGTTAATACTAAAACCTAATATATACATCCCTACAAAAGCACCGATAATTGAAACAGGAACAGCCAAGATAGGTATAAGGGTAGCTCTCCAATTTTGTAAAAATAGATATATAATAAGTACAACCAGAATAATTGCTTCTATAAAAGTCTTAATAACCTCGTTTATTGAGAGTTCCACAAATTCCGTAATATCATAAGGTATCTCATATTCAACATCTTCAACAAAGTTCTCGCTTATTGAAGCAACAGTTTCTCTTATATTTTTTGCAGTCTCAATTGCATTTGCACCGCTTTGCAAAAATATTGCCACCGGAACGGCAGGTGAGTTGTTTAGTTTGTTTTTCATTGCGTAGCTTTGAGAACCAAGCTCTATCGTAGCGACATCTTTAAGTTTAAGAGAACTTCCGTCTTCATTTGCTCTTACAATAATCTCTGAAAACTCCGAAGGGTCGCTAAACCTCTCTTGCGTCTCAAGTGTATAGGTAAACATCTCATTTGCGGATACCGGTTCAGCAGATAGTTTTCCTGCTGCGTATTGTTCGTTTTGCTCTCTTATTGCCAAAACCAAATCATTTACAGTAAGCGAATACTTCTTGAGTTTTAACGGGTCAATCCAGACTCTCATCGAGTAATCTTTTGCACCGAAAATTGTTACATCACCCACCCCTTTGACTCTTTTTAAATCATCAACAATATTCATAAGAGCATAGTTAGAGAGATAAGTCACATCCTTTGTCTGTTTGGGAGAGTATAAGATAACCACTTGAAGCATATCCGGCGATTTCTCAGCAACTCTTACACCTTGTCTTTGAACCTGCTCGGGAAGTTTTGAGAGTGCGGCTTGAACACGGTTGTTTACATCTATCTTTGCATCATCAGGATTTGTTCCAACTTCAAAAAATATACTTATACTAAGAACTCCGTTATCTGCGGAAAGAGAACTCATATAGAGCATATCTTTTGCTCCGTTTATCTCTTGTTCAAGAGGTGCTGCAACTGTTTTAGAGATAGTATCGGCACTAGCCCCCGGATAAGAAGTTGAAACAACTATCTGCGGCGGTACTACTCTTGGATACTCTCCAATAGGCAGAGACATCATTGAGATAATACCTGCAAGTACGATAATAATAGCAATTACAGATGCAAAAATAGGTCTTTTTATAAAAAAAGCAGAAAACATATCAATTGCCTTCCATAATAGCTACTTTACTCTTTGGTCTTAGTTTTGCTATGTTGCTTACTACAATGCTTTCTCCCTCATTTAAGCCCTTAGAGACTAATGCCAAACCATCTGTTACTTGTAAAACTTCAACTGCGCGCATAGATATTTCGCCATTTTTAACAACATAAACCATCAACGCTTCAGGAGTTTTTATAAGTGCATTTTGCGGGATTTTTACAACATTTTCATAGCTAAACCCATCCATACTAAGCTCAACATAAGAGCCTACAACCAATTCTTTGTTTTGATTTTTAAAAGTCGCTCTAAGCAAAAGAGTATCTGTTTTAAGATCTAGTTTTGGAGCTATATAATCAACTATACCGATATATTTTTTTGCACCAAGGTTAATGGTAACTTCTGCACCTGTTTTTATTTGCGCCTTATATTTTAATATATCAACACTTGGTACGGAAAATTCAGCATATATACTCTCTAAGGAAGTGATAGTAGCAAGATTTGCATTTTGCGCATCAAAGTCAATATAACTTCCCACATCACTATTACTCATTCCAATCATGCCGCTTATAGGAGCTTTAATGGTTGTATAACTATAATTTAGCTCAGCCTTTTGAGCTATCGCCTTTGCCTTTTGCACCTCAGCCTTTGCGTCATCAAAAGCATATAAAAGCTCATCTCTTTGCTGCTTGCTTATTGCGCTGTTTTTAAATAGATACTTACCTCTATCCCAATCATTTGCAGCTTTGTTGAAGTTAGCCTCGGCTTTTAAAAATGCTGCTTTTGCTTCATCAAGTGCAGCTTTATACTCATCTTTTTCAAGTTCGTAAATAATCTCACCCTCTTTTACAAATGCTCCTTCTGTAAAATTCTTTATTTGTAAAATTCCTCTTACTCTAGCAACAATATCCACTTCTTTGAAGGGTTTTAATACAGCAGAATAACTTTTTGTGAAATCAACTTTTTCATATTTGATTATTTGAACTTTTACCGGCAGTGGCGGCATCTTAGGCATTGTCGACTGAGTTGAGGCAGCGTTTTTTTCATCACTGCACCCTATAAAAAGTAGTGACATCACTACTAACAATAATGCTAAATTTTTCATCTATAAAAACTCCTTAATATCTTTTGCACTGTAATAAATTAACTCTGCTTTTTTAATCTCTAAATTATATAACGCTCTTTCATGATTTCTTGCGGCATCATATTTTTGACTAAGCGCTAAAAGATATGCGACATTATCAATAGTTCCGTTTTGGTACTTAAATTTGATAAGTTCATATGCAGATGTTGCAGCATCAAGAGCAGCTTTTGTTGCTGCAATTTTTAGCTTGGCAATCTCTAGTGATTTTTTTGCAAGTCTATAATCAACATCCGCTTTATGCTTTTCATGTTCAATAGTTACTCTTTTACTTAAATACTCTTCATATTTGGACTCATAACTTTTAGTAGTTGATCCAAAATCAAAAATATTCCAAGAAGCGTAAATCATAGCAATATTTTGTGTGTCTACTAAAAAATTAGTTGCCGGTTTATTATCAAAGTAGTAGTCGCTGTAACTTAGCGTACTGTCAAAATAGACTTTGGGCATATTTTCACTTTCTCTACCTTTTGCTTCATATAAAAGTGCAGCGGCATCATGCTCTAGTGATTTTATATCATGTCTTACACCAACACTACCCTCATCTGCAAGGTTTATTTTTGCACCGCTTTGCAGAGTATCAACTTTTTGTGTTGTAAAGTACTCAAGAGCATGAAGAATTTTTTCTCTCTCAAGGTCAATTTCATAAAGCGATACAAGGGCACCTTTGAGTGTCGCATCAATCTTATCGAGCTCATCTTTTGTCACAGAACCCGACTCATAAAAAAGCTCTAACCTACGAAATTCAGCTTTGAGTTGTTCAATCTCTTGCTGGGTGGCTTGCTTGTCTGCATTTAATGCCATAAATTCAAAATAGAGCCTTGAAACATCAAGAGAGATGCTGTTTTTTATTGCTTCAACACTCTCTTTACTTGAGTCTATGCCTGATTTGAGCTGCTTATAAAGGCTTCCTTTTTTACCGCCGTCATAAAGAGTATATTTTAGACTCGCTTGAACTTTTATTGAATTTTCTGCAAGTGATACGCTCTCTTCATATGCATTTTGATAAGTCGCACCAAGCTCTAATGAAGGCAGATATGAACTCTTAGTGCTTTCATAACCTTTCTCTTTTGCAGTTACGATATGCACAGCAGACTCTACAACTCTATTTTTTTGAGACAACTCTATGAGCTCATCAAGCGTGTAAGAGTATAAAAAAACAGGCAGACACAGCAGTGGAAATAAAAATCTCACAAAAGCTCCCTTAATTATTTTAGAACAATAATATCACATTCACTCTTAAATATATCTTGCCAGAAAGATATATTTTTGGCTATAATTCTGCTATGAAAAAAAACAGAGTACATACAGACCTTATAACGAATTTTTACGACAAAGTCAGTAACGGAGAGTTTCCAGAAGTTTTTTTAATGACTTTTCCAATAGCTCTCATTCAAAAAACAGTATTTGCTCATGCTGAGAGTTTTTTAAAAGAGAAGTTTGACATGTTAAACTCCGAAGTTGATGTTTTGGCCTCACTCTTTACACACGGAAAAATACTCTCTCCAACTCAACTTTATGATTTGACTATATTCTCTTCAGGTGGTATGACAAAGGTCTTAAAAAAACTTGAGGCTAAAGGTTTTATTTACAGAAAAAAAGATGAAAATGACAAGAGATGTATGCTTGTCTGCCTTACACAAAGCGGAGAAGATATTGTTTTAAAATCACTTAATGAGATTTCAAAAGAGTGCAGTAAATACTTTGAAGCTTTTAGCGAAGAGGAAAAAAAGCTCTTCGCCTCTTTGTTAAAAAAAGTACTTTTAAATATAAACAGGGTTGATTAGCTCTTAGAAGATTTTGTTCTTAAAAACCTCTGCAAAATAATCATTGCAGAGATAGAGTCGATTCTGCCGTCACGAAGATGTTTCATCTCGCCTTTTATCATAGACTCTGCTTCTTTAGAACTTCCGGCTTCGTCTTGATAAAAAACTTCACCCTCAAAAGAGACAAGATTCATAAAATGTGCTATGCGCCGTTTCATTTCATCTTCACTGCTTCCACCAAGAGGCACACCGATAACAACTGCATCAATTTCCCACTCTTTTATAACCTTTTTAACTTCATCAGCGGCTTGATTACGATTTTTGCGAATTATTGATGGCAGTGGAGTAACAATGTCTTTGTGTGCAGAATATGCTAGACCTATTCTTTTAAGCCCCAAATCAATAGCTATATATTTGATATTATTTTCCTAAACAAAAAGAGCCAAACATTTTGTCAAGCATCTCATCATTTTCAAAAGGTCTTGTTATTGAAGCCATTTCTTTTACAGCCTCATTTAGATGAAAAGAAAATATCTCCAACTCTTGGTCTTGTAGTGGAAAAAGTGCTTCTTGTATATTTTTAAGTGTATTTTCAACCGCTGATATCTGTCTATGAGATATCAGCATCATCTCATCAGAAGTATTTGTTTTGTTCATAATATTTTCTAGCGCTATTACTAGCTCATCTACGCTGTCTTTAGAGTTTAGCTCCATATCAAAATTAATATCTACATGTACAAATTTAGGGGCTAAATCAATCTTATTTTTTACATGTAAAACATGTTTATTTTTGGCATGCGATTTTATTAAAGAGATTATCTGTTCATCTTCACCATCACATTCACGAGAAGAATCAAAAAGTGCAATAACTATATCACTTTGTTCTATGGCTTCAAGACTTCGCTCTATTCCTATGCGCTCTATCTCATCACTTGCTTCTCTTATCCCTGCCGTATCCACTATTCGGATTAGATGTGTTCCAATCTTTACCTGCTCTTCTATCGTATCTCTTGTAGTTCCTGCAATATCACTGACTATAGCACGGTTATAACTAAGTAGTGCATTTAGTAGTGAGCTTTTTCCGACATTTGGTTTTCCGACAATTGCTACTTTAAAACCTTGCATCAGACCTTCTCTTGCCTTGCTTGCCAACAGAGTTGAATCAAGAGATTTTTTAAGCTCATTTAGTTTTGTCTGGATTTGTAAAACCAAATCCTCTGGCAAATCCTCTTCAGCATAGTCAATACTGACTTCTGAATATGCGAGTATATGAATTATTTCATCTCTAATTTTCTCTATATACTCTTTGAGTGAGCCTTTCATTTGAGCTGCTAGAATTTTTGCAGCATCTTCACTTTTTGCTTCGATAAGTTGTGCAATTGCTTCTGCTTCGCTTAAATCAATTCTGCCATTAAAAAAAGCACGCTTGCTAAATTCACCGGCTGTTGCAAGTCTCGCACCGTGAGCAAGTGTGGCTTTTAAAATGCTCTGAGCAACTATAAAACCACCATGGCACTGTATCTCTACAACATCCTCGGCAGTAAAAGAAAAAGGTGCATTAAAGTAAATAACTATAGATTCATCAATCAGTTCATTGCTAAAATTATATATATTGGTTAAAGTAGCATATCTTGGAGTAAAATCTTTTTTATGAGAGAGTTTTTTTGCTATTTCTAAGGCTCTATCTCCGCTTATACGGATTATTGCGATAGAGCCTATGCCATTAGCTGTTGCTATGGCACTGATTGTATGGTTCATAGCTTAATTATTATAATCATTTATAATGATAAATTTAAGCCCATCACGAGTAGAGCGGATTGCTACATACTTGTTTGGATACTTGGCGCGAAGTTCCTTAAGTGCTATTTGAACTAAAACACCATCAAGTATTTTAGTCTGTGCTCTTCCGTCTCTATCAATATTTTCACAAACACCTACAAGGTACCTTCCTATAGACTCCTCTTGATTTTTCAAGAACTCTGCTATCTCTAAGCGAAGCTGCAATTGATACTTTGTATTTATCCAGTTAAATATCATGTAAGACAAAGCTTTATATCTATAACCCTCTTTACCTATAAGAAGCGCTGCATCTTCACCTTTAAACTCTACTAAAAGTGTGTTTTCATCATAGGCATTAACATCAATTTTGTCAATTTCAAAACATGTGTGACTAAAAAGAGTATTTATCTCTTTTTCTATTGTTTTTGCAACTTCTGATGCTCTCACCGTATCTTGGATTGGCTCTTGTGCTGAATCATCTTCGTCATAATCTGCTGTGAAATTAATATCTGCCATATCATAGTCTTCATCATCTTGAGTACTTACAAATGACTCTGGCATGATAGTATCGTTCAAAACATTTAGCTCTGATTTCTTTTTATCTTCTTTAGGTTTCTTTTTTTGTTTTTCTTTCTCTGGTTTAGCTTTTATCTTTGATGTTGACTCTGTGCCAGACTCTTCTAATCTACTAGCTTTTGTGCCTTTATTAGACTTTGCAGAGGTATCCAAATCTACTTCTGCTTTATCAGAAACAGTTGGTTTTTTTGCAGCAACTATAATAGCACTCTTTTTGAAAAGTCCTAAAAATCCGCTGCTTGGAGCTTGCACCACCTCTATTGTCAATTCTGTTACAGAGCACTCTAGTTTAGAAGCAGCATCTTTGTAAGCTTCTTCTAGAGATACCGATACTATCTTAATCATCTTTTTTTCCAGAAGATTTTTTTGAATTTTTGCTTTCTGACTTCTCTTGTTCTATCTCTTTATGTTGCATTTTTTTAGCATGGTCACTAACAGCTATCTCTGCATCTTTTGCATTTTTAAACTGTGCATTTACAATAAATTGTTGTCCTATTGAGAACATGTTATTTATAAACCAGTAAAGTACAAGTCCAGACGGGAATGTCAAGAAGAAGAAAGTAAAGATAATCGGTAAAAATTTAAACACTTTTTCCTGCATTGGGTCAGTAAAGTTACTTGGTGTAATTTTTTGTTGATAGTACATTGAAGCACCCATTAGAATTGGCAATATAAAAGTAGAATCCATTCTTGATAAATCGTCTATCCATAAAGCCCACTCAGCACCTTGAAGTTCAACTGCATTTAAAAGTACACGATAAATCGCAAAAAATACAGGAATTTGAAGAAGCATCGGCAAACAACCACCAAGAGGATTTGCTCCATTTTTCTTGTATAAATCCATAACTGCGGCGTTCATACGCTGTGGATCGCCTTTATATTTTGCTTGGACAGCTTTAACTTGCGGCGAAATCTCTTTAAGCCTTTGCATAGAGACCATACCCTTGTATGTCAACGGATAAAGAACTGCTCTAATCAAAATAGTAAGAGCAATAATAGACCAACCCCAGTTACCAAAGATTCCATGTAGCCATGATAACAGCTGAAACAGAGGTTTAGAAGCAAAAGTAAACCAACCATATTCTATGGCATTGGTTAAAACAGGGTTAATACTCTTTAGAGTCTTATAGTTTTTTTGACCGAGGTAACCGTTGAAGTCCATATTTTGTAGTGCTTCAAAATATATTACCGGATTATTGTCTCTGTCTCTTTCAACTATAATATTTGTGTCTTTAGAAAATCCATACATAATTGATGCAGAGTACTGATCAAATGCAGAGATAAGTTCAACACCGCTAAAAGCTTTTCTACCTTCAGCATCGCCATCTTCAATGATAGTTACAAGTTCATCATCAGTATAAACCATAGCTCCTGAGACTGTCATCATCTGCTCTGTAATTTGTGGTCTTTGACCTAAATAGATAAAATATCTTTTATCATCAGATAGCGAGACTTTAACATCATAATGACCATCAGTATAAAAAGTTATATCTTTTGTAACAGTAAGATTCGATAATTTCTGAGTTAAAGTAACTTTTTTAGGACTATCATCAAGAGAAATTTCTGAAACATTTGCCGTGTAAGCTACTTTTGTTGCTTCATCATTTAGATTTGTATCTAAAAATCTAATAAACAGCGGTTTTGTACCTGTTGCAGGAATCAACTGAGCATGCTGGTCTTCTTTGTCATTGTACTTGGCTTGAAGTAACTCTTTTGAAGATATACGACCGAGTGTATCCATCTTAAGTATAAAATCTTTATTAGTAACAGTCACTAATGTACTTAAATCATTTGCTGCCATTTTCTCATCTGTTGAGATTTCATGGCCTACTACACTATCAACACTTGAAGCTTGAGGAGTAACTGAAGCTTGCACATTTTGTTTAAGCTCTACATTTTGAGTATTTTTTTGTTGTGTCTGTGCCAATTCTGGCTGCTCTGGTGGAAAAATTGCTGTATAAACTACGAAAAATACAACTGAAAGTAGCACTGCTACCATTAATCTTTGATTTGGTGTCATTTTGTCTAACACGGTCACCCTTTATATGAAAAATTTTTTATAATATAAAAACGGTTTTTTTTATTTGGAACCAACCAATATTTTATAGAATCAACCCCTATTTCTGTGGGCTTTAAAGAGAGTTTGTCAAGTAGTGGATACTCTACGCCACCCTCAAATAATTGATTACAACGAAGTATTCTAGTTAAAGTGTGGTAAAAAGCACTTGAAATGGAATTATTTTCGAAATGAATTCTTGCATATTCACTGCAAGATGGGTAAAATCTGCAACTTCCAAAACCTATAAGGGTAAAAAACTTCTGATAAATCCATAGGATTTTTAGTAAAAACTTTCTAATCATCTAAGTTTTCTTAAGTGCGTTAGAGCGATTTAAAACTTTTATAAAATCATTTTTTAGTTTTTCATGAGTAATTTCAATAATTGATTGTTTTGCTACAAAAATATATGTGCCATCTTTAAGCATTGGAGAAAATTCACGAAAAAGAGCTCTTAGCCTTCGCTTTGCTCTATTTCTTTTTACAGCATTACCAATTTTCTTAGTTGCTGTAAATCCCACCTTGTGAATGTTGTGAGTGGGAAGAAAAAAAAGTACTACACTGCTAGAGTGAGAGTCTTTTGCTTTTTTATATATATACTGAAACTCCCGATGTTGTTTCAGCGTGTAAAAATTGCCTAAACAGTCAATCTTTTACGACCTTTAGCACGACGACGATTAATTATGTTACGACCATTCTTCGTTGCCATTCTAGCTCTAAAACCGTGAGTTCTTTTTCTCGGTGTATTATGAGGTTGGTATGTTCTTTTCATAGACATATCCTTCTTTAAAATTAAGTCCGCAATGTTACATAAGATTTACTTAAAGAGCGGTTAAGTTTCGTTTTACTTACTTAGAAAATCTTTTAATGTCTCTTGATTGGACTGATTAAGAGAGTTTGAAATATCAAAAAGCTTCTCTATTTCTCCAACATGACAATCTCTACACTCTTGTATCACATCGTGTTCTCTTACATTTGGCTTGTTTATTTTTGACATTGGATGACATCCAAAACAATCATTTCCGCAGTCAGCCATCTTATTTGGTTCTGCTGAGTGACAATTAATACATGTAAGCATAGGCTTATGTCTTAAATCATCATTGATTGTAGGAAGAAGCTTAGGGTGACACGACAAGCAGTCACCCGTACATGCAAAAATTGATATTGTAAAAAATGTTATAAATAATATATATTTCATTTTGAAATTATAACCTCTATCTTATTTACGATACTGTTACTTTTATTTCACTATTTTGTACATCAAAATTTACTTTTGAGCCTTCCATTACAGTCCCATCAAGAATTAACTCTGCTAGTCTGTCTTCTACTATCTCATACAGAGCACGCTTAAGTGGTCTAGCTCCGTAAACCGGATCAAATCCAGCCTCTGCTATATAAGCTTTAGCATCAGCGCTTAAAGTTAACTCTATATCTCTTTGCTCTACTTTTTTAGCAATATCTCTAAAGAAAATATCAACAATGTCAACTATCTGTTCGCGACCAAGTGCATTAAAGATTACTATATCATCAAGACGGTTCAAAAACTCAGGTTTAAAGGCTTGTTTTAACTCACCCATAACCATATCTTGGAGCCCCTCAGAATCTTGGTTATTTATTATCTTATCACTTGCAATATTTGATGTTAAAATAATAATAGTATTTGTAAAATCTACCGTAACACCTTTGTTGTCGGTCAGTCTTCCATCATCTAAAACTTGAAGAAGAATATTAAAAACATCTGGATGAGCTTTTTCCACCTCATCAAAAAGTATTACACTATAAGGTTTTCTACGAACTGCTTCTGTAAGCTGTCCACCCTCTTCGTATCCTACATATCCCGGGGCTGCACCAACTAAACGAGATACTGCGTGTTTTTCCATATACTCACTCATATCTATTCGTATCATCGCATCTTCAGAATCAAACAGAAATTTAGCCAATGTTTTTGCGGTCTGTGTCTTACCAACACCAGTCGGTCCTAAAAACAGAAAACTGCCGATAGGTGAATTAGTCTCAGAAAGTCCGGCTTTGTTTCTCTTGATTGCGCGAGATACCGCATGAGTAGCTTTTGTCTGACCAACTACATCTTTGTTTAACTCCTCTTCAACATTTAAGATTTTATCTTTGTCTGCTTGAAGCATTTTATTAACTGGAATTTTTGTCCATCTAGATATTATAGAAGCTATTGCCTCTTCATCAACAGAATTCTTTAAAAGTGTTCCGGCACTCTGAAGTTTTGTCCAATTCTCGTTTATTTTTTTCTCTTCTTCCAATAGAGCCGGTATCTCACCATACTCTATCTCTGCAGCACGGTTAAACTCTGATTTTGTTTTGGCAGTTTGTGCTTCTCTTCTTTTGCTCTCAATATCATTTTTAATACTTGAAATTTTTTCAAAAACTTCTTTTTCGCTGGCAAAACGAGTCTCTAAATCTCTAACCTCTTCCTCAACATCTGCTAACTCTTTTTTTATCTCTTCAAGCCGCTTAGTATTTGCCGGAGTATCCTCCATTTTCAGTGCTTCTTGTTCTACATGTAGCTCTGAACTTTTTCTCTTAGCAGAACTAAGAGCGTTTGGCTCAGATTCTATCTGCATCTTCAGTTCAGCTGCTGCTTCATCAATGAGGTCAATTGCTTTATCCGGAAGAAATCTATCTGCTATATATCTGTCACTTAATCTTGCTGCTGCAACTAAGGCGCTGTCTGTAATAGTTACATTATGATGAGTTTCAAGTCTCTCTTTGATTCCTCTAAGAATTTGAAGAGATTGATTAACCGTAGGCTCATCAAGGTTAATTGGTAAAAACCGTCTTTGAAGAGCCGCATCTTTTTCAAAGTATTTTCTATACTCTTTAAGTGTTGTTGCACCGATAGTATGAAGCTCCCCTCTTGCTAATGCAGGTTTTAAGATATTTGCCGCATCCATGCTACCCTCACTTGCACCTGCTCCTACAATAGTGTGAATCTCATCAATGAAAAGTATAATATTTCCACTCTGCTTTACTTCATCTATTACAGCTTTTAGTCTGTCTTCAAACTCTCCTCTGTACTTTGCACCTGCAATAAGTGCACTCATATCAAGAGCTATAACCTTTTTATTCTGCAGTGAAGTAGGAACAGCGTTGTCACTTATTCTTTGTGCAAGACCCTCTACTAGAGCTGTTTTACCAACTCCCGGTTCACCAAGCAGCATAGGATTGTTTTTTGTTTTTCGAATAAGTATCTGCATCATTCGTGTAATCTCTTCATCTCGTCCAATAACAGGTGAAAGACTGCCCTCTGCTGCTTGTAGTGTTAAATCAATTCCATATTTAGCTAAAGACTCCATAGTCTCATCTGAACTTTGAGAATCAATTTTTGCACCGCCACGAGAACTCTCTATATTTTTAGCTAGTTCTGACATGTCAATATATTTTTTTAATACTGTAGAGTATGGTTCATTTTTCAAGTTTGCCAATATATATGTATCTACAGCTAAAAAACTATCTCCGTTTTTAGTCATCAACCCTGCACCGTTTTCCAGTGTCTGAACAAAGTTTTTTGATAGTCTTATGCTATCTTTTGAGACTGTTGAAGATTTTGGCAATTTTTCACTCAAACTCTTAACATCCAGCTCTATCGCTATCTTGTCAATGTTCATTTTATTGAACATCTGATTTAAAACAGAATTAGAATTTGTTAATAGCGCCCACAAAAAATGTATCGGCTCGACCTCTTGGTTTTTGTTGTGTAGTGCCAATGATATAGAAGACTCTATAGCTTCTGTCATGTTATTTGTTAATTTTTCAAAAATATTATTACTCATTATTATCTCCTCCTACAAGGAAGTGAATTCCTTACAGTATTCCTCTTACTAAAGCTACTGCTTCGCAGAGAAACTTATTTATTTAATTTACAGTAATATTATACCTAGTTGAGTGTATCATTGTCAAGTCTTTTTAGTCTCTTGTCTCTAATGCAACTTTTTATTATTTATAATATAATTACATATTAATTTTTTAGGATTATTATATGCAAACAATCATAAATACAATAACAAACCGCTCGTCAAAAAGAGCATACTTAGCAAAGCCTGTAGCAAGAGACATTCAAGAGAAAATTTTAAAAGCTGCACAAATGACTCCAAGTGGAGCAAATATGCAGCCATGGATAACTTACGCTATCAGCGACACAGATGTTTTAAAAAATATCGGTGATGCCATAATTGACAAAATGAACAGTGGCGTAGAGCATGAGCAGTTTATTCAGTACTATCCTCTAAACTGGGTAGCTCCATATAAAAAACGCCGTTTAGAAACCGGTGTCGGTTTATATAAACTTATGGGCGTTGATAGAAAGGACTATGATACCCGCACTAAGATGTGGCACAATAATTTTAGATGGTTTGGCGCTCAAACAGTCTTTTTTATTTTTACAGACAAGGCAAATATTGATGGTGCACAAGGTGCTTTAATAGACTGCGGTGCATATATGCAGACAATCATGCTTGCCGCACAGGAGTTTGGAGTAGATAGTTGCCCACAAGGTTCAACTACAGAATTTGGAAAAGTTGTAGCAGATGTTTTAAATACACCTGAGAATCTAGCGCTTTTGTATAGTGTAGTTTTAGGATATGAAGATAAAGATGCTAAGATAAACTCATATAAGCCTGAGCGCGTACCGCTGAGCGAAACGGTTACTTTTATCTAATTATTAGTGAAGCTAAGGCTTTAAGCCTTTTTGCTCATATCTTTTAAGCATACTCTCGTTTCCCGTTACCCCGCCGCTGTGAATATAAATAATCTCTTCATCAGTTTGTTCAAGTAAACACTTCCAAAGACCCGGTGCATAAAGCAGATCAAATTCAATTTCACATTCTAAAAGTTTTTTTTGAATTTCTAAAAACTCAAGGTACGGCTTTGCAAAATGATACTTTTTTTCAGGCTTCAAAATAATTAAATTATTTGGAATATCATGAAGCATACTCATCTGCTCCTTTAGATAAGCCACATCTCCAACGCATGGAGTTGTATATACTTTGTACTCAGGAAGGGTCAAAGCCAAAAACAGTGCCGTTGTGCCTGTCCCTGAGGGTGTGGCTAAAGATTTGACATGTAAGTTTAAAGCTCTTATCTCATCTGCCAAGACTCTCAAGCCCTCTTTTGCCTGTTGAACTGCTCCGCCTTGGTCAATAACAAAAGTCTTTTCGTCCAGATTTAATCTCAAAGAAGCTATAAAATCTCTATAAAATTCATGCTCAATTTCTACATGTTGCATTCCGAGCTTTATAGAGTGAAAATAATTTCCTATATTTTCATCTTTTTGGTTTTGACTTATTGGCTTTGTATAGTAGGTAAATTTCCATTTTTTTGCTTTGCACATTGCAGCAATTGCTAACATGGCATTTGACTGAGTTCCACCGTAAGAGATTATTTTACTGAATTTATTTGCGGGTGTTTGTAAAAGAGTGTAAAGTTTTCGGTATTTGTTTCCGGCGAGATATGGATCTATCAGATCATCTCTTTTTACATAAAAATCTCTCCCCTCCAAAGTTATTTTAGAGATTGGAGAGTTTATTTGCATAAAAATTATTTGATTGTTGCTTCTTTTTCTAGTTCTTTCATCTTAGCAATCATTACTGTTTTTGCTTTTTCAAGTTTTAATCTTTTGTTTATAGTCTCTTTTGCATCTGCAAATGAAACTTGGTTGTTTTTTCTAGCTTCAAGATAAATAAGGTGATAACCAAATTGTGTCTGAACAGGAGCTGACACAGTTCCAACTTTCATGCTAAAAGCTTCTTGACTAAATTCAGGAACCATTTCTCTTGGAGAAAAAGTAGGCAGTTTTCCGCCGTCCATTCCACTAGGTCCGGTAGATTTAGCCTTAGCTAATTCAGCAAATTTATTTACTAAAGCATCGCCCTTTAAACCTTTTAACTGCTTAGCTAATTCTTTAGCTTCATCTTCAGTTGCAACTAAAATATGGCGAGCATCTGCACTTTTATCATTGAACTCTTCTTTATTGTTGTCGTAGTATTTTTTCATCTCTTCATTTGAAATAACAATCTTGTCTACTTCTCTTTTTTGCCATACTTGTATTGCTATCTCTTGTTTGATTCTTTGAGAAACTTCGTCATATCTATCTTTAAAATCTTTTGAATCAAGCACACCTGTTTTTTTAGCATTATCATATACTAACTCTTTTGCAACTAACTGCTCCAACACCTGCTTTCTAAATTCTGCTTGTTTTTCAACCGGAACTTGATTAAATCTACCTTGAGTTGCCTGCATAAGTTCTCTGTCAACATCTTCTTGAGTAATAGAAGTACCATTGACCGTTACAAGAGTTTGTGCTGCTGAAAGAGTAGATAATAGAGCTAACGATGTTACTAGTTTTGTTACTGTGTTCATTATAATTCCTTATTTAATTGAAAAATTTTAGTGATTTTATACTAATGATTATTAAACAGAGTATATTTTCGTATATAATTCGCCTCATGAAAAAAGCAACAAAAAAAGAAATTCAAGAAATTCATCAACTTTTTATCGATAGATACAGTGACGCAGTGACTGAGTTAGAGTACAAAAATCCTTATGAATTGGTTGTAGCAGTTGCACTCTCAGCTCAATGCACAGACAAAAGAGTAAACATCTTGACACCTTCGCTTTTTGAGAAATACCCTGACCCGCAATCTTTGGCTAGTGCAGAGTTGGATGATGTAAAAGCACTCATAAACAGCTGTTCATTTTTTAACAACAAAGCAAAAAATATAGTCGAAATGGCCAAAAGAGTTGTAGAGTTTTATGATGGCGAAATACCAATGAATGAAAAAGAACTAGTCACTCTTGCCGGTGTTGGACAAAAAACTGCTAATGTTGTTATGATAGAGTACACCGGTGCAAATCTAATGGCAGTTGATACACATGTATTTCGTGTTTCACATAGACTTGGTCTTAGTGATGACAAGACAGCCCTTAAAACAGAAGCAACACTTGTTAAAAAATTTAAAAACAACCTTCATGCACTCCATCAAGGAATGGTTCTTTTTGGCCGCTATATCTGTAAGGCAAAAAATCCTAAATGTGAAGAGTGTTTTTTGACAGAGTATTGCAAAACAAAAGAGAGTTTTAAAGTCTAGCTATAAAACTGGATTACTATTTGCTTAATAACTATTATGATTAAATATTTACTACTTATCTCAACACTGCTTTTATTCTCTGGATGTGTAAATAAACATGGAATATCTGCAAAATACTACAGCGACTGTAAAGAGTACTACGACATGCAGGGCTACTACCACAAAGATTGTGGCGAGGACGATATTGTTACTTATAAGCAAATAGGCAAACTATTTGAAGGCAAAGAGGCAGAACCAGAGGGTAATGTCTGGTAGTGACAACTATTTCCAAATATAAAAGTACAATCAATATAAATTAAAATTACAAAATAATTTTAGGCAATTTAATGAAAATGTACATCTGTACATTGAAGTAAATTAACGACAAAATATGAAGTAAGTTTATTTTATAGCTATAAAAGTTGCAAAATTTGCCCAGCGAAAAACTACTTCACAGTGAGAAAATCCACAATTTTTAGCCATTGCTATGTTTTCCTCTTCACTGTATGGAACTAAAACATTCTCAAGAGCTTCTCTTTTTTGACTTATCTCAAACTCTGAGTATCCCTGCTCTTTTTTAAAATCATAATAACACTCAATCAAGTCTTTATTTAGTTTGGAGTGGTGGCTTATAACCTTCTCACTAAATATAAAAATACCATCTTTATTAAGAGATAATGCTATTTTTTTTACCAACTCTTCGCGAACAAGAGGGCGAATAAACTGCAAAGTATAATTACTTACAAAAACATCAGCTTTTTTATAGTCATACTCTAAAATATCAGCATTTTCAAGCTCTACATCAGCTCCAAGTGCATGACATTTTCTTCTTGCCTGTTCCAACATTGCCTCTGAATTATCAAGTCCCACCAATGTCGCTTTACATTTTAGTTTTTTACTAATATTTATAAGCAAAGAGGCTGTTGATGAGCCTAAGTCGTACATGATTGAACCATCTTCTAAATGCTTCATGGCAAAAAATTCCGTGATTTTTTGAGATTCTTTGTAAAACGGTACACTTCTAGACAACATGTCATCAAAAACTGCGGCGACTTCTTCATCAAATTCAAACTGTTTTTTTATCGGTTTTGTAAATATTTTATCGTTCATAATCTTATTTTAGCTAAATTCTTATGATACAATTATGAATAAAGGTTGAACAACATGCAATTTAACACATCGACGATAATGATGATATTTTTTATTCTTCTTCTTATTGTGAGTATATGGAAGATTTATGCATTTTTGCCAAACAAACCACTTGCAGATGATGACACAACACAAGAATCACAAGACGAACTTATGAACTTAATGTTAAAAGTTATAAAAGAAAATCACGGCGCAGTAGATGTAAATGAACTGCTAGTAAAAATGGAGACAGATGAAGATTTTAACAGTGAGCGCTTTTGGAGATTTAATCTAAATAAATTAAACCAACTCTTAAACAGCTATTACATAAAAAACCCGAATGCTAAAAGCATTTCGGATATTTATCAAGATTTAAAATAATTTAGTTTTTATCTTTTGCATTTAAGTCAGAGTAAGCTTCTTCTACTCTAGCTATGAGAGTTTCTTGTCCGCTTCTCAGCCATTTTCTAGGGTCGTAATATTTTTTATTTGGTTTATCCTCGCCTTCTGGATTACCGATTTGTCCTTGAAGATAATCTTTGTGCTTCTCATAGTAATCTCTTACACCAATCCAAGTTGCCCACTGAGTGTCGGTATCTATATTCATTTTGATAACACCATAGCTTATAGCTTCTTTTATCTCGCTCGGCTGGGAACCTGAACCACCGTGAAATACAAAATTTACCGGTTTTTCTTTAGTGTTGAATTTTTCTTGAATATATTTTTGAGAGTTGTCTAAAATTTTAGGAGTCAGAGATACATTTCCCGGTTTATAAACACCGTGAACATTTCCAAATGATGCTGCAATTGTAAAATGTGGTGAGACTTCATTTAACTCTTTGTATGCAAAAGCTACATCTTCTGGCTGAGTATATAAAAGTGAATTATCTATGTTTGTATTATCCACACCATCTTCTTCTCCGCCCGTACAACCAAGCTCTATCTCGATACTCATGCCTATCTTACTAAAGCGTTTCAAATAAGCTTTACATGTAGCAATATTTTCTTCTAAAGGTTCTTCTGAGAGATCAAGCATATGTGAAGAGTATAGTGCTTTTCCTGTGTGTGCAAAGTGTTTTTCACCGGCATCTAAAAGTGCATCAATCCAAGGAAGAAGTTTTTTTGCAGCATGGTCAGTATGCAAAATCACGGCTACACCATAAGCTTCTGCCATCATATGAACATGTTTGGCGCCGGAAATTGCGCCGACTATTGCTGATTTTTCATTTTCGTTGCTTAAGCCTTTGCCTGCATAGTATGAAGCCCCACCATTACTAAACTGGATTATTACAGGAGAGTTTACTTTTGCAGCAGCTTCTAAAATAGCATTTATAGAGTCAGTCCCTACAACATTAATAGCGGGAATGGCAAATCCTCTCTCTTTTGCGTAATCATAAACTTTTTGTACATCCTCACCAAATAGTACACCCGGCTTAACAATATCTAAAATACCCATATTCAAACTCTTTATTATAAAATTTATTTGCCCTATTATATTATAGGGTTCATTTAAACTAACTTTCATACATTACTTTATTATGATAAAATATCAACAAAAATCTTTCGGAGACATTATGAGACTAACTATAGACGAGTATTGCAAATATTTTAAGATGTCAAAAGAGATGGTTAACTCAAAAATTAAATCAAAAAAATTAAACTATATTATTGAAAACGGCATCACATATATGATAGTTGCAAAAAGCTCCCTGAACAAATATGAAGGTCCTCAAGAAAAAAAATCTGTACCTCAAGAGCCAAGCCAAGCGCTTAAACCTAGAACAACTGTTGCAACAGTTATAGCACTGTATCAAAAAGAAAATAGCTTTCTTAAAAATAAAATAGTTCAACTAGAAGCTAAGATAGATAAGCTGATTGATGACAAAGAGCAGATGCTTCGTGATGAAAGAGATAAAATTGAAAATCTTTACACTACAAAAGATGAGCAATTAAAAAATATCTTAGAACTTATAAATAATAAAATGAGACTTGAAAGAGAAGAGTCTACCGTGCATCAAGTAGAGAGTTTTCAACATAGCGATGAAGCAGAGATAAAATACGACACAAGAATAGTGGAGTTAAAAGAGTACCTCAAATCATTAGGCATAAGTTCTTCTCAAAGAAAAGCCATAAAAAAGCGTTTTTTAGATGTGTATGATAGCGATGTAAGGATTATCAAGCAAAATGGAAAACTTTATTTAGATTTTTCAAAATACGATTATAGTGATTTACTTGCTTAAAGAAAAGATTAAAACCTGGAAGATTGATACTGCGATTGCAAGATTTGCACAAGAGAACAGACTTGACATATCTGATCTTTCATTTGACTTAGATAGCGTTGTTACTTACATTAAAACAATTGCAGATGATGATTTTGAAATCTATACTTCTGATATACATAATTATTTCACTAATCATGAAAAAATGGTTAATGAACATGTAGAACTAAAGCAAATGTATCATATAACTATCAAAGACGCGTCTGAAGATATCATAAAATTAAAGTACGATATAAAATTATCGCAAAGTAATGCCCATCCAGCTATTATTATTCATCCTGAATCTCAAATTCCATATAAAGAATATACTCCAAAAGAAATATACTTACTCCTGTTAAAAGAGCTAAATAAAATAAAAGCAAAAAACAAAATTTTAGTGAAAATCTTTGATGACAAAATGAAAGAAAAGCTCAAAATTTTCACTAAACATTTGTATAAAGATAAATTTGTAAAAAAGGTAAAACTTCCGCTATTTAGCGGCATAGAACCAACCGTAACAAAAAACTCTAAGCTTGTGAGATATTACCTACAAAAAAACACAACAAGTCAAGTCATAGAAGTTGATTCAGGCGAAACATTAGTAAAATATATAAAACCTGTTTTTGGAAAAAATGGTTTAAATGCTTTTGGCAAACTTATCAAAAATGATATCTTAATAAACAAAGATGATTTACAATGTAATGTAGACAGCAAGACAATTGAAATAATTGAAAACCAACATTCAAAGATTTATAAAAGTAAAACAAAAGGTTTTATTCACATAGATGAAAATGATTTTTATATTGACAATAAAATAAAGATGCAGCATCTTTCTCGTGTTCAAACTTCGGTAGCCAAAGATGAAACAAACAATATTGAAGTCACAATTTCTCAACACGACACTTCTGTTGACAGTTTAGGTGAAGGAGTTGAACTTACATCTGAGACCATTCATATAAATGGGCATGTTGGTGCTAAAAGTACTATTAAAGCTGTTACACTAAATATAGATGGAGCGACTCATAAGGACTCTATTCAAGAAGCAAAGTTTGCAGAAATAAATAGGCATAAAGGCAAACTAAGATGTCATAATGCAAAAATAAAACTATTAGAAGGCGGTGAAGTTCACGCAACTAATGTTGATATTGAAGCTTCCCTTGGCGGAAGCGTATATGCTGAAAATGTAACTGTTGGACTTGTCAAAAGTAATCTTAAGGTTTATGCCTCAAACTCAATAACCATCAGACATGTTCATGGCGAAGATAATCTTTTCAAAATTAACTACAAAGACATACCTATTTTAAACAGTAGGTATAATTTTATAAACAAAGAGATTGAAGATTTAAAATATACTCTAGAAGGAGCTATGAAACATACTCCTACTCAAGTGCCAATACTAAAAGAGCAAATAACTAAATTAAAGGTTCAACAAAACGAGATAGTAAATACCGTTAAAAGTGCAAAAATCACGATTGAAGAACCTCTAAGAGGGCTAAATACCATCACCTTTACTATTGATGATGAAAATGAGCTTACTTTCAAAACTGAAGCTCATATATATAAACCATTTTACTTAGTAGAAACAGATAACTACATTACCCTGCATCCAACAAATAAAAAAATAGCTAAAGAAGAAGAATAACTTCCACCCACGCTAGAACTTCAATAATTTTATTTTTTTTAACAAACAGCAATAAATTTTTAATTTTTACATAAATCATATACGGAAAACCGTGTATTTAATATCTTATTAGTATTCTATTATCAATTATATATATGTTAATGCAAAATTAATTGCATATTAATACATATAATTAGTATCTATTTATAATTATAATGTATATTTAAGTATATAATCCGTACAATACTCGAATGCAAATTAATGATCTGTTTAATATTCTTCATAACTCATTAGAGTCTCAAAATAATGGAAAAAAAATATCTTTAAAAGATATGGCTGTTTCACTTGGGATATCTATGCGCACATATCAAGACTGGAAACTAGGACGAGCTAAACCACAAGCCGCTTCTACTGTCATGAAAATGTTAGGAAGATTGGATGATGATGAGATCATTAGAGCTGTTAGAAAAATCAATAGACTTGAGGATTGAGTTGATGAGTACATTAACAAAACAAGAACGAGATGGTTTAGAGGATGTGTTTTTATCTATACATTCGAGTAATGATAAATACAAAAAAATTAAGGATTTATCATCTTTAATTATAGCTAACAGGATTAGTAGTGTTCTCTCAAAACTACTAAAGCGTGCAAAATTCGGACTCAAAAAGACAAAATCATCACATTTTTTTAGGTTTATTGATAAAAAGAAGAAATCTTTAAGCAAATAAACTATAAAGTGTCTTTAGCTGAACTATTTGATTATATGACTTTTTGTTTTACAATCTCAATAGTTTCGGAAAATCTTTATAAATTCAAGGGTAGATTTATGAATAAAGCTCAATTCGTTGAACTAGTGCAAGCAAGTGGTAATTACAAAACTAAGGTTGAAGCTGAAGCAGCTATCAAAGCATTTACAGAGGCTGTTACATCAGCTCTAGTAAAAAAAGAAGATGTGTCTTTAGTTGGATTCGGTGGTTTTTCTGCTACACTTCAAAAAGGTAAAAGTGGTAAAGTTCCTGGTACTAACAAGACTTATACTACTCAAGATAAGATGGTTCCTAAATTTAAAGCTGGTAAAGGTCTTAAAGACCGCGTTGCTGCTGGTAAATAAGACCTTCAATTTGTCGCATTTTTTGCGACAAATACTCTCTACATATAATATAAACTTCTCTATACAGCTTAAGCAATAAAATACAACAAAAAAAACATCAAAAACTCTTTTAATTTGAATAAAAATAGATACAATACTGTTATAAATTTTAATTTGGAGACAAAATGAACAAAATCCTACTATCACTGCTACTATTGATTTCAGTAAATCTTTGGGCACAAGACAACAATCCACATGTAGTTCTTGAAACTACTCAAGGCAATATAGAGATAGAACTATTTCCAGATATAGCACCTCTTGCCGTTGAGAACTTTACTACTCACATCAAAAATGGTTACTATGATGGAATTATATTTCATAGAATAATTCAAGGTTTTATGATTCAAGGCGGAGACCCTACTGGCACCGGTAGAGGTGGAGAGAGTATCTGGGGTAAAGATTTTAAAGATGAGTACAAAGACAAAGTATTTAACCAAGCCGGAATACTTGCAATGGCAAACAGAGGTCCGGCTACTAATGGAAGTCAATTTTTCATAACTACTGCTCCAACACCTTGGTTAAATGGAAAGCACACTATTTTCGGAAAAGTTGTACCATCATCGATGGATAGTGTTAACAAGCTTGACCGTGTTGCTACTTCAGGAAGAAGAGGTGGAGATAGACCATTGGAAACTCAAAAGATTATAAAAGCATATATAAAAAAATAAGTTTATAAGGCTATAATTCTGAAGATATCAAGAGGGTTGATTTATGGAAATTGAAACAATTAGGAAACTTGAAAAGCAGGCACTTAAAAAAAGCGGTACTGACTTTGCAAGACTAGGATTTGCACTATTTTTCATGATAGGTGTTATGACATTTAGCTTAATGAGTAATGGTGGGATTTCTAACAACATGTTTTTAGCCGTTGCTGCACTGATTGGTGCATATATGGCGATGAATATTGGTGCAAATGATGTAGCAAATAATGTTGGTCCTGCCGTTGGTTCTAAATCATTGACTATGACAACAGCCATTATTATTGCAGCCATATTTGAGGCTGCCGGTGCTATTATTGGCGGTGGTGAAGTTGTTAAAACAATAAAAAAAGGCATTATAGACATTTCTGCTTTTGGCGGCAATGTTGATCCATTTATATGGGCGATGATGGCCGCTTTGCTAGCTGCTGCTTTATGGCTTAACTTTGCAACTATGATGAGGGCTCCTGTTTCTACCACGCACTCAATAGTTGGTGGTGTTATGGGTGCTGGTATTGCTGCTGCAGGATTTAGTATTGTAAATTGGACCACAATGAGCAAGATTGCTGCTTCATGGGTCATATCGCCTGTTTTAGGTGGTATTATTGCTGCTGCTTTTCTCTTTGCAATTAAAAAAACTATCATATTTAAAGAAGACAAAGTTCAAGCTGCTAAAACTTATGTGCCTATTTTTGTAGCAATAATGTCTTTAGCATTTGTTACTTACTTAACTCTAAAAGGCCTTTCAAAAATATGGCCACAAGTTGTAGAGACACTAAATATGTTACCTCTAATTTCTATGCAAATCACAGAAAAACCTTCTCTTTCAACTGCTTTAACACTTGGATTGAGTGTAGCAATTTTTGTTTATATATTAGTAAAAAAAAGAGTAGCGTCAAATACAACTACTCTTGAAAACAATAGAGTATCTATAAATAAAATGTTTACTATACCTCTTATATTTTCAGCAGCACTTCTAAGTTTTGCTCATGGTGCAAATGATGTAGCAAATGCCGTTGGTCCATTAGCTGCTATCAATGATGCTATAGTTAATGGCGGGATATCGTCTAAGGCTTCTATCCCATTATGGGTTATGAGTGTAGGTGCCTTAGGTATTGCCCTTGGTCTTGCTCTATATGGTCCTAAGCTTATCAAAACAGTTGGTAGTGAGATAACTGAGCTTGACCAAATAAGAGCCTTCTCTATTGCAATGGCAGCTTCAATCACTGTTATTATAGCTTCTCAACTAGGGCTTCCGGTCAGTTCAACTCATATAGCAATCGGTGGTGTATTTGGCGTTGGTTTTTTAAGAGAGTGGTTGCACATCCAAGAAGATAAAAATACTATCGAAGAAGACAGAATTATCATAAAAGATGAGAGAGAAAACAAAAATGCTTACACTGCAGAGCTTAAAACACTAGAAGAAAAAGATGAAAAAAATCCTGAAGATTACTCTAGGATTGTTGAGCTTTATAAACTTATTGCCAATGAGAAAAAAATCATCAAATCTACAAAAAAAGACATCAAAAGAGCTCAAAAAGTTGAATATGTAAAAAGAGATGCTATTAAGAAAATTGCGGCTGCTTGGGTAATCACAGTCCCTGCAACCGCAATTTTGGCTGCAGTACTTTTCTTTACGATAAAAGGCATTATGGTTTAATAACCTAGTCATCTCAAATCTGAGATGACTAAGAGCTACTCAAAATCTTTTTTTACTATTTCCATAGCTTCAAAAAAATTCATTATTTCCCCTCCATTTTCATTTTTAAACTCTTTTGCATCATTTTCAGAAGAAAAAGCGTACTTGCTTACCCGTGTCATAGTACCGTTGATTTTACTTCCAACCACATAATACGCTTCTCTAATATCTATAAAGTTAAGATTCTTGGCATCAACCACTTGAGGATCGTCTATACTTGCGCCCTCTCTTAAGTGATCGACTAAACAGTGAAAAGAGCAATATTGATATGTTTTATTATCGATAGATGCACTATGAGAAGTTTTATAAAACTTAACTAAATCCATTCCACATCTAGGACAAAATTTTTTCTCTTTGCCATCTTGTAAAAGAATGGCGTTGTCTTTGCTAACAGATTGAAACATAGTAGATTTTATTTGAGAAGCATTAGCAACCGACAATAGCATTATAAACAACACACTTAGTACTTTTAACATTTTAAACCCTTTGTTTTTCATAATATTACCAATAAATTATTAGTTAAGTGTTAAAATAAATAAAAACTTGGATAACCATGAAAAACAAGATAAAAAAATATTTAAAAGAGTTTGTTCTTTTTATTGTTGTTATGACAATCTTCGCAAATGCTTTAAGCTTATATAGAAGCTTAGATTTAAACAAAGAAGCTCTTCCTGCTGAATTCAATGTCATTAAAGATAAACCTGTTCTTGTTCATTTTTGGGCTACATGGTGCCCTGTATGTAAAGTAGAAGCCCCAAACATCCAAACAATATCTGAAAATTTTCAAGTGATAACAATTGCTGTAAAATCCTCAGATAATGATGAGATAAATAAGTATTTAAAAGAAAATAACCTAGATTTTGAATTTATAAACGATTACGACGGTTCAATAGCTCAAAAATTTGGCATAAGCGTTTATCCAACAACTATAATCTACGATAAAGATAGAAATGTAGTCTTTAGCGATGTTGGTTATACAAGTACATGGGGATTGTGGTTAAGAATGCTTTGGGCTGGAATGTAAATATGTATTTTATTTTGATTCAGTAACTAAGATTTAGAGAGTAATGTAGTTTCAAGACGCTTAGCAAGGAAGCGCACATCTAGTGCGCGACGAGCGTAGCAACGCAGAAAATGCGTTACTATCAAAATCCTTACTTGTTAATTTTAACTGCGTAAGCCTTATCCGATAAAGGCACCCAAGGACGCTTGATATGCTGCGGACGACGAAGTGTAGAATTTTCATCTAGACCACGAGTAAGCTCATCTCTCCATCCTTCGTAGATTTTAAAGTTATTGTCATAATTAACATAGATATCACCTATTTTATCACCAGCTTGTGCAGGCTCTAAAATAACTTTTTGGTGCCAACAATGCATACCAGAAATAGGATCCGGATGAGCTGCAGCTACGGCATTTTGCCATGAACCACTCAGTCCATCCCACCAGATATTTTGACTATCTTTGTTATAATCAGCAAATCTTTTAGTATTAAACGGTTTGATACCCTCTACATACTTCATTTTACCTTCTTTACCATCCATTTGAAGTTCAGCAGTCGGAACACCAAAACTATTCAGACCGCTTGTTCCCTCATAATCTTCAATCTTAATTTGTGCACCCTCACGACCAGCATTTTCTGGTGTGTGAGCCATAAATTTAGGATCGTTCATATTTCTAGCAACTGGCTGAGAATCAACTTTTCCATCTGTAACACCATTAGGAATTGTTACAGAATTTACAAGTTTCCATCTACCACCATGGTGTGAACAAGCAAGAGTACCTGGAAGGACACCCTCAGTCGGTATTGCCATAGCTACAAAGTAACCAGACTCTAAACCAGTAACACTATCTGTAATTCTCACACGGATTGCGTCACCGCGCTTAAATCCTTGACGCTTAGCATCCCCAGTTGAAATCCAGATAGGGTCGTGATTTTGTGAAATCTCCATAAGATGCTTAGAATTTGCAGAACGAGTATGGATATTATACGGCAGACGAAAAACCGTATTTAGTGCATACGAGTTTTTCTCTGTCATAAAAGAGTGATTTACATGCGATGTAATATGTACCATCTCTTTTTTCTCTTCTTCGCTTCTTGGATAGATTGGAATAGCATATTCCGGCCATTTCCAATCATCCGCTAGCCATTCACAGAAGAAGTCAAGTTTCTTGTCTAAAGTTGCGAAACCTTCCATCTTAACACCATCAATTTCAATACCGATAGGTTTTTTCTTACCATGAGACTCTGCAGTCATAACACCTGTACGCTTATTGATAGTTACATGTTGTTTATCATATTTATGACCGTGAGAAATATAATTTACACCATCATCTTTAATCTCTTTTTCTTGAGACGAATAGATATGATTCTCTTCCATCCAAGCACCATGATCTCTCATATACTCGTATACCGGGAACTCAGAATTTCTATATCTATTATCAGATGTAGCAGTTTTCTTCAAGTTTGGCAAGTTGTCTCCAAACGCCGCGTCATACCACTCTTCAATTGTAACAGGTTTACCAGGATTTTTCTTAGATTCCCACATAGACTTAATAGTCTTAGTTTTAGCAGCGTCTAAGAATATATCACCCTTTGGATCGATATAGTTAACACACATGTCAAACCAGAACTCATTTTCTTCCCAAACTTCACCAAGACCAGATTTAATATGAGCTTCAAGTGTAGCGCGGTTAGGGTTGTTAGGTTTCCATCCAGCTTTTTCTAAAGCAACACGCATAACCGGTTGACGGAACGATGTCCATCTTGCTGGCATTGTAGCTTCAGAGTGCTGATCGTGTCTTTCACCGGCTAAACCAACAGGTAAAATATAATCAACATACCAGTTTGTCTCAGACCATACTGGAGACAAGTTAAATGTAAGTTCCATTTTTGACTCATCTTTAATAGTCTCAATCCATCTGAAACCATCTGGATTGATCCAAACCGGATTATACATACGAGGAATCCAAACAGCAACTTTTTCAGCTACTTTTAGACCCTTGTCCTGCCATTTCTTCTGCCATTTTTTATCACTAAGAAGGTGTGGTAATAGATATGACATCTCATAAGTTGACAGAGGCCATTCCGGCGGCCATGAAAGCTCATTGTAAACATCGATTTTAGGAATGTTTGAACCTCTTTTACCTTGACCGACAGTTGAACTTCCACCTTTACCACCAACAGAAATAACATGCCAGTGATGGAAGAATGTACCACCCTCAGGTCCGATAGCTCCACGCATACCTAACATCAAAAAGCCTGTACGACCTGATGTCCAGCCACCACGGTTACCAGCTGCAGCTGCACGCCAGAAGTATGTAGAAACAGCAGTGTCAGCCCAAATAACCATATCATATAATTGCTCTAATTTGTAAGCAGGAACATGAGTTTCTTTAACGGCATAATCAAGTGTATATGGAGAGTAAAGCTCTTTTAGCATATCTAGGTATGATTCAAAATCATTACCGGTTGGTACTTTAGAGATATAACCTTTTTGTACCATGAAGTTTAGATAATCTCTGTTATCCATCATAACTTCCCAGTTAAACCATTTTTTAACAAATGCTTTATTTACCTTGTTTTCTGTAAGCATACGCTGTACTAGATAAAGATAGATTGCAGCTTCTGTACCAGGCCATGCAGCAATCCACAAGTCTGCCATACCAGCTGAGTTAGACATACGAGGGTCCATAACTACTAATTTTGCACCTTTTTGTCTTGCATCAGCAATATGTCCGGCAGCTTGTTGGAAATAGTGACCGGCATCAGCAGCATGAGATGAGTTAAGGAAGATTAACTTAGCGTTAGCCCAATCCGGAGAACTTCTATCATCATTTGCCCACTGGATAGTTGGAGTACGACCACCAGATGAACAGATATTTGTATGTGAGTTAAAACAGTCTTGACCTAGAGTGTGCCATACTTTACCAGTAAAGCCATTCTCATTTGGACGGCCAACATGGAACATACATGATTTTTTAGATAACTCATCGTCACCCTTCATTGCGTCATGCATCTTGTTACCGATTGTAGTCATTGCCTCATCCCAAGTCGTACGAATCCATTTACCTTCACCACGAGCAGAACCTGGAGCTCTTTTAAGTGGGAATGCTATACGATCTGGATCATACATTTGAGATTGTGTTGCGTAACCTTTAGCACAGTTACGACCACGAGAACCCGGATGAAGTGGGTTACCCATGTACTTTTTAACTGTGAAAGTTTTCTTGTCAATCCAAGCAGTTAAACCACAAGAAGCCTCACAGTTTGAACATGCAGTAGCAACGATAGCATAATCATTTACTTCGATACCGTCTGGATTAGATTCATTTCTGACACCTTTACGATCGATACCGCCTCTTTTCCAATCATCTCCATCTAACTCTTTAAAATCATCCCACTGATCCATCGGAGGATAGAATGATAATGAGTCTGGAGTGTTGGTAAACTTACTATCACTTACAGATTCTGCAAGTGCATCTGTTGTAAACACGCCTTTTGCAATAGTAGCACCTGCAACAGTAAATGCAGCGCCTTTTAAAAATGTTCTTCTACTTTGTAAATACATTAATATATTCTCCCTAACTCATTGGTAATAATTGTGGAATCATTAGCCATACATGTTTAACTATAGCTAGTCCTACTAACGCCATAATAGCTGCTAGTTTTAAAATACTTTCACTTTTACTACTTCTACTTAATAAAATAAGTATCATTGGTAAAATATAAGCTATCCATTGACCTAACCAGAACATAACAGTATATGGTCCGTCACCTTTGATGTACTCTAGTATTACTGCAATTTCTTCTGCTTTCATCGGGCCAAATACATACTCTGACATGTAGATGATAAATGCCATTAATGCACTTAAACCAAGAACTACGCCTAAAGTTTTTTTAGCTTCATCAGAAAGCTTGTTTCCGCCAACTAAAATCATTGTTGCTGAACCAGCAAGTAAAGCAGCTAAAATCATTTGAGCTGCCTCTGCCGGCATTTGCCATAATTCACGAGCTGTACACTGAGACATAAGTGCTGCTGTATAAAGTGTTACCGGTATCGCAAGGATTGTAGTCCATAGTAATACTTTGTCAAAAGTTTCATTGTTTTTCTTGTACGCAAGAAAAGCAAGAAGAACTAGCAGACCTAAGAATGCCGAAGCCATAAATGAACCCCATGCAATTGCTGATGACCAGCTAGGATAAACAAAAATATGCCACATTCTAAACGGCTGATGTAAGTCTGCAAGTGTAAATAGTAAGAAAATATTAATAAAAATAAATGCAACTATAGCAGTTGGCAATCTTAAATTCTTTGCTGACTCAGGGTGCATTCTAAGAAGAATAAAGAGCATAAAAATAACACCGGTACCGATACTTTTTGCCCACATATTTACTGTAACTAACCAAGGCCAAACTATGCCTGGGATTCCTACATCTAATGTAACCACAGCATTTGTCGCTGCTAATACTTCATGAACAGCCATTAGTGACCTCCTACAGGCATTTTAGATGTCATCTTACCAAATAGATCATGACCTTCAGGACGGAACGATGCAAGTGGGTTAAGAGAAACATTACCGCCACCAACATAGTAATGGTGAGGATTAGTACCTTTTTCAGGCTTACGAACTTGAACTCCGCCTTGACTATTTTGAATATATTTAGAAATATTTGAAGTCGGATCATCTAAGTCGCCAAAAATATTTGCTTGAACAGGACATGCAACAACACAAGCCGGCATCATAGATGAAGCAACTCTGTGCGCACAATATGTACATTTATCGGCAGTTTGTGTTTGAGGATCAATATATATAGCTCCATATGGACAAGCCATAACACAACCGGCACAACCAATACAACGCTCTTTATCAATATTTACAATACCGTTATCTAAATAGTGAAGTGCGCTTACCGGGCAGATTCTCTCACATGGTGCATTTTCACAATGATTACATCTAAGTGGAGTAAATGTTCTTTTTGTTTCTGGGAATGTTCCCACATCTACATATTTAACACGAAGTCTCCATGTACTAAGTGGAACTTCATTTTCCACTTTACATGCGATTTCGCACCCTTTACATCCCATACACAGATGCAAATCAACTAGGAAGCCTAATTGCATATATTCTCCTTGTGGCCTTATTATTGGCAATTATTAAGATTTATTACTATAGTTAATCTTCAAAAAAAAATCTATATTTTAAAAATATAGGATTTCTTACTACATGAATATTACCTTTATAAACCTTAAAGGAGTTATAAAAATGTGATAATTTTATAATATTTTTTACAACTGTGAATATTTGAAAAACAGAAAGTCAGATAATACTTTAGCTCTTAAGCCTTACCCTAACTGACTCTTCATGCGCAGTTAACCCCTCAGTATTTGCTATGAGGGCGCACTCTTGTCCTATCTCGTTTATAGCTTTGGAGCTAAAAGAGATAATAGATGTCTTTTTCATAAAATTCTCTACTCCAAGTGGAGAGTAAAATTTAGCCGTTCCGCCAGTTGGTAGTGTATGGTTTGGTCCAGCCACATAATCACCAATTGCTTCAGGTGTATTGTGACCTAGAAAAATTGCTCCTGCATGTTTAATAAACGGAAGTAACTCAAAAGGATTATTTGTAGCAACTTCTAAGTGCTCTGGAGCTATTTCATTCATCAGCTTTATAGCTTCATCCATATCTTCAGTAACAATTATGGCTCCGCGCTCTTCTATTGATTTTCTCGCAATCTCTTGACGGGGAAGTTTTAATAACCAGTTTTCTAGTTCTATTTTAACCTCATCTGCCAACTTTTGTGATGGAGTGATAAGAATTGAGCTTGCCATCTCATCATGTTCTGCTTGAGAGAGCAAGTCAATAGCTAAGTGAGAAGCATTTGCACTATCATCAGCCAAGATGCCTATCTCACTAGGACCTGCTATCATATCTATATTTACATCACCAAAAACCATCTTTTTCGCAGTTGCTACAAAAATATTTCCCGGTCCTGTTATAACATCAACTTTAGGAATAGTCTGGGTTCCATAAGCCATCGCTGCTATCGCAGATGCACCGCCAACTTTGTAAACTTGCTCTACTCCACACAGATGACATGCAGCAAGCAGAAGTTCATTTGGCTCATTGTCTGGTGTTGGAGTACAGACTACGATGTTCTCAACTCCTGCAACCTGAGCAGGTATGACATTCATAAGAAGTGAAGATGGGTAAGCTGCTTTTCCTCCAGGTATATAAAGCCCTGCACTGTCAACAGCAGTTACTTTTTGACCTAAAATCGTTCCGTTGTCTTCTGTATCAAACCAAGATTTCGGTTTTTGTTTTTCATGATATGCTTTGATTCTATTATAAGAGAGGTGTAGTGCATCTAATAGTTTTTTGTCAATATTATTATATGCTTTTTGCATAGAGTCAGTAGATATCAATAAGTCTTCATCCGCTTTTGGTGTCCAGTTGTCAAATTTAGATATATGTTGCTTTAGTGCTACATTTTTATCGGTTCTTATTTCACTTATAATATTTCCAACAATAGCACTTACTGATGCGATATCCATTTTGCCTCTTTGAAGAAGCTCATCAAACTCAGCTTTAAAGTTAGTGCTTTTTGAATTTGTAAAAATCATTATTTATTTTGTCCTTTAATAAAATCTTCTTTAACTATAGATAGTGCTTTTAGAAAATTTTGGGCATCCATTGCACCCATAAGCGGCTGATACATAGGTTCTCCACTTGGTAATAAAAACCATATTGCAGGGGTTCCTGGTCTCCACATCTCTTTTGGCATATAATCATTGTCATCACTATAAGAGATTATTGAAACAAAGTCGTTGTTTAACTCTTCAATGACTCTTTTGTCTTTAAATGTAGTCTCTTCGAGTTGAACACAATATCTACATGTATGTCTTGATGAAACAAAAAGAACCGGTTTGTTAACTTTTTTCGCATCTTCTAAGCCATTGTTATAATCTTTTGCCCACTTTATACTTGAAGCAGATACATTTACCGCTAATATCAATAATATAGATGTTAAAAATTTAATCATGTTTTTTTACCTTTTTTAATAATTCTTTAGCACACTCAAGTGCACTCTTATCAGTTACTTCTATCACTATATCAGCTAAAGCCAAATACTCCGGTAATCGCTCGTCATATAACTCTTTTGCTTTTTTCAAATCACTAAGAAGTGGTCTTTTTTTGAGTTTTTTCACTGCATTAGGGTGAGAATTGATTCGTTTTAGTATTTTATCAAATGGTGAATTAAGAAGAACTACCGTACCTATCTCTTTTAAGTTTTTTTGCTTGTAAAAACCGCCACCGGTTGAGATAAGAGTATTTTTAACACTGCTTCCTAACCACTTTGAGAGTTTTTTTTCTAAGTCCCTAAAATACTCTTCACCATCCTCGGCAAATATTTTTTTAATGGTCCTGTTTTCCATACTCTCTATAAGGTCATCTGTATCAACTGCCACACAATCTGAGTGTTTGATAACTTCACGAGCAACACTGCCCTTACCCACACCCATGAAGCCAATCAAAATAATATTCTTCACTCTATACCTTCTACTGAAATATTAAAAGCACTCATGTCAAACTCTGGTTTAGTTTTGATAATTTTTCTATATATCAATACCGGTGCTATGACATTGTACTCTAAAATCAGCATACTCACAATAAAAGTAATCGCAAAAATCGGCAATATACTCGGTATAAAAAATGAAACTACAAAACCAACTAAAGAGATTAGAAAGAGTATAAACTGAGTTTTTGCCAATCTTTTATCTATCATATCGTTCATTGTTGGAATTGACATGTAGCCTTTTGCATTGAGGTGAAACCACACTAAAAACGGCACTATCTTATAAAGCATTCCAGACATGATAGAGAAGATAAATCCGCCGCCTATTAAAATAGAGACTATTACTATATATCTAGAATCATAATAATCATTAATAGCCCATGCGAATGTTCCAAGTGTCATAAATATAGCTGCTGTTCTCCAGTACCAAACTGTTACATCACTTATGGGACGGCGGCGTCTATAGAGTTTTAAAAATACTGTTGTAGCAAAAGCCCAAAAGAACAGTGCCACCCATATTTTTGCCACCGTAGAATATGACTCTAAAAATATATTTAAAACCAACCATAAAAGCAAGCCAAAAGAGATAAGCCAGACAACTTTTTGTTTACAAAACGGTTTAAATCTCGGTGCTACATAAAACATCGGCAGAACATGAAATGATACACCGATAATCAACACTCCCGCAAAACCAAAGATAGCCCAAACACTGTGAACATTTGCTAAGAGTACATGTAAAGATGAGAACTTGTCAGTTCCGTATGACGCCAACAGATGCATCCCCATCAAAACTATAAGAAACGCAAAAACCAGACTTGTTATCATCGCTCTTACACTAGCCGTTACATGTACGACTTTACTTAGAGCCAAAAGCATAGGAACAATCAGAGCTAAAAAGCCAATACCCAGAAATACAGATGAGGCTAAAATAAGCTTAGAGTGATCCTCAAGTAAGCCAAAAATCATAAAAAGAGTGCCAAAAACTAAAAATATATGTGCTACTTTGGCTACTGTGTCTATCTTAGATATTTTTACTCCGGCTAATACTGGCAACATTTGAGTCAATGCCCCGAGCATTACAAAACCCAAAAAACCTATAGTTATGGCATGCGTGATTACAATAGATTCTATTGAGTACCTGCTAATCAACATCTGCGGGTCACATAAAAGAATCAACAGTCCTGCAATTACTCCAAAAATAGGTGCTGTTAAAAAAAACCTGATTGGTGCTGATATTGGCGGTGCCTGATCAGCCGATAAACCATTTAAATCCAAGTTGAAGCCCTGCTCTACTCAACTATCATTGATTTCATCATATCTACTATACGGTCAGACTCTGCACTTAGGTGTTGTTGAGCCATAGTGTAAAGCATCTGCTCCTCTTTCATGTTGTGCTGCTGCATTAAAATCATAAGTGTTTCACTGTTTCCAAAAAATTTGTCTTTATCTTTAGCGTCAATTGCCTCGCCCATCTCTTTAATAAGAGCTCTCATCTGAGTATGCTCTTGTCTCATCATGGCAGTTGGACCCTGAGTCATCCCTGTTTTTGTCTCAAATTCTAAAAACATTACGCGTTCTTCCATTTGAAAATGTCTTTCAGTCTCACCGGCAAACAACTCATAGGCTTCTTTTGCAGTATTGATGTCATTTGCTACTGCATCTTCCATGTTTGCAAACAGTTCATCACAACGACTGTGGTCTTCACTTAAATATTCTTTTATTGTACTCATAATTTATACCCTTATTAATAATTGTTGCAATTATATATGAATAATATAAATCTTGGATTATTACATGTCAATTATTTTTCTCTCATTCTAATTATTAACAACAGTTTAAAGAATAAGAAAGTAAACTATTTGTTAAATATAAGTATATTTTATTAGAGTGGATTGATTTGTAGATATGAGAAGGGGTGACATTATGGAAGAAAAAAGTGGAGATTCAACCCCTGGGGTGTGTTTTTTAGTAAATGCAGGTGAGGGAACTATAGATGATAACGATGATGAAACAGTTCTACATGTCAATATAACAAGTGTCAATACAGTAGAGGGTGACTTGGATGATAATAATCAACTGACATTTATCATTGGAGCTTCAAGAGAGTTAAAAGACACAGAGTCCGTAACACTAAACCTTAACATAAATGATATCTCAACTGATGGTTCTGATTATGGATTTTTAAGCCAAGACACCATAACCCTAAACTCAACTAACCAATACCAGACAATCACACTTGATGTATTTGGAGATGAAGTTATAGCAAATAATTATCTACATGTAGATATGAAAGAGGTGGCGTGATGTTTTTATTATCATACATATTTATAGCTGTAGTTATAATCTATATAGGATTAGCGATTTATCTATATAAGCTAGCTATAAAATATTTTCCGCATAAAAAATCTATCTCAAAACTTGTACTGGCTTTTTTTATACTGCTTCCTACTTATGACATCATCATTACAAATATTTTAGGAGGATATTATTGCCTAACTACACCATCGACCTATATAAGTAAAAAAGTAGAGTATCCAGAAAGTATCTATTGGGAAGATAATGTTTATCCAGGATTTAACGAAGAAGATAGAAAGCTGATGATAAAAAACTATCTTGATGGAGTGCATCTAAAAACAATGGCACTAAATGGAGATGATGAAAAGGTATATGTTTATGTCAGAGATGTACCAGTTCAAAAGTATAATGAGATAAATACAAAACTGCTGCTCGAAACAAAAAAATATAACCAAATAAACAAGCAATTTACTAAAGAGCTACTTAAAGAGAATGAAGCTTTATGGCTAGAGCTAAGAGATAAATTTAATGAAGCTAGAAAAATAGTTGATGAGATAGAAAAACAACAAAACTCACTTATAGATAGTTGCTCTGTAAAAGAGAAAGTCTTTACCAAACAAACAATGCCAAAACTTAACTACACAGTAACTTTTAATGAAGTGAAACTAAACTTTTTTTCAAGAAACTTTCTCTATTCAGATGTAACAAAAATAACGGACAACAGCGCAAATGAAGTAATAGCTCAAAATCAAAGGGTTATGAAACTACATTACAACATTATTCCTGCAATGAGTACTTATTATGATCAAGAATCTATGTGTGGTGATGGTTTATATTTTGAAAGAAATGTAATGCAAATGGGTGGATTATATAGGACGCGTAACCATAAAATTTGGTTAAATGAAAAATTATACAAAAAATACATAAAAGGAGAAAAGTAAAATGGAAGCAAATGCAGATACATTAGTAGTAATGGGGATTATTTCAGACAAGGTATATGAAAGTTACTACTTTCAAGATGAAGTTAATCAAAATGGAAGTAAGGTAGAAATAGACCCCAGGGGTTGAATCTCCACTTTTTTAACATTTCATTTTGTCATATTTTTATACATCTTCTACAAAATACACTAAACTTAACTCCAATAATAAAATTACACTTTAAATACCCAAGTTGCAAAGAGATTGATAATGCCAACAAAACCACGAGTAGACTTTGCCGGATATCATCACACAATCAATAGAGGAGTGAATCGTTGTAATATTTTTAATAATAATGGTGACAAAGATACATTTCTAAAAATAATAAATAAAACAGCTACAATACATAAAGTCATTTTACACGATTTTGTTCTCATGGATAATCACTACCACCTTCTTATAGAGACACAAAAAGAAAATCTTTCAACTTTTATGCGCATTATAAATGCAAATTATGCTCAATATTTTAATAAAAGATATCAAAGAAGTGGACATTTATGGCAAGATCGATACAAGTCTAAATATATTACTTCTGAAGATTATTTATATACACTTTTAAGATACATAGAAAACAATCCCATTGAAGCAGGACTTTGTGTGAATATAGGAGATTATCCATATACTTTTGCTTCTTATATATTCAACTCAAAAAAAATCTACCCCTCATTTAATGAATCCATACTATTAAAAGAGTTTGACATAAAAACATTGAGTCAATTTTTAGATAAATCAATTATGGAAGATGAAATAAAGTACCTCAAAGAAAGGCAAAAAGAAAAAATCGAGAAAGTAGAGAATACTCTAAAAATTAGCTGTTGTAAACTACTTGAAGAGCACTTTTACTGCACTGAAACAAAGCTAGAAAGAAACTTAGGCATATTAAACGCTTATCTTGATGGATACACTCAGTCAAATATTGCCATATACTTAAATGTATCAAAATCATTAATATCAAAAGTAATAAAAATGGATATTCAATCTTAATCTCAGGGGTTGAATCTTCACTTTTAGAGATTACATGTAGAAATTGTTATGCCACTTATGACATACTTAGTTTGACTATTACCTGCCATTTATGGCATAATACAGTAAAGGATTTATTATGCTAAGATCAGAACTCATAAATAAAATCATACAAAGAAAAGAAAAGTTAAACATTACTATTGAAAATATTGCAAAATTGAGTAACCTCGGTATCAGAACTGTAAACAGATTCTTTGCCGGAGAAGATGTAAAACTAAGCACCATAGAATATATAACAAATTTATTGGGTGTTGATTTTGCCGGTAATGAGACAGTACCTCTAAAAAAACTACGACAAAACAGAGCAAAAGAAAAAGCAATTTTTATGGCTTCGTTAGTTCAAAGTACTTCGGCTCTTGAGATGCAAGGATTAGAAAAAAATAGTTTAGAAAAGATGATTCACAAATTTGAAAAAGAGTTTCTAACCGGTTCATATAAAGATAGACTTTGGATTGCATGATGATTGACAGCACGAAACCTATAGATGATGCAACACCACTAGATGATACTTCAGGATTAAAACTATCCTCTTTAAAATCCTACTCATTAGAAGAAATATACATAAAAGAAGCCCAAAACATTGCAAATGCAACTTTGAAATACTTGTCTGCTAAACCAACTAAAAAAGATGCGCCCTTCAGTTACGAATGGCTGACAACTCTTCATCATGAAATGTTTAGTGATGTATGGGAATGGGCAGGTAAATTAAGACATATTGAACTCTCTATTGGCATAAAAGCCTATCTAATCCCTGTTGAGTTAAAAAAACTATCTGATGATATAGCGTATTGGAATAAAAATAAAACATTTGACACATATGAAACAGCTACTAGAATCCATCATAGAGCAGTACAAATCCATCCTTTTCAAAATGGCAATGGAAGATGGTCTAGAATGCTGGCAAATATTTATCTCAGACAAAATGGCTTAATGCCTGTTCGATGGCAAGAGGATTTACTGGCAAAAGAGAACTCTAAAAGAGATGATTATATTAAAGCTCTGAAAAAAGCTGATAATGGCGACTATGCAGATTTAATACAGATGCATACTATTACCTATTAACGAAACGAAATAGATATAATTTAGCCAACATGTCAATTATTTCCTCTCATTGTTATTTAAACAGCTTTTTACTATAATATCTTTTTTAAATACAAACGAATAAATATAGGATAATTAATGACAAATAAAAAGTTTATTACTCTTGGTTTTATATCTACCGCAATTACATTGATTTTGATGTTTTCAACGAGTGCATCAGCAAATGCGAAAGAGTCTGATAAAGAAGAAGCTTCAAGACTAGAAGCACTTGCAAAATTTACAAAAGTTATCAGTATAGTTGAGCAGTACAATGTGGATGAAGTGAGTATCGAAGAGTTGATGGACAAAGCACTAGAGGGCATGATGGGCAATCTTGACGCTCACTCTAACTACCTCAAGAAAAAAGATTTTAAAAGTTTAAAAGTACAGACAGACGGCGAGTTTGGCGGTTTAGGAATCACTGTCGGCATCAAAGACGGTGCTCTTACTGTAATTTCTCCTATTGAAGGAACTCCTGCGGATAAAGCTGGCCTGCAAGCAGGTGATATCATTCTTAAAATAAATGAAAAATCCACTCTCAACATGACTATTGACGAAGCTGTGTCGATTATGCGTGGTAAAGTTGGAGACCCTATTGATATTACTATAGTTAGAGAAGGTGAAGCAAAGCCACTTAAAATAAAAATAGTCAGAGGCATAATCACTATAGAATCGGTATATGCTAAATCAATTGGTAATGATATCCAGTACATCAGAGTTACAAGTTTTGACAAAAAAGTTCTTGATGATGTAAGTAAAGCCATCAAAAAACGCAAAAAAACTACTAAAGGGATTGTTCTTGATTTGAGAAACAACCCTGGAGGATTACTTGACCAGGCTGTTGGACTTGTTGATTTGTTTGTTGATGAGGGAGATATAGTTTCTCAAAAGGGCAGAAAAAAAGCTGATGATGAAATATACTCTGCAAAAAGCAGCTCTACAGTAACTAAAGTGCCTTTAGTTGTGTTAGTAAACGGAGGCAGTGCAAGTGCGAGCGAAATTGTAAGCGGTGCACTTCAAGACCATAAACGCGGTATTATCGTTGGTCAAAATACATTTGGTAAAGGTAGTGTTCAAGTAGTGCTCCCTATACAAGAAGATGAAGCTATCAAACTTACAATCGCTAGATACTATCTTCCAAGTGGAAGAACTATTCAAGCAGTAGGTGTTAAGCCGGACATAGAAGTACTGCCTGGTGTTGTTCCGACTAAAACAAATGAGTTTGCTATAAAAGAGGCTGATCTAAAAAAACACTTAGAAGAAGAGTTAGAAAAAGTTGACGGAGTACCAGAAGAGGAAGAAAAAGAGACTAAAAAAGACTCTAAGTTTATTATAACTCAAGAGATGATGAACAAAGATATTCAACTTAAAATTGGCGTTGATGTTATCAAGGCACTAATTATTACAAAAGGATAATAAAAATATGGAAAAAAGAGAACTACTTTACGAAGGTAAAGCTAAAAAACTATTCTTAACAGATGATGAAAACTTAGTTATATCAGAATTTAAAGATGATTTAACTGCGTTTAATGGTGAGAAAAAATCTAGTGAAGCTGGCAAAGGCGCACTAAATAATAAAATCTCAACTGAGCTTTTTAAGCTTTTAGAAGCAAATGGAATCCAGACTCACTTTGTAAAGATGCTAGATGATAACCATATGCTTCACAAAAAAGTTGATGTGATTTTGATAGAAGTTATAGTTCGTAATATTGCAACTGGCTCTCTTTCTCGTAACCTTGGTATTGAAGATGGAAAAGTTCTTCCTTTTACTTTAGTTGAATTTGACTACAAAGACGATGACTTAGGTGACCCTAAACTAAATGACCAGCATGCCCTTATCTTAGGACTTGTTGATTATCAAGATGAGTTAGATAAACTTCGCAGAATGGCTAGACAGGTAAATGATGTCTTAAAGCCTTACTTTGCAGACAAAGGTCTTAACCTAGTTGATTTTAAACTCGAGTTTGGAAAAGACTCAAATGGAAATATCATCTTAGTTGATGAGATTAGTCCTGACAACTGCCGTTTTTGGGATATGGAAAGTGGCGAGAAGATGGACAAAGACAGATTTCGTCAAGGTTTAGGTGGCTTAAAAGTAGCATATGAAGAAGTTTTAAATAGAATTTTAGGAAAATAATTAATGAAAGCAATAGTAAATGTATCTCTAAAAGCAGGTGTATTAGATTCTCAAGGGAAAGCAGTTCACCATGCATTAGATTCTTTACACTTCAAAGGTGTAAGCGATGTTCGTGTTGGCAAACAAATAATTTTAAAATTAGACGAGACGGATAAAACAAAAGCAATGGCTGAAGTAACAAAAATGTGTGAAGATCTTCTTGCAAATACAGTGATTGAAGATTATGAGATTGAGCTAGTATAATGAAAATCACTATTTTACAGTTTCCCGGTACTAACTGTGAGTATGATACTCAACATGCTTTTGAAAAACTAGGGGCACAAACTGAAATTGTATGGCATAAATCAGAATCAATTCCGAGTGACACTAACTTGTTAGTAGTTGCTGGAGGTTTCTCTTATGGAGATTATCTTAGAAGTGGTGCTATTGCTAAATTTTCTCCTGTTATGAAAGCCGTAACTGAGTATGCTAACAAGGGTGGAAAAGTTTTAGGTATATGTAACGGTTTTCAAGTTTTAACTGAGGCTGGGCTACTTCCTGGCGCATTAATGCGTAATGATGGCCTTCACTTTATCTCAAAACATCATCATCTAAAAGTTGTGAACAACGATAATATCTTTTTAGAAAAACTAAACAACAACGATGTTGTAAATATCCCTATTGCTCATCACGATGGTAATTACTTTATTGACCAAGACGGACTAAAAGATTTATATGCAAACAATCAAGTTCTTCTAAAATATACAGATGAAAAGGGTGAAGATAAAAATCCTAACGGCAGTGTCGATTCTATTGCCGGAATCTGTAATAAAGAAAAAAATATTTTTGGTCTGATGCCACACCCTGAGCGAGCAATGGAAAGTATTTTAGGAAGTGATGACGGTATTAAAATGCTACAAGGTTTTTTAACAGCATAATGAGAGGATTACTCTTTGTTTGGTTATTATTTTCAGCGGCTCTTATTGCGAATGAGACTGCTTCAGTAGAAAACGAACTTAGCAAAGAAGAATTACTCAAGCTGCCAAAAGTTATCTATTTAAACTATGAAGAGACACCATCAAGAGTTTTAAAGGGTGAAATATTTAAAGTAACCATCAAAGCTCTCACAACTGCAAAATATTTTACAGATATAGTATATGACTTAAATAACTCTTATGGCTTAAAACTTCTTAGTGACTTTCCTTCACGCGATATTGACCCTAAATATTATTATGAAACTTTTTATTTTTTAACTACTTCAGACAGTGCTAGACTACCGGATTTTACAGCCAGACTTTTAGACTACAATAACAACCAATACAGAACAACTACTCTAGAGGGCAAAAAACTAAATGTAGTTGCGCTGAACCCAAAAAAAGATTTTTCAAACATAGTGGCAGACTCTTTTAATATTGTTGATTATAAGACTACAAGCTATGACTCTACGCATAATATCGTTGTATTTGTAGCTGAGGCACAAAACTGTGATATTGCATCTTTTGAGCTAAAAAATGTACATAAGCAAGGCATGGAATCTGTTTCAGAATCATATTTTGACTCCAAAATAACTTACTATGCGGTAATAGATAAAAAAATAGAAAACTTTTCTTTTTCTTACTTTAATCTAAAAAAAAATAGATTTTTACTTGTCAACATTCCAATACATGTAGACGACGACAGCGTAACAACACAGAGTGATTTGGAACCAAAAAATCAATCTAGAGAACAGCTTAAAATGCAAATTGCAGGTGCTATTGCTACTATCTCATTTTTTATAATTTTATTGCGAAGAAAATACATATATCTAATTTTTATTCTTATCCCGATTGGGTATATTATTTATATTTGGGCTCCATCAAAAGAGATATGCATTAAACAAAATTCAAATATACACTTACTTCCCGTAGCAAACGGAACAATTTTTGAAACAACTCCAACTAAATACCATTTACAAAAAGAAGGAAGCACAAAGGGTTGGACAAAAATACAACTACAAAATAAAAAGGTAGGCTGGGTTAAAAATGAAGATATTTGCTCAAATTAGTTGGCTATTTGCTACAATAATCATATTTGCTTCTCTTGTACTTATGATTTTAACATTCAAGCTTATGCCAAGACCATACAGCAGAAAAATGTCTGCTTGGATTATCAGACTTAGTATATTTCTTAGTGTTGACATCGAGGGAGAAGAAGATCCGCAAACTCAAATGTTTTTACTAAACCATCAAAGCGATTTAGATATAGCTGTTATGGAAACTATAACAAGCAAAGACCTTGCCTGGGTTGCTAAAAAAGAACTATTTGACATACCGTTTTTTGGACTTGCTCTTAAACTGCCCCAAGACATAGCTGTTGAGAGAGAAAATAAAACTTCACTTGTAAAACTTTTAAAAGACGCTAAAAAAGTTATTGATAAAAAAAGAGTTATAACTATGTTTCCAGAAGGTACTCGTTCTACAAAAGGTAAGATGCTGCCTTTTAAAGCCGGAGCTAAAATGGTTGCAGATAAATATAAACTCCGTGTTCAACCGGTTGTATTGATGCAAACCGCTAAATACTATAATGTTAAAAATTTCTACTATAAACCCGGTAGAATCAAAGCAATATACTTAGATTCTTTTGTAGCTGACAAAAGTAACGATGAGTGGCTCAATGACTTACGAATTAAAATGCAAAAGGTATATGATGATGAGTTGGCAAACAATCCTCGCCATAGGTAGCGGCGGTTTTATCGGTGCAGTCCTAAGAGCTTATCTTAATGGTTTAATTTCACATAAATTTCCGCATGATTTGCCCTATGGAACATTGGGTGTAAATCTAATAGGCAGTTTTTTAATGGGTATTTTAATAGCCTACTTCATGTATACGACACTCTTTTCACTTCAAATGAAATTTTTTTTGTCTACAGGGATATTGGGTGCATTAACAACCTACTCTGCTTTTGCGATTGAGAGTTTTTTGCTTTTAGAAAGCGGGAGTATACTTTTGGCTTTTGCAAATATCTCGTTAAATGCTTTTGGCACGATTATTATGGCTGGCAGCGGTTTTTATGCCACTAAGTTCTTTTTAAAGTAAGTAATCAGATTATTATAATCTCATCGGCACACCATTTTGCTAAGTCTAAATCGTGTGTTATAAGCAACATCCCCATACTGTCAAGATGCTTCATCAACATACTCATAACCTCTAATTGAATTACATTGTCAAGGGCAGATGTAGGCTCATCTAACAGTAACAGCTCTGGCTTCATCAGCATTGCTCTAAGTATTGATGCTCGTTGAAGTTGTCCGCCTGAGAGTTCATGCGGAAGTTTTTTAAGTAGCTCGTAATCTAAATCCAAACTCTTTAAATACAAATTCATCTCATCAAGTGGTGCTACATCAGATATTTGATTTAGCAAGCTATAACTTGGATGAAAAGAGCTGTACGGGTCTTGAAATACTTCAGAACAAGAAGCAATTTTTATTGAGCCCAAAAATGGTTTCAAGTTGCTAAGTATAAGTTCAAAAAGTGTACTTTTGCCGGCTCCGCTTGCTCCTACTATAGCTTTTATCTCACCTTTTTTTAGAGTGATTGAGAAGTCATCAAAAAGTAAAAAATCTTTTTTATATCCAAAAGATAGGTTTTTTACTTCTAAAATATTACTCAAGTGCTGACTCTTATTTATTTAACGCTAAGTATAGTTTAGAGAGTTCTTTATAAAGATTATCAGGTTTTATATCAGCATTTTCTTCCCAAATTCTTTTCATAACTACATTATCTTCAGTGCCATCCCAAACTTTAATGTATGAGCCGTCTTTGTATCCATTGTCCTGGCGAAACTGATTTAAAATATTTTTTCCAACATATAATTTATACAAACTCTCTAAATCCAATCCACTCATAAGAACCAATTCAAAGAAATCACTTATCAGTTTCTCAATATTTAATGTTTCTTTAGAGAGGGTGTCAAGCATAATCTCTTCAACTTTTACAATTACAGCATCTTGGTTTGCAAATATTTCGCTCTTTTTATTTATTTTGTTAAAACTTTGCATTTGAGAGATATCAATAGCTAAATCTTCTATACCGCCTCTTAATGTTTGTGAATAATTTTCTATAGCCAAACTCATAACAAAATGCCAAACATCAATAACTTCTATCTGAAGATTTTCCCAATCTGCATCTTGTTCTATATTTTTCCAATGTTTCCAAGTAAAACTGTCAATCATCTCTGCACATTCCATATATATACATCGTTTCCAGTTAATAGTTTTACCGTTTTTTGTAACACCCTTTGTCCACTCCTCACCGTTAGTAGCGTCATTAAGAGCATTTTGAAGCTGTAGCATTAATAATATTTTATCCATGACATTCTCTTTTAAAATTAGTTTGTCTATTGTACCAAATATGATAAAATACCCTACTTAAAACAAAAAAAACATACGAGTATTATGAAAAGAATTAATTGTAGAATATGTGAGTATTATTTCGTGACATGGGAAAAAACTAGACCGCATGGATGTAAAGCATATGGATTTAAATCGCCACAAATACCATCATTATTAGTTTTTCAAAGCAGCGGTAGTGACTGCACGATGTTTAAACCTAAGAGCGCTGCCAAATAATCTTTTTTCCAAAGCCCAAAGTGTTGTCTGTCATCTTAAAATAATCAACTTTTATAAGCCACAATTTTGGACTCATCAACAAAGCTTGCGGAAATTTTTTAAAGTACAAGCTCTCCAAGTTCTTTTCATCTAAAACTGAAACTTCTCCTCTAAACTGAACACCCTGAATCTTACCGACCGTTTTTGTCTCTAAAATTACAGTACCTGCAACAGATGAATTTTTTAGAATATGTTGTATATGTGTAGTATCATCGCTGCTTGCGACAACAAAAGATATTTTTGATTTATCAAAAGCATAAAAAAGACTACATGAACTAAGTTCATCAGCTGTTGATGTAGCTAAACTAAGCACATGGTGCTTGTTTAAAAAAGTTTCTATTTTGTCTAAATCACTCTTCATAAAAGTTTTTAAACAGGTGGTTTTCTAAACTGATTGCATCTTTGAAATCTCTTTTTTCAAGCATCATTTTTGCTATGTCATCATTGGCCATTGTCTCATACATCTCTGTAGGATTTGTCATATTGTAGTAACTTTTCAAAAAATCTAAAAGTACTTCAAAGTTGTCATCTTTTTTATTACTGTATTGTTTAAAGATTTTAAATTCATCCCAATTTATATCAATCACTGCTCTTTCCTGTATTTGTTAATGCTTTTTTTAATCTTTTAATTTATCTTGATATTTTAGCAAAAGTGCTTTGTTTAATCTCTTAATTACTTCCAACATTTTAGCAGTTGAAACTGCAAAATTCAACCTCATAAAACCGCTTCCCTCTCTACCAAAACTAAGTCCGGCATTTAAACCAAGCTTTGCTTCTTGTACAAAAAATTCTCGTAGCTTTTTATCGCCAAGTCCCATACCTCTGCAGTCCAGCCAGGCCAAATATGTAGCTTCAATAGGAGTAACTTTAATAATTTCGGGATATTTTGCACAAACCTCTTCTAGCATATGAAAGTTCTTTAAGAGATGAGTCTTAAGCTCATCTACCCACACTTTTGCATTTTTATATGCCGCTTCAAAAGCTACATGTGAAAGAACATTTCCCTGTGCAAAATGAATGCGATTATAAGTCTTTAAAAACTTCTCTCTTAACTTTTTATTTGGTATTGCTACACTACTCATAGCAAATCCCGCCATATTGAATGTTTTACCGACTCCTATGGCTGTTATAGTAATATTTCTAGCCTCTTGGCTCAAAGATGCAAAAGGAACATGTACATTTGGTTTATAAACCAAATCAGAATGAATCTCATCACTAAACACTACTATATTGTGCTCTAAGCAGATTTGTAAAATCTCTTCTAACTCTTCTTTGCTCCAAACTCTTCCAACAGGATTATGAGGAGAGCACAAAAGAAGCAGTTTTGTTTTTTCATCGATTTTTGATTTTAAATCTTCTATGTCAAAAACATATTTTTTATCCGCATTTTGTTTTAGAGGATTCTTTAAAAGTTCTCTGTCATGCTCTAAGACACTATGAAAAAATGGCGGGTAAACCGGTGTTTGCACTATAACCTTGTCTCCTACTTCACTAAACGCATCTATGACGGTATTCATACTTGCAACAACAGAGTGAGAGTAAAGCATATCTTCAAGTGCAAACTCTACATTATGCTCTTTTTTCATCCACTCTATTTGAGCCAAAAATGCACTTTTGGGCACCTCTTCATAACCAACTATAGGGTGATTCAACCTCTCTTTTACAGCATCTAGGACAAAATCGGGAGTATCTATATCCATATCTGCTACCCACACCGGAAGCACATCATTAGTACCAAACAACTCCTCTCTTAGTGTGTACTTTTCTGCATTGGTATCTTTTCTGCATGCCGATTCTGAAAAATCGTAAATCATTTTTTCTTCCACACGCTAACCTCAGATATAGTATGTTGGTATTTTCTCTTTGTCTCTTTAATAACAAACTCCAAATCTTGTACATGTAACAACTCAAACTTATTGCTTAGAATATTTTTCAAAGTATCCAATGTTTTAACTTCTTTGCCGTTTTCATCTATGTATCCGCCTAGCCATAACTCTTTTTTAGTAGAACTTTCCTGCCATGTATACGGTGAAGTTAAAATAAGCACTCCATCCTCATTCAGCCTCTCATCAACAGTATCTAAAAATAGTCTAGGATTATATAGTCTATCGATAAGATTGGTTGCTATAACCAAGTCATAAGAGTTAAAATTCGGCTTCAAATTACAGGCATCTCCCTGCCAAAAAGAGACTTTATCTTTTTGGTTTTCATATCCAAGTTTTTCTATAGTCACTTTTTTATTTGTGAAGAGTTCACCCTCCTCATAGGTATGAAAAGCTACATATCCCTCGTTTTTTAACTTCGAGCCAACTTGAACAAATCTAACTGAAAAATCAATTCCTTCAACCTCATCAAAAGTTTTTGCCAACTCAAATGTAGCTCGTCCCGTTGCACAGCCTAAGTCAAGTGCTTTTTTTGTGTTTTGCGTGAATTTAGCCGCTATTTTTGCACAAGCTATTGCAAAATTTTCAACTCCAAAGTTTTCATCCCCATACTGAAACTCACAGTACTGAGAAACAAGTTCATCGCTCTCATATATGTCTAGGTTTTTTTCTACATGTGAATCTGAAATCACATAACGAAAGCCTGCATTTTGGAAAAAATGTTTTCTAAAAGCATACCGTGAATGTTTCATAATCAAGTTTCCGCTGCTTGCCCATGATGAGCCCAAAATAAGCGCATGCTTATCATCAAAAGTCGGTGTGGAGAAGTCATCATAGGCAGGATGAACTTCAAAACCTTTAAAACCAAAGATAGGCGTTCTGCTCCACTGCCAAACATTACCGACTACATCATAGATACCGTTGAAGCTAAACTCATTTACAGGACATGAACTAGCAAAATGATAAAAGTTAAGGTTTGCCCTGCTCTCATGAAATGCCGGCACATCTTCGAGCCCTGAGTAGTTATAGATAGCTCTGTATTCAGCTTCGCTAGGGAGCATATAGGTTTTGCCGTCTTTTTGACCCTTAAACCTACAAAAAGCTTCAGCCTCAAGTGCATTTACATCAACGGGCCAATCTTGCGGCATTTCTATTAGTTTACTCAAAGTTCTGTATTTATATATGCCATCTTGTAAAACCCAAAAGCTTGGATGTTTGGCACCGCTTATCTCTAAAAATTTAAGCCCCTCTTCATCCCAATACTCTTGCTTCTCATAGCCCCCATCTTTTACAAACTCCATAAACTCACCATTGCTGACTAAAAACTTAGAGACTTTGAACTCATTCACACTCTCTTCATATTTTCCGTACTCATTGTCCCAGCCATAAAGATTATGCTCTTTTGTTTTGCCAAGTTCTATATGCTCTGCTTCAATACTAAGCATCTCATTTTTAGGTGCATCTCCCCAGTGTTGACAGGGACAAAATAAATCCACTTCCTTTACATACTCTAGTGGCATTTGACGATGTAAAACCAATGATGTTTCTATATGAATTCTCTCATGCTCTATGCCCATAAGTATAATCCACATGTCAGAATCATCAGTAATTGGCAGAGTCATAGGCAGAGTTGTTATTAAATCATCGACTAAGTCTTGTACTTTTTTTCTATACTCTCGTACATCCTGCACTTTTGGCCATTTATAATGTGTATCATTCAAATCATCCCATGCCATCTCATCTACGCCAACAGCAAATATCGACTCATACTCTGGATTTATTCTATCTTTGATAATTTTCATATTTATTAGTTTATTTATAAAAAAAGTAGCCGTGTGTCCAAAATAAAATATCATTGGATGTCTAGTAATTTCTGACTGTTTATAAAAAACATCATCACTCTTTAAAACATCAAAAACTGATTCAAAAAGTTCATATGTATTATGAAAGTACTCTCTAATCTCTTCTCGTTTTGTTTGTATGTCACTTCCGTCAAGCGTTACAGGATATAAACTAAATTTACTCAAAAAATTACCTTTTTATTTTGTTATAATCATTATATGAAATTTTATCATAGTAATCTATTAAACAATTTTGCAAATATAACATCTGTCTTTACAACAAGAGTTAGTGGCAACTTAGCTTTTCATGTAAATGATGACAAAAAGCATGTAGCGTCAAACCATGAGCTTTTGGCAAAAGAATTGGCTTATGACAAAAATTCTCTTATTCATATGAAGCAGATTCACTCTGATATTGTACATGTAGTTGATAAAAACGACAATTTTTACAATCCTGCTACTTGCGATGCTCTTATTACTAACAAAGCTAACACTCCTCTTATGGTTATGGTTGCAGACTGCTCACCGATACTCTTTTATGATGATAAGCAAAAAGTTATAGCAGTTGCTCATGCAGGACGCCAAGGTGCATTTAAAAATATAGTTAAAAATGTAATTGGTTCTTTTATAAATGATTTTCATAGTAAAGCACAAAATATACATGTCAGTGTAGGCGCGAGCATTGGAAGTTGCTGTTATGAAGTCGGGCCTGAGATTTATGAACAAGCAAAAGAGTTAGCTTTAGAATATGCTATGCAAAAAAAAGATAATAGTTTTTATCTTGATATCTCTATAATCATAGAGACTCAACTTTTGACATGTGGAGTTAAAAAAGAAAATATTGAGTTTTGTAATGAATGCACATGTTGCAATAGTGATAAATACTATTCATACAGAGCAGATGCAAAGAGTGGAAGATTTGCAGGAATACTTGCAATCAAGTAGGTGTTTAATATTTTATGTTAAGTTAGTTTATTAAAACTAAAAGGAAAAAAATGTTAAAAAATTTATTTGCACTAATGGTGATTAGCTTACTGACAATGAGTTCTCTACACGCTGCCGGCCAGGGAACACCGTTTCTAATCACAGGTAAGATGCCCCACTATACAGGAATAATTAAAGCTAATTGGGAAGATACTAGACTAAACTTGACTCAAGAACAAAAAACAAAACTTGTAGAAGTTCGTAAAAACACTTTAAATGTTGTTTTTGCAGTTAAGAAAAAACTTGCACCACTAGAACAAGAAGTTGCTCTTAAGATTTTATCTGGAAGCACACCAAAAGAGTTATCAACTCTCGTAAATAAAATAGCAAAGTACAAAATAGAAGCTACGACTGCTCACTTGCAATGCATATATGATACTCAAGAAATACTGTCTAAAGAGCAATTAGACTTATTAGGCGAGCTATAACTATAGAGGCCTAAAGGCTTCTATATTAACTCTTCAACTCTCTTAGCCAACTGCTCGGGAAGTAACCCCAAAGACTCTTCAACAAGCTTTGTATTTCCGTGAGTTATAAACTTGTCTTCATACTCAAAACTCTCAACTTCTACATGTAGAATCTTGTTAGTAGCTAAAAATTCTAAAATTGCAGAACCGACTCCACCCATTTTAGAGCTATCAGAAAATATAAACCATTTTTTATGTTTAGTTGATAAATCTTTTAACATCTCTTCATCTAACGGTTTTACAAACCTAAGGTCTAAGATACTAACTTCTTCTTTCATAAGTTGAGCTGTTTCATAAGCTCGTCCAACACCATTTCCGTAACCTATAAAAAGTATATCAGATGCGTTTGAGCGAAGCAGTTGTGACTTAGAGAGCTCAAAAGGAAGTGACTCAGGCAATGTTGTCTCAGTAAACGAACCTCTCGGATAACGCAAAGAACACGGATGTTGATACTCAGCAGCAAATGCCATCGCCTGATGAAATGATTTCTCATCTCTTGGAGCAAAAAGAGTCATGTTTGGTATCGCTCGCAGAAAACTGATATCAAAAACTCCTTGATGAGTCTCTCCGTCTTCACCAACAATTCCCGCTCTATCAAGTGCAAAGACAACCGGCAAGTCCATTAGACATGTATCATGTATAACTTGATCATAACCGCGTTGCAAAAATGTAGAGTAAATTGTACAAAACGGTTTAAATCCCTCTTTAGCCAGAGCCGACATTGAAGTTACAGCATGCTGCTCGGCAATTGCCACATCCCAAAATCTATTTGGATAAGTTTCCATCAATTCATTTAGTCCAGTTCCGCTAGGCATTGCAGCTGTTGCACCAACAATTTTTTCATTTTGCTTTGCTAGATGAAGAAGTGCTTCTGTATATATTTGAGTGGCACTTTTGCCAGAGCTTTTTTTAGATGAATTTCCGCTATCTATATCAAACGGACCAACTCCATGCCACTTCTCTTCTTGACCCTCTGCAATATCATAGCCCTTACCTTTTACAGTTTGGCAATGAACTATTACAGGTTTTTTTAAACCCTTGGCTCTTTGCAATATCTCAACCAATGAATTTAAATCATGCCCGTCAATAGGACCGATATAGTCAATTCCCATCTCTTCAAACATAATACCCGGTGTAATAAGCTTAAGAGACTCTTCGACTTTTTTAGCCATATAGTGAGCTCCCTCACCAAAATTATCAACAAAGTTTTCTGTTTGCTTTTTAAACTTTTGATAAAATGGAGAGGCCATTGCAGAGCTTAACATTCTGCTAACTGCTCCTATTGGCTTGGCTATGCTCATCTCATTGTCATTAAGTATTATGACCATTGGGTATTTTCTATCCCCTAGCTCATTGAGTGCTTCATAAACCATACCGGCTGTCATCGAACCATCACCAATCATAATAATCGGAACTCTAGAGTCTTGTTCACCTTTTAGGGCTATGGCTTTGGCAGCGCCGACACCCAGTGATATAGATGTAGAACTGTGTCCTGCAACAAAATAATCATCTTCGCTCTCACTTGGCTTTGTATACCCACAAATACCATTGAACTGTCGCAGAGTATCAAACTCTTCCCATCTGCCGGTTAATAGTTTATGAGCATAAGACTGGTGAGAAACATCAAAAATAAATGGGTCTTTTTTTGAATCAAACACTTTATGCATTGCGACTATTAACTCAGTTGCTCCAAGTGTTGAGCTTAAATGTCCACCATTTTTACTTACAACTCTTAAAATTTCTGCTCTTATATCTTGACAAAGAGCATTCAACTCTATCAAGTTCATTTCTTTTATATTTTTTTGTTTTAAATTCATTAATTTATCTTACTCACTTAAAGCGGCTCTTTTAACTCTCTCAAATCTTTTTGAAATTTCTGCATCAATATTGCCTGCATCACTAATAGCTATAACTCCGCCCTTACTGACAGCGCTATCTGAAATAACTTCTACATGTTCTAAAGATCCAACTTTTTCAGATACTACACCGTGATCTTTTGGATTTACTTTCAAAGTTACTTTTGAGGCATTTTGTAACTCTTTGATTAACTCACTTGATAGCAGGGTTGCTATTTCGGTAGAATTTTCATTAAGTTCAACATTAACAACCTCTTTTGCAATATCTAAAGCTGCCGTTATTAACTCTTTTTTTATACCTTCTAAAGCACTACTAAACTCTTTGGCACTATTTTCCAAGGTCGTTACGGAAGTAGAAAATTGATTTAAACCATCTGCTAAATTTGCTTCATGCTCTTTTAGAGCTTTTGCTTTGCCAGCTTCAACGCCCTCTGCAAAAGAGACCTCTTTGACTTCGGCTAATTCTTTAGTATGCTCTTCACTCATTGTCTCTAACTTCATCTGAAGTTTTATAAAATTTGATGTCATTTCATCAGTTTTTTTCAACAATGACTCAATTAAAGCATCTTTTGAACTTTGACTCATTTCGCTTGCATCAATATTTAGCTCTTCATCTGAAGATTGTTCATCCTTTGTATTATCAACTAAAACAGACTCGAAAATCTTATTATTAGAATCTTCGGAGTCATTAGTGAGAGATTTGAAAACATATTTATTTACATTTCTCTCTTCTTTGTCAGATCTATATATTATATTAGACATTCTACTCTACCATCTCTTCAGTTGAAGAACCTAAGACAATAGTTCCAGCCTCAGCAAGACCGTTAACAACTTCGACAATTCTTCTTTGAGCACCTTCAACATCTTTCATTTTAACAGCTCCCATGAACTGCATCTCTTCTTCAAATGCTTCTCTTGCTCTCTCACTCATTGCTGAATAGAATTTTTCTTTTAGCTCTTCAGGTGCACTTTTCATTGCAAGCATTAGATCAGGTTTTTCTACTGCTTTTAAAACTTCAGTAATTGCATTTTTATCTAAATTTACTATGTCTTCAAAAGTAAACATCATCTCTTTAATTAGAGTAGACATCTCTTCATCTCTCTCTTCAATTTTAGCCAATGTATCTTTTGAAGCCTTTGCTCCAAGACGGTTAAAGATATCAGCAACCGCCCTTGGACCACCAACTTCAACTTTGTAAGAAGCGAGGGATTCAAGTTTAGACTCAAGCACTGCTGAAACTCTTTTGATAACCGATGGTGAAATATCTCCAAGTTTTGCCATTCTCATAGACACTTCGCTTCTCAAGTCATCTGGAAAATACTGTATAGTATCGGCTGCTTCTGTAGCATCCATATGTGCCAATATAAGAGCAATTGTTTGAGGATGTTCTGTAACAATAAAGTCTGAAAGCTGTTGAGGCTTGATTTTTGAAAGATACGCAAAATTTTGAGTCTCTTGCATACTTTTTGAAAGTTTATCCAAAACTATTTTTGCCTCTTCTGGACCAAGCGTTCTATAAAGAAGCTCTCTTGCGTACTCCATACCGCCAGAAGTGATAAACTGACCAGATTGAAATATGGCATGGAACTCTTCAAGTATTGCAGACGCTATGGCTTTATCTACAGTTTTGTTGCCTGCTATAAATTTTGATATTGCTGTTATTGATTCAACATTCATTGTACTAAATAAAGCAGCCGTTGACTCTTCGCCTAATTGCATTAAAAGAATAGCTATCTTCTCAGCTATAGACATCTCATCATAGACCGCTTGTTGTCCTGGACTTAAATTCATACTTTTTACCGTCCCTTACTTCGTCATAACTTCAGCTTCTTCACTAAGAAGAGCTTGAAGTACCATCGCAATTTCTTCAGGTGTATCAGCTGTCATGCCTTTTACTTTCTCTAGAAGAACTTCATATTTCAGTTCATCCTCGCTAAAACCTTCTCCTACACCTAGTTGCTCTTCAACTTTTTTACGCATACTCTGAACTTTTTCTACCAAGTCTTCATCTTCATCATTATCTAAATCGAGGTAAGGCTTGGCCGTTTCTTCTTCCTCTTTAGAAATTTCAAGCATTTTTTCTGCAAACGGAGAGATGATTTTTTTATAAACGATAAGTAATAATAAAAGTACAAACAGGTATTTAAACAGCCCAGAAAAAGGTGCTAAGTATGTTTGAGAAAAACTTATAGCCTTGTTTACTTGTTGCACACTAGGATCAGTACTAGCTCTTTTAAACTGTAAGTTTTTAACAGTTATCTGATCACCTCTAGTTTCATCAATTCCAATTGAACGACTAACCAAAGATGTAAGAGCCTGCAAGTCACTCTCACTTAATGCTTCATACTCTAGTTCTTCTGTTGCCTCACCAGATTCATCGAGCTTATAATTATACTTTCCATCAACTATAACAGCAGCAGTAACTCTTGTTATACGAGCAAACTGAGACTTTGTTGTTGATATGGTTTTTCCAACTTCATAATTTGTAGTACCTGTATTTTTCTCATATTTTTCACTTGTTTTATTCCCATTAAGTCCTTGAACCGGACCTATGTTACTGACAGTTCCTGGGACACCACCAACTTCTGCAGGCGAGGCACCTTCTCTTTTTTCTTCACTTACCTGCTCACTTCTTACAACATTTTCTGGATCAAATGTTTCAGATGTAGAACTCTTAATGGAAAAATCAAACTCTATTGTTACCTGAGCTACAACTTTTTTTTCACCACCGACAAAAGGAGATATAACTTCTATAATCTTTTTCTGTTTTTTCTTCTCTTCTTTTGTTTTAAACTTTTGCTGATTTGCTGAGAGTTCGCCCATTTGAGCCATCTCGTCCTCATCACCCAATGTTTCACCGTCACTGTCTATGAGCATGACATTTGCTGAAGTAAGCTTTGGAACAGCAGCTGAAACAAGATTTTTTATTCCTCGAATCTGTCTAGAAGAGAGTCTGCTTCCTTCGACTATTTGGACCATTACAGAAGCCGTAGGGTCAATTTGCTTAGACACAAAAAGTGTGTCTTTTGGCAAAGCTAAACTAACACTTGCTGATTCAATAGGTGCTAATGCATTAATTGTACGAGAGAGTTCACCTTCAAGAGCACGAAGATATTTAACATTTTGATCAAATGCTGTAGCCCCAAACTCTTGAGTATCAAAAAGTTCAAAACCAACTCCACTATTTTTTGGAATACCAAGTGCAGCAATAGCTATTCGCTCTTTATAAACAACATTTTTTGGGACTTTTATTACATTATTGTCAAGTATTTTATATGGGATATTATCTTTTTCTAGTTGTTCAACAACCTTGGCAGCATCTTCTGAAGTCAATGAATCAAAAAGAACTTCATACTTAGAATTTACATCTTTGTTGGCTGTATAGATAACTAAAAAAATCAAAAAAGCAATAATTCCAATCACAGCCGAAGCAATAATTGCTTTTTGTTGTTGTGTTAGCTTAGAGTAAAGAACAACTAACTGTGAAAAAAGTACTTTAAAATCCATCAACTTCCCATTATTTAAACGATATATGAGCAAAAGCCCATATATCTTCGCTAGCCGCTATGGCACTAAAGCTATCTCTTAAGAGATAGTAAAAATTATAAAAACTGTGTCATTAACTTAAAAAAATGACTATTTTGCTCTTTAGTGCCTACGGTAACTCTAATTGCGTTCATTCCATAACCACTTAAATCTCTAACTATCATCCCTTTTTGTAAAAGCAGGTTTGATATTTTTGTAGAATTCTGGTTAGAATTAAGACATAAAGTAACAAAATTTGTATAGCTGTTAATTATATCTATTTTTTGCTTGTTTGCAAACTCTTCATAGCGTTTCATCTCTTCAAAGTTCAGAGTTATACTTTTTTTCACAAACTCTTCATCACTTAGAGCAACTGTTGCAGCTTCAAGAGATAATGTTGTTATATTAAAAGGAGGTCTCAGTTTGTAAAGCTCTTTTATGATTTTCTCATCTGCAATACCGTACCCAACTCTCATGCCGCCTAACCCGTAAGCTTTTGAAAAAGTACCAAGATATATCACATTTGAGTTTTGCTCTATCAGCTCTTTTACAACTATATTCTTAGAAGCTTCCTTTGCTTTTGCATATTCCATATAAGCGCCATCAACAACAACTAAAGTATCATTATCAATCTTTTTTACAAAATCAAATAGCTCTTTAGAGTCTATTGCATCGCCAGTCGGATTGTTAGGAGTACAAAGAAAAATAATTTCAGGTTTTTGTTCTTTATATATTTCATAAAACTCACCCAAGTCATGCTCTTGTGAAGCCGTTCTTATAACCTCTGCTCCAACATGCTTAGCATATATTTCATACATAGCGAAAGTCACGCTGTTCATCAAGATTTTAGAATTTGAATCTGCCTTAGCATGAATTAGAAACTCTATTACCTGATCACTTCCCGAGCCAATAATCACATTTTCATTCCCAACATCAAATCTTGCGCTAAGAGCATCTTTTAATTTAATCATCGAATCATCAGGATAGAGCGCCATTTTTGGTATGATAGCACTTACGGCATCTTGAACTTTTTGTGAACATCCATAAGGATTCTCATTTGAAGCAAGTTTTATAATATCTTTTGGCTCAATACCAAACTCGCGTACTACCAACTCAATCGGTTTACCGGCCTCATAAGTTTTAATATTATCTAGTTTTTTGTTAAATTTCACTATCTTCACCTTTTACATAACTGCCTAGCCAAGTCACTTCTCCCTCATGCTTTGAGAGTACATTTTGAATTCTGTCTTCATCTATATGTCCATAGAAATCTATAAAAAACCAATAACCAAATCCGCCATCCTCTTTCGATGGACGAGACTCAATTTTAGATAGATTTATATTTTTTTCATCAAAATCTTGTAAAAAATGCACCAAAGAACCAGGCTCCACTGCATCTTTTAGTCTTACCAATATAGAAGTTTTATCGTCTTTGCTGATGGCGTTTTTAAAATCACTCAATATGACAAATCTAGTTTGACTTCCAATATCATCTTCAATATCATCAAACATAGTTGGAACACCATAAAGTTTTGCTGCAATATGAGAGCAGATAGCTGCAGCATTTTCATCTTGGGCTGCAAGTATCGCCGCTTTTGCCGTTGATTCTACGGGAATCTGCTCAACATTCTCAAAGCCATGTTCTGACAAGAACTCTCGACATTGACCAAAGCCTTTGTCTTTTGAGTAAATTTTCTTAATATTTTCAAGTTTTCTTGCTTTTGTTGCAAACGACATGTGGATTGGCATATAAAGCTCAGCTACGATTTTTACAGAACTTTTTGCAAGCAAGTCCAGTGTTTCGCCAACAATTCCGTCTCTTGAATTTTCAATAGGAACAACACCAAACTTTGCTCTTTTTGCTTCTAAAGTTTTAAATACAGCGTGTATAGAACCTAAAGACAGATAGTCACTCATGGCTCCAAAACGACTCTCTGCCGCTTGATGGGTAAAACTTCCCTCAGGCCCTAGATATGCGATTCTCTCTGGAAGTTCTAAGTTTCTAGACACTGCAAATATTTCTAAAAATATAGCTTCTATTGCACTCTCGTTGAGAAGTCCATCATTTTTTGCGCTACGCTTTTGCAATCTCTTAATGATTGCTTTTTCTCTCTCTGGTCTGTAAATAGCTCCGCCGGTATCGTTCTTTATCTCACCAACACGCTCAACAACTTTCATTCTTTTGTTTAAAAGATCTAATATTTCATTGTCAATAGTGTCAATTTCGACTCTACATTCATCTAAAGTCTGCATATTATTCTCCATTACATCCCTTTGTCTATTATTTCTTGCATATCTGCATAAATATAGTCCGGTCTTAATTTTGGTTCTAAAAATGGAATTATCTCTTCTTGTGTTTTGTATTTTCCGCTCGTAACAAACACTGTCTTCATTCCCATTTCCTTTGCTCCGCCCAAGTCACCCTTAACATCATCACTTATGATTGTTATATCCTTAAACTCTGCAGATTTTTTTTGCTTTTGTAGCATTTTTAAAGCCTCTTTATAAAAAGAAACACTAGGTTTTCCAACAACATCATAAGAGACTGATGTAGCAAACTCAAGAAGTTTTAAAATTGCCCCAACACCCGGATATCTCTTGTTATTTTTAGCATATATCGATGTCTCATGCATACCCACTAAAGATGCGCCGCTTAATAAAAAATCTATCATCTGCGCATACTCATTTGCACAAAAGTCTTCTTTTATCGCTACTAAAACTGTTTTTGGCTTTTCATAATCTAGTTTGTAACCCATACTTACCAAAGTTTTTAAAAACTCCGGTGCTCCATAAGCTGCAACTGCCTCTTTTTCTACACGGGATTCCAAAAGCATCAAAGGGTCAAGATATGATGAAAATTCAAAATTAAAACCGATAGATTTTAAATACATGTAAAAATCTATCGAAGCTTTTTTAGTGTTATTTGTAATAACCATGTATGGAATATTTTTCTCATTTAGCATATTGATAAACTCTATACTTCCGCGTATTGGAGATTTATCTGTATCACTAATCAAAGTCCCTTGAACATCTATGAAATACAAATCTATCCTTTTATCTCATACAATATGAACTCGTCCATATTATATTCAGTCACTAAAGCTTTGTCTTTGGCAAGATTTATCATTGTGACACCTAAACCAAAAACTCTTTTTCTAAAGCGATTAAATCATCAAAAGTTTCTCTCTTGCGAATCAGTCTAGCTTCACCGTTTTTCAATGCAACTTCAGCACTTCTTCCTCTTGTGTTGTAATTGCTTCCCATACCAAAACCATATGCTCCCGCGCTATGAATCACGAGCAGATCATTATGCGCTAACTCAGGCAATGGATAATCCTTTGCAAAAAAGTCACCGCTTTCACAAACCGGACCGACAATATCAGCCTTAGTCTTATCAGACTTGCTGTCTGTAATTGCTTCTATCTTATGATATGCACTATAGAGTGCCGGACGAAGAAGATCATTCATAGCACCGTCAACAACAACAAATCTTTTAGAGCCATTTTGTTTTTCATATAAGACTTTAGTCAAAAAATATCCTGCATTTGCAGTTAAAAATCTACCAGGCTCACAGATAACTGTTAAATCAAGACCCTTAAGCGTACTTAGTACAGCTTGAGCATAATCATAAGGGTTGATAGTAACTTCATTATCGTATTTGACTCCTAATCCACCACCAATATCAAAGAACTTTAGCTCTATCTTAATTTTCTCAAGAGAACGAACCAAGTCAGCTACAATCTCAGCAGATTCATAGATCGGCTTAAGTTCTGTAAGTTGAGAACCAATGTGAAAATGGATTCCAACAGGGTCTAGGTGTTCAGAGTTGTTTGCTTTTATGTACATTCTTTTTGCAGTATCAATTTCAACACCGAATTTATTATCATGAAGACCTGTAGAGATATACGGGTGAGTTTGAGGATCTATATTGGGATTTACTCTGATGCTTATTCTGCATATAGTATTTAACTCTTTAGCTATAAGCTCTACGCGACCTAGTTCAGCTTCACTCTCAACATTGATATAAAGTATGTCTTTTTCTATTGCTTCACGAATCTCATCATCACTTTTTCCAACACCTGAAAAAATGATTTTATAAGATGGAATTCCTGCTAAAAATGCACGACGGACTTCTCCTATGGAAACACAGTCTGCACCGCTGCCTAAGTCTGAAAAATGTTTAATTACACTGAGGTTAGAGTTTGATTTCACAGCAAAAGCCATAATCGACTTTCTGCCCTTAAAGGCTGCTTTTAACTCTTCGTATTGCTTAGTCATATAGTCTAAATCATATATATAAAGTGGTGTCTTATACTCGGATGCGAGTTCTTTAAAGTTTATCATAAAAGTTCCAAATATTTTTTAGGACATTTTATCTAAAAAGTACTTATAATTTTGTTATAGTGTCTACTCAGGTGGTTAAACGGTACTTTCTCCACTGCCTAAGAGCTATTAAAAAGAGAATTATTGCAGGAAGAATAATACCAACTTCACTAGAAATTGTCTTATTATTTGACAATTCAACTAATGCAAACAAAACTGCCCAAATCATCAAAGAAGAGAGAATTGCTCCAAAACTAAATAGTGATACATTTAAAAATCTTACACTCATTGGAACAAAAAAGAAAATTATAACAACCAACGATGGCACAAAAAATGGATAAATAAATATCTTATAAATAGCACTTTTAATTACATCCGTATTGATATTTTGAGAATCTAAAAGCATATAAGCATCAATAGCATCTTTAATAGTAAAATTTACTTTACCTTCATAAACTTGATCTAGCATTTTTGGGCGGAAGCCATTAAGTATTTGCAAATTATTCATTTGCGTTACATTTATTCCTAAAGATTTAAAATTAATATCATCAGGTTTTTCGATTATATCGGCCTGTTTTATATGCCAAAACTCATCCCTATAACTGGCTTTTGAGGCCACTAAAACTTCTTTTAATGAATTGTTTTTAAGACTAAACACTCTAATATCTTCAGCTCTCTCTTGGAGAGGCAGCATCTTTGAAATATATACAAATTTGTCTTCATGGGTAAAAAACAGATCTCTTGTCGGACTCAAGTACTCTGCATTATTACTAATATTGTTTGCAAATTCATTGGCTCTTGCAAAATTTGAAATAGAGTGCATGGAGATAAAAGCAATAATTACAATAGTAGAAACAACAACAAAAGGTTTTAATATATCGACTCGTGAATACCCAAGAGAGTAAAAAGAGACTAATGCATTTGAGCGGATTAATAGTATTTTAGTTGAAATCATTGCGAATATAAGAGATAGCGGCAATAGTAAATCTATGGCATAAAAAGCTTTATATACTATATAAATAAGAAGCAGGTTTGCAGATAGATTATTTAATTTTTCCGCACTGCCCATATAGTCAAATCCGACTAAAAACATAACTAGTGCAAATAAAATAATTGCAAAATATTTGATGTAATGCAAAGAGATATATTGAAAAGCTAACACATTTATCCTTCTCATATCATCTGAACCTGTGTTTGCACTCTTTTGGAGAAAGTCCAGTTTATATTCAGTCACGCCGTCTTCGCCAGGTGGCGAGAAATTTATTTTATAGTTTAGTGTTATTTTAGCTGAAATTTTTTAATTGTATATTTAGAACTAACATCTTCTAGTGAATTTTGCAATAAACCCTCAACTGCATCACATGCAAAAGATATCCAATCAGCTAAGTGTTCTTTCTCTTTTTCATTAAAAGGGCTTAAAACATAAGATGAAACTTCGCCTTTGTGTTCAGGTTTACCAATACCCATTCTAATTCTCACATACTCTTTTGATATTTTCTCATCTGTAGACTTTAACCCATTATGTCCGCCATGACCACCACCTTTTTTAAAGCGCAGGGTGCCAAATGGTAAATCTAAATCATCATGTATTACAACAACTTCATCAATTTTATAGAACTTTTTAACTGCAGCAATTGAGTTGCCCGACAAATTCATAAAAGTAAGCGGTTTTAATAAAAAATGATTTGAAAACTTGAAAAGTTCACCCTTGAATAACGATGAAGATAATTTTTGAGTATTTTGTCTACGAACAAGCTCATCTATAACCATAAAACCTATGTTATGGCGAGTTTGTTCATAGTTCGGGCCAGGATTACCCAGACCGACTATTAGCATGATTACTTAGCTTTGATTACACTTAGTACAGATACACGATCAGAATCTGTGAATGTAATGTTTTCATAAGTATCTAAATCACGAATAAGCTTAGAATCTCCAACATCCATCTCAGTAACATCTACATTGATTGCAGCCGGAAGAGCTTCAATTGCAGCTTTAACTCTCAAACGAGGTTTAGCAACATATACCATACCTTTATTTTTAAGGCCTATTGCTTCACCATGAGCTACAACTGGTACTAAATAATGAGTTACAACACCTGGCTGTGCTATCATTAAATCTACATGTAAAAGTTGTCCTGTCAACGGATGTGCTTCATATGCTTGAACAACAACATTCATCTCTTTTCCATCTACAGAAATCGGGAATGCTAAGGTATCTTTCTTGCGAACAGTACGGATATACTCATTCATTTTGAATGCAGCGTGAATATTTTCAAGCCCTTTTCCGTATAAGTTTGCAATTAGATAACCATCACGGCGAAGTGCTTTCGTGCCCTTTTTGCCAATACTCTCTCTAATAATGCCTTCTAACATATTAAATCCTTAATTAAAAAAT
>NZ_JAPHUF010000015.1 GCF_026196735.1 Sulfurimonas sp.
AGTGGTGCGGATGAGAGGACTTGAACCTCCACGCCTTGCGGCACCAGATCCTAAGTCTGGCGTGTATACCAATTTCACCACATCCGCATGTGATTTGTGCTCGACATTATAACTTTCTAATCTTAAAAGAAAAGAAAAAGGTGGTACGCCCTACACGATTCGAACGTGTGACCGATGCCTTAGAAGGGCATTGCTCTATCCAGCTGAGCTAAGGACGCATACATTTAAATGGTGCGCCCGATAGGATTCGAACCTATAACCGTCGGATCCGAAGTCCGAAACTCTATCCAGTTGAGCCACGAACGCAACAATAATTATTAATTTTATTAAGTTTTTATATTTAATTTCATGGGGTGAGATACGGGATTCGAACCCGCGACCCCCGGCACCACAAACCAGTGCTCTAACCAACTGAGCTAATCTCACCATACATTTTGTTTAAATATAAAAAGGGTGGTCGGGGTGAAAGGACTCGAACCTTCGGCCCCCTGGTCCCAAACCAGGTACTCTAACCATACTGAGCTACACCCCGACCTAATCACAAAAACCAAGTCTGCACCTGATTAATGAGGCGAAATTATAGTCAATAACTTTAAAAATGTCAATAGTTTTTTGCGACAATTCTAAAACTTCACAAGCATTGATACAAAAAGAGATTAAGATTACTTTGTTACAATTCTTTTATATTGTTTTTAAGGGTGAGTTTTGGGTGAATTTTTCAGTAGTATTAACTCTTTTTTAGAGGCGGTTCTATTTTTTGACATACTTTTTGGAACGGTTGAAGGTGCTAGTTTTCCTTTCTTAGTCGTTTGGCTGATAACAGGCGGTGTTTATCTTACAATAATAACAAAATTTATCAATCTTAGAGCCATGAGGCATTCTTTTAACATAATTAGAGGAAGATATAATACCATTGATGATGTAGGACTTATATCATCATTTGGATCTTTAACAACTGCTCTTAGTGCTACTGTTGGACTAGGAAATATAGCAGGTGTTGCACTTGCTGTTTCCATCGGTGGTCCTGGAGCAACTTTTTGGATGATTGTTGCCGGATTTTTAGGAATGAGCCTAAAATTCACAGAGGTAACGCTTTCTATACAATACAGAGAATTTCTAAAAGATGGAACTATTATGGGCGGTGCCATGGAGTACCTCTCAAAAGGTTTAGCAAAAAAAGGCTATCCTAGTTTTGGAAAAGTTTTAGCAATCGTTTTTGCCTTTTTAATGATTGGCGGTGCAATTGGGGGAGGGAATATATTTCAAGTTTCCCAAGCCTATAGTGCCATTTCTCACGAAGTACCTTATTTTGTGAATAACCCATTGGTATTTGGATTTATGCTCGCAGGTTTAACAGGAGTTGTCATTATTGGCGGTGTTAGAAGAATTGCTACGATTACTGAGATGCTGGTTCCCATAATGGCAATCATCTATATCTCAGCTTCTCTTTGGATACTAGGAAGTAATTTTGACAAAATAGGTGTTGCATTTTCTTTGATATTTCACGAAGCATTTAATAGCAGTGCCGTTTATGGCGGTATGATTGGAGCTATTGTCAGTGGATTTCAAAGAGCGGTATTTTCCAGTGAAGCCGGTATTGGGTCTTCACCGGTTGCTCATGCTCCCGCAATTACAAAGTATCCTGTGAGACAAGGTTTAGTGGCTCTTTATGAGCCTTTTATTGACACAGTTGTAATCTGTACATTGACAGCTTTAGTTATCATTATAACAGGTGTTTTTGAGCCAAACGGAGCATATGCCGAACTTATAGCTGCTAAAGAGGGTGCTGCTTTAACGAGCGCTGCATATGGAACAGTCATATCATGGTTTCCTACTGTTTTATCAGTCAGTATATTTCTTTTTGCATTTTCAACAATGATTTCTTGGTCATACTATGGAGAGCGTGCTTGGGTTTACCTTTTTGGCATAAAGTTTTCTATAGTTTACAAATTGCTCTTTTTGTCTCTTTCTGTGATTGCAACTGTCGTAAGCACCGGTATTATGGTTGATTTTAGTTTTATGCTTATGCTTGCTATGGCTCTACCAAATATACTTGGCCTTTTTATTCTAAGCGGTGATGTCAAAAAGCAACTTGAAGAGTACATGTCAAAGCTAAAAAGCGGTGAACTTGATGCAGAGGCAATTAGATGAACAAGATAGAAGAAAAGTGTAAACAACTATTAAAAGAAAAGAACATTGACATTTTTTCAGAGATAGATTTTGATGTAAACGGTAAAATTCACACCCTCTCATTTGAGTATATAATAGATACTTTCATGAAAGCTTCTGATGAGTCTCAGCTTGTATTTTTAACTGCCTTGCAAAAAGCTACGCAAGCTAAAAACATGGGAATAAATAAATTCTTTGAAGGAATGGGTCAACTGTTGCTTATGACTCATCTTTCAAAAAATATTGAAGTTTAAAAGCTACGGAGTATTAAAATTGTATCATTCCATCAATTGGAGAAGATGCTGTTGCATAAGGTTTTTTCGGGATTCTCCCCGCCAAGTAACTCATACGACCCGCTTGAACTGCATGCTTCATAGCCTCAGCCATAATCATAGGGTTTTGTGCTTGAGCGATAGCAGTGTTAGTTAAAACACCCTCAGCCCCAAGCTCCATAGCATATGCAGCATCACTCGCGCAACCGATTCCTGCATCGACGATTACAGGAACACTTACCGCTTCACGAATGAAAACAATGTTATAAGGATTTTGGATACCAAGACCAGAGCCAATAGGTGCAGCTAATGGCATGATAGCATGTGAACCTGCGTCTTCTAGTCTTTTTGCCATAATCGGATCATCTGAAGTGTAAGACATAATGGTAAAACCTTCTTTTGCCAAAATTTCACAAGCTTTGATAGTTTCCAAAACATCAGGGTAAAGAGTTTTTTGCGTATCACCGATAACTTCTAGTTTAATTAGATCAATTCCAGTAGCTTCGCGCATCAAACGAAATGTTGTAATAGCTTCCTCAGCAGTTACACATCCGGCGGAATTTGGTAAGAATTTTACATTTGTTCCTGCAAAAGTATCACGAAGGTTTTCTTTGTCTGGATCTGTAATATTTAAACGACGAACAGCAACAGTGATTAGCTCACTGCCGCTTGCGAGTGTTGCCTCTTTTGTAGTCTCAAAATCTTTATATTTTCCACTTCCAACAATTAGACGAGAGCCTAATTCATATTTTCCAATTTTTAATATATTATCCATAGTATTTTTCCTATCTATTTTTTTGTTGATGTTTTATAACATAAGCAATCTTATAATTTCCCAATTCCTTCAATCAAATCATCAGGAGTAAGTGAAAAATCAGCACCACCATAATTTAACGCCAATTTTGTGTGAGTCAAAGAGGCATTTATCGCTGCATCCAAACACTCGTATCCTTGAGCCAAAAGTGCGCCAACTAAGCCGCTAAGCACATCTCCGCTACCACCTTTTGCTAAAGCAGATGTACCGTGTGGATTTATGTAAAACTCATTCCCTTTGGCGATAATGACATTTGCGCCTTTTAAAATAAGAGTAACATCTGGATAATTGTTACAAAACTCTTCTGCATATTTAAAACGATTTGCTTGTAGTTCTTCGACGCTTATATCTGCGGTATTAGTTTTTTTCAAAAGTGACACAAACTCTTTTGCGTGCGGTGTTATAACTACATTTTTTCTTTTTAAGATATCTAAAATTATTGGCATATTGAAAATATCCGCATCAGCCACCAAAGGAAAATTATTATCTAAAAATTTATCTAGCTCCATACTGCTAAACTCATCTCCAAGTCCCATTCCAACAGCTAAAGCAGTTGTGCTTTTGGGGATTGTATGTGAGTACATTATCGTATGTGGTATCTTAATATCTTCAAATCCTACAAGCGTAACCAAACCGCTTCCAAATTTTAAAGCAGTAAGTGCGCTCATAATGCTCGCTCCGCTTTTTTCTCCACAAGCTAGAGCTAAATGACCGTAAATCCCTTTATGAGAATCTTTTTTTGCTCTAAAAGGTAAATTTAAATCAGATAAATCAAGCAGTTTCCAATTACTATCTATCTCATAAACTTCTCTTGAGACACCCAAATCTAAAACTTTTATTTCGCCTAAAAAATCTTTTACACCATCTAAAAACATACTCTTTTTTAACGCGCCCATTGTTAATGTTGCATCAGCTTTAAAAACTCCGCCCGATGGGATATCACAAGCAATTTTATATGCTTTAACGCTGTTTAGTTCTGTCATCGTATCTTTTAAATAATCATAAAACTCTCCGCAAAAACCTGTTCCCACGACTGCATCTACCAACACATCACACTCTTGAAGTTTTTGGCACTCTTTAACATTGATACTCTTTGCGCGTTTATATTGAAGGAGCGCCATTTTTGATTTTGGTTTTTTGGCATAAAAAACACTAACCTCGTAATCTACATGTAGAAGTCTTGCAAGAGCAATACCATCAGCACCATTATTTCCGCTTCCACACGCTATGATTACCTTTGAGTTTTTAGCAAATTTAGCTCTAATAAAATCAGAAATACCTGAAGCAGCATGTTCCATAAGGATATCTTCGCTTAAAAAAAAATCCCTATAGCATCTTGCATCAAGACTTCCTACTTCATCGTATAAATTCTGCATATTTATTCCTCAAAAATATATTCGTCTATATCCACAAAATTACTTTTTATGTCACTAAAAACTACTGTTTTATATGCAGTTCTATACTGATGAAAGAATCTATTTTTTTGCAATGATTTTAATCTTCCCGTATTATAATAATTCAAATTGGAACACTTTCCAAGATACAAAAATGAAAAAAGCAGTTTTACCTGTTGATTTTCAAATGTACTATGCGGTTGAGCCAAAAAGGTAAATCCATACTTTTGTTGATTTGCAAACCCCAACATGTAAAGCAGAAAATCTTCAAATTTTGAATAAAATCCATTTAAATTTTCAATATCATGAAAAAAGTGATAGTAATTATCCAGCAGTTCTTGTTGCCATATAGTTTGGGTAAGTTTACTTTTTGCATCTCTTTTATTGGAAAAATAATTTGGATCTACTGCCAAATATATATGTTTTTTCTCTTTAATCAACTTACCAAATGCTGCATCAAACTCTTCACTCTCTTCAAATCTAATATAATTAAAATGTTCATCTTTATATCTTAGCTCTATTTCATCCTCATGTGAGTTTGCAAAATCCATATATAAAGTCGGTACACCGTTGTCAATTACAAAGTTTCTTATTTTACATGCCAGATTAGTTTTACCCGCACCCTCTTCTGCCAGAATAAGAGTATTGTAGTAAAGCGTTCTCTCTTTCAACTTATGTGTATCAATGGTGCCTAGATATTTTCCAAGTTTATCTCTCATCTCTTTTTCTCCAAAAAAATATTGTTTAGTAATTATATCTCATCTATTTGAAATATCTTTACTGGATAAAAACACTATTGATTAAACCTTTATCAATAGTGTAAGTAGTCTTAAAATATTATATCTCATAAAGCCAAATGAATGTACAATTTTACAATTAATAATTAAAAGGAAATACATGTATACTAAAACTCTTCTTACTTTGGCATTTGCAGCTACTTCTCTTGTAGCTTCTAACTTAGCAGACGATGTAAAAAAGGCAGGCTTAAAAGCTATCCCTAGTTCAACAATCGAATTATTAAAGTTGATTGATAATCCTAAAAACCCTATCACTCCCAAGAAAATAGAACTTGGTAAAAAACTCTATTTTGACCCAAGACTATCAAAGAGCGGCTTTATAAGCTGTAACAGTTGTCACAACCTAGGTGAAGGTGGAGATGATGGGCTTAGTGCTGCGATTGGTCACAAATGGACTGCAAATCCACACCATTTAAATTCACCTACAGTTTACAATGCTGTATTTTTTAACTCTCAATTTTGGGATGGTCGTGATCCTCACCTAGAAGCACAAGCACAAGGTCCGATACAGGCTGCTCCGGAGATGTCTGCAACACCGGAGCATGTAGTAGCAACCGTTACCTCTATGCCTGAGTATGTAAAAGAGTTCAAATCTGCATACGGTAAGGATGTGAAAATAACATTTGAAAAAGTTGCTGACACAATTGCAACTTTTGAGAGAACACTTGTAACTCCGTCAGTTTTTGATGATTATTTAAACGGTAATGACAAGGCAATGACTCCGTCTCAAAAAGAGGGTCTTAAAACTTTTATGGACAAAGGTTGTGCAACTTGTCATAACGGCATCGCACTAGGTGGCGCAATGAATGCATTTAACATAACAGGTACATACAAATATATGGATGTGGGTGATTTCAAAGGTGACAAAAACGGAATGGTAAAAGTACCTACTCTAAGAAACATTACTCAAACTGCGCCATATTTTCACAATGGTCAAATCTGGAGCTTGCAAGATGCTATTAAAGAGATGGGTCGTATCCAACTTGGTCAAAATATTAGTGACAAAGAGGCGGCATCAATAGAAGAGTTCTTAAAGGCTTTAGAGGGTAGAAAAGGTAATATTACATTGCCAATGCTTCCAGCTTCAAGCTCTACAACACCTCAACCAGATATAAACTAAACAATTTTACTCACTTGTACCCTTTTGGGTATGAGCACTACTCTTTTCTAACTTTGGCTAAGAACTTTCATAATAGCCTTTGGCATTAACTCATACTCAATATCTTTTATCTTTTTAGAAAAACTCTCTAAGGTGTCATTTTCACTACGGATAAACTCTTTTTGCAAAATTATGTCACCACCGTCAAGCTCACCGCTTACCCAATGAACACTGACCCCGCACTTATCACTTTCACCCTCAAAACTTCTCTCAATAGCCCTTGCACCTTTGTACTTTGGCAGTAGCGAAGGATGAAGATTTATTGCCTTAATATTTGAAGTAAATACACTACTTAGTATTCTCATAAAACCGCTAAGGACTACTAAATCTGGTTTATAAGATTTTATAAGTTTTACAAGTTCCTCATCAAAACTCTCTCTTGAATCAAATAAATCATGTTCTAAAATCTCTGTTTTGACATTCAGTGAACTTAGTTTTTTTATACCCTCGGCATCTTTTTTGTTTGTAATTCCACATGCAACAAAACACTCTTTTTCATGCAATAATTTAATGATATTTTGGGCATTAAAACCCTCTCCGCTAAAGAGTATAACGATTTTTTTCATACACGAATTATATCTTATGAAGTTAAAAACGATATAATAACATTATGAATTACAAACAAATAGCAAAAGAAACTTTAGAGATTGAAGCAAATACTCTTTTAGAATCTGCAAAAAATATTGGTGATGTTTTTGACAAAGCCGTTGAGATTATACTTGCATGTAAAGGTAAGCTAATTGTAACGGGCGTAGGTAAGTCTGGGCTTATCGGTGCAAAAATGGCTGCAACATTTGCTTCTACAGGTACTCCTAGCTTTTTTTTACATCCAACAGAGGCGCTCCACGGTGATTTAGGGATGATTTGTGACAGAGATGTAGTTATTGCAATTAGCTACTCCGGTGAGAGTGAAGAGCTTAGCTCGATACTTCCACATGTCAAAAGATTTAACACTCCTCTTATCGGTATGACAAGAGATAAAAATTCAACACTTGGAAAATACTGTGATTTAGTTATAGATGTTGTTGTTGAAAAAGAGGCATGTCCGCTAAATATCGCGCCGACAAGCTCTACAACTTTAACTTTAGCTTTAGGCGATGCTCTCGCGGTTTGCCTTATGAAAGCTAGAAATTTTCAAAAGAGTGATTTTGCCTCATTTCATCCTGGTGGTGCATTAGGCAAAAAACTTTTTGTAAAAGTTAGTGACTTAATGAGAACAGATAACCTGCCGATTGTCAGTGCTGATACAAAAGTCAAAGATGCAATTGTAAAGATAAGCGAGGGAAGACTTGGGACGGTTTTAGTTACGGATGAGCAAGACCACCTTTTAGCACTTGTAAGTGATGGAGACATTCGACGCGCGCTACTCTCAGAAGATTTTTCATTAGAAGATAGCGTAGATAAATATGCCACGCATAATCCACGAACTATTGATGATGAAAACATACTTGCAAGTGAAGCACTTGTGATTATTGAAGATATGAAGATACAACTTTTAGTTGTGACCGATAAAGAGAAGAAAGTTAAAGGTGTGCTTCACATCCATACTTTGATAGAAAAAGGTATTTCATAAATGATGAGATTAAACAAATATATTGCTCACCACTCAAGCTACTCAAGAAGAGAAGCCGACAAAGCCATTCAAGACGGCTATGTAAGAGTTGACGGAGAGATTCAAGACAATCCTGCAACACAAGTTGATGAGAAAAATGTTATAGTATATGTTAGTGGAAAACAAATAACTCCAAGAGACAAATACACAGTTATTGTTTATAACAAACCAAAAGGTGAGCTTGTAACAAAAACAGACCCTAAGGGCAGAAGAACTATCTATGACGGCTTAGATAAACAGTACAAACATTTCATTCCTGTTGGACGACTTGACTACGCAACTGAGGGAGTGTTACTTCTAACTGATGCTTCAAAGATAGCAACTGCACTTATGAACTCAAACTTAGAGAGAATTTACAAGGTAAAAATCAAAGGTGAAGTAACTGCTGAGATGGAAGCCGCTATGCTAAATGGGATGACTATTGATGATGCAACAGCCGGCGGACACTCACACTCAAAAATCACATCAATGACTTTTGCACCTTTTATAGGCTATAAAATTCAAAAAAATGAGCATAACTACTCTATTTTAAAGATAGCGATATCTGAGGGACAAAACCGTGAAATTAGAAGATTTTTTGCTCACTTTGGTACTGATGTAGCCGACCTTAAACGCATTAGTTTTGCAGAAGTAGAGCTAAACAACCTCCCGACCGGAAAAACAAGATTTTTAACTAGAAGCGAGTACTCTGCTCTTACTACATTTATGAAAGCAGAAGAAAAACTCAAAAGAGAACGCGGAGAAAAATAAACTTGTCTGATTTCACTCATCTTCTAAGACCGGATAACTTTGATGATTTAGTCGGTCAAGAGCATCTCAGCAGCTCTAATGCACCATTAAGAATTTTGTGTGAAAAAAATGCTTTAGGGCATAGTTTTTTCTTTGGTCCTGCAGGATGTGGCAAAACTTCAATAGCAAGAATAATCGCAAAGAAAATGGATATGCCTTTTTACGAGTTTAATGCAACAAGCCTAAAAATCGAACAGCTTAGAAAGATTTTCGAGCAATATAAAAACGCTCTGCAAAAACCATTGATTTTTATAGATGAAGTACACAGACTAGCAAAAAATCAACAAGAAGTACTTCTTCCGGTCATGGAAAACAACTCTGTTTTAGTTATAGGTGCTTCAACCGAAAACCCTTTTTTCTCACTTACATCAGCTATTCGTTCTCGCTCTATGCTTTTTGAACTTCACCATATATCTAACGAGGCATTAAATCAACTCCTATATAAAGCGCTGCAAAGCTCTAAACTTACATGTCAAGAAGATGCTAAAGAGTATCTCATTGCAAGTAGCGGTGGTGACGCTAGAGCGATGCTTAAACTTTTAGAATTTGCATCAAATTTAGATAAACACATAAGTTTAAAAAATTTAAAATCTCTAAGACCAAATGCTCTAAGTGCCGGCAGCAGTGAAGCAGGTGTGCATTATGATTTGAGCAGTGCTATGATTAAATCAATTCGCGGTTCAGACATGGATGCGAGCATCTACTATCTAGCTCGTCTTATAGATGGTGGAGAGAGTGCTGACTTTATTGCAAGACGATTGGTAATTCTTGCAAGTGAAGACATAGGAAATGCCAACCCTCAAGCACTCACACTAACCACCTCTTGTTTAACTTCAGTATCAAAAATCGGTTACCCTGAAGCTAGAATCATCTTAGCGCAAGCTGTAATCTACCTTTGTGCTTCTCCTAAGTCAAACTCTTCATATCTAGCAATAAATAAAGCTCTTAAAGCAGTTAATGACGGAGTAATGTTTGATGTTCCAAAAAACATCACACAAAAAAATGAAAATTATCTTTATCCACATGATTTTGGCGGTTATGTAAAACAGGACTACTTGTCAAAACCCTTGAAATTTGTAGAGCTTAAAAGTATAGGCTACGAGAAAAAAATGAGACAATGGATGGAGGAAATTGCTAAAATTTATTAATTTCAATTAATTTTAGATACAATTGTCTTGATATAATACACAAAAAGGAAACTTCATGGAAATTTTAGTATCATCAAATACGATAACAATAAATGGAAACATCAAGAGTGTTAATGATTTTCAAGAGATTAAGCAAGCAGCTGATAGTGTTATTATCCAACACAAAAGTCTTATTCTAAATCTAACTGATTCCTTATCTATCACATCCTCAGTAATAGGATATTTAAATAAACTTGTTTTAAAAGACGGCATAGATATTCACATGAACATTGGCGATGAACAGCTTTTACATCTGATAGAAGATTTAAACCTAACATCTACTTTTAAAGCAAAAAAGGCTTAACTTATGAGTATCAAGTATAAATTAAACTTGATAATAGCAATAGTGGTTTCTTTTGCACTTATCATAATCACTATAACTACAGTTAAAACATTAAATACAAATGCTGTTCTTGCTCAGGCCAAAGAGTTAAATATTCTTTCTCAAAAATTAAGTATATTAATTCATGAAACACAAAAAGAGCGTGGCGCTAGTGCAGGTTTTCTTGGCTCAAAAGGTAAAGAGTTTGCAGATATTTTACCAAAACAAAGAGTATTGACAAGTAAAAAATATGATGAATTAAAATCATATTTAAACACTATTAATTTAAATGATTTTTCAAAAGAATTACAAGATGAAATAGCTTACCTTGTTGCAGACATGAGCAAAATAGAGCAAATTCGCTCTAAAGTATCATCTCTAAGCATTAGCGTAAAAGATGAAGTAGCATACTATACCGGCATGAATACAAAGATTTTAAATATTATCTCGCTTACAGCCAAGATTGCCAACACACCGGAGTTAGTAAAAGCTCTTGGTGCATATACTAGTTTTTTAAAATCTAAAGAACGCGCAGGATTAGAGAGAGCTGTCCTAAGCAGTACTTTTGGAGCTGATAAATTTGCAAAAGGCATGTTTGAAAAATGGATTAAACTTGTTGCTGAACAAGACAGTTATCTTGACTCGTTTTTGGCAATAGCTGATGATGAATCTAAGTCTCTTTACAATCAAAAAATGAACTCTCCTGCTATAGCTCAAGTTAACGCTATGAGAGACATAGCTAGAGAAAAAGCTATAGAGGGTGGTTTTGGTGTAGACAGCGTCGAATGGTTTAAAACTATAAGCAAGAAGATAAACCTTTTAAAAGAAGTTGATGATGAACTTGCTAAACAAAACAATATATTATTAGATAAAGTGGAATCAGCAGCCAACACAACAGCATTTATAACACTAGTAAGCTACATCTCTTTTGCAATCGCAATATTTATAATCATATTTACTATTGGTCGTGGAGTCAACAGAAGTGTAAGAAGTTCTCTAGAGAAGATTGAATGTGTATCTAGCAATCTAGATTTAACATGTGACATAATAGTTGAAGGCAAAGATGAGATTTCACAAATCTCACAGGCTATACATATCATGATTGTTGCCTTTAAAGAGAGTGTCCTTCAAGCAAAAGATGTATCTGCGGCAACATCACAGGAGAGTGAAAAACTAACTCATATTGTTGAAGAGCTTGCTAAAAATGGAAAATTTGCAGATGCCAAAATAGCAGTTGTCAACACTTTAGTAACTGAAGTTGGAACTAAACTTGATGCGGTTGAGGAAGGTTCTATTACGGTTACTGAGGACTTGGGAAAAACTTTTAGTGTTTTAGATGCTTTCATAAGTGAACTTAATTCGGTTGTTACTTCCATAGAGAGTGGAAACGAACATCAACAAGACTTAGTTCAAAAAGTCTCATCCTTAACAGAACAAGCAAAAAATATCAAAGATGTTTTGGCTATTATTTCAGACATTGCAGATCAAACAAACCTGCTCGCATTAAATGCAGCCATAGAAGCTGCACGAGCTGGTGAACATGGTCGTGGGTTTGCTGTTGTTGCTGATGAAGTGAGAAAGCTTGCAGAGAGAACTCAAAAAAGCCTTAGTGAAATCAGTGCCAATATAAACCTTATCACACAAAATGTTGTTGAAATTTCTGAGGAGACAAACAAAACATCTAAAAATATGTTGACAATTGCAGCTTCGGCACAAGATTTAATCTCATCTTCTCAAGAGACCAAAGATAACTTATCAGTAACTGCAGATAAATCAAAAAATATTATGCATCAAAGTACATATATTGCTACTAAAACTAAAGAACTTATCGGCAATATGGATGAGATTATAGAAATTTCTCAAAAAAACACTAAGCATAGAAGTTTTGTTGAGAGTGCGGCTACTAAACTATCTGGCGATTCTAACAAATTACAGACAGAACTATCAAAATTTAAAATTTAATGCCTTACGAAGTAGATAGCTCAGTTTTAGAGTACCTCAAGTCTTTAACACTTTTGTGTGTTGAAGACAACAAAACTACACAACTAATTTATGACTCAATATTTGAAGATATTGTAGGTGAGATTATTTTTGCCGACAACGGTGAAGATGGATACAAAAAATTCATTGAAAAAAACATAAATCTAATCATTAGTGATTACGATATGCCGATACTCAACGGTATTGATATGATAGAAAAAATAAGAAAGATTGATAAAGATATCCCTATTATTTTGGTTACGGCGATACAAGAAATTGATGTGACAGTAAAAGCACTGCAGCTGAATGTAAATAACTTTTTAGCAAAACCCATAAAATCTAATGAAGTTATGAAAGCCATTGAAAATGTATCTAAAATTTTAATAGTTGAAAATTATCTAAAAGAGCAGAGAGAACAAAAAATAAAAGCCCTTGAAGATAAAGATGAATATAACACTTATCAAGAAGATTTAGCATTTGATAAAGAGTTAAACATTGTAAGAAATGACTTTTATTATCAAATGATGGATACAAAGTGCCATGCTTTAATTGATTTTTTCTATAAACCTCTGGATGTGCTCAGCGGAGATGCATATAGTGTTAGAAAAATAAACGATAATCTTACTTTTTATCTGATTGTAGATGGTATGGGTAAGGGTTTATCTGCTTCACTTAGTTCTATGCTTATAACATCTTTTATAAACCATACTATAAATATGATGGACAAAGATAATAACTTTGATCTTCATAGAGTTATAGAGTCATCTCTAGAGTATATTAAGCCCATACTACTTAGTGAAGAGGCTCTTGCGGTTGATTACATAGTTATTGACTGTAAAAAATCTAAAATGCACTATGCCAAATTTGCTATGCCAACAATAATTTTACAAAATAATAATAATGAAATTATAAAAATAAAATCTAACAATCAACCAATCAGTAAATACATCAAAGATTTTCAAATATCTACCTATGATACTTCAAACATTACAAAATTTCTGTTTTATAGTGATGGCATGGTTGAAAACACAACTCTATTTGATTCTCAAATATACTCTCAATATATAGAAAATGATTTTCTGGAATCATTTACAAAAGAAGATATGGTTGCTAAATTTAAAGAAAAAAATGAAACTCAAGAAGATGATATAACATTTATCTTTATAAACATGTTGCAACTACATAATGACACACAAAAAGCTAGAGTGTTTCAAAGTAGTTTAGATGCACTTGATGAAGCCAATGAATGGTACGCTCAAATATGGGACGAGATTACGACTGATGTTAAACAAAGCTATAATGCCGGTGTAGTCTTTACAGAACTATTTATGAACGCCTTTGAGCATGGTAATCTTGGTCTTGATTCAGATACAAAACATAGGCTACTTAGTGAAGATAAATATATTGAAACCTTGATAGATATGCAAAAGGTATGCGATAAAAAAATAACGGTTAGTGTAAATATTGTAGATTATTTTTCTGAAAGGTATTTAATAACTCGGATTGAAGATGAAGGAGATGGCTTTGACACAAAAATATTGGGAAATATATTTAAAAAGAACAACTCTTTTAATGGAAGAGGTGTTTATATATCAAAAAAATCATCTATGGGGATTTACTATAACTCGATAGGAAATTCTGTACTTTCTTTACATAAGATTTAGATTTCGCTCAAAAGATGCGAAATCTAATCTAAAGCTACTTATTTAGCTAATGCTGCTTTTGATGCTTCTACAACTGCAGTAAATGCTGCTGCGTCATTCATCGCCATATCAGCAAGAATTTTACGATCAAGCTCGATGCCAGATTTGTGAAGACCATTCATAAAAGTTGAATAGTTCATACCGTTTAATCTCGCTGCTGCATTAATACGAACAATCCATAGTTTACGGAAGTCGCGTTTTTTCTGCTTACGATCACGGTGTGCATATACTAATGAACGCTCAATTTGTTCTTTAGCTTTACGAAAGTGTTTACGGCGTCCGCTATAAAAACCCTTCGCTAACTTTAATATCTTCTTGTGTCTTCTTCTACGAACAACACCTGTTTTTACTCTTGGCATGTCTTTCCTTTTTTCTTTACCCACTCACTTTTTGTGATGAAGGTGCCACTCATTTGGTGGTCTTGCCCAGCTACCATATTGACATGTCGCTGGAGATTTACAATTAACTAAATACTAGTTAATCATAGCCTTTATATTTGCTTCATCCGCTTTAGCAACAACTTTTGGGCTGTTTTGCTTACGACGAGTGTCTGCATCTTGTTTAGTTAAAATATGACTTCTGTATGCTGTACCACGCTTAACAGAACCATTTTTCTTAACCTTAAAACGCTTTACAGCGCCTTTTACCGATTTCATTTTAGGCATCGATTTGCTCCTTTGTAAAATTCTCTTATCAGCACTAAATGTACTTTGAGAGCGCAATTATACCCAAATATTCTGAAATTTTGTTATACTAACAATATGAATTCAATTAAACATATAGAAAATGCTCTAAAAGAGCTAGATGATGAAGTGCAAAAAATACTGCTTAACTGGGATATCCCATTAAATGAAAAAGACAATCTGATGCTGCCGATACTGCAACAAAAAAAAGTTTTAACTCAAACATTTGAAGATTTGACTTATCTAAAAAACAATCCGCCAAAACCAAATCAGCCATGTGGAATATCAAAATATAGAAAAGACTAATATCTACAATATAAAATGATGGAAATTTAACTAAGAAATTAAAAAAAAAGTAGTAATTTTGGGAGGTGCCCCTCCCCAGATACCTGCGGCACATAGCAAAATAGGGTGTGCTGCTGTATTCCTACCCTGACACATTATCCTAAAGCACCATTGCACAGGTCTAAAGAGAAGCGGTGGAATTATAGCCAAAAAAGATAAAATAACAAAGAGTTAGTTAGAGATTGTTCCTATAGCAGTTTTAATAGCTTCAAAATAGCCATCATAATCAAAATCTATTTTTGAGTCATTTCCTGCAAACTCTATATCTTTTGCCATCTCATAAATCTCATCAAACCTTAAATTACCGGCACTGCCTTTTATTGCATGCGCATTTGATTTTATCTGCTCATAATTTTTAGCATTTATAGACTCTTTCAGAGCATCTAACATCGATACAGACTCTTGTAAAAAACTTCCGATTAAAAGTGGAATATGCTTGGCTTTTAAGCCAATTGACACAGCCATCTCTTCATGGTCAAGGTTTGAATAGTCTGCTTTTAAAATAGGCATAATCACTTCTCGTAGTTTGTTTAATTTACCTATTATTTTATCATAAAAACAGTAATTTTGATACAATATTGCATGTTGTATATAATAAGCGCATTAAAGCCTGAAGCTCAAGCATTTATAGATAAATATAAGCTTTTAAAAGTAAAATATAAAGATTTTTATTTGCATGAAAATGAGTATATGAAAGTGCTTGTTAGCGGACTTGGAAATAATAATTCTAAGATAGCATCCAATATGATTATCAACACTTTAAAGCCAAGTAAAGATGACATTTTTTTAAATGTTGGTATCTGCGGAGCCAATAAACAATACAAAACTGGCGAGCTTTTAGAAGTAAGTTCTATTGTTTACAAAGATAAAACTTATACTCTTAATCAAACCAAAAAACATACCATTGATTGTGTAGACAATGAAATATCAACTGATAAATACAATATTGTAGACATGGAATCCTTTGGTTTTTATGAGGGAACTAAAGAGATAAAAAATCGATACATGTATAAAATAGTGAGTGACCATTTTGAACCTCAAAAAGTTACAAAAGAAAAAACAAAGTCACTTGTTTTTAACACCATAGAAGAAATAATGAAAAAGGTAAGTAGTTGAACAAAGTAATTGTAACCGGCGCTAGCAGCGGCATAGGAAAAGAGATTAGCTTAAGACTTTTGAAATTAGGATATGAAGTTATTGGTGTTAGCAGAGAGATTAAAAAAGAAGATTTTAATCATGAAAACTTTACTCCGCTTCAAGCTGATTTATCAGATGAGGCTTCGACACTTTTAACATGTAAAAATCTTTCAAAAGAGAGTATTTACATGTTAGTAAATTGTGCGGGATTTGGCAGATTTGAACCACATGAAGAGCTAAGCACAAAAGTAATTACTGATATGATTTATCTCAATCTAACCGCACCCATGTTACTTACAAATACTCTGCTTCGCAGCTTAAAAGACAATGATGGTTATCTTATAAATATAAACTCAATTGAAGCTATCAAAGCTAGTAAATTTGCTGGTGTTTACAGTGCAACAAAAGCTGGACTTAAAGCCTTTGGGGACTCTCTTTTTGAAGAGACACGCAAAAGCGAACTTAGTGTCACGAATATAAACCCCGATATGACTCAAAGTAACTTTTATGATGAACTGAGGTTTGATGTCAGCTCTAAAGAAGATGAAAAACTTTTATGTTCTGACATTGCTGATGCTGTTGAACATATTCTTAGCATGAGAAAAGGCGCTGTAGTAAGCGAATACACCATAAGAAGTTTAAAGTTTGGAATTTCTAAAAAAAAGTTATGAAGTTATATCAAGTTTTTTTGAAGTTGGGATATCAGTAGAGCGTAAAAATTGTAGATTTTTTTTAATTTTTTCCATAGAGTGTGAAGTATCATCCTTAAGCTTACTTACCAATTCTGTAGCAGCTTTTAAGAGATAGATTGCTTCTTGTATATCGTCTGGACTGTCAAGTTTTGGAACATCATTCATCAACTTGGAAAGAGCATCTGTGTTTTTTTCTATAAGAGCAATTTTAAAGCTTTTAAGCCACATCCGAAGTCTCTCTCCAAGCTTCTAAAAGAGTTTTAAATACATTACTAACTTCATCTATTTTAGCCAAATCATTCTCATTACCAGCAATAGAAAGTAGTTGAATTTCGTAGCTGTAAAGACCTTCTAAATACTCAGAGATATCTCCACCCTTTTCTTTATCTAAAACAGATATTAATTCCGTAATAATTGCGATAGAACGATTTATCCAATAGACTCTTTTTTCAATGTTAGCATCTTTGATAGCTTTTTTTGCTTGAGCATTAAAACGAAGTACACCCTCATACAGCATCTCTATCAGTTTAGCAGGAGACTCAATTCCCAAATTATTCTGTGCGTAAATATCGTGAGCTACATTACCATACATATCAGACCCTTTTTGACTATCTTTGTTAATTTCTATCATATAAATATATCGGCCAGCTACACCTTTTATTTAGCTTTAAGGCACTAAATTCGCTAATTTATGAATCCTTAGAACTAGCATTGGCAAGTTCTGTGAACATTGAAGAAGCAGAATTAAATTGGCTTATTATTAAATCATAAGCTGCCCATTGTTTTGCCATAATTTCATACTTAGCATCAAGTCTTTCAATTGCCGAGAGCTTTCTATCTTCTAGTGAACTTATGTTTTGGGTTATTGATTCATTTAGCTGGTCTAGCATTTTGTTGGTTTTTGTATATCCCTCAATAATTGTAGACATCTCTGTAAAAGCGCCCGTAACTGCAACTACACTACCATCAGCCTTTGTAAAATCACCACCTGAGAAAAACGACTGTACATTAGTAGGATTGTCATCCATTGCTTTTTCAAGTACAGTTTTATCTAAAGTCATTACCCCTTCTTTGTCAATATCAAATCCATAATCAATCATAGATCCAACACCACCGCCAACCTTATATAAGAGGTCCTCAATATCTCTTTTCATCCCTTTAATTGTACTATCAGAAGAAAAGATACCTCTATCGTCATCAACACTTATTTTTGTCATTTTATCTAATTCACTAATTGCAGAATTATATTTTTCAACAAAACTATCAAACTTTTCTAAAATACTTGTACGGTCTTGTGCTATGCTGACTGCAGAAAAACCCGTCTCTTTAAAAGTCATATTTAAACCTGTAATAAGGTCATCCACCTCATTACTAGAACGCTCATAAACTGTCGCACCGCCATTAAATGTGAACATAGCATTTTGACCGGCTTGTACTTCTGTAAGACCCGTTGTTAATCTAGCGTCTAGTGTCGCCCCTGTAACAGAAATATTTGTATCTGCTCCTGTTTGAGCCGAACTTAACATCAAGTGATATTCACCGGTATTGAGTTGAACTATTGTAGCATCTACCAAGTCACCGGCTTCAGCATTTATAAGGTCTTTTATGTCATCTAGTGTTGCACCAGCCGCATAATTTATTGTAATTGGCGCACCGGCACCAACTTGCAAATCAAAACTTCCTGCAGCTGCATCAACAACCTCAGTAGCACCGGTAAAGGCAGCTGACTGCTCTATCTGCTTTGTTGCTAATTGATTAACATTTATCGTAAAATCTTGTACATCAGTTTTTGAAAGAGCCGAAACTTCAACAGATGTTCCAGATGAAACTGTTGCGGATCTTTCATCCCATAGAGTAGCAGTTTTTATTTGATTTATACTATCTACAAAATTTGTCATACTAGCATCAATTACATCCATGGCATCTTGTTTATCATTCTCGTTTGCCAACTCATAATCTATCGGTGTGATTTGTGCAGCTTCATCAGCTTCTCTTAGCTGATCTAATACATCTTGTGTTAAAATACTTGAACCTACACCTAGTGAACTAATAGCCATGACAAATCCTTTTTACGAATATTTTTTTAGTATTAAACTTGTTAGTAATTACATCGACATATTTTATGATTTATTTAGCTATATTGATACTAAATTGAAAAGAGGTAACAATAATATAAAAAATTTATATTATTGTAATAATTTTAGAACATTTTGCTGAACAGCGTTAGCTTGACTCATAGCATATGAACCAGATTGAGCTAAAATGTTGTGTTTTGAAAAGTTTGCACTCTCTGCTGCAA
>NZ_JAPHUF010000011.1 GCF_026196735.1 Sulfurimonas sp.
GCTACTGCATCTGCATTTACTACATCGCTTGTATCTTCTGCTATTGCATCTGTTGTATCTTCTGCTGTTGTAGCTTCATCACTTGCCGGTGTGTTTACGATTTGGGCTACTGTAGCCTCATCACTTGCTGGAGTATTTATTATTTCTGCGGTTGTTGCCTCAGGTATTGCATCTGTAGTATTTTCATCAATTGTAGATTCATCACTTGCAGGAGTATGAACCACATCATTTGTTGTATCTTCAGGCACAGCATCTGTCGTATCTTCTGCAACTGTATCTTCTGCTACTGCATCTATAGTATCTTCTGCTGTTGTATCTTCAGGCACAGCATCTGTCGTATCTTCTGCTATTGTGTCTTCGTCAACTGCATCTACTGTATCTTCATCTACTGTATTTTCTGCTACTGCATCTGCATTTACTACATCGCTTGTATCTTCTGCTATTGCATCTGTTGTATCTTCTGCTGTTGTAGCTTCATCACTTGCCGGTGTGTGTATTACATCCCCTACCGTATCTTCCGCTACTGCATCTATAGTGCTTTCTGCAGTTGTGTCTTCTGGTATTGCATCTATAGTGTTTTCTGCTGTAGTATCTTCCGCCACCGCATCTATAGTGCTTTCAGGTATTGTTTGTTCAGGTGTAGTGTCTTCTGTAACAACATCGTTTGTTTGCTCATCAACAGTATCTTCGTCTATAGTTTGCTCATCTGTTGTATCTTCAGAAGTTCCGGCACGACGGACATCTTCTCTATAAGTTTCTATATCTACTTCTGGTGTAGTATCTTCTACATTAACATGTGGATTTACATTTTGCGTATATACATTATCTTCTTCTGCAGCATCCCTATTTTCTGCATAACGATCATCATCTCCAAGACCTTTTATATCTTCTGATGATTCACTTTGAAACACTTTAGTGATTTTTGCATCAATATCGGTAGCTGCATTGTTTGTTTGTGCAAAATTTACATCTATATTCTCGCTAGATTCTTCTGTATTTTCTTCTTCAGCAGCAGTTTCTATGCTTTCTGGTTTAATATCACCATACTCCTCTAATAGAGCTTGTATGGAGTCTTTTACAGTTACAGTCTCTTCTTTTGTAAACACTTCAGATGAAAGAGATGAATCAAATAATTGTTTAGAGTTGCCACCTATGCTGATATTACTTCCATCATTTAAAGAGACAGTAATATTATTTTTTGGCACATTGTCTGCGCTACCTATAACAGACTCGCCATCATAAATCTCATCCCCTTGTGAAATATCTCTTAAGGGGCTATCAGTACCTTTTGCATAAAATTTACCATCAATGTTCGAAACTTTTCCAATTATACTTGACATGTCATGCTCCCTATAAATAGTTTAATTATTATAATAATATTATAAATCGTAATATTATTATATTGTACTTAGGTACAATATGTAGACATTTGCTTAATTTAAATAGAGTATAATGCTCAAATACGCATAAAAAGAGACAATTATGAAAAAAATAAGAGAAGCTATAATATCTTTGGACATAATGCCAAAAGAAACATATGAGAAGTTTAATAAATTTTCAAAACTACAAAATGCTTCGGCCGATGAAATTTGGAAACATTATCCATCTACCGGACTTAATAATTACGATAAAAATACGATGGTTTTAGAAGCTTCTATAATTGAAACATACCTTTTAATTAATTATCTTAGAGATAACAATATCAGGCCTAGACTTTGGCACAATAATCCACTTTTTATTCATAATGAAAAACTGCTGAGAATAAAAGGTGAAGAAATTATAGAAGAACCTTTAGAAAACTTATACTTTGTTTCAATCAGAGAGGCACTTTCTCATCCATTTTTTAGAATATTGAAAATTATTTTGCAGCAAAAAGGCGGGGATTTGGTTAAGCCAAATATACAGACAATGGAAAATGCCGGATGTATGAATAAATTTTATGCCAAAAGAGAACTCTACAATCAAAGAGAAAAATATCTTGGTGATGTAATCATACCTTTTAATATAACTACAAGAGATCATCATACATTTATGAAATATGTCAAAGAGCATCTAGGAAATAAAATAGTTTTGAAAAAAGACTGTGTTCAAGAGGGAAAAGGCGTTATATTTAAAGACTTGAGCAGAGAGAATCAAATGGAGAGTATCTCTAAAATATTAAACTCACATAAAACCAAAGACAGAGAAGTCTTGATATCATCAGCTTATGAAATAGAGAGAGAATATAGATGTTATTTTACACAACATGATGATGTTAAAACGGTTTACTCTATAAAACAGAGAGTAAACTCTGAGAATATTGATGTGTATAATCAAGATGACATAACCATATATAAAAATATAGATGTTAAGTGGCACGAAGTCAAAACTAACACAGACATTTTTAAATTTGGATCACAATTAACAAAAGAGATGCTTGATAGTTTAAGTTTTGATACAGGCTGTTTGGAGTTTGCAAAAACCACAGACGGCAAAATTGTATTTTTTGAAGTAAATCAGATGGCAGGACCACTCCCGTTTGCAGGAGAAGATACCGAGAATATGACTAAATATTACTACAGTATCTTTGACAACATGTTTAAATAGTTTTTATTAACTCTCATCAACCTGAATCTGTGTATTTACTTCAATTGTTACATCTAAACCGCTATCGGTTACCCCTGTATATACATCATATACTGCACCGCTTTCACTCTCTGTTTGAAAATCACCTAGAGTCCACTCACCAGAACCATTAGCGGTTGTATCTAAAGATATATGATCAGATGCATCACCATCTATTCTAATAACATTGCTATCGGTTACACTAATAACATCTTCAAGTGTTATTGATGTAATATTTTGAGTGCCATCACCTAAATTAATAGCTTCTATATTTGAGACTTTACCATCTAGAGCACTTAAATCAACATCCATATCTTCATTTATTATCAAGGTGTCAAGCCCTTCGCCACCATCAATAGTGTCATTAATATCAAAGACTATGCTATCATCCCCGGAACCTGCATTTATCGTATCGGCTCCTAAACCACCATCTATGTAATCATTTCCTGCACCTGCATCAATAGTATCATCCCCAGCACCTGAGATAATAGAGTCAGCACCATCAGTTGGTATTACTGTAGCTACTACCTCTGCATCATTACCATCACTCTGTATATTCAGCGTTACCGTTGCTGTGTCAGTTCCGCCATTGCCGTCACTCACTGTATATATAAAACTTGCTTCACCATTGTAGTTTGCTGCTGGAGTAAATGCTACATTTCCATCTGCATCTAAACTTACACTACCATGTGTATCAGCTGTTGCCGTTACTCCTATAATTGTCAGTGCATCACCTTCTACATCCGTATCATTCACAAGTATGTCAGCTTTATCTATAACTATGCTAGTGTCTTCTTTTATTGTGCTTTGAACAAACTCCAAATCACCTGTAAATTTTATTTGATATGGACCTATATCTTGTTCTAAATTATAATTACTACCATTCTCTGCATTGTTATTTTGATCATTTGCTACCTCGGCTTCAGTGATATTCCAAGAACCAATAGAAAGAGTATATTCTCCTGCAGGCAAATTGTTGAGGCTGATATACGAATCTTGTATATGTCCATAATAATCATTTGTTGAACCATCAGCTGTTCCAAGGTTACTATCATCATTCACAGCCACCTGTGAACCAGATGAATTATACAATCTCATCATAGTATCTATATGGTCTTTTGTTCCATCACCATCGATATCAGTGAAGTTTGTCCCACTTTCTGTCAGTGTATCTATAGTAAGCGGCCCACCGTTGTGTGTAAATGTATAATGGTCAATACTTGATAATCTAGCACCCTCACTTACTATTTCACCTCTAACTGTTACACTATCATCTGTCGTAGATACTATCTCTGCATTTTGAGGCAATACCGTTTGTACTGTTGTTACAACATCATCTACAGCTACGGGATTGTCGTTTGTCGCATCTACAGTTAGTGTTATTGTCTGAGTCGCAGTAGCCCCATCATTATCTGTCACGGAAATATTTACCGTATCTGTACCATTATAATCTGCATTTGGAGTATATGTAATATCCCCATTCTCTGCTATTGTCACTACTCCGTTATTTGCTGTCAGCGTACTTGTATCTATTGTTCCATCTATATCAGAAGCATTTGCTATTACCTGTGCTGTATCTTCTGTTAAACCTTCCATAACTACTGAAGTTATAGCTCCGCTTTCAAGAGTAGCATCATGCCCATTTCCTGATTTGTCTTCTAATGGATTACTTCCCTCAAAGTCATAATGAGCTACAAGA
>NZ_JAPHUF010000019.1 GCF_026196735.1 Sulfurimonas sp.
AAAAAGCTGGTGTTAAAAAAGGCGACAAAGTTGATGTTGACTGGGTTGACAACAAAGGTAAAACTGCAAAGAAATCACAAAAAATCAAATAGTATCGTCCTCTTTGGGGATTGCTATTTGTTTTTTTAAACTTTAACACTAATCTACAAACCTCTAACAACAATAAAACTCTTTTTACTACAATAATGACAATCAATAAAATTATAAGGCTATCTATGAAAAATATAAAATTATTATTGGGTGTGGTTGTGTTTTTAGGTCTAGGATTAGTTACTGCGAATGCACAAGGTATGAAGTGCGGTTCAGGAAAGTGCGGTGCCTCGATGAAGAGTTCAAAAATCAAAGACGAAACAAATAAGCGCGATTCAAAAAAAGTTGAGGATTCAAAAAAGAGTTCTGAATTTGAAAGTTATCAAAAATGGAACAAAGAGTACTCAAAAGACAAGCATGAAAGAGGAGTAATAAGCACTCATTAGAAGAAGTGTTTACTTACTAATCTCTTCTAGCATCCAAGGCCACTCCCCAAAACCGCTGTCGGCATTTATATGTCCAGCACCTTCTAGCACTTTCATAGGAATGTTAAGCTCATTTTGAAGAGCTTTTACTTCATCTTGTGTCATATACGGGTCATCCGTTGAAGATATAAGCAGAGCCTCTTTTGCGTAAAGGTTTGTAGGAATCTCGCAGGGATAAAAACTCTCTAATTCAGGTATATCACATTTTAAACTTGGAGGAACTACAAGGTACAGTTTTTCCACTTCTGTTAGAATTGTGTCATTGCAGATATGAAACCATAAAATATTTGCTAGTGAGTGACATATTACAATGTCTGGTTTAAAGTCTTCAAGCTCTTTTATTAATTGATGTTTCCATTCAGATTTATTGGGAAAATCAAAGTCGTTTAGTCTTAAAAAACTCACTTTTCCATAATCTTTTGCAATCTCGCCAGCTAACCAACTCTGCCAATGTGGGAAGTTGCTTCCGCCCCAACCATGTAATATTAAAATTTTTTTATTCATTTTTTTCTCGATGAAGTGTAGTATATCTAAACTGTAGTATAGCAAACTATAACCCATCTTCAAATATAGCACGGTAAATACTTTTTTATAGATTATTTATGTTAGAATTATTTTTATTACAAATATATAATATAGAAGTTGCTATTATGATAAAAAAACAAAGTATTAAAAAACTTACTGTAACTCGTCTACTGCAGGTATTTATAGTCTCAATATTGATAATAGTCTCGGTTACACTACTTAATTATAGAAGCTTTTTTCAGTTTGTAGTAGAAAATAAAGTAAAATCCGTATCAGAAATTATAAAAGCCGGTCTTACTGCCCATATGCAAGCAGGTGTTATGGATAAACGAGCTTATTTTTTAAATGAAATAGCTTCTGTGCATGACATAGAATCCATTGAAGTGGTTCGTGGGGATAATGTTATAAAGCAGTATGGTGAATCAAGTTTGCCCGGAAAAAAATTAAACGGCACCCTTAGAGCGTTTTTGCAAAAAAAAGAAATATATATAAATTGGGAAGATACAAAAAACAGTGTTGAAGCGCTTGTTCCTTACATAGCAAGTTCAAGTGGAGATTTTAACTGTTTACAATGCCATAATGCAGAAGATGGCACGGTACTTGGTGCTGTGAATATTAAAATGGATATTAGCCTTTATCAGAGTTTTGTATTGAGAAATAGTTACATAATAGTTGCCATATTATTTCTGCTTGCTTTGATATCTATATTTAACATGTTCAATGTAATAGACCGCTATATCTATAAACCTCTTTTAAAAATCATAGATGAAGGCGAAGCTGCATATTTATTGCATAAGGAAATAAACAGTGAAAAATACGAGACTAAAGAGCTTCAAGAGGTTGTGCGCAATGTTAACAAGTTTAATAAAACTGTTTTAGAAAAAGAAGATCAACTTAAAGATAAAAATAAGCAGCTTTCACTCTTAAATGAAGAGATAGAATCCACACTAAAAGAGACTATGCTTACTATAGGAGAGATAGAAGAGATTCGAGGAGGCGATACGAGTATGCATACTCGTCGTGTAGCGGCAATAAGCACAGTGATAGCGCAAGATTATGGTTTAGATGATGAAAAGGTAAAACTCATAGAAATTGCATCACCGCTTCATGATATAGGCAAAATAGGAATTGCTGATGCTATATTAAATAAACCGGCCAGATTAACACTAGATGAGTACACTACTATGAAATCTCACTCTCTTTTGGGATACGATATTTTAAAAAATTCAAAACGCCAGATACTTAAAACAGCTGCTATTATTGCTTATGAACATCATGAAAAGTACGATGGAACGGGTTACCCTCGAGGGTTAAAAGGTGAAGAGATAAGTATTTTTGCTCGTATAGTTTCTATTGTAGATGTTCTTGATGCCCTGCTGTCTAAGCGAGTATACAAAAAGAGATGGTCAGTAGAGGAAATTATTAATTTATTGAAAAAAGAAAGAGGTAAACAGTTTGATCCGGAGTTAGTGGATGTAGTAATAAAAAATATTGATAAATATGTAGAAATAATTAAGCGTTTATCTGACTGAGATTAAAGTCTAAGTCCCTCTTTGAGAAAAGGGACGAGTTTTTACGCACTAAAGAGTATGGGCAGTTATTGCGTTTGCAATACGAAGCATAGTTTCATCTTTGCCGATAATTGCCATAACGCTGTCTAGTCCCGGACCTGTCATTTTCCCAAGCAGTGCAACACGCAGAGGTTGACCAAGTTTACCAAATCCTATCTCCATCTCATTTACCACTTCTTCCATTATATGGTGGTAGTCAATCGGCAGATGAAGCTCCTCGTGAGAAGATATCTTTGCTCCAAAAGCATTTAAAATCTCGATAGATCCTTCTTTAAAAGCTTTTTTTGCAGCTTTTTCATCATAAGATGCCGGAGTCTCAATAATTTCATTGACAAGAACAGCCATCTCTTTTAGAGTTTTTGCCCGATCTTTAAGCTCATCCAATAAAATCTCTTTTTTATCATGAGAAGTTAAAACTAAACCATATGGCTCAAGAAGTTGTGCTAACTCAGAGTTTGAAGTATTTTTTATATAGTGAGAGTTTAGCCAGTTGAGTTTTTCCGTATTGTAAATAGATGCTGATTTATTTATATCTTTTGGATTGAAAAGCTCTAGCATCTCATCTATAGAAAATATTTCTTGATCTCCATAGCTCCACCCAAGACGGACTAAAAAGTTTAGAAGTGCTGCAGGAGTATAACCCATCTCTTTATACGCCATAACATCAGTAGCGCCATCGCGTTTACTTAGTTTTTTGCCCTCAGAGTTATGAATCATAGGGACATGATAAAACTTAGGAATCTCAAATCCAAGAGCTTCGTAAACTATTATCTGTTTTGGTGTATTGGATAGGTGATCGTCTCCACGAATAACTTCATTAATTCCCATAAGCGCATCATCAACAGCTACAACAAAGTTGTAAGTCGGTGCGCCATCAGCTCTAGCAATTACAAAGTCATCTAAAATATCTTCAGCTTTAAAATTGATATCGCCTTTTACCCCGTCTTTAACTACAATATCGCCACTTAGAGGAGCTTTGATTCTGATGACATATTCTAAATCTTCTGGATGATTGCCGTCAAAATCACGATATTTACCGTTGTACTTTGTACGCTCTTTGTTTGCCATTTGAGTCTCTCGAAGTTCTGCTAATTCCTCTTTTGACATGTAGCACTTGTAGGCTTTGCTTTCATTCAAAAGCTGCTCTATATATTTTTTATAGATATCATCTCTTTGTGACTGGTATGTTATTTCACCATCATGCTCAAGACCTAGCCACGCAAAAGCTTCCAAGATGGCATCTGCAGCCTCTTGAGAGTTTCTGGCTTTGTCAGTATCTTCTATACGAAGAACAAATTTTCCGCCATTTTTTTTGGCCCAAAGATACGAAAAAAGTGCGGTTCTTAAACCGCCGATATGAAGATAGCCTGTAGGGCTTGGAGCAAAACGAGTAACGACCATAAGAAACCTTTAATAAATAGTTATTGAATTTTAGGCAAATGTTTGTTAAAGAAGGGTAAAATACCCTTTTAAATTATTAGGATAATAAATGTATAAAATATTTTTAGCTCTTGTTTTAGGTGCATTACTAAATGCTGAAGTTGTTAATGGTGTCGCTATTGTGGTAAAAGGGGAGGCTATTACTCTTCATGAAATAAGAGAAGAGATGCGTCTTTCAAAAGTAGATGCGAAGACTGCTGCTGATAATCTAGTGAGAAAAAAGCTAGAAGAAGCAGAAGTGCTAGAGAAAAAGATATCTGTTAGCAGCGCTGAAGTATATGATGATATCAAAAAAACAGCAGCTAGAAACAACATGGGTGTGAGTGAGCTTTATGAAGCTGTCAGAACTTCAAACGGGCTAAGCTCTTCAGAGTTTAAAACAAAAACTAAAGAGAAGCTTTTGTCTCAAAAACTATACGCTGCAATAGCTTATTCATCAGTTTCACAACCAAGTGACGAGGAAACTTTAGAGTATTATGAACTTCACAAAGAAGAGTTTGAGCATCCAGTGGCTTTTAAAGCTACGATATATACAGCAGAAGATAAAGAGTTATTAGCAAAGAAGATAACTAATCCGATGTTCTATTCTACTAGTATTTCACAAAGCAAACAGAGACTTGAGTATGAAAAAATTTCTCCAGACTTAGCAAAATTTTTAGCTCAGGCAAAACCAAACAGTTTTACACCGATGATTCCCGATGGAAAAGGTGCTTATATGACTTTTTATATAACAGAAATTGAAGAGGGTAAAAAAGTAAGTTATGAGAGTGTAAAAGATAACATATCAAACCTTATTATGGCTGATAAAAGAGAACAAGTCCTTAGTGATTATTTTGCAAGACTCAAAAATAATGCTGATATCAGAGTGATAAGAGAAGTAGAGTAAAATGTTAAGCGATGCAAATTTTATAAATATTGCACAAGAACTCTCAACTGCTTCAAAATGTGTATCTAAGCAGGTTGGAGCTGTAATCGTAAAAGATGGAAGAATTTTAAGCACAGGTTATAACGGTACTCCTGCAGGATATGTAAATTGTTGCGATCATTGGGACGGTGAATACACCTCAGAGCATCACGACTGGTCAAAGACTTATGAGATACATGCCGAGATGAATGCAATAATCTGGGCGGCAAGAAAAGGTATTTGTGTTGAAGGTGCAACAATATATGTAACATTGGAACCTTGCAGCGAATGTAGCAAAAACTTAATTGCGAGCGGTATTAAAAGAATAGTATTTTCAAAACCGTATGAGCATACACACTCTGAGACAATCTCAAAATTTATTAAAGATAACGGTGTGAGTATTGAACAACTTGCATCTAAAGAGTAAGAAATGACCGAAGAAGAAAAACTTAGCGCAGAGATAGGCAGGCATCTTATGCAGCCTGAAAATTATGGAAAACTTGAAGATGCTGATTGTACAGGCGTCGGCATAGACAACACTACTTCTTCATATGTGATAATGTATTTGAAACTAGATGATACGCATATTTTAGATGTGAAATACGGCTCAAATGCAACTCAAGATGTAAATACACTCGGCTCACTTTTTACAGAGATGATAAAGGGTGATGAGATTGTAAATGCTCTTAAAACTACTTTGGGTTTAGAGCAGGATTTGCAAAAGTCTTATGCGGACATACCTCCGCCAAAGATTGATACCACTAAACCTGAGGGTGAACAGGTTGAACATGTATCAACCGAGTATCAAGATAGCGCAAATATGGTTTTAACAGCTTTTCGTGCTGCTATGCGTCATTATGAGCGTAAAAAAGGCGGTATCGTGGAAGATCAGTTTGAGATGAATATTGTTAAATCATGTCCATACTCTGGTACTGAGTGTCATTTTGCAGAAAAAGATAGTAAATAACTTAGATATTTAACTATAGTAATGGTTGACCATTTTTTACATGCCATTGTATAATACTATCCCATATCTCCTCTGCACTCTGGGCATACCAAAAAAGTTCCATATCTTCAGCGTCAATAACCCCCTCGTTTAAAAGATAATCAAAGTTAATAACCTCTTTCCAAAACTCCTCTCCAACAAGTATTATCGGGATTGGACTGATTTTACGAGTTTGAATAAGAGTCAGTGCTTCCATTAGTTCATCAATAGTTCCAAAACCGCCGGGAAATGCTACAAGGGCTTTTGCTCGTTTTAAAAAATGAAGTTTTCGCATGCTAAAATAGTGAAATTTGAAACAAAGCTCAGGGGAAATGTAAGGATTTGGAAACTGCTCTTTTGGAAGAGTAATATTCAGACCTATTGATTTTGCACCTACATCAAATGCTCCACGGTTTGCAGCTTCCATTATCCCAGGGCCTCCACCTGTCATAATGGTTACTTTACAATCAGAAGGTCCTTTGCCGGAATTTCCTACAATCTTTCCAAAATCTCTAGCTATATCATAATAGTGGCTTTTATCCAGTATATTTATTGCAGCCTTTAATTTTTGGGCTAAATGTTTATTGTCTTGATCTTTATCAGAAGATTCTTTTGCTTCATGATAATTACGACTTGCTTCTGCTTTTTCTACTATGCGAGTACCGCCAAAAACAACTATGGTCTGTTCAACACCGTGCTCTTGGAGAAGCAGCTCTGCCTTTAGATAGTCTATCTGCAGTCTTACCCCTCTGACGGAATCATCTCTTAGAAAATTTGGGTCTCTGTCTGCAGCACGGTAGCTTGGGCTTTTCATTAGGTTTTCTACTCGTTTTACTGCTTGAGGTTCATCCTTTATGGACTTAAGTGATTCGCAGGGTAGCTTCTCTTTTCGTTTCTTAGCTTTTGGCGGCTGAGGGATATGTAACTGAGTTGAAACCTTATGTTTATTGTTTTTTTTCATTAATAACTTTTCTATAGTTCAATTGATACACCATTTTGCATGATAGTGGCATCATAATTTAGTTTATTTTTGATTGCCTCACTGAAAATTTCCATTTTTTCAGCTTCGCCGTGAATAAGATATAAATTTTTAAGGTTTTTGAAGTTGCTTATCCACTCTATCATGTCATTTTGGTCTGCGTGAGCAGAGAATCCGTTTATGGTCTCAACTTGAGCTTTTACAACAATATCTTCTCCATATATTTTTACATACTCATCCCCATCGATTATGCGGCGTCCCAAAGTTCCGCCGACTTGAAAACCGACAAATATAACAGTGTTTAATTTATTCCAAAGACGGTGTTTTAGATGATGCATAATGCGTCCTCCGGTACACATCCCGCTTCCTGCAATGATGATAGCACGCTCTTTTACTTTGTTTATGAGCATAGATTCCTCTTTTGTGGAAGTGCTTTCAAGTGAAGGAAATGAAAATGGGTCATTATCATTTGAAATATCGTACTCAAGTTCATCATTTAAATGAACAGGGTATTTATTGTAGAGTCTGGTCGCTTTGATGGCTAAAGGGCTATCAAGAAAAACACGGCATTTTGGCAACTCATTGTCTTCAAACATTTTATTGAGAAGCCATAGTATCTCTTGCGTTCTCTCAAGTGCAAAAGAGGGTATAAGCACATTTCCGTTTCGTTCTAGCGTGGTTATTATAGTTTGTTTAAACTCATTAACACTTTCTTTTAGAGATCTATGATTTCTGTCTCCGTAAGTTGATTCTATAAAAAGTGTATCTGCTTCTTCAATCTTATCCAAGGTGTCGATGATAAGTCTATGCGGGCTTCCAATATCACCTGAAAAGACCACCCGCTTGGTAGTTTTTTCTTCTGTATAATCAATCATTACAAAAGCACTTCCCATAATATGACCGGCATTACCTAGTGTGACATGTATATGTTTTGGCAGTTTATGTTTTTGAAAATATTCTAATATTTGCCATTTTTTTGCAAATACTTCTTTAACATGATCTTCCGTATACAATGGTTCAGAGATTCTCTCTTCATCACCACGGCGCCTAGCTTTTCTTCTGAGTGTTTTATACTCTTCTTTTAAGATTCTTGCACTATCTAACAGCATAATATTTGCTATGTCATGAGTTGGCTGTGTAGAGATTATCTTACCCTTAAACCCATCTTTTATAAGTTTAGGTACTCTTCCTATATGGTCAAGATGAGCATGAGTTATGATTAAAAAATCAATTTCAGCAGGGTCAAATTCAAATGGCTTATAGTTGTTTTCACTACCGCCGTCTCCTTGAAACATTCCACAGTCAATAAGTATCTGAATTGGACCGATTTTTACAAGATGACAAGAACCTGTTACAGTCTGTGCCGCCCCATAAGATGTAACTGTCGCCATAATAAACCTCCGTAAAATTTATATTATTATCATACTAACACATAGAATCTTAAAGCATATTTTTTATATTTGCCGATTACTCATTTATAAACTTGGCAATTTTATCAGTCGGTCTTCCTATTATTGCCCTATCGCCTTTAAAAATCACAGGCCTTTCTATAAGCTTTGGATAAAGAGCCATTGCATCTACAAGTTTATCGTAGTCATATTCGTCTTTTAGATTTAGCTCTTTATAGATATCTTCTTTAGTTCTCATAAGCTCTTTAGGGTTCATCCCCAGCATTGTAAGCGCAGTTGTAATCTCATCTTTAGTTGGGGATGTTTCAAGATATTTTACAATATATACTTCGCAATCGTTTTGTTCTAAAATACTCATAGCCTCACGAGATTTTGAGCATTTTGGGTTGTGCCAGATAGTTATTTCTTTCATTTGACTTCTTTTTTATTGATATTTTACACTATAATTGAATAACACAAAATTTATGGAAGAAGTTTAGATGACGGATATTGTTTTATATGTGCATATTTTGGCTGCAACAGCATGGATAGGTGGAGCGTTGTTATTGTTTGCTTTGGGTATTTTACTAAAAGATAAAGAGGCTCAAGCACAAACATATGAGTATCTGGGACCTCTTTATGGGTATTTTGAAACCTTTTGGCTCATAATTCTTTTGAGTACGGGGAGTTTTTTATTTGTACATTTTAATCTAATCGATGTGCTAACCCTTGATATCACGGAGTCCAAACTTGGATATATGATGAGCTATAAACTTTTTCTCGTGGGCACTATAACTTTTTTGACAATTATACATATGCGTATAGCGCTTAAAACACATACAAAAGAGCGAAGCACCCTTCAAAAGATTGTATCCCGCGGAAGTTCTATGATGATTTTCTTTCTAAATCTTGGAGTATTGTGGTTTGCTATGCAGTTGCGACATATTCTCTCTTGACATGTAGATAAGATTTTTTCTATATAGTGTAGTTTAAAAATTTGTTTTTGTATTTAGCAAGTTCTGCAATATTAATATCAAAAAGATTTTTTACATTATCTTCAATATCATCGAAAAATAGATTTATTATTGGATGATCTACTTGAGTATCTACAATTTTTAAATTATCTTCCAGAGCAATTAATATATCTAGTACTTTAATCTCTTGGGGAGTTCGTGCCAAGATATAACCGCCTTTGGCACCTCTTATACTTTTTACAATTTGTGCCCGTCTTAGTTTTCCTAGTAATTGTTCAAGGTAATTTTGGGGAATATTAGCATTTGAAGCTATCTCTTTTACTTGCATCGGAGAATCGCTTTCGTTCTTGCTCAGTTCACATATAGCTGCTAAACCATACGCTCCTTTTGTTGATATAAGAGGCATATTATATTCCTATATAAATATTGTATGTGGTAAGTATACAATATTTAAAATTTAATGTAAAGTAAATTACTCGTAATTAAATAGAATTTATATATTGCCCATAAGTCCATAATTATAGGCAATATGCATAATCTTAAGTAAATTAGTATGGATTAACTTGACAAAATCACTTGACATTGTTGTGTTAATTTATTATACTGTCAACATAAATAAAAATAAATAGGAGATTAGATGACACAAGTTAAATATGAAACACTAAGTACAGTTGATGAAAATCAAACTCGTATACATGCTGCATTGGTGGTTTTGCTGATGGGTGCTTATCTGTTCACTGGAAACCTTTTTATTATCTATATTTTAGTTTATGATTTTTTAGTTCGTATTTATGTGACGCCTCTGCTTAGCCCTCTGTATGTAATATCTTTGCAAGCCGTAAAAATAATAGGCTTGGAGAAAAAAATTGTTGATGCATATAAAAAAGAGTTTGCTTCACATGTCGGGTTAACAATACTTCTTATTGTTTTATTTGCAGAGCTATTTCATGAGACATATATTGCTTTTATACTAATTACCTTTTTTGGTGCATGGAAAGCACTTGAAGCAATAGACAACATCTGCATTGCTTGCAAGTTTTATGAACTTTTAAAAAATAAAAATATTGAGGTGGTATCATTATGAAATATGCAAATAATGTGACAGAACTTATCGGAAATACACCATTAGTCAAGCTAAAAATTGCAAGTGAATATGCTCTTATACTCGGTAAATGTGAATTTATGAATCCAACTCATTCTGTTAAAGACAGAATCGGAAACAATATGATTCAAGAGGCACTAAAACAAGGACTCATTACTAAAGATACAACAGTAATAGAGCCAACCAGCGGAAACACCGGAATTGCACTAGCTGGTGTATGCGCAAGTTTGGGAATAAAACTTATTCTTACAATGCCAAGTTCTATGAGTGTTGAAAGACGACAGCTTTTAAAAGCATTGGGTGCACAACTTGTTTTAACTGAAAGTACAAAAGGTATGTCAGGTGCAGTTTCTAAGGCAAATGAGCTTGGAGCAGAGATTGAAAATAGTTTTGTTCCACAACAGTTTTCAAATATGGCAAACCCAGAGATACATAGAAAAACAACGGGCTTGGAGATACTTAGAGATACAGATGGCAAAATTGACATTTTAGTGGCAGGTGTTGGAACCGGCGGGTCAATAACGGGAATAGGAGAGGCATTAAAAGCACACAATCCGGATATTGAAATAATTGCCGTTGAACCTGAAAAATCGCCTGTGTTGTCGGGTGGTGAAGCTGGTCCGCATGAGATTCAAGGAATAGGTGCCGGATTTGTTCCAGATGTATTAAACAGTGAAATATATGGTGAAATAATTAAAGTAAGCAATGAAGATGCAATCAGCACTTCAAAAGAGCTGGCAAAAAACGAGGGTCTTTTAGTTGGTATATCTTCGGGGGCGAATGTGTTCGCAGCCGTAGAAGTTGCTAAAAGAAAAGAGAATAGATTTAAAACTATTGTCACTATTTTATGTGACACCGGAGAGAGATATCTAAGCTCTGGGCTGTATGACACAAAGGATAACTCTGATGCAAGAAAAAGCATATAGATCGGTTGTTAAAACTATCTCATGGAGAGCAGTTGGAACTCTTGATACAATTGTAATATCTTACCTTATTACCGGCAGTTTGACAATGGCTGCATCTATCGGTTCTATTGAACTTATAACGAAAATGATTTTGTATTACTATCATGAAAGAGCATGGAACAAGATGAGTTTTGGAAGGTACAAGGCTACGGCTAATGATTATAATATTTAGAGGTGAGTTATGAAAGAAAATATAGATATATTAAACAAAGAATTTGGAAAATATTCAGCTAAAGAGCTCCTAAGATTTTTTTTAAAACTTTATAAAGGCCGTATATCTTTTTCTACAAGTTTTGGAGCGGAAGATCAGGTGCTTACAGACATGATTTTTAAAATTGATAATGAAGCAGATATATTTACTCTCGATACCGGAAGACTTCCGTATGAGACATATGATGTTATGCATAGAACAAATTTGAAATACGAGACAAAGATATCTGTCTATTTTCCTCTTAGTGAAGATATAGAGTGTTTATATAAAGAGCAGGGAATTAACGGGTTTTATGATTCTGTGCAAAATAGAAAAGACTGCTGTTTTGTGAGAAAAATCGCACCTCTAAAAAGAGCTTTAGAAGGTGTGGATGTTTGGATTACAGGTCTCCGCGCCCAGCAGAGTATTACAAGAGAGGATTTGCAGCTTTTTGAATGGGATGAGGGGAATCATATTATTAAACTAAACCCTTTAATCTTATGGAGTGAGCAAGATATATGGGACTACATAAAAGAAAACGATGTCCCTTACAATGCACTTCATGATAAAGGATATCCAAGTATCGGTTGTGCGCCATGTACTAGAGCGGTTAAAGAAGGTGCAGATGTCAGAAGTGGCAGATGGTGGTGGGAAAGCCCAGAGCATAAAGAGTGTGGTTTACACATAAATATAAAGGATAATCAATAATGATAAGCAAAGATAAATTGACGCATTTAAAACAGCTTGAAGCAGAGTCTATGCATATAATGAGAGAAGTTGTAGCGGAGTTTTCAAACCCGGCTATGCTTTATAGTGTCGGTAAAGATTCTTCTGTGATGTTACACATACTTCAAAAAGCATTTTATCCGGCTCCGCCGCCTCTGCCGTTAGTACATGTAGATACTAAATGGAAGTTTAAAGAGATGATAGAGTTTCGTGATAGAAGAGCAAAAGAAGTTGGAATGGAGCTTATAGTTTACTCTAATCCTAAGGGCGAGGAGATGGATATTTCACCCTTTACTCATGGTTCGGCTCTTCATACAGATGTTATGAAAACAGATGGTCTCAAGCAGATGCTAGATATTCAAAAATTTGATGCGGTATTTGGCGGTGCCAGACGAGATGAAGAGAAGAGCCGCGCTAAAGAGAGAATCTATTCTTTTAGAGACGAGAACCATAGATGGGACCCTAAAAGCCAAAGACCGGAACTTTGGAATATTTACAATGGCAGACACAAACAAGGTGAGTCTATTAGAGTATTTCCACTTTCAAACTGGACTGAGCTTGATATATGGCAGTACATCTATTTGGAGTCTATTCCAATTCCAGATCTATATTTCTCTAAAAAGAGACCTGTAGTTGAATATATGGGAACCAAGATACTTGTAGATGATGAAAGAATGCCAGAGGAGTTGCGTGAGAGTGCAAAAGAAGAGATGGTGAGGTTTCGTACACTTGGATGTTATCCATTGACAGGTGCTGTAAATTCAGAAGCTTCAACTCTTCCTGAGATTATTCAGGAGATGCTTATCTGTACAACAAGCGAAAGACAAGGAAGACTCATAGATAGTGATGGGGATGCTTCTATGGAGAAGAAAAAACAAGAAGGATATTTTTAATGGCACATCAATCAGATTTAATAGCTCAAAATATTGAGCAGTATCTGCACGAACATGAAAATAAAGAGATACTGAGATTTATTACATGTGGAAGTGTCGATGATGGTAAAAGTACGCTAATCGGCAGACTTTTATATGACTCTAAAATGATCTTTGAAGATCAGTTGGCTGCAATAGAGAAAGACTCTAAAAAGAGTGGAACCACAGGCGATAAAATAGACCTTGCACTTTTGGTGGATGGTCTTGCGTCTGAGAGAGAACAGGGTATTACTATTGATGTAGCTTATAGATTTTTCTCCACTGAGAAAAGAAAGTTCATCATAGCAGATACTCCCGGTCATGAGCAGTATACTAGAAACATGGCTACAGGCGCTTCGACTGCAGATGTTGCGATTATACTTATAGATGCAAGAACAGGTGTTCTTACTCAGACTAAGAGACACTCATACATAGCTTCTTTGCTTGGTATTAAAAATATCATTGTGGCTATAAATAAGATGGATATCGTTGATTTTTCTCAAGATAGATTTGAAGAGATAAAAAAGGATTATGAAAGCATAATCCCAAAATTACCGTCTCATGATGATGTAGAGTTTAACTATATCCCTATATCTGCACTCGATGGCGATAATATTTTAACGAACTCACCGAAGTCTTCTTGGTACAGAGGAAAACCGCTTATGGAGCTACTAGACAGTGTTGATATATCTAAAGCAGTAAATGAGACATTTAGACTCCCAGTTCAGTATGTAAGCAGACCGCACCTTAATTTCAGAGGTTTTTGCGGGACAATAGCAAGTGGAAGCATAAGCGTAGGTGACGAGATTACAGTTTTACCATCAAGAAAAACAAGCAGGGTGAAGTCAATTGTATCTAATGATATTAAAGATCTTCGTCCTATCACTAAAGATGAGACTGTAGAGACGATAGAGAGAGCATTTGCTCCAATGGCTACGACTATTACACTCGAAGATGAGATAGACATAAGTCGTGGAGATATGATTGTAAAATCTGACTCTATTCCGGAAGTATCTAGTAAGTTTAGCGTTATGACTGTTTGGATGGATGAAAAACCACTGCAGTTAAACCAAAACTATGTCATAAAAAGAGCTACCTCTGTAATAAATGGTTCATTTAAATCGATTGAGTATAAAAAAGATGCAAATACATTTGAAGAACTTAGCGCAGATAAGTTAGAGTTAAATGATATTGCAAAATGTACACTCTCTTTGGATAGAGAAATAGCAGTTGATGCATACGATAAAAACAGATATACGGGAAGTTTTATTATTATAGACAGATATACAAACAACACTGTTGGAGCTGGAATGATTATTGAAAAATCAGATGATCAATCAGAAGATTCAGTACACGAATACTCAGAGTTTGAGATAGAGTTAAATGCACTAGTTAGAAAACATTTTCCTCATTGGCAAAGCAAAGAGATTTTTTAGGAAAGAAAATGGCAAAAGAGACAAAGGCGCAAAGAGTTGAGCGAATCAAAAAAGATAAAAGCGGCTTGGATGTACTAGAGAATATTTATGAATATGCAATTTATAATAAAGAAGTTGACCCTGAAGATATAGATAGATTTAAGTGGTATGGTCTTTACTCTCAAAACAAAAATTTACAAGAAGAAGATGATAAAACGCAATACTTTATGCTAAGAGTAAAGTTGGTACAAGGCTCTATAAATGTGCAGCAGATGCGAATTCTCTCCGGCATATCAAAAGAGTTTGCAAGAGGCACAGCCAGCTTTACAACAAGACAAAATATACAGTTTCATTTTATAAGAGTACATGATCTGCCTGAGATATTTTTTAGATTAAACAGTGTAGGACTTACAACAGTTTTTGCAGCAGGCGATGTTCCGAGAAATATTGTTACATGTCCCGTAGCTGGAGTAGATAACAGTGAAATCTATGATGTAAGAGAACTTGTATCTGAGGTAAATGAGTACTTTGATGCAAATAAAACACTGGCAAATTTGCCAAGAAAGTATAAAGTCGGAATAAGTGGATGTTCTAAGCACTGTATGGGTCATGAGATTCAGGATTTATCGTTTACAGCTGTAAAAAGAGAGCATGGACAGATTCTTTTTGATGTAAGTGTCGGCGGCGGTCTGGCTTCAAACAGAGAGTTCGCGATACACATCGGTTATGTTATGCCTGAGCAAATCTTGGAAGTTGTGAGAGTTGTTTCAGGGATATATAGAGATTATGGGCTAAGAGAGAGTAGAACAAAAGCTAGACTAGGGCATCTTATTGATAAATGGGGCATAGATAAGTTCAAAACACAAGTTCAAAATAGCCTTGGGTTTGAGTTAGCAGATGAACTGATTCAAGAGTATACGCCATATAGCAAAAGAGAACATTTTGGTATTCATAAATCAAAAAATAATGGCAAATCATATGTTGGATGCGCTATAAACGGTGGATTTATCGGAGCAAAGGGCTTAGCTTCTTTAGCTGATATTTTACAAAAAAATAGCGCTACAACTATAAAAGCAACACCTACACAAAACTTTGTAGTAATCGATGTGCCAACTCAAAATGCCAAAGGTTTGGTAAAAGATTTAGCTCTAATTGATATGGACGCAAATCCAAATCCATTTAAGGCTAGAACTCTCTCTTGTACGGGATTGAAGTTTTGTAAATTTGCTATTAGTGAAACAAAAGATACGGCTGTTGCTCTGTCTGAGCATCTGCATAAAAAATTTCCTGATTTTGAAGAAACAGTTTCCATTTCACTAAATGGATGTCCAAATTCATGCGCACATTCAAATATTGTAGATATTGGTTTGCTGGGAACAAAGTTTAAAAATGACAAAAATGAAACAGTCTCAGGATTTGAGCTTATCTTAGGTGGTAATTTGGAGGGGCACAAGAGTAACTTCGGCAAAAAAACAGGTATGAAATTTACTTCAGAGAATGCTTATGGAGTTGTTGAAGATTTAATACAGAGTTATCTAAAAAGCGAACATAAAAGTTTTCATGATTTTGCAATAGGAACAACATGTGAATAGAGATATATTTGCTCCGCTTCTTCAAAATGTAGAGGATATTCAAGATGAGCTTTCTCATCATACAATCGGTCTGCATAAAAAAAATTATTTTGACTATACGGCTTCGGGTTTAGCATATGATGTTATTGAACAGCGCATTGTCGAAGTGTTGCAGACTTATGCTAATACTCACTCAAAAGAGGCTAGTATGGCCGCAACGACAAGCGAGTACTATAAACAAGCAAGAAAAAATCTTTATGAGAGTTTAGAGTTAAGCGAAGATTTTATAATCATACCTGGAGGTTGTGGAGCAACCGCAGCGATTAAACGGTTTCAAGAGTTGGTCGGCATCTATATCCCGCCGGCAACTATAAAAAGATACAAGATAGATATTGACAAAAAAGATATGCCTTTGGTTGTTGTAGGACCATATGAGCACCACTCAAATGAGATAAGTTACAGAGAAGCATTTTGCGAAATTGTAAGGGTTGGACTTGATGATGACGGCTTGATTGATTTTGAAGAGTTTGAGGATATTTTAAAACAAAACACTCATAGAGAGATTATAGGTTCTTTTTGTATCGCTTCAAATGTAACAGGTATCATCACTCCATATCAAAAAATATCAAAACTCTTAAAAAAATACGGTGCCATTGTATGTTTTGACGCAGCAGCATCCTCTCCGTATATGAATATAGACTGTAAGTTGTATGACGCTCTGTTTTTATCTCCTCATAAACTCTTAGGAGGTCCGGGTTCATGTGGACTTTTGGTTATAAATAAAAATATTATTGATTCCACACTGCCTCCAACATTTGCCGGGGGAGGAACAGTCTCTTATGTAAGTAAAACAAAACACACTTACGATAGTGATTTGCAGGTAAAAGAAGAGGCGGGAACACCGGGTATTTTACAACTTATTCGAGCCTCCTTGGCGTATCAGCTTAGAAACGAGATAGGTTTTGATTTTATAGATAAACAAAAAACTAAACTTTTAAAGCTTTTTATAGATGAGCTGCAAAAAATACCAAATTGCGAAATATACGGCAATAAAAATGAGAAAAACATAGGAATAGTTTCTTTTAATATAGGAAATCTGAATCCATATGACATGTGCGAGGCCTTATCAAAAACATACGGTATACAGACACGAGCAGGTTGTTCATGTGCGGGACCATATGGGCATGATTTGTTAGGTTTAAAAGACCAGATTATTTTAGCGGATAAGCCGGGTTGGATTAGAATAAGTATTCACTTTTCACAAAAAGAAGAAGATGTGTTTAATCTTCTTAAAGCAATCAAACAAGGGATAGAAGTTTTAAAATAAAGATAATTAAAATTAAGTCCTATTGAATAGTTACAACAGTACAATTTGGCTAAAAGTTACCTAGTGCATAAAGGCTGATTATGATTTATGAATTATCAAATCCGGTTACAAAAACTTTGGTTACACATCTCAGAGATCAAAGAAGAGATGCGATTCGTTTTAGGCATACGGTTGCTGAACTTACAAAACAACTGGTGTATGAAGCGCTAAAAGACTTTCCCCTAATTGAAAAAGAGATTGTGCCATGGCAAGGTGACGGGATATTTAGTACAATTGATGAAGAAAATATTGTAGTGGTAACAGTTCTAAGAGCCGGACTTCCTATGCTTGATAGTGTAATGGAACTTTTGCCAAATGCAGTTGCAGGGTTTTTAGCGATGAAGAGGGATGAGACTACGCATGAGAGCAAACTTTACTATGACAGACTGCCTGATTGTAAGGGTAAAAATATTCTTTTAGTGGATCCTATGGTTGCAACGGGCGGTTCGATGAATGATGCACTCGAACTTATTAAAACAAAAAAACCAAAGAGAATAATTGCACTAAATATAATAGGCTCACCAGAGGGTTTAGAAGCGGTTAGTTCTGCTCATAAAGATGTTGATATCTATATAGCACAGATAGATGAAAGACTCGATGAGAATAAGTATATTATTCCCGGTCTTGGTGATGCCGGCGACCGTGCATATAACACGCTTGAGTAGTATATGAATGTTGATTTAAAACAAAAGACTTCAAAAGAGATACTTGATACTTTCGCTAAGCTACATGTCAAAGATGGTGAGAGTGTTGAGGTGGAAGTTTTAGAATCAGACATAGAAAGAATAGGCTATAAAGCTTTTGTAGATTTGGCACAGATATTTTTTATGAAGCTGCTAACACCTATAACAAAAGATGAGAGTGTTATACTGAAGTTTGAAAAACTAAATGAAAACAGCTCTTTTCATAAAGCACAAAAAAGTAGTGAGAAGTATGGAGTTGAGAGTGAGTTTTTCACTATTGATAAAACTGCGCAGTTTAGTTTTTTATACTATTATGAAAAAGCATTAGAGTTTATAAATATAGACTCTAAAAAAAGGATTTTAAATCTTGGTGTAAACAAGGGCGATGAGTTTAAAGTCATTAAAAACATGTTGACATGTAAAGAATTCGAGACTAAAGAGTTTGTAGGGATTGATTATTCACAAACGGCTATAGATTATGCAAGAGATGATTTTGCCTTTGATAATGTAGAGTTTACATGTCACGATATAAACAGACTTGAGGAGCTTGATTTAGGCAGGTTTGATTTGATAGTTTCAATAGGAACTCTGCAAAGCTCAAATATAAATTTCAATGAAACATTTATGAAAATCTATCAAAATCACTTAGAAAAAGGCGGAGCCATAATTCTTGGTTTTCCAAATTGCAGGTGGGCTGACTCTGAGATGGTTTATGGAGCAAAAGCACCAAATTATAGTTTCAATGAGATGAGTCTGGTTTTAAAAGACATACATTTTTGCAAAAAGTACCTGCAGCAAAAAAAGTATAGAGTAACGGTTACGGGTAAGGATTATCTATTTTTAACGGCTAGAAAAATTGCTTAAAACATGAACAGAATTTAAAACATACTGTTCTTTTATTTTAGATATACTTTTTTTATAAATAAAGTATGAGGACTTATATATGGATAATTATAGTGCGATGCTAGGGAATGAACTGTTTCAAAAGAGCTATTTTAAAGCTCATGAAAAAGAGTTTTTGGAGCTTGCCAACAAAGGTCAAACGCCAAAAGCTCTTTTTATTGGTTGCTCAGACTCAAGAGTTTTACCGGATTTGATGACTAATAGCGCTCCGGGTGATTTGTTTGTTGTAAGAAACATCGGTAATTTTGTTGCTCCATACAAACCTGATGAAGATTTTCACTCAACTGCTTCGGCAATAGAGTACGCAGTAAGTGTTTTAAAAGTAAAAAGTATAATTGTATGCGGACATACAAAATGCGGAGCGATAGAAGCAATTTACAACAAAAGATGCTCACGAGATCCGGAACTAGTGCATACAAATACATGGCTTAGTCTTGGCGAGAGTGCTAAATCACAAGCTCTTTTGGCTCTTGGTTTAGAGGCTGATAAAGAGGCTTTGTACCGTCTTACAGAAAAGCTCTCAGTAATTTCACAACTAGAGAATCTTTTAACTTATCCTTCGGTAAAAAGTAGAATAGATAGAGACGAGATATCAATACATGGCTGGGTTTACGACATACAAAGTGGTGAGATAGAGTATTATGACCCAGAGATTTCACAATTTGTTTCGCTTAGTTCACTCAAAAAAGAGAGTTAGAGCAGCCATTTTTTCATCCAAACACTTAAAACATAAAGTCCCCAAACATGCTGTTTAAAGCCTCCGGTTGAGGCTTTTTGGATATACTCATCAAGTTTGTCTTTTTTAAATAACCCTGTCTGCTCATTTACTTCTTGAATTAACTCTATTTTTTTAGAGTTTATCAAATATTCCATATAAGGGTTAGAAAATCCCTTTTTCTTTCTGGATAATATTTTATCGTTTAGATGAGGCTTTACAATTTTTTTTAAAAGTGCTTTTGTGACTCCATCTTCATAGCGAAGTTTTGGGTCTATACTAAAAACACACGAGGCCAACTTATGGTCTAAAAATGGTGTTCGTGATTCTATAGAGTGAGCCATGGAAGCGCGGTCAAGTTTTGTCAGAAAATGTTCTGCTTGAAATAGGTTCAAGTCAATGTAGCTGTACCATGTACTCTCATCGATACCGCAAGGGTACTTCCTCTCGGTCGCATGCAGAGAACCCTCAAACCTCTCTCTATAATCTTTTAGATATTTTAGTGATTGATTGTCTTTTATATTTTGCTTTAAAAGAGCATTTTTTTGAAGGTCGGTAAAGTTCTCACCGGATGTACGAAAGAGCAGGGTTTCGTCAAAAATTCGTTTATAGTACTCCCACTCTCTATTCATTGAAAAATTTGCTCGAAAGTACTTTTTTAGCCAGTTTTTGTTTTTTATATTTGAGAGATTCTGAATGTCAAGATATTCAAAGTATTGCCTGTAGCCTAAAAACAGCTCATCACTTCCCTCGCCGCTTAAAACTACGCTGACACCATCTTTTTTAATCTGCTCAAACAGCAGATATAGAGGAACTGAGGCTGGGTCGTTTAATGGTTCATCAAGTGCACTTAGTACTTTCTCACTGGCATTTATAAAGTCATTTTGAGTCATCTCAACTTCCTTGTTTTTAAGACCTAAAAAATCTGCACTCTCTTTTGCATTTTGTCTTTCATCATATTTTTCGTAATCTTTATAGCCTAAAGTATATGTTTGCAAGTTTACACCGCTTTTAAGAGCATAAGCGTTTATAGTGGCGCTATCTATGCCGCCTGAGAGCAGAGAAGCCATAGGAACATCAGAATTAAGTCGTATTTTTATCGACTCTTCAAGCAGTTTTTGTAAAGTGCTAACAGCTTCATCCTTGTTAGTTATAACACTTGGTTTGTTATCTAACAAGTCAAAGTACCTTTTGACTTTTAGTTGTCGGTTTTCAAACTTGAGATACTCTCCTGCAGCAAGTTTTTTGATGCCTTTGAAAAATGTAAAAGGAGGAGTGGGTGCTAAAAAAGAAAGATAGCTCAAAAGGGCATCCTCATCCATTTCAACTTTATGTAAAAATGGCACAAGAGCCTTTATCTCAGAAGCAAACACAAAGCTCTCACCTTCCATATAAAAGAGAGGCTTTTTGCCGAGCCTGTCACGAAAAAGGTATAAAGTATTGCTATCAAGAAGAGCAATTGCGAACATTCCTCTCAGGTGAGATACAAAGTCCACACCCCATTTTAGATAGGCTGCAATTATAACTTCGCTGTCACTATCTGTTTTAAAAACAAACTCACATGTGAGTTCTTGTTTTAATTCTTTGAAGTTATAAATCTCTCCGTTGAATGACAAAAGAATGTTTTCATATTTCAGCGGCTGATTAGAATTGGACGAAATATCAAGAATACTTAGTCTTTGATGTGCAAAAAAAAGATTTTCTCGTTGAGTTATTCCACAGGAATCCGGACCTCTATGAGTTAAACTAGAGAGTGCTTTTTTGGCTTTATTGTCTTCATATTCCCCGATAATACCAAAAATGCCGCACATCAGATAGACTTCTTGTTGTCTTTATAAAAAACAACTGTTATGTCATCTTCAAGGTAATCATTTTTAATTTCGATGTGACTAACCCCTAACTCTTTTGCAATCTGCTCAATCTCTTGCGTAGTCATATAGTTATAGGTTTCACTTTCTTTGTTTCCATGAAGCACATTAAACACAAAAGCTTTTGTACATGTACAAAAACAGTTTCTTATAAACAGATGTGTCTCAAAACTCTCTAGAACATTCATAGCTCCACTGCATATATAGTAATCAGCACGAGGGAGTTCGTCTTTGCAAATGTCTGCGACTATTATCTCGCATCCTGTTTTGTCTGAAGCGATAGAGTACATGTCAATCAGAGAATCAATACCGATATACTCTTTTGGAATTTTTTTCTTTTTTAACATGTAGGTATATAAGTCGCCAAATCCGCATCCGGCATCTGCAAGGCTAAAAGAGCTTATATCATCAGGAAGCAACTCTAGGATAATGTCAAATCTAAGTTTTTGGGACTCTTTTGAATACCAGTTTACACCCTTGGCCGTTGTGCCGTGTTTTTCTATTGCTGAGGAGTAAAATGTTTTATTATCTATGCGTGGCATGATGCCTCTTATTCACAGATTATTGAAGAAGCTCAACTTCAATACGACGATTTTCAGAGCGACCTTCTTTGGTATCGTTGTTAGCTATGGGTTCTTTTGAGCCCTTACCGATAGAAGTGAGTCTCATATCTTTTATACCGTAACGAATTAGAGCTTCTTTTACGGTGTTGGCTCTGTTTTGAGAAAGAATTTTATTTGCAGCTTCATTACCAGAGCTGTCTGTATGTCCATATATGATAACCTGATAGCCGCTGTTTTTTTGTAAAAACTCGGCAAACTCTTTTAAATCATCAATAAGTTCTTCAGATATTGCGTAGCTGTTTGATGAAAAGTTTACTTTCAGTGTTGCAGTCTGAGGACATCCGTAACCATCTACCACAAACTCCTTGCTTGTGTCAGGACATTGGTCTTTTGAATCTTTGATTCCATCATCATCACTGTCAAGTTCACAACCATTTTCGTTTACTATTAAACCCTCTGATGTATTTGGGCATTTATCATCTTTGTCAGCAACGCCATCTTTATCTGTATCGAGCACTTGGGGCTCTTTAGGTTTTGTTTGCTCTACTTGTTTTATTTTAGGTGTTTCTTTTACAATCTTTTTTAGAGGTGCTTCTTCAACGGCTACAGGCTGGATATATTCAAATTCATTGGCATTTAAAAAAAGAGGCATTAGTAAAATAAATAATATAAATATAGTCTGTTTCATAATATAGTTTCCTGTTTGTAAATTATAGTTGAGAAATTATAGTATAAAAAATCTTTGTTTATAAAGTATCTGTGTGTAAAGTTTTTATATTGTGTTAAAATACAGATATTACATTATAAGGAATTATTATGAGTCATATATATAATTTAGCTATTATTGGAGCCGGTCCAGCAGGTATTGCAACTGCAGTAGAGAGCTATTTGCAAGGTATTAGAGACATAGTTCTGCTGGAAAAAGACGAGAATCATAACTCAACCATACGAAAATATTACAAAGATAACAAGAGAGTAGATAAAGACTGGAAAGGTCAGAAAGTTGAGTTAGATGGCAGAATATATTTTGTAGATGGCACAAAAGAGACAACTTTGGACTTTTTTGATGAGATTTTAGAGAACCATTCAGTAGAACTCCAAACACATGTAGAAGTACAGAGTATACAAAAACAAGAGGGCTGTTTTGAAGTGTTTATGGCAGGAAAAAGCATAAAAGCAAAGCATGTAGTGGTTACCATAGGAAGAATGGGCAAACCAAACAAACCAAGCTACAAGATACCAGCGGGTATTAAAAAGAAGATAGGCTATACACTTGATGGATGCGATGAAGGTGAAAAGATATTGGTTGTAGGCGGCGGAGACAGTGCAATAGAGTATGCAGTTGATTTGAGTGAGAAAAACGAAGTCTCAATATGTTATAGAAGAGAGACTTTCAGACGAGCCAACCCTACAAACCAAAGAGATATAGCAAATGCAATTATGCATAAAGAAGTAGAACCTATTTTGGGTATAGATATTGATTCTTTAGAAGATGAAGATGGCAAAGTAAAAGTCATTTTCACACAAGGCGAGACACAAATATTTGACAGAGTAATTTACGCAATCGGAGGAACTACTCCAAGTTCGTTTCTTGCTAGTGCAGGCATACAAGAAGAAGATGGCAAGCCTGTTCATGACGATAACTATGAAACAAATATAGAAGGTCTGTTTGTGGCTGGAGACATTACACAAGAATCAGGAGGAAGCATAGCTCTAGGATTAAATCACGGGTATGCCATCGCTTGTTTTATTCAGCAAAAAAATAAAATATAGCCTTTTGCTCTACTCTAGAGCATTTAAAAGGTTTAAAAAATCTATTTTATTGGAAAATCCGATACTTTGGTGAATTATCTCTTCTTTATCAGGTTCTATAAAAAAGGTAACCGGCACTACTGGAGCATAGATATATTTTGGAAAATTTCCCTCTTGGCGGTTGATGATAAGAGGGATATACTTTGATTTTATTTTATCATCAATATTTTTATTCATGAGTGTTTTTTTCTCAAATTTACTGCACCAAGGACAGTAGTTTGTAATCATAAGGACCATAAGATTTTTATTCTCTTTTTTTGCTCTCTCAAGAGCCGTCTTGTAGTCCGTCTCATATGCCATCTCTTTGGCAAATTCTTTGTATCCATCAGCAAAGAGTAGTAAACTTAACATCATAACAATCAGTAATTTTTTCATAAGTTATCATCCTTGTACTGCAGAGCAAAATTATGCAAAAGTTCTTCTGCAGTCTCAAGCAAGTCTGACTCTAAATCTTCTACGACTAAAATCCGACTGCTCATGTACGAGATTACAAAAATGTTATCTTTTGTATCGAGCCTTGTTGCGTTTTCTCCTAGCATCAACTCTATTTTCAGCGCAATAGTATCTCCAACACCTATATAGCTGATAAGAAAGGCAAGTGATCTTGTAGAGAAGTTTTGAGTATTTATTTCCAGCTCCGTAGATGTTTGGACAATCATATCAAGCAGAATCTGTTTATATTTTTTATCAATTTTGTCGCTATTTAACTCTACTACAGGATAGTAACTTTTTACACCGTTTAGCTCAAAGGGCGTTTGTGCATTTGCAAACATAGCAAATATGGATAAAAATACAAATATTTTAATGGACTTCATTTTTTGCTCCTTGGTAACTATTGTTTGTTTTATTCAAAATCAGCAAAAGGCTGATTAGTAGTTGTTTTTAGTATTGCAGGGTCTTTTTCGCTTATTACTCCATCTGGAGTTGTAAGTAGCAGTTCTATTTCACAATGTAAGTATTGTGAAGTTGTAATAGGTGAGAAGTTTTTATCCTCAAATGCAGAAATTTTTGCATTTCTTATTATATCTTCAAGCAGAGAAGAAGAGGGTATTTTGGTTTTAGAGGAGCCTCTTAGTTTAGAATCAAGGTAAATATTTACAGTTGTTGCTATTTTCTCGTTTAAAAGAGGGTGCTCTCGAAGAAGAGTTTGCTTATCTATCGTTCTATTTGCTTCTAGTACTTCTTGTATGGAGTCACGGGCAATCTGCAGTAAAACTGAACGAGACATGATGACTCCTTTAAAGATTATTTCAATATATTATACCCTATTTTAATTGGGCTTTTTTTAACTTAAAATTATTAAGAAGTTTGATAATAATCAAGACAAATATAACTTGAAACAGTGCTGCTAAGATGAAAGCGTAGTAGTGAAGTTCATCTATAGAGTTTGCATGATATGCCAGTGTTGCCATAGCAATCAGTAGTGTAAGAGGCATAGAATGAGACAGTCCCATCAAAAGAGAATCTATAAGGTTTAGTTCTTTTATAAATACTAAAGACGCAACAAGTCGCATAACAATCATGGCAATTGTTATAAAAACAGCTTTAAATATCAGCCCGTCTATTGCAAGCGCATCTAAGTGAAACGAACTTCCAATATGTATAAAAAATATAGGGATTAAAAAGCCAAAACCATAAGAAGCAAGCTTTTCAGGAAGTTCATATTTATGTTCAAAAAATGTAGGAATGAATATACCTGCTAAAAATGCTCCAAAGGCAAGCTCAAGATCTAAGTATAGCATCGCTCCAACAAGAAGAAAAAATATTCCCATTGACAGTCTTATATCTTGTTCTTTATTATCCTTGAGCGGCATTAAAGAGGTAGATACTTCCGGAAACCACCAAAATAGAAGTTGCATCGCTCTAAAGAGTAAAAACATAAAGAGTAAAAACACTACCAGAGCAAAGACTGTTTTTAGCAGCCCTAAACCAAAACCAGACTGTAGGGCAGCTGAGGTAAGAGTTAGTAGTCCAATACTAACAACTTCTCCAATCCCACCTGCTGTCATTGACAGAGCAAGCCAAGGTGTCTTACCATACTCTTTTGAGAGAGTGGCAACTAGGCCGACAGAGATTAGCGGCAGCAGTACCATAAAGATTTTTCCTAGTTCTAAGTACAAAGAAAGGGCAATAGAAAAAGCATATAGTATTATCAGGTAAATAACTACTTTTTTCATTATATTTGCAGGTGTTTTTAGAGTATTTTTAAGATTAATCTCTGTTCCTGCAATAAACATCAGATATAAAAACCCAAGCTCAGCTACTATCTCAAAAAGATGCTCGTTATGCAAAAAACCGAAATATCCAAATACAGAACCAAGAATAATCTCTATGGGCGTAGTCGGAAGCTTTAAAAGTTTCGCAAAAAACGGAGAAAATATAATAATAAGTGAAATCGTTAAGATTAGTACAACATTATCACTCATATTCTTCCTTTAATTTATTTAACAGTTTTTGCGACTTCTAGATTTAAGTATTTTAGCATATCTAAGTCTTTACTCATAATCCGCCCACTTGTTGTAAGGTAGTTTCCTATGACAATCGAGTTGGCACCATAAGAGAAAATCTCATTTTGTCTATCGCCAAACATAAGCTCTCTACCACCTGCAACCATTATACGCTGGGCATTTGGTATCATCTCCCTTGTTAGTTTTATAAGGTTTAGCCCTTCATCAGTTGTAAGTTGATTTGGCTGTAACTCCAGCGCTTCATTATGATGGTAAAAGTTTATAGGTACTGATGTCGGATTTAAAGAGTTTAAAGATTCTAGCATAGATATTCTGTCTTTTTGTGTTTCTCCAAGTCCAAAAATACCACCGGTAATAAGTACTAGTCCAGCCTCGTTGACATTTTTACATGTATCGTAGCGTTCATCCCATGAATGAGTTGTACATATTTGCTCATAGAACTCTCTAGAAGTCTCTAAATTGTGGTTATATGCTTTGATTCCGGCTTCTTTTAGAGTTAATAGCTGTTTAACTGTTGCTGTTCCGTTACAAGCTATAAGTCTAAGCTGGGGCACTTCTTTTGTTAATACCTTTGCTGTGTCACAAACAAACCTAAGTGTTTTATCGTCAAGACCTTTGTCTGCTGTAACCAGGCAGAAGCCTAAAGCACCGTTGTCTCTGGCAGTTTTTGCTTCTTGTATAATCTTGTCAATATTTTTTTGTTGATATCTGACAATATCTGCTTTATATCTGACACTTTGAGAACAAAACTTACAATCTTCTTTACATGTACCGCTGTTAATATTACAAATAGAACATAAAAATATCTCTTGATTAATCATGTTCTTGCTCTTTCATATAAAAATTTTTGATGTCTAAAATTTTTCTCTTTTTTCTCTCTTGTGTAGTATGTAACAGAAAAATTATCACTACTGACTTCGAGCATAGCAAACTCAGACACAGGCTTGTTTCTTGCACAACACTCACCGGGATTTAAAAACAGAGTACCGTTTTTAAAATCAGACTCAAACTCATGTGTATGCCCAAATATTACTACATCGGTATCTGGTGCCATATAGTAAGGAAGATGCATGAGTTTAAATTTAGTATCTGCTAACTTAAAGTAGTGAGGTTCCTGAACAAGATTATAATCGTTGTGATAATGTGCAAGATGGGCATCATTATTTCCATAAACAGCGACATATCTAAGACCGCAGTTTTTTAGCAGTTCTAGGGTCTCTACCTCTACAATGTCACCGGCGTGGATTATAAATTCAGCCCCATCTTGTACTAGTACATTCAGAGCCATCTCTGCTCTTTTTGCTTTTTTATGAGTGTCTGAAATAATGCCTATTCGCAATTTTGTCTCCTTAAATCGCAACTACATTCTCTTTAGGAAAGTCCCGCTTTTATTTCTCTATATCTTCTTTTGGCGTTCTAGCCTTGCACTTAACACACTCATAAACTTCTTTTTTTCTATAAGTTCTTTCAGCTAAAAGACCGTTACACCCTTTTTCTTTACACTTAATTGTTGTAGGTTCAAATTTGCTTATAAATTTACAATCAGGATAGTTTTCACATCCCCAAAATGGACCGCGTCTAGAGTTTTTAAGACTGATTTTACCGCCACAATCAGGACAAGGTGTATCAGAAGTTTTTTCTTCTACATTGATACTTTTAGTGTTTTTACAATCAGGATAATCACTACATGCTAAGAACTGACCGTTTCTACCATTTTTAACAATCATATCTTTGCCACACTTGTCACACTTTACATCACTTGTCTCGATTACGACTTCTACTTTGTTTCCGTTTTCGTCAACTTGTTCGGTATATTTACACTTTGGAAAACCGCTACATGCTACAAAGTTTCCAAATCTGCCTGAACGAAGAAGAAGTTCCTCGCCACATTTTGGACAAGCTCTTCCAAGTGGTTTAGCAAGTTTTAGCGAAACAATTTTTTCTTTCCCCTCTGCAATTTGTTCCATAAAAGGGAAGTAAAAATCACTAAGAAGTTTTTGCCAATCTATAGTTCCTTCTGATACTTCATCAAGTTTCTCTTCCATATTCGCAGTAAAAGAGATATCAACTATGTTTGCAAAGTTTTTCTCTAACAATTCTGTAACAGTAAAAGCTATTTCTGTAGGAATAATCTGCTTTTTCTCAATAGTTACATATGTGCGACCACTTAGAGTTGCGATAGTCGGGGCATAGGTAGATGGACGACCAACTCCCTCAGATTCCAGTTTTTTAATAAGCGCTGCTTCAGAATATCTAGCCGGCGGCTCTGTAAAGTGCTGCTGAGGTTTAATGCTTTGGATATCTGCTTTGTCACCTTCTTTTAGTGTCGGAAGAAGTTTGTCTTTGTCTTCTGCCCCGGTAAGTGCATAAAAACCTTCAAAAATAAGTTTTCTGCCACTTGCTCTATACTCGTTTTCTTTACCTGTAAAGATGATACTTTGTTGTTCAAAAACAGCATCTTCCATTTGACAAGACATAAATCTTTCATAGATTAGGCGGTAAAGTTTAATTTCATCAGCTTTTAAAAAACTTTGTGCAACTTCTGGAGTAAACGCAAGAGAAGTAGGACGAATAGCTTCGTGAGCCTCTTGAGCACCTTTTGATTTTTTAGTGTAAACTTTTGGCTCTTTTGGTAAATATTTTTTACCAAATCTATTCTCAATCACACCACGAACAGCAGTTACAGCTTCGTGAGCTAGATTGAGTGAATCTGTTCTCATATATGTAATAACACCCGAAGTACCACTAGGGGTTTTCACGCCCTCATAAAGAGATTGAGCTACCATCATTGTTTTTTTTGGAGTAAAGCCCAGTTTAGATGAAGCAGTCTGTTGAAGAGTTGAAGTCATAAAAGGTGGAGGAGTTTTAGAACTTCTTTTTTTAGTTTCTATTTTTGAGATTATAAAATTATCAGCTTTTACACTTTTCTCTATAGCCTGGGCATCATTTTTATTTTCTATAGACATCTTTGAGAGTTTTTCTCCCATATGCGTTGTAAGAGTTGCTTCAATATCTTTTTTAAAGAGTGTATCTATTGTCCAGTACTCAACCGGTACAAATGCTTTTATCTCCCTTTCACGGTCAACTACAAGTTTTAGTGTAGATGATTGAACACGACCGCCTGAAAGACCTTTTTGAATCTTTGAAGCGAGCAGAGGAGATAGTTTGTAACCAACAACTCTGTCAAGCATACGACGAGCTTGTTGAGCGTTTACCATATCCATATCAATTTTACGGGCATTTTCTAGCGCATGTTTTATGGCAGTCTCTGTAATTTCATGAAAAACAATACGAGGAAGTTCTTCGGGGTCTTTTTTTATAGCATGAGCAATATGCCATCCAATAGCTTCACCCTCACGATCCTCATCGGTCGCGATATATATAGTATCAGCTTTTTTTGCAAGTGCTTTTATCTCTTTGACTATAGCAGAGTTCTCTTTAGCAACGCTGTAAGCTGGCACAAGATGATTACTCTCTTCATCTACTGTTATTCCAAAACGAGATTTTGGAAGATCTCGTATGTGTCCTTTAGATGCTATAACCTCATATTCCTTACCCAAGAAGTTCTTTATGGTCTTTGCTTTAGCTGGTGATTCGACGATAATTAAGTTCAAATATTGTTCCCTATATATATAGTATAGTTATTTTGATTTTGGAAGTGTATCAAAAAAAGTATAAATAATGAAAATTAGTAAAAGTATTTATATCAATTTTGTAAAAAGATTAAAGTTATTTTTTTCATGTCCGATATACTAATTGTAATCAGCAAGGATGCTGGAACAAAATCAACTAGAGCGAAAGGCTCTGACCCAAAAAGGATTTATTATGGGATTTAGAATAAACACAAATATTGGTGCAATGAATGCACACATGTACGCTACGAAAAATAATGTTGGACTAGATAAGAGTCTTACAGCACTTTCTTCAGGTCTTAGAATTAACAAAGCGGCAGATGACGCTGCAGGTCTTGCTATTGCTAATAAGCTTTCAGCACAGTCTCAAGGTTTAGGACAAGCTATTAAAAATGCAAATGACGGTATCGGTCTTATTCAAACT
>NZ_JAPHUF010000018.1 GCF_026196735.1 Sulfurimonas sp.
ATCCCGTAAAAGGAACAAGTCCCTTTTGCTCCGCTGGCGCCGCTGTGGCGACTGAAGAATCTCTTTGAGATGGGAAGTGTCTGTGAAAGTGTTATTTAGGAAAACTGTTGACTTTAACAATTATACTTTAATGAGAAATCATTAAACTCACTCAAATTGACTATTGCAGTCAAGTCTAAGTGCATTTCGATGAATTTAGACTTGATTGTCTAGGTGGCTATAGAGAGAGGGAAACGCCTGGTCCCATTCCGAACCCAGAAGCTAAGCCTCTCATCGCTGATAATACTTATCCTTTCAGGATTGGAAATGTAGGTCGCTGCCTAGTTGGTCAATTTATTCTTACACACACTTTTTCATTTACTTATCGTTACAAAAAAACTCATGTACGAAAGTACACTTCGTTTATTCGTGTCTCAATTAAATAAAAAATTGTATGTAATTAACTTCTTTGTACAAATCAAAAACTAATCTTTAAAATGCTATCATTTTATATATTATATTTAAGGCATGCAATGAAATATATATTTACCCTATTGGCTACACTACTATTATTTACAGGATGTGGTTCTACATATACAACTCCAATCCCTAACGGTAAGATAGAAAATAAAGACATAGTTATTACAGCCAGAGACGGTAGTTTTACAATAAGCGGAGAGTTTGAGACTCCTTTTGTAAGTGAAGTGCATTACCACTCTTTTAACAAAAGTGGAACTAAGCTTATCAAAGGCTATAACCGTGCGCTTGGATTTAATGCTAAGCATGTAATGGTTAAGCTACCTAATAACGATAAAGAGCTTTACGGTGTGTTGGCTTTAGATAATGCTGACAACAGAGGTATTGGAGCCGGAACAAAATCTTATAAAATAATTATTCCGCAAGCATATATTGATGCAGCTAAAGATGGAAAAATATCAGTAGTATATGAGTACTATCATCTTAAAAATGATGAACTTACAGATTTAAGTGAAGTTAAGAAGTACTCTTGGATTCTTTGGTTCTCCGATGAGGATGTGTTCAATTGAAAAAGATAATCTTATTTAGTATACTTGCCATCAGTTTAAATGCTGATTTAACTACAGATGACACTACGCGTTTTTTTGGCGGATATTCGCAAAATGAAGTTAAGTTAATCAAATCAGATACATATACAGCACCTCTAGTAGTGACCGAAGAAGTTTTTAATGCTAAAAGTTCAGATGACATAGACAGAGTTGTCCAAGAGCAACAAAAAGCAGATATAGCAAGCGGAAAAACAGCAAAAGAATTTCTACAAGACTCAAGCGGACATCTCTTTGGCGGTCTCAGTGAAAACAAAATAAATCTACTTGGACAATAAACTTAGCCCTAAATTAAGGCATTGTCTAAGTAGTACACTTCTAAAGACTCTTTGCATATCAATATAACACAGATTTATAACAAAAGTGTTACAGAACTACACGATGTTATATTTTTATCACAAATCGTAATCTCAAGCCTACATAACGATAATAATTTTTAAATATAGAAATTACTTATAAAATCAGCCTTATTTGCCTATATTATATGTAATTATTATTTTATTTATATTTTTTATTTATATTTATAGCTGTTTTGATAATACTATTTAGTTTTTCTTATGGCTGCTAACTATTCGTTTAAGATTTAGTTAAAAATTAACCACCTATAATACTTCTATTCTAAAATACTCGTAGGAGAGAAAATGAAAAGAACAATTAAATTAGCAGTGGTAGCTGCATTAGCTTTAGGTGCAACTTCTGCATTTGCAACAAACGGTTCAACAATGATAGGAATCGGTGCTAAGTCTCGTGCAATGGGTGGTGTTGGTATAGCTACTGGTTTTGGTGCTGAATCAGGCATCAATAATCCGGCTTTAATTACTACTATTAAAGGTGATAATGAAGTATCATTTGGTGGTACTGTTTTTATGCCAGATATTGAAGTTCAAGCTAGTACAACTAACCTACCTAGTGGATCTGTTGGTGCTGAACAAACTAGTGATTCAGACTTTTTTGTTATTCCAACTGTATCTTTAGCTAGTAAGATTAATGATAACTGGTACTGGGGTATCGGTATGTGGGGTACTGGTGGTTTAGGTGTTGATTATAGAGATGTAACAGAAAATACATTTAGTATGGTAACAGCACTTCAAACTATGCAATTTGGTCTACCAATAGCATATACTAATAGCGGTTTTAGCATTGGTGTTACGCCGATTGTTCAATACTCATCATTAGATATTCAATATACTCAACCAGCTGATTTTATAATTCCTGGTGATGATGGCGAGATTGGTTCTGGTGTTGCTCAAGATATAGCTTTAGGTTTAAATCTTGGTGTAGCTTATGAAACAGATGGTTTAACTTTTGGTGCTATGTATAAATCTGAAATCAAGTTCGATACAAAAGATGTAATGAATACTGCATTGGATGGTTTTGGTGTTGGACCTTCTTCTGGTGGTACTACAATCAATGAAATGGCTACACCGGCAGAAATGGGTGTAGGTGTAAGTTATACAATGAACGAGCACACAGTAGCGCTTGACTATAAAAATATTAACTGGGAAGATGCTGAGGGTTATAAAGATTTTGGTTGGGAAGATCAAGATGTAATTGCAATCGGTTATGAGTATGCAACTGATGGTTGGGCTCTTCGCGCAGGTTACCAATATGCTGAGTCCGCTGTTCAAGATAATAGTGGAAAAAATTTAGCAATTGATGCAACTCATGCTACAGCTATGGCTGGAATGGGTATTACTGGAACTTCTTTAACAAACACATTTAACCTACTTGGTTTCCCTGGCACTCAAGAGTCTCACATATCTTTTGGTGGCACTTATGCATTTAATGAGACACTGTCTATGGATTTAGCTGTAGTATATGGTTTAGAAAACACTGAAACATTTAAAGGCTTTACGGGTGAAGATATTAAAAGTACTCACTCTGAGCAAAGTTACAGTGTTCAAGTTAACTACGCTTTCTAAGAAATTTATTTCTTAATTTCTACATGTCGTCCTTTGGGACGGCATATTTCTTTCAAAAAACAATCAAATTATACTTTTGGCTATTTAAAATAACAAAACAATCAAATTATAAGTTAAAACAATACTTCTATATATACCAATTTAAGCTGAGAGTGCTTAATAAATCCTAATAATTCAGACAAATTACAGATTTGTATGATATAATTATTCAGATTTTTGTGATAATTGTATCACACGATTAAGTTAAATCAAAAGGAAACTTATGTTAAAAAGAATACTAATAGGATTGTCTCCTATTTTAATTGCAACTATGTTTAGTGGTTGTACGATGATGAAAATGGGTGTAGCGTATATGGGGTTTCCATCAGAGGCACAAACTGCTTATGCGGAAATGATGGGCAATCTGTCTAAGACAGGTGATCCGGCTCAAGCTATGATGAAAGAGTGGAAAGTTGCTGATGATGTTAGCGAAGAAGATGTATTTGAAGCTATGAGAGAGTATGCCGGTGAATACAACATGAGATTTGTTGGCGAGAAAAACATGTTTACAATCGAAAATGGAAAACCTGATGAAATAGTACACGCTAGAATCGGTGAATTTTGTTCTTTAAGTATTGCTAAGAAAATGTTCAACCACTCTCGTTATTATGGTGGTTTTATGCCATGTAGAATTGTGTATGTAGAGTATGGAAATGGTGATAGATATCTTATCTCTATGGATATGACACTTGCGCTTTACGGTGGAACAGATAAAAAACCAATTAGTCCAGATTTACTTGAAGATATGAAATCTGTTAAAACGGCTATGGAAGAGATTCCACGCATGGCTGCAGCAGGTGAGTAGCAACTAGCTAACCTGTCATTTTAAGAATTCTCCCTGTTATATTTTCACGCTTTTGCGTGAAAATCTTCTTATATCCCACTTTAATCAAAAAAAATAATTTAAATAATTAATATTACAAATTATAAACTTGTATGATATAATATTTACAGATTCTTTGTGATAAAAGTATCACGCGATGAATTTAAATCATAAAGGAACAGCATGCTCAAAATAGTTATGAAAACAGCGGTTTTATTATCGTTAACTGTAACGATGGCATTTGCTTATGAAGCTATCAGATTAAATGTATCTGAGGGAGATGTAAAAGAGAGAAATGCTGCATTTAACGAAATCTTGGAAGTTGACTTAGAAGATGCAGGTTTTACACCAAAAGATATTCACCCTGGTATTGAGTTTTGGTATGGTAAATTTTATGGTACAAAACTATTAGACAACGGTAAAGCAAATCCTCAATTTAAAGATGACTATGTTGCCAATTTGGACAACCTTGGATTTATCACAATTTCAAATGAAGAGGCTATGCTTCCTCTACTTTTAAAGGAACCAAAGCTTGGCGGTTTTGCTCCACTTAATTATCTTATTTATAAAAAAAAGAGTGAAAATAAGACTTATGTCGGTACTTTAACTCCTCAAGCTATGTTAGATATAACCGGTGTTAAAGATCCAGAGGTAAGAAAATCTTTTACTAAAATGATTGATGCTTTATCTGATGCTACTGATGAGGGTATGGGCGGGGAAGTTGAGTATATTGAGATAGATAAACTTAATGACAAGACTATGATGGAGTTTGAAATTCCCTTTGACAGAGGTAATGATATTTTATATGCTAAATTTGATTTTATGGATAAATTTGAAAAAGCATTTGAGAATGAAGAGTATATCATTGCCGGCAAAAGAGACTTTGTTGAGTATTGGGATGATGAAGATATGGAGCATGATAGATTTGATGCTTATTGGGTTTATTCTCTTTGTCATTTTACATTTTCGTACACAGTATTTAATGTATGGCAGTATCCAGTGCTAGGTGTTTCTGCTCCATGTTCAATGTACATGTATTTAGAAAAAGATTCTAATACTTTAAAAATTGGTATGCCAAGCGTAAATAACTGGATAACATTTGGAAAAATTACAGATCCAAAGAAAATTAAATTTATAAAAGCTATGGACGATAAAATAAGAGAAATAATGATTAGTTTAGGAGCAAAAGAGGTATGAAAAAATTATTGACAGCTTTTTTTGGTGTAATGATTTTAACTTTTTTTGGTTGCACTACTAAAAGCGCTAGTGTTCAAGCTGTTAGTGAGCCAACAGGTGATTCGTTTACATACTTTCAAGGTGCGTACATTGATGCCGATACAGCAGCTTCAAAACTTGAAGCAGCAGGGTTTGAGATAGTGGCAAGCTATAAGTCGATTGAAAAAGCCAAAACAATAATTTTTACATGCCCAACATTAAAAGCTGAAGCTGCTAGACCCGGTCGTGCTTATGCTGCTGTTATGCGTATGTTTATAGATGAGAAAGAACAAACTATCAGTATTACCAATCCGGTTTATTTTGCAAGAGCATATATGCAGGAGTATTATAATCATGCTAAGTTTTCTGCAGTAGCAGATAAAATAAAGTCTGTCTTTAGCGGACTTAAAAACTCTCCTGATAAAATGAAGTATGCAGATTTGGCAAATTTTCATTTTTCAATCGGTATGCCTAAATACAAAGACCAAGAAGTTATTGGCAGGGGATCAAATGCTGATTTGCTTGCCAAAGCTAAAGCATACAAAAAAGGTAAAAACTTTGTGTTTGAACTTAAACTTTCTGAGACATCAACACTTATCGGATATGCTCTTGGCAGCGGTACTACAAGATTTCCTAAAAAGATTGGACGCGCAAATGCCGGACTATTACCTTGGAGTATATCTATAGAAAATTCAAAAGCTAAGATTTTAAAAGGCGAATACTATATCGCTTTAAACTATCCATTACTTGATATGGATGGATTTATGGGGATTATGAGTACACCGGATTCTGTTATCAAAGATTTAACAAAACCTTTTAAGAAGTAGTTAGCGCGGAGCAATAAAGTCTAAATAGAGTGTAATGACTATATCATTACAACTTCTCTATCTCCCTCTTTTATCTCACCTATTAGGTAAGAACCTTCTGCTTTGCCTAAAACAGTATCAACATTTCTATCCTCAACTACAAGTACCATACCGACACCCATATTGAATGCTCTAAACATTTCATCAGGATCTACATGTTTACTCATTAGCTCAAAGATAGGAAGAACTTTTATAGCATCTTTTTTGACCTCTGCCATTAAATTCTCAGGAAGAACGCGAGGCAAGTTTTCGATAATTCCGCCACCGGTAATATGCGCCATTGCTACAATCTCGTTTTTTAAGGCTTTAAAAGTTTTAACATAAATGTTTGTAGGTTCTAAAAGAGTTTCTATTAGAGGTTTACCATTGAAATCATCTTGAAATTTCATAGCCATTTTTTCAAAGAGAACCTTTCTAGCTAGAGAGAAGCCATTTGAGTGAAGTCCAGAACTTGGAAGTGCTATAAGCTTGTGTCCGGCACGAACTAATGAAACTCTATCCATCTCAGATTTCTCAGCTACTCCCACAGCAAAGCCTGCAAGGTCATAATCATCTTCTGAGTACATTCCAGGCATTTCAGCAGTTTCACCGCCGATAAGAGCACATTCGCTTCTTATGCAACCCTCAGCTATGCCTGCAACTACATTGGTAGCCACATTAACATCAAGTTTACCGGTAGCATAGTAGTCTAAAAAGAATGAGGGAGTACCAAAGTTACAAAGTAAATCATTAACGCACATAGCAACTAAGTCAATTCCTACAGTATTATGAATGCCGGAGTCAATTGCTAGTTTTAGTTTTGTGCCAACACCATCGGTTGCGGCAAGCATTACAGGCTCTTTGAATCCGGTAGGAAGTTCAAATGCACCGGCAAATGATCCTATACCACCTAAAACACCCGGAATTTTTGTAGATTTTACTAATGGTTTGATGTTTTCAACAAAACTGTTACCGGCATCTATATCGACACCGGCATCTTTATAACTAATTTGGCTCATTTAATGGCTCCATACTATTTTTATCTCATAAAGTTCGAGCAAAGTCCAAACCTTATTCAGTCACTAAAGCTTCACCTACGGTGAGATAAAGTTCTACTAACTTTTTAGTGTGGAATTATATCTTATTGGAGCATAAATCAAGTTTAGGAATTTTTATCTCCAAACATGTCATAGTATAAAGCTGTTGCCCAGCCGTATATAGAATTCCCATTTGTTTTACCGTCTTTTTTCCAGTCTTCACTGCTTAGTGTTCCGGCAAAATCAAATGCTTTAGTCTTTTTGTCATATGAGTATTGAGTATAAATGTAGATAGCTTTTTCAGGTGCGGTAGATATGGCTGAAAAACAGGTTGTGGTTGGAGGTTCCCAAGCTAATACAGCTGTTTTGTTGATTCTTTGTGCAATGTTTTGAGCGACGATTAAGCCTTCAGAGTTTGCAGTGTTTCCTGACTTTGAAAAGCCCATTGGGCGAGCATCGCCGGTAATGAAAACATTTTTTGCACCAACGGCTTCATATGTTAAAGGGTTGATATTTCCTTCCATCATATTTTTAGCATCTTTTGCTAAGCCAACTCTCTCTAAGATTTTAGCACCTCTTACATGTGGATAAAAAGATGCATCTTCAAACTCAAACTCGTCAAATTCGGTATATACGATTTTATTATTTAAATCAATTTCATTGATAGGAGAGCTAGGAAGATATTCAAGATAATCAGCATAAAGCTCATCAAATGCACTTTGAAAACCTTTCTCTTTAATAGTAATTGTGTTGTTCTCATCAAGTAAAATAACTTTACCTTTTATCTTGTTTTGTTTAAAGTACTCAGCAACTATGCAAGCTCTTTCATATGGAGCAGGAAGGCATCTGTAATTTCCAGAGGGAACAGTCATTATAAAATTTCCACCTTTGAAGTTTAAAATTTTATTTTTTAATGTAATATGCTCAGAACCTGGAATAAAACCAGCCGGATACTCATGTCTGAGTCTATTTTCAAAAGCTATATCTTCTGTCCACCGAGAGTAATCATAGTCAATTCCCGGAGCAAAAACCAGGTAATCATATTTTATATTTCCATTACTAGTTTGTAAGATTTGTTTTTCTTTGTCAAGTCCGATTGCCGTTGCTTGAAAGTAAGTATAGTTGTAGTTTCTAGCAGCTTGGAGGTAATCATGTTTTAAAAACTCAAGCTCAACCTTATCTACTAACCATAAGTTACTGACAGGGCATGATGTGAATTCATGTCTTTGTTCCACTAGGATTACTTCTGCATCCGGAGCAAATACTTTTGTGTTCTTTGCAATTGACAGCCCGGACCACCCACCACCTACAACCACCACTCTAGGTTTATCTGTGTCAGGCAGAGGTGCTTTGTAGTCAGTATCTTGTTTTGGAGTGCTCAAGCTATCGTTATTACCGGCAAAAGCGGAAGTCGCTACTGCTAATCCTGATAACGCCAAAACTTCTCTTCGTGAAATAGCCATGATAAAGCCTTATATATAATTTGTGATTATATTATCATTTTAAGTCTTACCAATTGCTTATTTAGGAGAACACTTCTTACTGATTATGCAGATTGGACAGAATTTAACAAGCCCCGCAATTAGAGGAATTACTCCTAAATAAAACCATGCATTGTCCCAGATAACTGCTACAGCAATGAGTGCTAAGCCTAGTACAATACGAAATTTACTACAAAAGCTTCTTATTTTGTCATAATTCATTTTTCTTCCTTTTATTTTTTGAAATTATATCTATTATTACATGAAATTAATAGACTATTATCAATTAAGGCTTAAATTAATGTAATATTTCAGCTTTTTAAAGCTTTTTAATCCAAATATGCTAAAATCCATTTTAATTAATAAAATAGGAAATTTGAAAATGAAAGAATTTATTTATCCAGAAATGATGATACATGTTCCAGTATGTACAAGTAAAGAAGCAAACGATATTTTAATTATTAGTGATAATGCAGATTTATTAAGTGTAGAGGCAGCTAGACACAGCGAGACCAATGTAAAAGTAATCACATGTAGTTTGAGTGAAATAAGTGCACTTGAAGATAATGCATATGATGTCATAGTATCTGAGATGGCAAGTGATCCAGCACTGTTTTCACAAGTAAACCGTGTTTTAAGAGATGATGGACAGTTTGTCACAACTCATCCTTCTTTAGATGAGGTGGAAGAAAATAAAAACATAATGAAAATGCTTGGAAATTATTTTAAAGTGATTATGCCGTACAATTTAGGCAATGGCTCTACTGCATTACTATCTTCAAAAGAGTATCATCCAACAGCAGATATAAATCTTCATCGTGCGGATATGCTTGATGGATTAAGCTACTACAATTGTGACATTCACCCTGCTGCATTTGCTATGGGTAATTATATAAGAAAAGCTTACTTAGGCAGTATTAAAAACTAATGGCATTTAAGTATGCTATCGCTTTAACCGGAGGAATTGCTACAGGCAAAAGTACCGTAGCATCCCTTCTTGCACTAAATGGTATGAGAGTAATAGACGCAGACAGCATATCTCATGAAATTTTAGATGCTTCTGCTTCTTGGGTAAAAGAAAATTTTGGTGATGAATACATTAACGGTTCAAAAGTTGATAGAGCTAAACTTGGTAGTTTGGTTTTTTCAAATGTTGAGGCCAAAAAGAAACTAGAAGAGTTTTTGCATCCTAAAATAAGAGACGAGATAGAAAAAAGAAGTGTAAAACAGGACAAATTTAAGTTCCCTTACCTTATTGATATACCCTTGTTTTTTGAAAATGGTGCATATGATATAAAAGAGTGTGTGGTTGTTTATACTCCAAGCGAGATTCAGCTTGAGCGGTTTATGAAGAGAAATGGCTACTCAAAAGAGGAATCCTTAAATAGAATAAACTCACAAATGTCTATAGAAGAGAAGAAAAAAAGAGCTACCTGGGTTATAGATAATTCTAAAGATTTAAAGCATCTACAACAAGAGGTTGAAGATTTCGTTGAAAAAATTAAGGCCAAATATTTATGAGGTGCTGTTAATGAAAATAGAGAAATATAGTGCAAACGGAAATGATTTTGTAATTTTTCATTCAGATGTTAAAGAAGATAGAAGTGATCTTGCAAAAGAGATTTGTCATAGACAAAATGGTGTTGGAGCTGATGGGTTAATAGTAATAGTTCCTCACGATAAATGTAATTTTGAATGGCAGTTTTATAACTCTGACGGAAGCAGTGCTGAGATGTGCGGAAATGGAAGTCGTGCTGCTGCTCATTATGCATATAAACATAAACTAGCGCCCAAAAAAATGAACTTTTTAACGCTAGCGGGTGTAATTAGTGCAGAAGTTGACGAAAATATGGTTTTAAGTGAACTAACTCCTCCAGAAGTTTTAGAAACCGAGATTGAGCATAATAATAAATCTTGGTGGCTTGTAAATACAGGTGTACCTCACTTGGTAAATATTACAGATAATATAGAAGATTTTGATATCAATGAAGCAAGAGAGCTTAGATATAAATATAATGCAAATGTAAACATAGTTTTTGTTGATGAAAATAAAAATATTAAAGTTAGAACTTATGAACGCGGTGTTGAAGATGAGACTCTAGCATGCGGAACAGGAATGGCGGCAGGCTTTTACAGAGTATATATGGAAAAAAAAGTTGATAATAATATAGAAGTCTATCCAAGAAGCGGAGATACTCTTTATTTGGGTATGAATGATAAAACGATTACTTTTCGTGGAGAAGTTAGAAATACTTTTTCAGCAGAGTACAATCCCGAATAAATCGGGATTAAAGACCGGCAGCCTCAACTATTTTTCCTTGATGGTCTGCAATAAGAGGTTCTATAACTTCATCAAGAAGTCCACCATGCATAATCTCATTTAGTCTGTATAGTGTTAGAGTAATTCTATGGTCACTAATACGATTTTGTGGATAATTGTATGTACGAATTCTTCCACTTCTGTCTCCCGTTCCAACTTGAGCAGAGCGCTGAGCACTATCTTTTGCTTGTGCTTCTTGCATCTCTAAGTCATAAAGTCTGGCTTTTAGAACTTTCATGGCTTTTTCTCTGTTTTTATGTTGAGATTTTTGGTCTTGATTTGTTACAACCAAGCCAGTTGGCAAGTGAGTTATACGAACAGCAGAATCTGTAGTATTTACACTCTGTCCTCCACAGCCAGATGAACGCATAACATCGATTTTAAGGTCATTCTCATTTATTTCAATTTCTACATCATCAACTTCAGGCATAACCGCAACAGTAATTGCTGAGGTATGGACACGCCCTTGTGATTCTGTTGCCGGAACACGCTGCACTCTATGTGTTCCGCCTTCATATTTCAACCTGCTATAGACCTGATCACCTTTTATAAGCGCAATAACTTCTTTAAAGCCGCCAGCATCTGATGGAGAAGTACTCAAAAGTTCAACTTTCCAGCCTTTAACATCAGCATAGCGAGTATAAGCATCAAAAAGGTCTCCGACAAAAATAGCAGCTTCATCACCACCGGCACCGGCACGAAGCTCAACAATAATATTTCTATCATCGTTGGGATCTTTTGGTAGAAGAAGAAGCTTTATCTCTTCTTCGAGCAGTGGTTTTTTAGGCTCAAGTTCTTTTAACTCTTCTTTTGCCATTTCGCCCATTTCAGGGTCACTAAGCATCTCTTTAGTATCAGCGATATCAGCAATTAAAGCTTTATATTCTTTTGCTTTTTCAACGATTGGTAAAAGTGAAGATTGTTCTTTTGAAAGTTCTGTCATCCTTTTGATGTCAGAAGTTATGTCAGGAGAACTTAGCAGTTGGCTAAGTTCATTATAACGGGTGATAAACGGGGTAAGTTTATCGGCTAACATTAACTGTTAACCTTATATTGCGTTTACAGCTCTGTGTAGACGACTTATTTTTCTAGCAGCAGTCTCTTTTTTCAAGATACCTTTGCTTACAAATTTTTGAATTTGTTTGTTTGCTACTGTCATTGCTGATGTAGCGTCTTCTTTGTTCCCTGCTTCAACTGCAGAACGAACATCCTTAACGATGTTTTTAAGACGAGTTCTATAGAAACGATTACGCTCTGTACGAACGATAGTTTGGCGAATTCTCTTAATTGATGACTTGTGATTTGCCATGTATGAGTCCTTCTCATAAAAATTTAGTGCAGAATATTAGCTTAAATATAATTAAAATTAAGTTAAAGCCAAGGTAAATAGCAATAATTTCAACTTAATGAATTAATTATGTTAAAATACAGGACTTTAAATTATGGAATATGTATGAAATTATTTGGAACTGATGGAGTTAGAGGCGAAGCCGGTACTTTTTTAACAGCCGGACTTGCAATGAAAGTTGCAATGGCAGCGGGGATTTATTTTAAAGCTCATTCTAAAACTAATAAAATTTTAGTCGGAAAAGATACTCGCAGAAGCGGCTACATGATAGAAAATGCTATAGTCAGCGGTTTAACTGCTATTGGCTATGATGTAATTCAGATAGGACCTATGCCTACACCTGCAATTGCTTTTATTACAGAAAATATGCGTTGTGATGCCGGTATTATGATCAGTGCATCCCATAACTCTTATGAAGATAACGGAATAAAGTTTTTTGACGGTTGTGGAGATAAGCTCTCAGAGAGTGTCGAAAAAGAGATAGAAAATATTTATCTTAATGAAGACAAACTTCTAGAAGCACAAACAAGAGCAAAAAATATTGGTAAAGCTAAAAGAATCGATGATGTTGTCGGTCGTTATATAGTTCAACTTAAAAATTCATTTCCCAGAGATATTTCTCTTGCAAATATGCGAATAGTTTTAGATACTGCAAATGGTGCAGGATATATTGTGGGACCGACAGTATTGGAAGAACTAGGTGCAGAAGTTATAGTGTTGCACAATAAACCAGACGGTTTCAACATAAATCAGGATTGTGGAGCCCTTCATACAAAAGATTTGTGTGAAAGTGTGGTTAAATATAGAGCAGATTTGGGGATAGCACTTGATGGCGATGCAGATAGGCTTGTTATAGTTGATGAAAATGGTGAGGTTGTTGATGGAGATCAGCTTCTTGGTGCACTCGGCTCATATATGAATGATGTCGGCACTTTAAAGGGCGGCGGTATCGTTTCAACCGTTATGAGTAATCAAGGTTTAGAAGATTTTATGAAAGAAAAAGGTTTGAAGCTGTTTCGTTCAGATGTTGGAGACAAAAATGTTCTGCAAATTATGAAAAAAGAGAGCATAAACTTTGGTGGTGAACAGAGCGGACATGTAATCATAAGTGATTATGCAAAAACCGGAGATGGCCTTGTATCTGCGCTTCAAACATTAGCACTTTTGATAAAAACAAATCAAAAAGCATCTCAGGCTCTTCGCCCGTTTAGCTTATACCCTCAAAAACTAACCAACATAAATATAAAAACCAAAAAACCACTTAGTGAAATAGAGGGACTGGATAAAAAATTAAAAGAATTAGATGAAAAAGGTATTCGCCATCTTATTCGTTACTCTGGAACAGAAAACAAACTAAGAGTTTTGTTGGAGTGTAAAGATGCCAAAGAGATGAATCTACATATGGATGATATGATAGAGTTTTTCAAAAAAGTTTTAAATGCATAAAAATAAAACTCTTCGCTTGGTAGTAATACTGTTTTTTACAATAGCAGGTGTTTTTATTGTTGACCAAAACATTAAAACACTTTTTGTGGATGGCTGGAGATACTATACTGATTGTATTGACTTGATTTTGGTTTATAACAAAGGTGTAGCATTTTCGATGTTTGCATTTTTAGATGAGTGGTTGAAATATATCCAGTTGGTACTAATAGCAGGTGTGTTGATATATGTTTTATACCTAAAAGAGGTGTGTTATGCGTTTCCGGCAGGGCTTATGCTCGGTGGTGCTTTTTCAAATGTATATGACAGATTTATTCACGAAGGTGTTGTAGATATGGTCTATTGGCACTGTGGATTTGATTTTGCAGTATTTAATTTTGCGGATGTTATGATTAATGTGGCTGTTGTCTGGTTTTTAATACTACATTTCAAACCAAAACTTTGTAAAAATTAAGCCTAAAGATAGATAAAAGCAGATTTTGGGTAATATTGCTAAAAATAATAGTTAAATAACAGTGTAGTTAAAAACACAAATAAAGGAAATTGATGGAAATCAAAACAAATAAAATTGACGGTGCTAATGCTGAGATAGAAGCAGCAATCCCAAGAGAAGCAATAGATGCAAACTTAGAAAAAATAGCTAAAGAGTTAGCAAAAACAGCTTCAGTTCAAGGTTTTCGTAAAGGCAAAGTTCCTGTATCTGTAGTAAAAAAACAGTATGGTGAAAAGCTTGTTCAAGATGCAGAAGCAGAAGCTCTTCGTGCGGTTTTAAACAAAGGTCTTGATGAGTTGAAAATTGCAATGGAATCATTAATCGGTGAGCCGAATATCTCTAAATTTGTAAAGAGTGATGATAAAATCGATGTTATTGTAAAAGTAGCTCTTAGACCACAAATAGATCTAGGTAAGTACTCTGAAATGGTTGAAGAATTTGATAAGCCAGCAGTAAGTGATGAAGATGTTGAAAAAAGACTTGAGCAGTTAGCTGATTCTCAAGGCAAGTTTGTTGATCTTAAAAGAAAAAGAATGGCAAGAGAAGGCGATAGTGTAATTCTTGATTTTGAAGGTTCAATCGATGGTGAACTATTTGAAGGCGGAGCAGCTAAAGAGTTTGCATTAGTTCTTGGTTCAGGTCAGTTTATCCCAGGTTTTGAAGATCAGGTAATCGGCATGAAAATAGGTGAAGAGAAAATTGTAAAAGTTACTTTTCCTGAGAATTACGGCGGAGAGAAGCTAGCTGGTAAAGATGCTGAATTTAAAGTAACTGTTCATAATATCCAAGAAAAAACAAAAGTAGAGATTGATGACGCTCTTGCTGAGAAAGTGCTTGCAGGACAAGACAATCCTACACTAGAGAACCTAAAAGCTCAAATAAAAGCTCAACTTCAAGCAGAAGCAGTTGCTAAACTTTACAACGAGGATTTAAAACCGGCACTTTTAGAGACTTTTGTTTCTAAAATCAACTTTGATTTACCGGAGTTTGTTGTAGACCAAGAGATAGATGTTTCACTTAACAAAAAAGCTAGCACAATGAGTGAAGAGGAGATACAAGAGCTTCGTGATAACAACGATAAACTAGAAGCACTTCGTGAGACTTTCAGAGATGAAGCGCAAAAAAGTGTAAAAGCAACATTTATCATTGACGCATTAGCTTCTGCAGAGAGCATTAAAGTTGAAGATAATGAAGTAATGCAGACTATTTACTATGAAGCAATGCAGATGGGTCAAGATCCAAAAGAAGCATATGATAAGTACAAAGAAGCTGGTTATTTACCTGCTATTCAAATGTCAATGGTTGAGGATAAAGTTCTTACTCAGATCCTTAACTCAAAGATGAAAGAAGCATAATTAGATGAGTTATATTCCTTATGTAGTTGAGAAAACAGGTCGTGGTGAGCGTTCTTACGATATTTATTCTCGTCTTTTAAAAGATAGAATTATTATGCTTAGCGGCGAAGTTAACGACGCAGTTGCTTCATCAATAGTAGCACAGATGCTATTTTTAGAGGCAGAAGATCCGGAAAAAGATATCTATTTCTACATAAATTCTCCAGGTGGAGTCGTTACTGCCGGAATGGCAATATTTGATACTATGAACTATATCCGCCCGGATATAGCAACAATATGCATAGGCCAAGCTGCATCAATGGGAGCATTCTTGCTTTCAAGCGGTGAGAAGGGTAAAAGATATGCTCTTCCACATGCTAGAATTATGATTCATCAGCCTCTTGGCGGTGCCCAAGGTCAAGCAACAGATATCGCAATTCAGGCTAAAGAAATTCTTCGTATGAAAGAGGAACTTAACGCTATTTTAGCTAAAAATACAGGTCAAAGTATTAAGCAAATCGAAAAAGATACCGATAGAGATAACTTCATGAGTGCTGAAGAATCTGTAAAATATGGTATGATTGATGAAGTATTAGTTAAAAAAGTTAAAAGTAAAGATTAAGGAGTTGATATGGCAGGAGCTTTAAGAAGCAGAACGCGTCGAACAAATAAAGATGCAGATACTTCAAATGGTGTAGACCAAGAGAGTACTATTGATCCTGAAAGTGATTTAGAGGCTTATTCAAAAGAAGTCTTGGCTGCATTAATAAAAGACGGCCTGCCAGCAACACCGAATAATTTTTCACTTTACTTTGATAGACATCTAGAAGATAAAAGCCAAAATACTCGTCAAGAGATAGTCTCGATACTTGAGCTTGAAGAGAGTAATGAAGATGAAAATAGTATTATTTTAGAACAAAATCTTAAAAAAGGTTTTTCATCAGTTAAAAATATTTTGGGAGTTACGGCTAACCTTTATAAAAACATATCTTTAATGACAAAAATACTTGATAAACGAAAGCAAGAGCTTAATGATGATTCACAAAACAAAGATGCAAGAAGTATAGTAGATTCTCTCGAAGCTGATATCTCAAAATTGAGCGGGATTTTGAAAAAGCAAAGCTCTAGCATGAAAATCATGTATGATGAGACTGCGCAAATTGTCAAAAATGTAGAAAATGAGACAATATTTGATAATCAATATGGAGTTTTCAATAAACGAAATCTACTGACAAAAATTGAACAAGAGATAGAACTTATTGGCAAATATAAACACAAAAGTTCTTTGATAATGATAGAGCTTGCTCGTGATCTTAGAGATAGTGTAAATAATGAAAAAGCTATTGCGCTTATGACTAAAACTATTGCTAGACTCCTTCTCAAAACATCAAGAAGAAGTGACATAGTTGCTCATTATGGCGGCGGCGTTTTTGCGATGCTTCTGAAGCACACTGATATTGACAGTGCAAAAAAAGCTAGTGAGAGACTTTGCGAGCTGGTCTCAAATAGTAACTTCTTTTTGGGTGACAGAGAGATACAATTGAAGATTTCTATAGGTATTACAGATATTACAGAGAACAATTCAGTTGAGGAAATTGTTGTTAGTTCGATTGATGGTATTGAAAAAGCATACGAAGACCCAAAAATAGACTTTGCAGTTTTACTTAGAAACACTTAAGAGGTTGATAGAAAATATATATGCAGTTAAATATAGTAGAGTATCCAGATAGTAGATTAAGAGAAAAATCAAAGGCCGTAGAGAAGTTTGATAAAGATTTGCATGAACTTTTAGATGCAATGTATACAATTATGATGAAATCAAATGGAATCGGACTTGCAGCTATTCAAGTTGCACATGCAAAACAGGTTTTGATACTCAATATACCAGATGAAGAAGATGAACAATCAATAGATGACTTAATTGAGATGGTTAACCCTGTTATAACGCATAAAGCCGGGGAAACAACATACCAAGAAGGCTGCTTAAGTGTTCCTAGTTTTTATGAAGATATAAATAGGTTTGAGACTATTACGGTAAACTATCAAGATAGAGACGGTAACACAAAAATCATTGAAGCCAATGGCTTACTTAGTATTGCTATCCAACATGAAATAGACCACTTAAACGGCATACTGTTTATAGATAAACTTTCATACTCTCGCAGAAAAAAGTTTGAAAAAGAGTATAAAAAAGCTCAAAAAGAGAAAAAACTCCAAAATAAATAACTTCTTTTATGACAAAATGTCATATTCTTTCACATGTCAAAATTAAAATAGTAAAATATTAGCAACTTAAAAATAGGTTGCAATCATGAAGATGGTCACATGCGCCACATACGAAGGCATAGATGCTAAAGTTGTACATGTAGAGTCAACTCTCACAAAAGGTTTGCCGTCATTTAGTGTTGTAGGAATGGCAAGCGCGTCCATTAACGAAGCCAAAGAGAGAGTAAAATCTGCACTGCTGAGTAATGATTTTTCATTTCCTCCAAAAAGAATAACGATAAATTTAGCACCCAGTGATATAAAAAAAGAAGGCTCACAATTTGACTTGAGTATGGCTTTGCTTATTGCGTTGGATTATTTACAAAATGATTTGAGTGAATGGTTTGTTTTTGGTGAGTTGGGACTTGACGGAGTCGTTAAAGAAAATATACAACTATATCCGCTTATACTTTCCCTTGCAAATCAAAAACGAATTCAAAAAGCGATGGTTCCGTTTGACTCTCTTGAAAAACTCTCAAAGATTCCGGATGTTGAGTTTTACGGAGTTAAAACTCTTGATGAAGCAATTGAGCTGCTTAAAAATCAAGAGAGTGCCACACCAAATCTGCAACACTCCAAGATAGATTATCCATCCTACATGTCAAACAATGAAGAGTACTATTTTGATGATAAATACACAGAAGATTTTTTGGATGTTAAAGGACAAGAAATCGCTAAAAGAGCAGCTCTTATATCTGCTGCAGGGTTTCATAATATACTTCTTGAGGGAAGTCCCGGTTGTGGCAAAAGTATGATTGCTCAGAGACTCAGATATATATTGCCGCCATTAAGCAGTGATGATATTTTGGATATTGCAAAACTTGATGCACTTGAAGCAAAAGAGCCTGAGTTTAAGCCTCTTCGCTCTTTTCGCGCCCCTCATCACTCCTCAACAAGTGCAAGTATATTTGGAGGTGGAAGTCATAAAGCCCGTATTGGAGAAGTTGGTTTGGCACACAGAGGGATTCTGTTTTTCGATGAACTGCCGCACTTTTCCAAGGGTGTCTTAGAAGCTCTCAGAGAACCTCTGCAAGATAATAAAATAAGAATATCCAGAGTAAATGCAAAGGTTGAATACCCCGCAGATTTTCTTTTTGTAAGTGCTATGAACCCATGTCCTTGCGGCAATCTCTTAAATGATGCTAAGGAGTGTAGATGTAGTGAGTTAGAGATTCAAAGATATAAAAACAGACTCTCTGATCCATTTCTAGATAGGATAGATTTGAGCGTTGTAATGCAACATGTAAATTCAAACGACACAGCCGGCATAAGCTCAAAAGAGATGCACGAAAAAGTTATAGAAGTTCACAAAAGAGTGAAAAACAGAGGACAAAGAAATTTTACAGCAAAGCTGTGTGATGCTGATATAGAGAAGTTTTGTATGCTAAATTCTGAGGCACAAGATGTTTTAGATATAGCAGTTGATAGATTTGCACTCTCTTTTAGAAGTATAAAAAAGATTCAAAAAGTAAGCAGGACTATCGCTGATTTAGATAACAGCGAAATAATAGAAAAAAGTCATATTTTAGAGGCTTTGAGTTATAGAAGAAGAGGTTAGGGTCTTGCCCTAACCGAAAAATAGCTGCTTTATAGACTAAAAATCATCTTCTGATTTTAAGATACCTTGTATCTCTATATTTAGTTTTACTATTTCGCTAACAACAACTCCGCCTGCTTCTAACGCTTGATTCCAAGTGATATTGTAATCTCGTCTGTCAATTTTTCCGCTTAGGCTAAGACCTGCTCTTTGTTTTCCCCATGGGTCTGTCACTGTACCGCCAAATTCATACTCAAGCTCAACATCTTTTGTTATGCCTTTTATGGTTAATTTTCCATAGGCTTTATCACCTTTGACTCTATCAAGAACAAAAGTAACTTGCGGGTACTCCTCAGCATTGAAAATTTCACTTGATTTTAGGTGTGCATCTCTTCTTTCAATATTTGTATTTATTGACTCAACATCCATCTCTCCACTTAAAGCTACAAGTTTGTTTGTCTCATCTTCTAACTCAAAACTTCCCTCAAAGCTCTGAAACTCTCCATTTACGGTACTAATCATCATGTGTTTCACAGAAAATGTAACATTAGTGTGAGAAGGGTCAACTTTATACTCACCACCAAACAACGAACTTGCTCCTAAGAGCATCGATACAATTATCAGTTGCAACTTTTTCATCTTTCAATCCTTCATTTTGTTTAAATGATTATACAACTAAACTACACAAATAAAGTGTTAACTTTGTCAACTAATGACAAAGTTTAAGAAGTATTACAAAAAGCTATATATTGTAATAAGTTGCATTTGGATGGTAAACAACTAATGCACTTGTAGACTGCTCAGGATGAATCTGAAAAGTCTCACTTAGTTCAATCCCGAATTCTTCGGGTTTTAAGAGATTAAACAGAGGACGATTTAGTTCCAAATCAGGGCAAGCTGCATAACCAAAGGAGTAGCGACTTCCTTGGTACTTGTTCATCTGCACATCACTTAGTTTACTGCCTTCGCCTTCAGAGATGTTTAAATCGAGTCTTATTTGTTTGTGAGCTATCTCGGCTAAGGCTTCAGCTAGCTCAACACCAAGTCCGTGAAACTGATAATATTCCGTATAGTCGCCTCTGTCATATATCTCTCTCTCAGCATCACTCAGCTTAGCTCCAGCGCTTACACATGTTAAAGCTATAACATCATGTCTGTCAGAGTGAAAAAAGTCGCTCAGTGCGCGGTGAGGCTGTTTGGACTGTCTAGGGAAAGTAAACTGCTCTCTTGCTCTGCCAATGACATGTTCAAGATGCTCACGGTTGATTTCATCAGCCGAGTTATAACCTTCACTCTCGTCAAAAATAAGAAGTGTATTGTCATCACTTCTACATGGCCAGTAACCGTAAAGCACAGTCGGTTCAAAAAGTTTTTCATCGATAAATTGCGCTTTTAGTTTGTGATACGCTGGCCATACGACTTCATCAAGCTGTTTTTCATAAGCTTCCTTACTCATACCTTTTGAGCTGTAACCCCAACGAGATTTAAAAAGAAGTTTATGATTTATCCACTCAAAAGCCATTTCTATTTGAGCATCTGTAAGTTTTATCTCGCGTCTGCCCCAAAATGGAGGAGTTGGAACAGTTACATCGCGAGACGGCATTTTCAACTCAGAAAACGGAGGGATAATGATTTCTTTTTTCTCTTTAACTACTTTTTCTTCGCCTTCTTTACCATGAATATCAGTATCAAAGTTACCGGCTTCTATACGGCTCATAGCAGTTACACCGTCAAAAGCATCTTTACAGTAAAAGATTGGACCGTCATAAAAAGGACGACAAAAATCATCAACAAAGCTACGAGTAAGCGCTGCTCCGCCAATTAAAACAGGAATGTTAATTCCCTCTTCTTTTAAAAGTTTGAAGTTTTCTTGCATCACTTGTGTTGATTTAACCAATAAACCGCTAAAACCAAGAGCTGAGATATGAGAATCTTTCATAGCTTGTATAAACTCATCAAGTTCAACCTTGATACCAAGGTTAACAACTTTAAAGCCGTTGTTGGAGAGGATGATATCTACAAGATTTTTACCGACATCATGAACATCACCTTTTACTGTTCCTAGGGCAAGTGTTGTGTCTACGCTTTTTTCAACCTTTGGCAGATAAGGATTGAGGTGGTCAACTGTCTTTTTCATAGTCTCAGCAGATTGAAGTACAAAAGGAAGCTGCATCTGACCGGAACCAAAAAGTTCACCCACGACTTTCATAGCATCGATAAGAATCTCATTTACAATTTTTTCAGGAGCAATCCTATGGCGAGCCTCTTCAACCAATGGTATCATCCTGTCTTTGTCGCCGTCCATAAGAAGTTTAGCGATTTTTTCTTCGTCATTCATGGCTAAGTATGCTTCATCTACAGCATCGTTGTCAACAGCCTCTTTTGAGCTAAAATGCTCAATAAAGTTAAAAAGTGCTTCGCCGTTTGGTTTACGGTTGAAGATAAGATCATCACATATATCTTGGTCTATTTGAGGAATCTTATTTAGCGGTATGATATGTTTTACATTGATGATAACTGATGTCAAACCGGCTTGCACACAGTGGTGTAAAAACATTGAGTTTAAGTAAGGTCTTGCATCTTTGTCAAGACCAAAAGATATATTTGAGAGGCCCAGTATCGCTCCAACCTCAGGATGCTTAATGCGTAGTTGTCTTATGGCTTCGATGGTGTTTATGCCAGCTTCAAAGTACTCAGCGTCACCGGAACCGAGTGTAAATGTAAGTACATCAAAAACTAAATCTTCTTTTTTAATCCCGTGTCTATTGGTGGCTAAGTCTATGATTCTATCTGCAACTTTGAGTTTATCTTCTATGCTCTTTGCCATTCCAGCCTCATCGATTGTAAGACAAACAAGACTTGCACCGTATTTTTTAGCTAACTGACACACTTCATCAAACTTTGGCTCGCCGTCTTCAAGGTTGACAGAATTTAAGATTGGCTTGCCGCCGATGTTTTTTAAAGCAGTCTCAAGCCCTGTAGTTTGAGTGGAGTCGGGCATAAGAGGAAGAGCGATTTTTTGAGCATACATCTTCATAACCGCATTCATATCTTTAGTCTCATCACGACCTGCAAAACCGACATTTACATCGATAACATGCGCTCCTGCACGAACTTGCTGTTGAGCTACACTTAGTGTGCCTTCATAGTTTTCTTCTAAAAGCAGTTCACGAAAAGCTTTTGAGCCTGTAGCATTAGAGCGCTCACCGACTAGAAGCGGAGCAGGCTCTTGCATAAGAGGTACTGTGTTGAAAAGTGAAGCAATTGAGTTTTTGTGAGAACCAGAAGCAGGTTTAGGTGCTATGTTTGTAACTCTGTCAGTCAGTACACGAATATGTTGAGGTGTAGTCCCGCAACATCCGCCTAAAAATGAGACTCCGTCAAATTCAAGAAATTTCTCTTGTTGCTGGGTAAATTCATCGGGACCCATTGGATAGTAAGTATATCCACCACGGTTTTGAGGAAGACCTGCATTTGCATGGATAGAGATAGGTTTGTGCCATACCTCGCTTAGAGTTTTTACATGCTTTAGTACCTGCTCAGGACCTGTTCCACAGTTAAAGCCAAGACTTAAAATATCAAAAGGCTCTAAAATTGTAGCAATTGTCTCGGCATCTGTTCCGATAAGCATAGTACCGCTAAGTTCTATGGTTACAGAGACCATAATAGGAATCTCAACTTCTTTTACTCTGCAAGCCTCCTCACACGCATGAAGGGCTGCTTTTATCTGAAGAGGGTCCTGACATGTCTCTAGTAAAAAGACATCAACACCTCCGTCAATTAGTGCCTTACAAAACTCTGTATAACCCTCATACATCTCATCATAAGTTATATGTCCAAGAGATGGGAGTTTAGTTCCGGGTCCAACTGAACCTAAAACAAATCTAGGATGCTGGGGAGTGCTAAATTTGTCACACTCTTTCTTTACAATCTCGGCTCCGGCTTTTGTTAATTCGTATGCGCGATTTCCTATTTTGTACTCATCTAAAACCCAAGAGAAAGAGCCGAAGGTATTTGTTGTTATAAAGTCAGCACCGGCAGTCAAATAGGCACTAAAGATTTCACTAAGAACTTCAGGGCATGTAACATTTAAAAGTTCGTTACAACCCTCATTTGCCTCCCACGCCTCTTTAGGAATTTGCTCATCTCTTTGTTGCAGTTGAGTGCCCATGGCTCCGTCTATGATCAGCGGACGATTTTTAATAGTGTTTAAAATATATTCTTTTGTTGACATGTAAAAAATCTTTTGATATAAAATAATGATCGGTATTTTATCAAACTTGAGCATAAAATAGGCTTTTTCATTTTATTACTCATATATTTTAAAATAATAAAAATAATAATGAGTTATAATTAATATTATAATTGTTGATTAATAGTTTTTTTGATACAATTGCGTAATTAAACATATATTTGGAGTAATTTATGAGCGATTTTAAAGCGCCAACAGCTTGGAGAATATATAGATATTATTTCTTTGCTTTTTTAACGGTATTGGCTTTAGTTATACCTTGGATACAAGTAAATGACAGTTATTTTTTCCTACTTAGTTTTGACAAACTAAAACTTCATCTTGCATTTGTTCAGTTTGATATGCAGGAGTTATATCTTTTACCATTTTTACTGATGATACTCTTTTTAGGTATTTTTGGGATGACTGTTATGGGTGGTCGTGTGTTTTGTGGATGGGTATGTCCACAGACGATATTTCGTGTAATCTACCGTGATTTGATTGAGACAAAAATGTTGCGTCTTAGAAAACGCATAAAAAACAAACAGCTTGAACCTGACATGAGCAAGTTTGAAAACAAGGTTAAAAAAACTATTGCAATTATTATATGGATAGCACTTTCTTTATTGGCTAGCGCTAACTTAATTTGGTTTTTTGTTCCGCCTGAGGATTTTTTTGAGTATTTGCAAAATCCGATGGATCATACAATTCTTTTTGGAACAGTTATTTTTTCAGCACTTTTTCTTATTTACGACATAGTATTTTTACAAGAAGACTACTGTATTTATGTATGTCCATACTCAAGAGTTCAGTCAGTTTTATATGATGATAACACAGTCATGGCTCTTTATAATACCAATAGAGGCGGACATATTTATGATGAACATAAAGAGAAGCAGTTTACCTCTCAAAAAGATCTTCAAGTAAATGAACCACATGCCGAATGTACTGCTTGTGAGAGTTGTGTAACGGTTTGTCCTACTCATATCGACATCAGAAAAGGTCTGCAGTTAGAGTGTATAAACTGTCTGGAATGTGTTGATGCCTGTACAGTTGTTATGGGTAAGCTGGGCAAGCCTTCTCTTGTTACTTGGTCAAGCGATTATGAGATTATAGATCAAAAAGGCAAAACTAAATATTTCCGCCCTAAGATTCTTCTTTATATTGCTCTTTTAGTAGGACTTACCGTTGGTATGGCTGTTATGGGAAGTAAAAAAGAGCATATGCTTCTTAATATAAACAAAGAAAATCGTCTCTATTCTGTAAAAAAGATGAGTGACGGTAGAGTAAGAGTAGACAATGCATATGAATTCTTAGTGCAAAATACTCAAAACGATACCATGAAGTTCTTTTTTGAAGTTATTTTACCTAAAGACATGAAGGGCAATGTAGAAATAGCCAAGCCTAAAAAAGAGTTTACTATAGTTCCGGGAATAAAGAAAAAGAAAATTGTTGTCTTAAGAACTTATGACATGTTGGCAAATGATGCTAGACATGACAGTGTAATTCCAATCACAATAAGAGTTTATGCTTTGGGGCATGAAGATAAGATTGTGGTGTTTAGAAAGTCAACTTTTACATACCCTCGTTCAGACATTATTGAAGAGGCAAAATAATTTTATTTTAAAAAACAATAGGATAGACTAAAGTATAAAAGCTTTAGAGGTCTATCTATGTTTAAAAAAATTGTACTCTCATTTTTAGTACTGTATATTTTATTTGGTTTTTTTGTACTTCCGCTTATTGTAAAATCACAAGTCATAAAGATTGTTGAGCAAAAAACAAATGCCAAACTCTTTATAAATGATGTCTACTTTAATCCTTTCATATTTAACTTGGAACTCTCCGGCATAAAATTAAAGGACTTAAATAATGAACATTTAGCATCTCTTAAGTCCTTGGAAATTGATGTGGAGTTATACTCTCTGCTAAGGGCTGCAATACATGTAAATAGTATTGTCATTGATAAACCTAAAATTTCCGTTATTTATAACAAAGATAAAACACTTAATTTCTCTACACTGCTTAAAACAGAAGAAGATAAGAGTGTAGATGAGGTAGAAAAAGAAGAGACTCAGATACCAAGAGTAATAGTAGATGTAATCAAAATAAGCGATGGCGGCGTAGATTATGAAGATTTTACAAACAGCAAAAAGTTTGATTTTTCGCTACGCTCAATAGGCTTCGAGCTTAGGGACATAGACACAAACGACTTTAATTCCAGCGATGCAAACCTTAGGTTCTATTCAAATTTAGAAGATGGCGGTTTTGTTGATTTTAGAAGTGAAATTGTAGGATTTAAGCCTTTTAAACTACAAGGCAGCATAAAATTTGAAGCAAGTAAACTTTATACTCAGTGGCGATATATACAAGATATGATAGGTTTTGAAGTAGCAAACGGAAAGTTGTCCTTTGGTGCTGATTATCATCTAAATGTAGATGATTTAAACTCTACAGCTATTGAAAATCTACATGTTAGTTTGGAAAATCTAAGAATCAAACCCAAAACCAAAGATCATGATATATTGAATATGAAAGCTTTACATGTAGGCGGAGTGACGATTAAGCCTATGCAACAAGATGTACATGTAGAGTTTATTAGACTTAATTCTTTAGATGCAAAAGTTTTAAGAGATGAGCAGGGAGAGATAGATTGGCTAGGGTACTTAAAAGACCCAAGAGTCGGTAATGAGAAAGAAAAAACACAAAGTGTTGAGGTACAAAAAGCTGACAGTAATACCACTCCATGGAGTGTGGCACTGGATAACATCTCTTTAGAAAAAATCTCCCTCACTGTTGATGATGCTAGTGTAAAACCAAATGTCAAAACAAGTCTGAATGAGTTAAACATAAATCTAAAAGATGTGACTTTAGCCGGTGAAAAACCATTTTTATATGAGATGGATTTAATGTTAAATGATAATTTTAAATGTACTTCAAACGGTGATGTAAAACATAAAAACATTGTGCTAAATACTTATCTTACATGTCAAGGTTTTGATCTTATTCACTATAAACCTTACATTGACCAGATAGCATCAAATGAGCTAAAGACTTACAACCTTGAACTTAAAAATGCAATTGCAAACTTTGATGTTAATGCAACTCTAAAAGATGAAAACTCAACAATCAATGCTTTTGTAAAAAGAGCAAATTTTTCCTTAGATAAATTTGTACTAAACAGAAAAGATACAGATGAAAAATTAGTAGATTTTAAAAATTTTAATATCAATGGCGTAAGAGTAGACACTAAGATAAAAGATGTGAATATAGAAAAAATAGCTCTAAATAATCTTGGAGTATATGCTAAAAAAAATAAAAACGGTGCGATAAACCTTGAGGGATTAGTAGAAGCTAAAGAGATGGCTAAAACAGAGAATATTAGCAAGAAAAGTGAGACCGCACAAGAGGAGAAATCCTACAGGGTAAAACTAAAACACTTTGATGTAAATTCTGCAAAGCTAGCCTTTAAAGATGACAGCCTCCAAAGCGTTGCGACAAGCAAGATAGACAAAATAAACATAAATGCCTATGATATAGATTCAAATGAGAAAAGCTGGCTGAAGTATGACATGTCACTGAGGGTGAATGAAAAAGGCTCAGTCTCATCAAAGGGCAGTGTTAGACATACTCCTCTTAAACAAAAAGGAAGCATTTCACTCAATAGAATCTCATTAAAAGAGATTACTCCATATCTTGGGGAGAGTCTGTTTGTACAGATTGATGATGGATACCTAAGTTTAGAGAGCAAATTAGAATATAACAAAGATGATAAAAAAGCAGACCTCTTTGTTAATGGCGGATTGAAAATAGAGAAGTTTAAATTATCTGACAGCAGAAGCCATACTCCTTTGATCACATTTGCTAAGACAGAGTTAAAAACATTTAACTTTGAGATGTTTCCAAATAGTTTGTATATTGATACGGTAGAACTTGATAAGTTTTATGTTGATGCACAAATAGATGAAAAAAAACAGATGAACTTTGCCAAATTATCAAAGCTTAAAGATGATAGCAACTTGACAAAAACAGAAGATTTGAATACTTCAAAAATTGCTAAAGAAGAGAAGTTTCCAATGAAGATCATGAGACTACATGTAACAAACGGGAAGGCAAATTTTGCTGATTATTCTTTGCCTATAAGATTCAAGACATCCATACATGATTTAAATGGAGATATTTATGCTATTTCTACAAAGAAAGGCGAGGTAAGTTACATAGATATTGATGGAGAAGTTGATGAGTATGGTTCTACAAAATTAAAGGGGAGCATAGAGGTATCTGACATAAAATCATTTACGGATATAGGATTTAGCTTTAAAAACTTAAGTCTTGATTCATATAGCGGCTACAGTGCACAATTTGCGGGGTATAAAATAGATAAAGGCAAGTTGTTTTTAGATTTAAATTATAAAATCCATGATTCAGAGTTACTTGGAGAGAACAGTCTTGTTATAAAGAGCATAGAGCTAGGTGATGAGATAGAAGATGAAAATATTACGAAACTGCCGCTTGGTTTTGCTATTGCTTTACTTGAGGACAGTGACGGAGTAATAGACATCGATATGCCTGTTGAAGGAAACTTGGATGCACCTGACTTTAAGTATGGCGCATTGGTTTTGAAAACTTTTGCAAACTTGATAATAAAAGCAGTAGCTTCACCGTTTAACTTTTTAGGTGCAGCAATGGGGATAAACGGGGATGACTTGAAATATGCAGAGTTTGATGCCTCTGAGCATAGTATTCTTCCTCCTGAAAAAGAGAAGCTCGACAATATTGTAAAAATACTGCTAAAAAAACCTAGGTTGGCTTTGGCAATCGCACCAAGCTATAACAAAGAGTTGGATAAAAAGGCAATACAGGCAAAAAAACTGCAGCTGCAAGTATTGAAAAAAAGTGATGGCAAAGGTGTTGCGACAATAGATATACTTGAAGATATATATGAAAAATCAGTTGGCGAGAAAGCTTTGGATGCCCTTGAAAAAGAGTTTGAAAAGAGATACACAAAAGATGAGATATTTAAAATAGAGTATACAAAAGAGTTACTTGCTAGATGCAGGGATATCCAAACTGTCTCAATTGACGAACTAAAAGCTCTAGCGACCACAAGAGCTGCTAAACTTCAAGAGTATCTTGTTTTAACAAAAAATATAGACTCATCAAGGGTGGTGATGCATGAAATTGAAGAGCTTGAAGAGGATGATGGGATAAAAACAGAACTTAAAATAATAGTAAAATAGAGATAAATATCTTTTTTGATATAATTCTCACATTATTTTGCTAAGGATTTAAATGCCATTTTCACTCGATAACAGGAAGGGCACTATCAACGGTGTTATATTTGTAGCTATTTTTGCAGCAGCAGCTACAATGATTTCAGATATAGAGTTTATTAAATCTCTTGGAATCTCTCCTCTTGTTATTGGTATAGTTATGGGCATATTCTATGCAAATACACTTCATAATCAAACACCAACAGAGTGGGCTGGCGGGATTACTTTCTCTGGTAAAAAGATATTGCGTTTTGCAATTGTGTTTTATGGTTTTCGTATCACATTTCAAGAAATTGCTGAGGTTGGGATAGAAGGCTTTTTGGTCTCTCTTATCATGCTCTCAACTACATTTATACTTGGGACTTGGGCTGGAAATAGACTCTTTGGTATGGAAAAAGACACATCAATGCTTATATCTTCCGGTGCTGCTGTTTGTGGTGCGGCAGCGGTTTTAGCAACTGAACCTGTTTTAAAAGCGCAAGAACATAAGACCGCTATTGCAGTCTCTATGGTTGTTCTTTTTGGAACCATCTCGATGTTTTTATACCCGGTTTTATATACTACTATTATTGAACCCGCACAGGGCTTTTTACACATGAGTCCTAAAGAGTTTGGTATATATGTCGGTGGAACTATTCATGAGGTTGCACAAGTTGTAGCAGTCCCTGCTTCAGTCCCCGGAGCTCCTGATGATATGGCAAATTCCGCTGTAATTGTTAAAATGACTCGCGTTATTATGATAGCTCCGATGCTTATAGTTTTAGGTATTTATTTGTCTTACACTGCTAAAAATACAGGTACACAAACTGGTGTTGTTAAACTTGTTATACCTTGGTTCGCAGTTTATTTTGTTGGTATGGCTGGATTTAATTCACTTCAGATTGTTCCGCAAAATATAGTAGATAGTATAAATATTATAGATACTTTTTTGCTTACAATGGCAATGACTGCACTTGGAATGGGTACACGATTTGCAAAATTTAAAGGACTGGGTCTAGCACCTGTTTATACAGCGGGATTACTTTTTATATGGTTGGTTTTAGGCGGATTCATTGTAACTAAATTTATTATGAATACATTCTAATATATTGTTTAATAAAACTATATAAAGAAAAACTATATAATAGAGTCAAAAATCTGTATATAGGAGCCAAAAGATGTCACACTTGCCAAATACACTTAACTCTTTTTGGCTCTGGAGAGAAGTCTCTTCTAAATTAGGAGTCTCAAATCCAGCATATAAATATTGGAAGAACACGCCTAATTTAAAACTAAACAACAAGTATGTTTTTGTTCAGAAAAACACCCTGCCCGAGAAACACGAACATGTAGAAAAAATACTAACAGACCTTTCAGGACATCTTCCTATAAAATATGCTTCAGATAAACTACATGTAAATGAACATATATTCTCATACGACAAGATGAAATTATATAAAGAATTTGAGTATAAATTTGTTGAAGATATAAAGTTTGTAAATATCAAAAAATTCTTCATAGAGTTTGGAATAAAGGTAAACAAGAACTCTATCATCCAACTGGCAAAGATGAAAGATTTGGAGATAACAGCGGACTCAACATTTTATAATCTCAAAAATGACTACGGTATAGTGGTGTATGACTAAATGAATGTTTTTTTTATAGAGTTTAGAGACCCGCTTTTTGGGATTATAGTCTTTTTTGTACTTGTTTTTGTGATAACATTTTTCTCATATTGGCTGGCAAGGTTTAAAAGAAAAGAGGACCATAGGCACCTAGATAAGTTTTTAAAACAGTTCAATACTCTTCCATCTCAAAGTGAGTTGAAAGTTTTAATCACAAAAGGGGAACTCTCTGAAAAGTCTTGGCTTTTGCTTGCTCATTCATACGCAAAAAACGGCAACTATGAAAAAAGTATAGAGATATACAATGAACTGCTAAAAGTCGGCGACAAAGCAAACTACAGAGACACGATGTTTTTGCTCGGAAAAACATACTTTAAAGCAGGTTTTCTCGAACGGGCAAGACAAATATTTTTAGAGATACTTAAAAACAATCCAAGAACACCACAAGCACTGAATTATCTTCTTTTAGTATATGAATATATGAGAGATTATCCAGCAGCTCTGGAAATATTAGAACCACTAGAAGAGTTAAAAAAAGATATAAAAACTGATAGTGCTTATTTGAAATCTTTGATACTTTTAAATGATTTAGATATGTCTACGGATGTGAAAGTTCAAAAATTACTTGAAATATATAAACAAACCAATCAACTGACATATCTTATTTTTGAGTATATTTTTCGTGTTAATCCTAAGCTTGCATGGGAAAATTTTGATATCTCTAAGGCTGAGTTATTGGTAGATATATTGTGGAATATCGATAAAAAAGATTTGAATTTTGATATAATAATGCAAAATAGCTATTTAAGGGAACTTTACACGGCTAAAGGCTACATACAAAAGGCTGATAAAAGCTCTACTTTTGAACTTGATGTGCTTATAAATATAAACAAAAGTGTAAATGCTACACTTAGCTTTGAGTATATTTGCAACAGTTGTAAACAGGTCTTCCCATTTGCATTTAACCGCTGTAGCAGTTGTCATGCAATAGATACATCAAGAGTTGAACTCTCTCTTGTAAAAGATTACCATAAGGATTTCAGTGAAGAAAATAACTCTTTTCAGTGACGGCAGTGCTTTAGGAAACCCTGGTCCTGGCGGCTATGGAGTTATTCTTAGATTTGCAAACAAAGAAAAAGAACTCTCTGGCAGCGAAGCTCATACGACAAACAATAGAATGGAACTTTTGGGCGCCATAGAGGGTTTAAGAGCTTTAAAAGAGCCATGCGAAGTTGAAATTGTGTCAGACTCATCGTATGTTACAAAAGGGATAAATGAGTGGCTAAGCGGCTGGATAAAAAGAGATTTCAAAAAAGTTAAAAATATAGATTTGTGGAAGGAATATATAGAAGCCTCAAAGATTCATAAAGTAAAAGCTATATGGGTAAGAGGACATGACGGACATGAAGAGAATGAGAGATGTGACGAACTTGCAAGGAGAGAAGCAGAAAAAATGAAAGAGTCATTAAATGAATAAAAATATAGAAAAGTTAGAGAAAACTTTAGGCTATAAGTTTAAAAACGAGAAGCTCATTATTGAAGCGCTGACACATAAAAGTCATAAGCAGCCCTACGATAATGAGCGCTTAGAGTTTTTAGGTGATGCTGTTTTGGATTTGGTTGTTGGTGAATACCTGTTCAATAAATTTCCTAACTCGGCTGAAGGGAAGCTTTCAAAAATCAGAGCATCTTTGGTAAATGAGGAAGGTTTTGATAAGTTGGCTCGTTCAATCAATCTTGGTGAGTGTATATATCTTTCAAACGCTGAAGAGAACAATGGTGGGCGAGAAAAACCATCTCTTTTATCAAATGCTTTTGAAGCTGTAATAGGCGCAATATATCTTGAATCAGGTTTGAAAAAAGCAGAAGAGATAGCTATCTCTTTAATTGAGAAGAATCATGAGGAAATCTCATTGGATTTTCTGTTTAGAGACTTTAAAACTACCCTTCAGGAGTTGACACAAGCTAGGTTTGGAGAGACACCAGAATACAGAGTCATTGCAAGTCGTGGACCGGACCATCAAAAAGAGTTTGAAGTAGCTGTAATAATCGAAGACAAAGAGTACGCAAGAGCAGTTGGAAAAAGTAAAAAAATAGCTCAACAGGTCGCAGCACAAGAGGCAGTAGAAATGTTAAAGAAGGAAAAATAGTGAATAGTTTTGGTCAAAAATTAAGATTTAGTACCTTTGGAGAGTCTCACGGAAAAGCCATAGGGTGTATTCTTGATGGCGTTCCTGCAGGACTTGATATAAATGAAGAGTATATTCAGAGTGAGCTCGATAGAAGAAAACCGGGAAAGAGTGAGTTTGAAACTGCAAGAAAAGAAGCAGATGAAGTAGAGATATTGAGCGGTGTATTTGAAGATAAAAGTACCGGCACACCGATCGCCATGGTTATTTATAATACAAATCAAAAGTCAAAAGACTACTCAAATATAAAAGATGTGTTTCGCCCCGGACATGCTGATTTTACTTACTTTCATAAATACGGTATTAGAGATTATCGCGGTGGCGGAAGAAGCTCAGCAAGAGAGACAGCAGCAAGGGTTGCAGCAGGGGCTATAGCTAAGTTAATGTTAGCAGAACTTGATATTGAAGTATTTAGCGGTATCAGTGAAATAGCCGGGATAAAATCAAATGTATATGATTATGAAGCGGCTAAAAAAAGTATTATTTACGCACTTGATTCTAAAGTTGAGCAGACACAAAAAGATGCAATACTAAAAGCAAAAAATGAGCATGATTCTGTTGGCGGCGTTTCGCGTGTTCTTGTAAAAGGTGTCCCGGCTGGCTTGGGTCAGCCGCTTTATTACAAGATGGATGCTGTTTTAGCAGATGCTATGATGGGTATAAATGCTGTTAAAGCGGTTGAGATTGGCGATGGAATACTTAGCGCATCAATGCTGGGTTCGCAGAACAATGATGAGATTCGTGCTTCTGGTTTTGAGAGTAATCATGCCGGCGGTATTCTTGGCGGCATAAGCAACGGTGATGATATTGTTATGAATGTATATTTTAAGCCGACGCCGTCTATATTTAAAGAGCAGCATACAGTTACAACTACAAATGAAGAGGTTGATTTTGCTTTAAAAGGCAGACATGACCCCTGTGTAGCGATTAGGGGAACAGTCGTCTGCGAAGCAATGACAGCACTTGTGATCGCTGACATGTTACTTTTAAATATGGGCTCAAATATGAGCGGAGTCAGTAAATATTATAAATAAGCAAAAAGAGCTTATTTTTTTGTATCGATTACATCTTTAGCTGATTTTATAGCATTCTCAAGTGCGGACTTTGCAACACCTAAAGCCTGAATGCCCATTCTTTTTGCTTCCTTGGCTGTCTCAGAGTTAAGGGCAGTATCAGCTTTTTTAACAGCTGTTTTTGCCAGTTCGGAGAATCTATTTTTCAGCACTTGGGCTGTTTCTTTGGACATATGAACCAGCTCTTCAAGATCATGATGCATTTTTTGGTTAAGTTCAACAAGAATTTTTCTCGTACTTGGACTACTTTCATTTGCCTGAGTCTGAACAACTTGTAAAAACAGAGTGTCTGTCTGAGCCAAATCTTCCATAATAGTGTCATAATCTTCTATTAAAATATGCTTCGCTTCAAGCGGCATATAAGCCAATCTCTTTTTAAATCTGTCAATAGAGTGTATAAGTCCCGCTCTCATCCCTTTTAGTGTCGATCCTAAGATGTTTTTTGACATATTTGGTGAAGCCTCCGCAATATCTATAGAGGAGCTGAGTATAGTCGATAGAATTTTTCTAACACGGATAGTGTTAAGTGTTCCCTCTTTGATAGTTTGATATGTCAACTCTTTTATAACTTCTTCTATTGTCTCATTGGCTTCAGAGTCTTTGGATTTTTCTAAAGCTGTAATAATCGCAGATTCAACAGTTTCACTAAGCAAATCAAATAGATCGATAGTCTGAAGTTTTGCTTGGTGAAGTTTAGATATAGTCAGTGTATCGTCTTTGTTTATGGTTGATTCAATAGTATTAAAAACACTGTACTTTGTTTCTTGAAGTTCATGTAGTTTTTTCGTTAAATCTCTCTCGAGCTTCTCTTTTTGTGCCATTAATATTTCAAGTTCATCATGTAACTTTTTTGTTTCTAAGTTAACAATTGTTGCTGAAAGAGTTTTTACTTCATGAAGATTTAGTTTATCTAAATGAATGTCTTTTTCATTGGCAACTACTTCGATAACAGAAGTTACTCTTTTTTCTAAACTTCTAAATTTATTATTATATAGGCTTTTAAAACTATCTTGTAATTCTTCTAAGTTCATCATAAATCCTTTTGTTATTTTATAGCACCATCTTTATGTTTTGATGTTGCTTTAGTGCTTCATAGATAAAATTTCTATCATCTTCGTTGTGTACGAGCATATCAAGATTCATGCTAACATACTTGCCGCCCTTGGAGTTTTTTGAGTGAGTCAGTTTATGTTCTCTCTCATCAATCACATCATATATTGCTTTTTCTAAGGCTTCTCTCTCGCTGGCTATTAGTTTATAAGACCAGGAGCATGGGTAAGTAAGCTCCAGTTTTTCATCTCTAGCGTTTATAATCTCCACTTTTGCCTCCTGATTTTGTTTCTAGTTGTACATGTCGAATTACCATGCCTTTATCAATCGCCTTAACCATGTCATAAATCGTTAAAAGACCTATGCTTGTTCCTGTTAGTGCTTCCATCTCAACACCGGTTTGTCCGGTTAGTTTAGCTGTTACTGTTAGTTTAAATCCTGGAAGCTCTGCCAGCTCCTCCACATCACAATTGATGCCGCTTAAGTTAAGCGGATGACACATTGGAATCAAATCACTCGTTTTTTTAACTCCCATTATCGCAGCGATTACTGCTGTTTGGAGTACTGGACCTTTTTTTGTTTTTTCACTAACAATAGCGTCGTATGCATCTTGGCTCATCTCTATTATACCACTGGCAACTGCTACTCTTGTTGTCTGATTTTTGTCTGATACATCAACCATTTTTGGTCTTTGGTTTTCATCAAGATGTGTTAAATTCATAATTGTTTTCTCTTTAATTTGTATTTTATTATTATAGCAGAAGTAAAGTAATTAATTTTATGGAGTAAAGTGGTGATTTTGCCAGATAAAAGACCGGCTTAACAGATATAAGCTAGTCTTTGGTTTGTTTTTTTTCTTTTCTAAATAAATAATATTTAGATTTTTTTAGAGCTTTATCCACAAGATACTGAGGACACTCGTTTACATTTCTCCAAATTCCTGAAGGGCATCTCAACTCTAATATGTCTTTATCTTTATATTTGAGAATCTGTTTTTCAGACATAACTTTGTGAGCCGGCTGTATATCGATATCGCCCAAATTAATGTCTTTTTCATAAAATACCGTTTGGCAGCAACCGTCTTGTGAAGACCAATTGGGCATGCCATCAATTGTATAGTGTACTCTTTGATTATTTTTATACTCAGCAGCAAAGACAAAAAAACCATCCAATCTGTGCTCTTTAGGTAAAGCAAAGACAACTACTCCTTTGCCGTATATGAGACTAAATACTTCTTGACCGAGTTTTACTTTGTTGAAGTAGTGCATTACAATCCTTTATTTGTTTAGATATTAAATTTTTTATTATATTACATGTATATTACAATAGCAATACAGTACGCTAAAGAAGCTTTAATGCTTCTTGATATTCATGTGGATGGTTTAAATTTAAAAATGGTTTTTCATCATTAAATTCTACAAAGTTTGTTTTTGAGGATTTTAGTAAAAATCCAAGTTTATGATTATTTTCTTTTAACATGTCAATAAACCTGTTTTCTAATGAACGGTGATAGATTCCGCACATTGGTTGAATGCCAGTTGAAGTCCTTGCAATAGTTGCATCACAACCACTCTTATGAGCATCTATGATTTGTCTTATCTCTTTTTCACTTATAAAAGGGGAGTCCACGCTAAGAGCAAAAAAATTCTCTTCTTGTAAAGTTTGAAATACAGATACAAAACCTGTTGTTGGAGCAAATGTATTGTCACTTTTTATATCTTCTATAAAATTTGCTTTAAAATCAAACTTATTTTTGTCTTTACATGAGATATATACTGTTTTAAAAATTTTTCTGAGTCTAATGAGTTGAAATTGTGTAAGAGTGTCAAAGTCTCCAAAAGGGAGAAGAGCTTTATCTTCTCCCATTCGCGAGCTTTTGCCACCGGCAAAGATGACACAAGGTATGTCAAACATATTAGTTTTTATTTAATGTAGCTTCAATTCTTCTATTTTGTGCAAGACCATCTGCTGTATCATTTGAAGCTATTGGGTCGCTCTCACCTTTACCGATTGCTGTAACTCTATTTTCCGCTACACCATATCTGATAATCATATTTCTTACAGCATTAGCTCTATTTTCTGAGAGGATTTGATTGGTTGATTCACGACCAATGCTGTTTGTATGACCAATGATTTGAGCAGTATAATTAGGACGAGCTTTTAAGAAATTTGCAAATTTTTCAACTCTAAGTTTTGAAGCCTCATCAACAACATAAGAGTTGTTTTCAAAATTGATATGAAGATTCACTTCTTTTGTACATCCATCACTGTTAACAACATTACCTGCTGGAGTGTTTGGACATCTGTCTTTAGAGTTTAAAACACCGTCATTATCATCATCGCCGTCTATTTTACATCCAGAAGCATCAACTTTTACTCCTGCTGGAGTATTTGGACA
>NZ_JAPHUF010000020.1 GCF_026196735.1 Sulfurimonas sp.
CAAGTAACTGACAAAGAGAATTCCGACACCGCAATGTTAAACAGAGATATAACCGACAACAAAGTGGACATCTACGATATACAAAGCCATAAAGGTCTGAGCGTTGAACTTGATACTAGGCTGCTTAGTAAAAAAGGGCAGGATGAGATAAAACAGGAGTATGAGGCAATGAATAAAAATATGAACATTATTGCAGGAACCTTGCCGGATGCAACAAGCGATAACGTTATAGAAGCAACGGCTGGAGAAGTTTGGAATACTTTAACTAAATACCTCTCGCTAGGACTTGTTCCTTCAAATGAAAACCGAGGAGGCATATTGGCTGAGATACCTATACTTACGGGAACAAAAGATTCAGCGCATAAGGTACTTCAAGTAGTGAATAAACTATCGACGAAATTCAATGAGGACGACTATATAAGAATGGAAGATAGCAGTTACTATAAAACATTAAGTGCAGAAGATAAAAAAGAGTTTGACGGAAAGGGATTATATGTCTCAAAAGCACCTATAGAAATAACACAAGAAAGTGCCACCTACCAAAACTCAATTAACGGTATGATGAATAGTGAAGCAGAAGCTATAAAAAATGGTTTGCTGCAAACAGGGCAAATGAATACCGACAAAGCGGTAGAGCTTACAGTAGGGTATAATCCATCTTATGGATTTTTACCAGATTTATTAGAATCGGCAGTAGATAAAAGCGGAATAGGAACAACCGGCATCGCAAAACAGACAGGAGAATACGTAAATAACGTTACTGCATCAAGAGGCAATACCGGGTCTAACTTTGCAATGCACTCGCAAGCAAATGTTATAGTGTATAACGGGATACAATATGTTCAGGAAAATGGAGGAGGATTTAAGCCGGTGGAGTATTATAAAATTGACGGTAAAATTGAACCGAATGTTCCGACATTCGTATCGTTCGGTTCGCCGATGAATAAGGACGATATGAATAAGTTAATTACAGACCCTCAAGATAAGGGAGGCGTAGGATACGGATATTCAGGCGCTTTTACCAAGCAAGATGACTTCGTAGGGGAATCATTAGGCGCTAACAGCGGCAACAATGCTCAAGCGACGATCTTCGAGCAGGCAAATATATTAAATGCCTATAAATTATTTACTTCTGATTCGCCTCACGGTACATATGTTTGTCAAGATTATGCCGGGTTTGGCGTAAAGTGTGGGTACAGAGAATGAGAAATATATTTATAATTTTTTTGATTGGTTTTATATTTACGGGATGTGTTTTTAGACAAAGCCCATATATAAAGATGGAACCATATACAAAAATAACATCTCCTTATGTGCATATTATAACCCCTGGGTCTTATCACCAATTCCCTTTTGAGACTTCGGGAATTCATGATAATAAAACAACTATTTATTTTCATAGAACCATCCCCAATATGATGAAACAAGATATAAATATAAGAGTATGGGATTTAACAAAAGACTCATTTGAAAATAGACTTTTAGATAAAGAACTTAATGATGAGTTTGAAGAATATTTTTCAAATTTGCCTTTGACGGAGTGGAGAATGAACAATAATATGGAAAGAGGTATTAATTATTATAAAAATTATGTGGATTTTATAGGCGGATTAAAGTGTGGGACTAATGTTGAATCACAAAACATAGCAGATGGAATAGGAAGTAAAAAGTATTGGACATTTTGTCCATATTATGACAAACAAGGCAATTTAAAACTTGTAGGAGTTGATTACCGCTTCTACTACACCTTTGATAGAACAAAATTCGAAGGAGGCGATGACCCAAGCTTGGTAAGACACCGTCTTCAAGAGATACAACTGCAGTTTAAAAAAGATATGAAAGAGATATTCGACTCCATAGAGATTTATGATATGGATAGAGATAGAATGCAAAAAGAGGGTTTGCTTTATGATGAGAAATACTCTCTGGATAAAGAATCCAAAGCAAAAGATAAAAGCATGAAGTGCACTTTTATAAAGGAGAGCGATTCTTGGGCATGTGTAGGGAGAGAAACAGATATAGAATGTACAAAAAAAAGAGTAGAACGCAAATGGGAATGCACAGATAAAGAAAGGGAATAATTGTATATAGCCAATGCTCAGGATATGGCTTTGCAAGCTACAAATGATATAACAAATACAAGTGCGAGCATAAAAGCGGACAATATAGCACTGACTTCTACACAAGGCAGCATC